>NZ_JBIAIG010000001.1:0-564924 GCF_042871235.1 Streptomyces sp. NPDC005931
GCCCTGAGCGCGGTGTGCAGCACCGCACGGTTCTCGGTGGTGTTGATCCGCTCGCCGCGGAACATGGCGTCGCGCAGCCCGAACACGTCGGTCGCCGCGGCCAGTTCCCGCAGCAACCGCAGGGTGTCGTCGGTGACCAGCTGCTTGGAGTAGTCGACGTACAGGTCGCCGACCCGGAGGGCGTACGCGGAGCCGCGGCCCGGGTCGGCGGCGAACAGTTCACGCAGCCGCACGTCGCCGAGCTCCTCACGGTGCTTGGCCAGCGCGGTCCACTCGGGCCTCTGGTTGAGCCTGGTACGGCCGTCTGCGTTCATCTCGGACTTCTGCCTTCTTCCTTGCTGCCTGTGCTGCGTACCTGCCCCGCTGCCGGGTCCAACCTAATTGATCAGCGGTGGACGTGAGCCGTCGTGGTGCCGTCGTCCGGCGCAACACCAGGTACGTCCGGTTGGCGCACGGGTATCAGCGCGACGACGGACAGCGCGAAGAAACCGGCCGCGAGCAGCGCCGGTGTGTTCGCGCCCCACGCGGCGGCGACGGCGCCGCCGAGCAGCGCGCCCAGCGGCGCCCCCGCGACCCCGAGGGTCCGGTGGGCGGAGGCGACCCGGCCGAGCATCCCGGCGGGGCTGCGCTCCTGCATGAGCGTCGTGGTGTTGACGTTCCACACCATGGCCATGAAGCCGAACACGGCCAGCGCCGCCACCAGCAGGGCCAGGCCGCGCACCGTGCCCATGACGACGAGCGCGGCGGTCTGCGCGGCACCGGCGAGCAGCACGGCCCGGGTCCGCCCCGCGCGGGCGACGATCCACCGGTTGACCGCTCCCCCGGCCAGGCTGCCGGCCGTGTAGGCGGTCAGGGCCACCGCGTAGCCCGTGTTGCCCGCGCCGAGCCGGCCGGTCACGAGGAGGACCAAGGTGGCGACGAGGGCGCCGATGCCGACGTTGCACAGCGCGGTGGCGGTGCACAGGCCGCGCAGGGCCCCGTCCCCGGTCAGGGTGCGCAGCCCCTCGGCGATCTCCCGGCGCAGGGTGCTGCCCGCGGGTCTCGGTCCCCGCTCGGGCCCGGACGTGCGCAGGGAGGCGATCAGAGCGGCGGCCAGCAGATAGGTGGCCGCGTCGACGGCGAAGGGCGCGGCGGCCCCCACGGTGAGCAGCAGCGGCACGGCGGGCCCGCCCACCAGGCCGCCCGCGAGGCGCTGACCGGTCATCAGGCGGGCGTTGGCGCTGCCGAGGGAGTCCCGGGTCACCAGGGAGGGCAGCAGGGCGGTGGAGGCGTTGTCGAAGAGCGTCTGCAACGTGGTCAGGGCGAACGCCAGCGCGATGAGCAGTCCGATCGAGGCGTGACCGGCGGCGACGGCCCCGGCGAAGGCGGCCACGAGCACCCCGCGCAGGGCGTCCACCGTCCACATGGCCCGCCGCCGGTCGACCCGGTCGGCGACCGCGCCACCGAGCAGCCCGAAGAGGATCCAGGGCAGATGGCCACAGGCGGTGACGGACGCGATGAGCAGCGGGTCGTCGGTGAGTGTCACCGCCAGCAGGGGCAGCGCGGCCGTGCGCAGCGCGTCACCGAAGCTGGAGAGCACGGCGGCGCTCCACAGCCGTCCGAATCCCCCACGCCATGCGGGCGCGGCCCTGCCCGCGGCCTCGACCGTCGTCACAACTCCCCCTCGCGTTCGCCGATTCACGAACCGTAGGGGGCACCTGTGACAACGGGTCCGCGGCCGGTCGGCCGGTGGTCCGCCCAAAGGCTTCCGACCAGGCACGTCGCGGGTGCCCGGTCGGCCGGGGGTCTGCTAGATCTCGCCCCGCAGTTTGGCGAGCGCCTCGGCGAGGATCGCCTCGCCGTCCGCGTCGCTGCGCCGCTCGCGCACATAGGCGAGGTGCGTCTTGTAGGGCTCGGTGCGGGGCGGGTCCGGAGGATTGTCGCGGTCCTGCCCGGCCGGAAAACCGCAGCGGGGGCAGTCCCAGGTTTCGGGCACCTGCGCGTCGCTTGCGAAGCTCGGCTGTGTCTCGTGCCCGTTGGAGCACCAGAAGGAGATGCGCAGCCGCGGCGCGGACTCGCCGCGCTCGGCCTCGCCCATCGGGCCCGCCCCGACCCGGCTTCCCCGGATCGCGTTGCCACTTGCCACGGTCGTAACTCCCTGCGTGATGGTGCCGCGAAGCGAGTCGGCGTTCCGCTTCGCTGCGAGCGCCTCAGTCTACGTAAGGCCCAACGCGCGTCCAGTGATGGGAGTTACCACCCCCACATCCAGACGCAAGCCCCATGATAGGCCGCGCTCTGCTGCGCGTACCGAACATGGGGCCTTGCGTACGGAATGCGTACGGAATGCGGGCGGGGGACGCCTCGGCTCAGTTGTTGACCTTCATCATGATGCCGAGCACGACGATGCACGCGAACCACAGCAGACCGACCACGACGGTGATCCGGTCGAGGTTGCGCTCGGCGACGGAGGAGCCGCCGACGGAGGACTGCATACCGCCACCGAACATGTCGGAGAGGCCGCCGCCCTTGCCCTTGTGCATCAGCACCAGCAGCATCAGCAGCAGGCTGAAGACGATCAGGGCGATCGAGAACCCCATAACCACGGCTGGACCAACTTCCTCGGATACGGATGGACGACGCGGGGCCCAGCACGGTGCTGGACCCCGCAAGGGTACGACGGATCGCCGCTAGCGCATACTCGCTGCTGGGCTCACTGGTCGCGGAAGCGGACGATCTTGACGAACTCGTCGGCGTCCAGCGAGGCGCCGCCCACCAGGGCGCCGTCGATGTCGGCCTGCGCCATGATCTCGGCGACGTTTCCTGCCTTGACCGAGCCGCCGTACTGGATGCGGACCTTGTCGGCCAGCTCCTGCGAGTACAGCTCGGCGAGCTTGCCGCGGATGGCGGCGCAGACCTCCTGGGCGTCCTCGGCGCCGCAGACCTTGCCGGTGCCGATGGCCCAGACGGGCTCGTAGGCGATCACGACGGACTCGGCCTGCTCGGCCGGGAGGTCCTTCAGACCGCCCTCGACCTGGGCGAGGGTGTGCGGGACCGCGTTGCCGGCCTCGCGGACCTCGAGCTCCTCGCCGACGCACATGATCGGGGTGAGGCCGTGCTTGTAGGCGGCCTTGACCTTGGCGTTGACGATCTCGTCGGTCTCGGCGTGGTACTGGCGGCGCTCGGAGTGGCCGATCGCCACGTAGGTGCACTTCAGCTTGGCCAGCATCGGGCCGGAGATCTCGCCGGTGTAGGCCCCGCCGTCGTGCGCCGAGATGTCCTGGGCGCCGTACTTGATCGCCAGTTTGTCGCCTTCGACCAGGGTCTGCACGGAGCGCAGGTCGGTGAAGGGCGGCAGGACGGCGACCTCGACGGCCTCGTAGTCCTTGTCCGCGAGGGCGAAGGCGAGCTTCTGGACGTGCGCGATGGCCTCGAGGTGGTTGAGGTTCATCTTCCAGTTGCCCGCCATCAGCGGCGTGCGCGTGCTCATAAGGGGTCAGTCCTCCAGTGCGGCGAGGCCGGGGAGCGTCTTGCCCTCGAGGTATTCGAGGGAGGCGCCGCCGCCGGTCGAGATGTGGCCGAATGCCGACTCGTCGAAGCCCAGGGTGCGCACGGCCGCGGCGGAGTCGCCGCCGCCGACCACGGTGAAGCCCTTGGAGTCGACGAGGGCCTGGGCGACCGCCTTGGTGCCCTCGGCGTAGTCGGGGTGCTCGAAGACGCCCATGGGGCCGTTCCAGAAGACGGTGGCCGCGTCGGCGAGCTTCGAGGCGTACAGCTTGCGGGTCTCGGGACCGATGTCCAGACCCTCCTGGTCGGCCGGGATGGCGTCCGCGGCGACGGTCGTGGGGTTGGCGGGCGCCTTCGTCTTGAGGTCCGGGAACTCGGTGGAGACCAGGACGTCCACCGGCAGCACCAGTTCGACGCCGCTCTTCTCGGCGCGCTCCAGGTACTCCTTGACGGCCGGGACCTGGTCCTCCTGCAGGAGGGAGATGCCGACCTCGTAGCCCTTGGCCTTGAGGAAGGTGTACGCCATGCCGCCGCCGATGAGGAGCCGGTCGGCCTTGCCGAGCAGCTGGTCGATGACCGCGAGCTTGTCGGAGACCTTCGCGCCGCCGAGGGCGACGACGTAGGGGCGGCGCACGTCGTCGCTGAGCTTCTTCAGCACGCCGACCTCGGTGGCGATCAGGTAGCCGGCGTAGTGCGGCAGCCGGGCCGGGAGGTCGTACACCGAGGCGTGCTTGCGGTGCACGGCGCCGAAGCCGTCGCCCACGTACACGTCGGCGAGGGACGCGAGCTGATCGGCGAAGGCGGCGCGCTCGGCGTCGTCCTTGGAGGTCTCGCCCGCGTTGAAGCGCAGGTTCTCCACGACGGCGACCCGGCCGTCGGTGAGAGCGGCGACGGTGGACCGCGCGGCCTCGCCGACCGTGTCGGCGGCGAAGGCGACGTCCGCGCCGAGCAGTTCGCCGAGTCGGGCGGCGGCCGGGGCGAGGGAGAAGGCGGGGTCCGGGGCGCCCTTGGGGCGGCCCAGGTGCGAGGCGACGACCACCCGGGCGCCCGCCTCGGCGAGCGCCTTGACGGTGGGCAGTACCGCGCGGATGCGGCCGTCGTCGGTGATGATGGTGCCGTCCAGCGGCACGTTGAGGTCGGCGCGGACGAAAACGCGCTTCCCGGCGACGCCTTCGGAGAGGAGTTCGTCGATCGTCTTCATGGTGGGACTCCTGGAGGAGAGCTGGTGTTCGCTCGTGATCGCTCGTGATCGAAAGAGGGTGACCGTTCCGATACGTGCGTCAGGGCTCGGACAGCGCATGTGCGCGCCGGCCGAGCCCTGCACTCATATCAGGCTGCCCGCTCCGTGATCAGAGCTGGTTGCCGACGAAGACCGTCAGGTCGACGAGGCGGTTGGAGTAGCCCCACTCGTTGTCGTACCAGCCGATGACCTTCACGTTCTTGCCCTCCTGGACCATGGTCAGGGAGGAGTCGAAGGTGCAGGAGGCCGGGGCGTTGACGATGTCGGAGGAGACGATCGGGTCCTCGGTGTACTCGAGGATGCCCTTCAGCTCGCCCTCGGCGGCCTTCTGGAAGGCGGCGTTGACCTCTTCCTTGGTGACCTCGCGGCCGAGCTCCAGGACCAGGTCGGTGACCGAGCCGGTGGGGACCGGGACGCGCATGGCCATGCCGTCGAGCTTGCCCTTGAGCTGCGGCAGCACCAGGGCGGTGGCCTTCGCGGCGCCCGTGGTGGTCGGGATGATGTTCTCGGCGGCGGCACGCGCGCGGCGCAGGTCCTTGTGCGGGAAGTCCAGGATGCGCTGGTCGTTGGTGTACGCGTGCACCGTCGTCATCAGACCCTTGACGATGCCGAAGTTCTCGTCGAGCACCTTGGCCATCGGCGCCACGCAGTTGGTGGTGCAGGAGGCGTTGGAGATGACGTGGTGGTTCGCCGGGTCGTACTGGTCCTGGTTGACGCCCATGACGATGGTGACGTCCTCATCCTTGGCCGGAGCCGAGATGATGACCTTCTTGGCGCCACCGGCGATGTGCTTCTCGGCGTCGGCCTTCTTGGTGAAGATGCCGGTCGACTCGATGACGATGTCGACGCCCAGCTCGCCCCACGGGATGTCGGCGGGGTTGCGCTCGGAGAGGACCTTGATCGTCTTGCCGTCGACCGTGATCGTGTCAGCGGTGTGGGAGACCTCCTGCTTGAGGCGGCCCAGGATGGTGTCGTACTTCAGCAGGTGTGCGGTGGTCGCGGTGTCACCCAGGTCGTTGACAGCCACGATCTCGATGTCGGCGCCCTGTTCAAGCAGCGCGCGGAAGTAGTTGCGACCGATGCGGCCAAACCCGTTGATGCCTACGCGGATCGTCACGAACCGATCTCCTCGTTGGTACGCCGGCTCTAGTCGCCGGCGAGCTGTATTGGGATGTCCCCGACCACCCCCGACCCTACCTCTCCGGGGCCTGTGTCGTGACATCGAGTTGACCCATACCCGGCAGGGCGGCCCGTACCCGCCAGTAGGGTACGGACCGCCCAGGACCAAGGGCCCTCTTCATCGCATTTCGCTACCCGCAGTGACCCTGGTTGACGCGCGGAGTCACGCGTCGAGCGCGGCGAGCGCCTTCCTCATCAGTGCCGTCCGGTCGGCCGCCGAGGTCAGGTGCTCCAGGCCGAAGCCCAGCAGCACGGTGTCCTCGGTGGTGACCGCTCCGTAGGTCCGGAACAGCGCTCCGGTGCGTGCCCAGTCCTTCAGCACGGCCGGGCTGCCCGCGGGCGGTCCGGCGACCTTCCAGGCACCGAGAGATGTCTCGAACCCTTCGGTCTCCCGCGCCGTCCCGCCGACGACGAGCGAGGCCTCGTCGGCCAGGACGCCGTGTCCGCCGCTGCCCGGGTCGGTGACGTAGCTGATGGACACCTCGACCGTCCTGCCGGCGTAGGCGCTCAGGTCGAAGTTCACGAGCTGCCAGCCGCCGGAGGAGCCGGTGAGGCTGTTCCAGGAACCGGTGGTGCCGGTGGCGGTGCAGCCGTCCGCGCCCACCGTCAGGTAGTGCTCCAGCCACGGGTGCTCACCGACGTAGAACCCGCCCTCGCACTCGGTCGGGACGGTGGTGCGGGTGGCCCCGCCCGCCTCCGGCAGGGTCGTCCAGTCGTCGCCGCCGGCCGTGCGGGCCTCGACGACGACGTGGTCGTAGCCGGGCTCGGTGTCCCACAGCAGCCGGGTGCGCAGGGCGGGCGCGTCGGCCGCGGAGACGCCGGTGAGGTCCACGGTGCGGGTGAGCCGCTTGTAGCCGTCGTCGGTGTGGACCGCGGCGGCCATGTACGAGCCCGCGTACGGGCCGTAGGGGTTGACCGTCCCGGGGTACTCGCCCGCGCCCCGGCTGGCGAACTGCGGATACTGGGCCGCCGGCAGTTCGTCGGAGGTGACGCCGTAGGTGCCGGCCCTGTCCAGCGGGTTGCCGGGCGCGTCACCGAGCGGGCCGGTGAAGCCGCCCAGCCCACCGGCGCCGGTGAACCCGTTGGCACCGGAGGTCGAGCTGCGCGTGTAGGCGCCCAGGTAGTACTGACTGAAGTCGTCCGAGAGGGTGCCGCCGCCGAGGTCGACGCTGCCGCCGGCCTGCTCGCCCGCCTCGATCAGCCGGCCGCCCTCATTGAGGAAGGACCGCAGCTGCAGCTGGGTGGCGATGCCCGGCGTGCTCGCGCCCGTGTAGTGCGCGACGGTGTCGAAGTGGCTCAGCACGCCGAGCGCGTCCGGAGCGCCCTGCGCGGCGACGTCCCAGACGGCGGCCCTGCGGCCGTTGGCCCTCAGCGCGTCGACGTACTTCCCGGCCTGCGTGGCGGTGGTGCCCTCCTCGGCGACGACGAGGACGTCCGCGCGGGGCCGTTCGGCCACGGTGTACGTGAAGTGCTCGCTGGAGACCTTCCGGCCGCTCCTGGTCTCGCCGGTGAACCACACCTCCACCTCGTCGCCGGGCTCGCCGTCCTTGACCTCGGCCCGGTACTCGTCGAAGTGCAGGTTGTCCTCACCGCCGAACCGCTCGCCGCCCTTGAAGGGCCTGAGCGCCATGTCGTGCGTGCGGCCGCCGTTGACGCGGTACTTGAGCTCCTTGTCGCGCACGGACTTGCGGGCGACGACGGAGACCTCCTGGTCGGCGCCGCGCGAGTACGACGTTTCGAAGGGGGCGGGAGTGAAGTCGGCGGCCTCCAGGCCGACCGCGGAGGACGGCCGGTCGGGGTGGGAGGCGGTCTCGGCGACCGAGAGGGCGAACGGGACGTTCTTGGCGAACTCCTGCTGGATCAGCTTCTCGTCGTCCGGGAAGGTGAAGATCGACCGGCAGTCACCGGGCTTCCACTCGTCGTCCGGGTCGACCTCCGAGGCGGTCTGACAGGTCGACATCTCAGGGGTGAACATCGACATGCCGTTGACGTTCGCCGCGTGCCCGTCGGCCTCGCCGTTGGTGGTGTACAGCTCCGAGGACAGCTGCGGGTGGTAGCCGGGGACCGCGGAGTTCCCGGGCGTGCCGGCGAGTGCCTTGTAGACCACGTCGTCGGGGGTGGGCGTGGCCACCTGCCAGCCGACTCCGTAGAGCAGGAGTTCGGCGGCGGAGTGGTAGTTGATGCCGTAGGCGAAGCCGATCCGCTTCTGGAAGGCGTCGATCGCCTTGGTCTCGGGCTCGGAGCCGGGGCTCGCGCCGCGGTAGGTCTGGCTGGTGGGGTTGGGGGACGAGCCCTCGTCGTCGTAACCCCACTTGTAGGCGAAGTTGCGGTTGAGGTCGACGCCGTCGCCGGTGGTGATGGCACCGTCTCCGTTGACGTCCCGCAGGTTCTTGCGCCACAGGCGGTTGGCGTCGTCGGCGAAGGTGTGGTCGTAGCCGTCGGGGTTGGCCGACAGGACGAACCACAGCTCGGTGGTGTCGACGATCTTCTTGACGCGCTTGTCCGTCCTGTACTTGTCCAGGTAATGGTGCATCAGCCGCCGGGTCATCTCCGGGGTGATCCATTCGCGCGCGTGCTGGTTGGACATGTAGAGGACGGCCGGTTTCGAGCCGTCCTCGGTCGTGTCCGCCTTCCTGGTGAGCTTGAGGGCGAGGATGTCCTGGCCCCTGATCGTCTTGCCGATGGAGACGACCTTGGTGAGGCCGGGGTGCTCCTGCGCGGTCCGCAGGATCTCCTGCTTGAGGCCGCCCTCTGCGCTGTACGGGCGGAAGACGCCCTCGGCGGCGGCCTCGACGCGGTTCTCCGCCTTGGCGGTGATCCTGTGCTCGGTGAGGTCGACGCCCCGCTTCTCGAGCTTCCTGGCCTGCGGTTCAGTGAGGTAGACCTCGACGGTGGCGGTGCCCTCGGCGGGAACCTGCTCGCCGAGTTCGTGACCGTCCTGACCGGCCGCCAGCAGCAAGGGTACCTGCTCGGCGGTGACGTCGGCGCGGTAGACCTTGACCTCTTCGGAGTCGGAGGCCGCCGGGCCTTCCGGTTGTGCCTGGGCGATGGGTGCGAAGCCCGCTCCGCCGATCAGGAGCGTGCCGACAGCGAGGATCGATCTCGCTCTATGTCTCATGAACCCCCCTAGCGGTGGTCCGCCACAGCAGCGAACAGATGCCAGGCTCATGACACTCCATGATCGAGTCAAGGGTGCCGCAGCGACACGAAGGAACCGGTGCCGATCACCCAAGTGGGTGCAGGCACCGGCTCCTTGATCCCTCGTCAGCCGACCAGATTGTCGGCCAGCTCCTCGGTGAGGTTGGCCTCCGTGCCCGGGATGCCCAGGTCGGCGGCCCGCTTGTCGGCCATGGCCAGCAGCCGGCGGATGCGGCCGGCGACGGCGTCCTTGGTCAGCGGCGGGTCGGCGAGCGCACCCAGCTCCTCCAAGGAGGCCTGCTTGTGCTCCATGCGCAGCCGGCCCGCCGCGGCCAGGTGCTCGGGGACGTCGTCGCCCAGGATCTCCAGGGCGCGCTGCACACGGGCGCCGGCGGCGACGGCCGCGCGGGCGGAGCGGCGCAGGTTGGCGTCGTCGAAGTTGGCCAGCCGGTTCGCCGTGGCGCGCACCTCGCGCCGCATCCGCCGCTCCTCCCAGGCCAGCACCGAGTCGTGGGCGCCGAGCCGGGTGAGCAGGGCGCCGATCGCGTCGCCGTCGCGGACCACGACCCGGTCCACGCTGCGCACCTCCCGGGCCTTGGCGGCGATCGAGAGCCGGCGGGCGGCGCCGACCAGAGCGAGCGCGGCCTCGGGGCCGGGGCAGGTCACCTCCAGGGACGAGGAGCGGCCCGGCTCGGTGAGGGAGCCGTGCGCCAGGAAGGCCCCGCGCCAGGCCGCCTCGGCGTCGCAGGTGGCCCCCGAGACCACCTGCGGGGGCAGCCCGCGGATCGGCCGGCCCCGGCCGTCCACGAGGCCGGTCTGGCGGGCCAGCTGGTCGCCGCCCGCGACCACCCGCACCACGTAGCGCGAGCCGCGGCGCAGTCCGCCCGGGGCCATCACGATCAGCTCGGAGCTGTGGCCGAAGATCTCAAGGATGTCCCGCTTGACGCGACGGGCCGCCGCCGAGGTGTCCAGCTCCGCCTCGATCACGATGCGCCCGCTCACCAGGTGGAGGCCGCCGGCGAACCGCAGGACGGCGGAGACCTCCGCCTTCCTGCAGCAGGTCCGGGTGACGGGGAGCCGGGCAATCTCGTCCTTCACCGCTGCCGTCATCGCCATGGGCCGATCCTTCCATGCATCCGAAAAATACGGTCGTACGCGGCGGCCAGCAGCTCCGGGTCGTGCCTCGGGGTCCCGTCGGGCCGGGCCACCGGCGCCAGCTCGACCGCGGCACCGAACCGCTCGGCGGCATCGGTCAGCGAGTCACGGTCGGGCACGGCGGCCTCGTCGGCCAGCACCACGTCCAGGGCGAGTTTAGGGGCGTGTCGTCCCAAAACCTCCAAATGACGCTGCGGGGAGAAGCCCTCGGTTTCTCCTGGCTGCGGGGCGAGGTTCAGCGAGAGTACCCGGCGCGCCTTGGTCTGGGTGAGGGCGTCCAGGAGATCGGGCACCAGGAGGTGCGGGATGACCGACGAGAACCACGATCCGGGGCCGAGCACCACCCAGTCCGCGTCGAGGACCGCCTCCACCGCCTCGGGGACGGCGGGCGGGTCGTGGGGCACCAGGTGCACGGACTGCACCTCGCCCGGGGTGAGCGCGACGGTGGCCTGGCCGCGGACGGTGTCGATGCCCTCCGGCCGGTCGGGGTCGTGGCCCCTGACCAGGGCCTGGAGCTCCAGCGGCACGGCCGACATGGGCAGCACGCGCCCGTGCGCGCCGAGCAGTCGGCCGACCAGGTCCAGCGCCTGGACGTGGTCGCCGAGCTGCTCCCACAGGGCGACGATCAGCAGATTGCCGACCGCGTGCTCGTGCAGGTCGCCCTTGGACTGGAAGCGGTGCTGGATGACGCGGGCCCAGGTCTGGCCCCAGTCGTCGTCACCGCACAGCGCGGCCAGCGCCTTGCGCAGATCACCGGGCGGCAGCACACCGAGTTCGTCGCGCAACCGGCCGCTGGAGCCGCCGTCGTCGGCCACGGTGACGACGGCGGTGAGGTCGCCGGTGATCCGGCGCAGGGCGGCCAGCGACGCGGACAGCCCCATGCCGCCGCCGAGGGCCACCACTTTGGGCTGGGTGCCCCTGCGGCGCGGTCTGCCGCCGCGGACCTCGACCGGGCGGCCGGCGCGCCCTTCCTGCACCGCTCGGCGCAGCCGGCTCAGCCGCGGAGTACGTCCTGTCATTCCCGTCCCATGTCCCGGTGGACGACCACCGTCTCCACGCCCTCTGCGGCCAGCCGGGCGGCGAGCTTCTCCGACATGGCGACCGAGCGGTGCTTGCCGCCGGTGCAGCCGACGGCGATGGTCACGTAGCGCTTGCCCTCACGACGGTAGCCTGCGGCAACGAGCCGCAGCAGCTCGGCGTACCGGTCGAGGAACTCCTTGGCGCCGGGCTGGTTGAAGACGTACGACGCCACCTCCTCGTTGAGACCGGTGTAGGGGCGCAGCTCCGGGACCCAGTGGGGGTTGGGCAGGAAGCGCATGTCCACGACCAGGTCGGCGTCGACCGGGAGGCCGTACTTGAAGCCGAAGGACATGACGGTGGCCCGCAGTTCGGGCTCCTCCTCGCCGGCGAACTGGGCGTCCATCTTGGCCCGCAGCTCGTGCACGTTCAGGCTGGAGGTGTCGATCACCAGGTCGGCGTCGCCGCGCAGCTCGCGCAGCAGCTCCCGCTCGGCGGCGATCCCGTCGACGATGCGGCCGTCGCCCTGGAGGGGGTGCGGGCGGCGCACCGACTCGAAGCGGCGCACCAGGGCCTCGTCGGAGGATTCCAGGAACACGATCCGCCGGGTGACCCCGCGCCCGTCGAGGTCGGCGAGCGACTCGCGCAGGTTGTCGAAGAAGCGCCGGCCGCGGACGTCGACGACCACCGCGATCCTCGCCACGTTGCCCTGGGAGCGGGCGCCGAGCTCCACCATGGTGGGGATCAGCGCGGGCGGGAGGTTGTCGACGACGAACCAGCCCAGGTCCTCCAGACACTTCGCGGCCGTCGAGCGGCCGGCCCCGGACATGCCGGAGATGATCACCAGCTCGGGGATGGCCGCCTCGGGCACCCCGGCCTGTTCCTTGCCCGTACTCACGTGTGCTCCGTTGTCCTGGCGGGTGTCGCGGCGGTCGGCGTGCTCGCCGGTGCTCTGCTGCGCCGGTTCCCGCTCGGCCGCGGGCCCTGTCTCGTACTCGGTCATCTCTCCTGCCCCCGTCGGTCGTCCGGAGTGCCCGCGGACACGGGCTCCCCGGGAGAACCCGCCGTCTCCCCGGGTTCTTCCCCGTCTTCCATGATCTCGCCCGTCGCCGTGTTCACGGCGGGGGCGGCGGGTGCCGCCCGGGCGAGGGCCGCGACGATCACCTCGGCCGTCTTACGGCCTATGCCCGGAACCTCGCAGATCTGATCGATGGTCGCCGACCGCAGCCTTTTGACCGAACCGAAGTGCTTGATCAGTGCCTGCTTGCGGGTCTCCCCCAGCCCGGGCACGTCGTCCAGCGGGCCCGCACGGAAGCGCTTGGCGCGCTTGGCGCGCTGGTAGGTGATCGCGAAGCGGTGGGCCTCGTCCCGGACCCGCTGGAGGAGGTAGAGGCCCTCGCTGGTGCGGGGCAGGACGACCGGGTCGTCGTCACCCGGCAGCCAGACCTCCTCCAGGCGCTTGGCGAGGCCGCACACGGCGATGTCGTCGATACCGAGTTCGTCGAGCGCCCGCCGGGCGGCCGCCACCTGGGGCGCGCCACCGTCCACGACGACGAGCTGGGGCGGGTAGGCAAAGCGCTTCGGGCGGCCGTCGTCCTCGGTGAGGGTGCCGGCGGGCGGTTCGGTGAGCCCGTCGGGGGCATCGCCCGGCACGCCGTCCTCGCCGTCGGTCCACTCCCCGGTGCGCTCCTTCTCGGCGAGGTAGCGCCGGAACCGGCGGGTGATCACCTCGTGCATGGAGCGGACGTCGTCCTGCCCGCTGAAGCCCTTGATCTGGAAGCGGCGGTACTCGCTCTTGCGGGCGAGGCCGTCCTCGAATACGACCATGGAGGCCACCACGTCGTCACCCTGCAGGTGCGAGACGTCGTAGCACTCGATCCTGAGCGGGGCGCTGTCCAGGTCGAGGGCGTCGGCGATCTCCTCCAGCGCACGGGAGCGGGTGGTGAGGTCGGAGGCGCGCTTGGTCTTGTGCAGCACGAGCGCCTGCTGGGCGTTGCGCTGGACGGTCTCCATGAGCGCCTTCTTGTCGCCGCGCTGCGGTATGCGCAGGGAGACGCCGGAACCGCGGCGGTCGGTCAGCCACTGCTGGACCGGCTCCACGGGGTCCGGCAGGGCCGGGACCAGCACCTCCTTGGGCACCGCGTCGCCGGTCTCCTCGCCGTAGAGCTGCTGGAGGGCGTGCTCCACGAGGGCGCCGGTGGTGATTTCCTCGACCTTGTCGGTGACCCAGCCGCGCTGGCCGCGCACGCGTCCCCCGCGTACGTGGAAGATCTGGACGGCCGCCTCCAGCTCGTCCTCGGCGACCGCGATCAGGTCGGCGTCGGTCGCGTCGGCGAGCACGACCGCGTTCTTCTCCATGGCCTTCCTCAGGGCCTCGATGTCGTCGCGCAGGCGGGCGGCCCGCTCGTACTCCATCTCGTCGGCCGCCTGCATCATCTGCTTCTCCAGGCGGCGGAGGTAGGTGCCGGTGCGGCCGGCCATGAAGTCGCAGAACTCCTCGGCGAGTTCCCGGTGCTCCTCGGCCGGGATCCGGTCCACGCAGGGTGCCGAGCACTTGCCGATGTAGCCGAGGAGGCAGGGGCGGCCGGTGCGGGCGGCGTTCCTGAACACGCCGGCGGAGCAGGTGCGCACCGGGAAGACGCGCAGCAGCAGGTCCACGGTGTCCCGGATCGCCCACGCGTGCGCGTACGGGCCGAAGTAGCGCACGCCCTTCTTCTTGTGACCGCGCATCACCTGGACGCGCGGGAACTCCTCGTTCATGGTGACCGCGAGGTAGGGGTAGCTCTTGTCGTCGCGGTACTTCACGTTGAACCGGGGGTCGTACTCCTTGATCCAGGAGTACTCCAGCTGGAGCGCCTCGACCTCCGTGGACACCACGGTCCACTCGACGGACGCGGCCGTGGTGACCATGGAGCGGGTGCGCGGGTGGAGCCCGGCGAGGTCCTGGAAGTAGTTGGCCAGGCGCTGGCGCAGGCTCTTCGCCTTTCCGACGTAGATCACCCGGCGGTGCTCGTCACGGAACCGGTAGACCCCCGGCGAGTCGGGGATCTCGCCCGGTTTGGGGCGGTAGCTGGAGGGGTCGGCCATGTCTCACACCCTACTGGCGGGGACCGACACTACGGCGGGCCCATGAGGTGGTCAGCGGCCGTCGGACGGGGTGCCGGGCGGCGAGATCACGGCGGGCCGGGGTTACGGCCGACGGGAAGCGGGAAGGTGGGGGTTCCCGTGGTGCACGAGTCGGAGGGGCTGGTCGAATGCGACGGACACGGATCGAGAAGCAGCGACGGACGTCCCGTGCCCGCCGCCACGCGGACGAGGCGTACACACCGTTCGAGTCCCTCGACCCGCGTGATCCGGACATCGTGCGCGCCAAGCGCCTGCGCCTCCAGGAGCGGCTGGGGGCGGACGAGGCGGCGGGGCACTCCTCCCGGTCCTAGAGGGCGGCGGGGCACTCCTCCCAGTCCTGGGGTGAAGAACGCCACCGCAGCACGCACCTCCGGGGCCGTGCGGACCTCAGGGTCGGCGCGGCCCCGCGCATGGGGCGGCCGGCGGGCGGGGCGCTCGTGCGCCGGTGTTGGGCGCGAGGTGTTGTCGGGACTTGGTCAACACGCTTCAATGCGGGGGAACTCGGGGCCCGGGAACGGCGGCGTACGGATGCGAGGGCCCGGCCGCGCCGGAGGGGGCGGGTCCCGGGCGCCCCGTGCGAACGGTCTGACCAGCCGTTGTCGACTTCACAGAGAGGCCCCTGCATGCCGCACGCCACACCGCACGCGGACGTCGCCACCGCGCAACTGGACTCGGCCCTGCGAGGCGGCCCCTTCCACGTGGCCCTGCGGGCCGCGATCGCCGCCCGCGGTCTGCCGCTGCAGCGGGTGCAGCACCATCTGTCGCGCTACGGCGTGAAGGTCGGCGTCACGAGCCTGAGTTACTGGCAGCAGGGCGCCCGCCGCCCCCAGCGCCCCGAGTCGCTGCGGGCCGTGCGGGCACTGGAGGAGATCCTGCACCTGCCCGAGGAGTCGCTGATCCGGCTGCTCGCCGAGTCCGACGACCGCTCACCCGTCCGCGGGCAGGGCGCCCGCTCCTACCGCTCCCTGGTCGAGGCGACGGGCGTCCTGGACCGGCTGCTGGCCGAGCTCGGGGCGCCGCGTGCCGGGGGCCTGCACACCCTGGGGCACCACGAGCGGGTACGGATCGGGGCCCGCCGCGAACTTGCCGAGCGGGAGTCCCACCGCATCGTGCGCGCGCACCGCGACGGCGTGGACCGCTTCGTCACCGTGCACCACGGCGACCCCGGCTCGGCGCCCGAGCGGATGACCGTGCATCCGCTGGAGAACTGCCGCACCGGCCGCGTCCGTTGGCACCACGACACCGGGGTGCTCGCGGCCGAGCTGCTCTTCGACACCCGGCTGCGGGCCGGTGACACGTTCCTCTTCCGCTACGCCGTCGAGGACGGAACGGCCGGTACCACGCGCGAATATGTGCGCGGGGCCGACTCACCCGGGGCCCAGTACGCGCTCCAGGTGAGCTTCGACGCCGGGGCGCTTCCCGTGCGCTGCCACCGGTTCAGCCAGCACTCGGCGGCGGCACCGCGCGGCGGCCGTCAGGAGCTCCCGCTCAGCGGGCGGCACCACTGCGTGCACCTCGTCGAGCCGCGCATGCGGTCGGGTTACGTGGGCATCGGCTGGGACTGGGAGTGAGAGCGCGGCGAGACCGACCCGGGGCGCTCCCGGTCAGGCCTCTTCCGGCCTCGCGACGATCGTGCCGTCCTTGACCTCGACGGCCAGCCGCGTCAACGGCGCCACGGCCGGCTCGCGCAGCACCTTGCCGGTCGTGGTGTCGAACTCGCTGCCGTGGCAGGTGCAGATCAGCTTCGTCCCGTCCAGCTTGTTGGCGGGGCACAACGCGTGCGTGCAGATGGTGCTGTACGCCGCGAGGACCCCGTCCTCGCCCCTGCTGACGACGACGTTGTGGTCCCGGTACAGCTTGGCGGCGCCCTTGGCGACCTCGCTCTCGGGCCCGAGCTCGACCGGCCCGGCCGGCACCGCGGGCGACTTGCCGGTGCTCCCGCCGCACGCGGTGAGGCCCAGCCCGGCGACGGGGGCGAGGGCCACGCCTCGCAACACGGTACGGCGGCTCGCGGAGGGTCGGCCGGGCATAGGGCTCTCCAGGGTCGGGCGGCGGTGCATGCCGACGATACCGGGGGGTGATCGGTGAGGAGTGGGGCGGGGTCGGGGCGCCGGGCAGGGGCGGCGGGGAGGGACAGCGGCCGGCAGCGAGGGACGGCGGGACATCCGGGAGCGAGGCGCGACCGAAAGAGCACGCGAACACTGCACGGGTGGACGTAAACGCTTGCGCAAACGTTTACGTCTGCCACCGCGATGCGCTAGCGTCCCCACCCGAGGGAAGCGAACCGCCGCCCCGGGGATCGTGGGCAGCCCGCACCGACCCCCCGCTCACCGCACCGGACGAAGGGCAGGCACGGACCCGATGGCGACCATGGCCGACGTGGCACGCAGCGCCGGTGTCTCCGTCGCGACCGTCTCGCACGTGCTGAACGGGACGCGGCCGGTGCTCCCCCCCACCCGCCAGGCGGTCCTGGACGCCGTCGAGGAGCTCGGCTACACCCCGAACACCCTGGCCCGCTCGCTGGTGACCGCCCGCACCCGGTCGATCGGCCTGGCGGTGTCGGCCCTCAGCAACCCGTACTTCACCGAGATCCTCCAGGGCGTCGAGGCCGCCGCGCTGGAGGAGGGCTACAGCCTCCTCATCGCCGACCCGCACGACGACCCCCGGCACGAGCGCAAGGTGGTCCAGCTGCTGCACGAGCGCCGCGTCGAGGGCCTGATCGTCGCGCCCTCCGCACAGCCGGGCGAGCTGATCGCCTACCTGGGGCGCCACCGGGTGCCGGCCGTGTTCCTGGACCGGGTGATCGACGATCCCGGGGACGGCGCCGGCCCCCGCTTCGACCAGGTCTGCGCCGAGAACGCGGAGCCGACCGCCGCCCTGGTCGCCCACCTCGCGGAACTCGGCCACCGACGGATCGCCCTGGTGGCGGGGCGCCCTGGATTCAGCACCACCGCCGAGCGCGTCACCGGGTACCGGCACGGTCTCGCCGCCGCCGGGCTGGCGTACGACGAACGGCTGGTGGTGCACGGCGACTCGGAGTCGGCGGGCGGCGAGCGGGCCACCGCCGCCCTGCTGTCGCTCGGCGCGCGTCCCACCGCGATCGTCACCGGCAACAACGCGATGACGATCGGCGCGCTGCGCGCCCTGCGCGACCACGGCCTGTCCGTGCCCGGCGACATCGCGCTGTGCTGTTTCGACGACTTCGCCTGGGCGGACCTGTTCTCGCCCCGGCTCACCGCCATCGCACAGCCCAGCAAGGACATCGGCGCCCGGGCCGTACGGGTGCTCCTGGAGCGCCTCGCCGAACCGGACCGGCCGGCCGGGACCGTGCGGCTCCCGTGCTCCTTCGTGCACCGCGCATCCTGCGGCTGTCCGGAGCAGGCTCGGCAGCCGGAGAAACCCGCGCAGACCGGTCGGCCCGGCCACCGCCGCAAGGCCGGACGCATGCAGCCCGAGAAAGGAACCCTTCCGTGATCGTCGTGGCCGGAGAGGCACTGATCGACCTGGTACCGCAGGGCGCGGGGGCGCTCGCGTCGCTGACGCCGGCGCTGGGCGGCGGCCCCTACAACACTGCGGTGGCGCTGGGGCGCCTCGGTTCCCCCACCGCCTTCTGCTCCCGGGTCTCCCGGGACGCCTTCGGTGAGGCGCTGCTGGACCGCCTGCGGAAGACCGGCGTGGACGTCACGCCGGTGCAGCGCGGGGACGAGCCGACCACGCTCGCCGTCGCCACGGTCGGCGCGGACGGGTCGGCGGCGTACTCCTTCTACATGGAGGGCACCGCGGACCGGCTGTTCACGGCTCCCGAGGTGCTGCCGGACAGCACCCGCGCGGTGTCCTTCGGGACCTGCTCGATGGTCCTGGAGCCGGGGGCGAGCGCGTACGAGGAACTGCTGCACGCCACCGCCGCGCGGGGCGTGTTCACGGCACTGGACCCCAACGTCCGGCCGGGTCTGATCCCGGACGCCGACGCCTACCGGGCTCGGTTCAGGAGCTGGCTGCCGTCGGTGTCGCTGCTGAAGCTGTCCGCGGAGGACGCGCAGTGGCTCGGCGGCACCCCCCGGGAGTGGCTGGCGGCCGGTCCGGCGGCGGTCGTCGTCACCCGGGGCGGCGACGGACTGACCGTGTTCACCCGCGAGGGCGGCGAGTACGCGGTGCCGGGTGAGCGGGTCGAGGTGGTGGACACCATCGGCGCGGGGGACACGGTGAACGCGGCCCTGCTGCACGGCCTCGCGGCCCGGGACGCCCTGGGCGCCGACGCCCCGGCCGCCCTGGACGCCGACGGCTGGACGGACCTGTTGCGCTACGCGGCCCGAGCGGCGGCGATCACCTGTTCACGCGCGGGCGCGGAACCGCCGTACGCCCACGAACTGGACGGCTGAAGCGGTGGTGGAGCGGGGCGACCGGGTCGCCGGTTGCACGATCCCGGTCGGGACGGGCGGCGGCGGCCCGCTCGTCGGTGCGCACGAACACCTACCCGAGCAGATGGGCCGCTGGTCGTCGAGCGGTTCGTGGAGCCCAGGGGCGTCGGAGGGCCCGGCACGGGAACGGCGACGGGCAGCGCCCCGGGGGAAGCTCTGTTGCCCCCTGGGCACCGCCCGTCGGTGTTCCCGCTCAGGCCTTGCGGGCCCGCGCGGTCTTCTTCGCGGGGACCGCCTTCCCGGTCGTCGTGTGGTCGGCGCTCTTGGCGGTGACGGTCTTCCTCGTCGTCGACTTGGCCGCGGCCGTCCTGCGTGCGGTGGCCGCCTTTCCGGCCGTGCTCCGCGCGGCAGCCCGCACCGGCTCGGCGTCGCTGATCCGGTCGGCGCCGAGGATCTCCCTCAGGAACTTTCCGGTGTGGCTGGCCGGGACCGCGGCGATCTGCTCCGGGGTGCCCTCCGCGACGACCAGGCCGCCGCCGGCACCCCCCTCGGGGCCCATGTCGACGACCCAGTCGGCGGTCTTGATCACGTCGAGGTTGTGCTCGATGACGATGACCGTGTTGCCCTTGTCGACCAGGCCGGACAGGACCTTGAGCAGCTTGCTGATGTCCTCGAAGTGCAGACCGGTGGTCGGCTCGTCCAGGACGTAGACCGTGCGGCCGGTGGAGCGCTTCTGGAGTTCGCTGGCGAGCTTGACGCGCTGTGCCTCACCGCCGGACAGTGTGGTCGCGGACTGGCCGAGCCGGACGTAGCCGAGACCGACGTCGTTGAGCGTCCTGAGGTGGCGGGAGATCGCCGGGACGGCCTCGAAGAAGTGCATGGCCTCTTCGATCGGCATGTTCAGGACGTCGGCGATGGACTTGCCCTTGTAGTGGACCTCCAGGGTCTCCCGGTTGTAGCGGGCGCCGTGGCAGACCTCGCACGGGACGTACACGTCCGGGAGGAAGTTCATCTCGATCTTGATGGTGCCGTCGCCCGCGCAGTTCTCGCAGCGGCCGCCCTTGACGTTGAAGGAGAAGCGGCCGGGCATGTAGCCGCGGACCTTCGCCTCGGTGGTCTCGGCGAACAGCTTGCGGACGTGGTCGAAGACGCCGGTGTACGTCGCCGGGTTGGAGCGCGGGGTACGGCCGATGGGCGACTGGTCGACGTGGACCACCTTGTCGACGAGGTCGTCGCCGTCCACGCGCGTGTGCCGCCCGGGGACGCTGCGGGCGCCGTTGAGCTCGCGGGCCAGGTGGGTGTACAGGATGTCGTTGACCAGCGTGGACTTGCCGGAGCCGGACACACCGGTGACCGCGGTGAACACGCCCAGCGGGAAGGACACGTCGATGTCCCGGAGGTTGTTCTCGCGGGCGCCGTGCACGGTGAGCCGGCGCGACGGGTCGTGCGGACGCCGGACGTCGGGCAGCGGGATGGACTTCTTGCCCGAGAGGTACTGCCCGGTCTGTGACTCGGCGTTGGCGAGCAGTTCCTTCAGGGAGCCGCTGTGGACGACCTTGCCGCCGTGTTCACCGGCGCCGGGGCCGATGTCGACGATCCAGTCGGCGGTCTTGATGGTGTCCTCGTCGTGTTCGACGACGATGAGCGTGTTGCCCATGTCGCGCAGCCGGACCAGGGTCTCGATCAGCCGGTGGTTGTCGCGCTGGTGCAGGCCGATGGACGGCTCGTCGAGGACGTAGAGCACGCCCACCAGGCCGGAGCCGATCTGGGTGGCCAGGCGGATGCGCTGGGCCTCGCCACCGGAGAGAGTGCCCGCCGCGCGGTTGAGCGAGAGGTAGTCCAGGCCGACGTCGACGAGGAACCGCAGGCGCTCGTTGACCTCCTTGAGCACGCGCTCGGCGATCTTCTTGTCGCGCGCGGTGAGCCTGAGCTCGCCCAGGAAGTCCGCGCAGTCGCTGATGGACATCGCGGAGACCTCGGCGATGGACCTGCCCATGATCGTGACCGCGAGCACGACCGGCTTCAGGCGGGTGCCCTCGCAGCGGGGGCAGGGCACCTCGCGCATGTAGCCCTCGAAGCGCTCGCGGCTGGCGTCGCTCTCGGCCTCGCTGTGCCGGCGCTTGACGAAGGGCACGGCGCCCTCGAAGGCGGTGGTGTACCTGCGCTCGCGGCCGTACCGGTTGCGGTAGCGGACCTCGATCTGGGTCTTGTGGCCCTGGAGCAGCGCCTTCCTGGCGCGCTGGGGCAGGCCCGCGAAGGGGATGTCGGTCCGGAAACCCAGCGCGTCCGCGAGGGCGCCGACCAGGCGGTCGAAGTAGTCCTTGGTGTGGCCGTGCGACCAGGGGTGGATGGCGCCCTCGTCGAGGGTCTTGTCCGGGTCGGGGACGATCAGGTCCGGATCGACCTCCATGCGCGTGCCGATGCCGGTGCACTCGGGGCAGGCGCCGAAGGGCGAGTTGAAGGAGAAGGAGCGCGGCTCCAGCTCCTCGAAGGACAGGTCGTCGTACGGGCAGTACAGGTGCTCCGAGTACATGCGCTCGCGCTCGGGGTCGTCCTCGGGAAGGTCGACGAAGTCGAGCACGACCATGCCACCGGACAGACCGAGAGCGGTCTCCACGGAGTCGGTGAGGCGGCGCTTGGCGGAGTCCTTCACCGTGAGGCGGTCGACGACCACCTCGATGGTGTGCTTCTCCTGCTTCTTCAGCGTGGGCGGGTTGGAGAGCTGGACCGTCTCGCCGTCGACCCGCGCGCGGGAGTAGCCCTTGGTCTGGAGGTCGGCGAAGAGGTCGACGAACTCGCCCTTGCGCTCGCGCACCAGCGGCGAGAGCACCTGGAAGCGGCTGCCCTCCGGCAGCTCCAGGACCTTGTCGACGATGGCCTGCGGCGACTGGCGGGAGATGGGCCGGCTGCACTCGGGGCAGTGGGGCTTGCCGATGCGTGCGAAGAGCAGGCGCAGGTAGTCGTAGACCTCGGTGATGGTGCCGACCGTGGAGCGCGGGTTGCGCGAGGTCGACTTCTGGTCGATGGAGACCGCCGGGGACAGTCCCTCGATGAAGTCGACGTCCGGCTTGTCCATCTGGCCGAGGAACTGCCGGGCGTACGAGGAGAGCGACTCCACGTAGCGCCGCTGCCCCTCGGCGAAGATCGTGTCGAAGGCCAGCGAGGACTTGCCCGACCCCGACAGGCCCGTGAAGACGATGAGCGAGTCGCGCGGGAGGTCGAGCGAGACGTTCTTGAGGTTGTGCTCGCGCGCTCCACGGACGATGAGACGGTCGGCCACGCCGGTCCGCACCTTTCTTGAGAAGTGACAGGGGCGGGGCCCCCGTGCTTGCTCAGACTAGGGGGAGCCACTGACAACGCCGGTCGGATTCACGGGTGACAACAATCCCCGGCCATCCAGCATGCCCGACGCCGCCCCCGACCCTATAGCACGTGCATTCGATTAACGGCACGGCTTCACCACCTTCACCCGAACGTGTGGCACGACTAGGGTCAGCACCATGATTGATCACGCTCATGACCTGGCGTCTGTACAGCAGGCGACCGAACGGCTGCTCACCGCGCTCGGGGCTCTGGACAACGCCGCTGTGACCCAGTCGTCACGGCTTCCCGGCTGGACCCGCGGTCACGTGCTGGCCCATCTCGCGCGCAACGCCGACGCCCTGGTGAACGTCCTCGAGGGCCGCCCCATGTACGTGTCCGCCGAGGCACGGGACGCCGACATCGAACGGGACGCCCCCCGCCCCCTCGACGTCCAGCTCGCCGACCTGCGCGAGAGCGCGGCGCGCTTCCGGGACGCCGGCGCGGCTCCGGCGGACTGGTCGCGCACGGTGGAGCTGCGCAACGGGGTCACGGACCGGGCGGCGCGGGTGCCGTTCCGGCGCTGGGTCGAGGTGGAACTGCACCACGTCGATCTCGGCGTCGGCTACGAGCTGGAGGACCTTCCGGCCGAGTTCGTGGAGCGGGAGATCGCGTTCCTGGCGGAGCGGTTCGACGGGCACGCGGACGTGCCCGCGACGGAGCTGACCACCGGTGACGGACGGACCTGGAAGACCGGCGGTGGGGCGGCAGGCGGCCCGGTCGCGGTGCGGGGGACGCCCGCCGACCTGCTCGGCTGGCTGGCCGGCCGCCGCGACGGCTCCGACCTCGCGGTCGAGGGCGGCAGCCTGCCCGCGCTGCCTCCGCTGTAGCAGGCGCATGCTGCCGGGGCCGCCACCCCCGCTATAGGCTGCCGTCATGACGTACAGCGGACAGGTGACGGTGGGCGGCCCCGCCGACGTGCACGAACTCGCGGACCTGATGATCACCAAGATCGCGGTCGGTCCGATGGACAACAACGCCTATCTGCTGCGCTGCCGGGCCACCGACGAGCAGTTGCTCATCGACGCGGCGAACGAGGCGGAGACGCTGCTCGGCATGATCGGTGACGACGGCATCGCCTCCGTCGTCACCACCCACCGGCACGGCGACCACTGGCAGGCGCTCGCCCGGGTGGTGGCGGCCACCGGCGCCCGTACGTACGCGGGGCGGGACGACGCCGAGGGCATCCTCGTGCCGACCGACGTCCTGGTCGACGACGGCGACGTCGTCCGGGTGGGGCGCGTGGAACTCACCGCGCGCCACCTGGTCGGCCACACCCCCGGCTCGATCGCCCTGGTCTACGACGACCCCCACGGGCATCCGCACGTGTTCACCGGGGACTGCCTGTTCCCGGGCGGTGTGGGCAACACCCACAACGACCCCGAGGCGTTCGCCAGCCTGATCCACGATGTCGAGACGAAGATCTTCGATGTGCTCCCGGACGAGACGTGGGTCTACCCGGGGCACGGCGACGACACCACCCTGGGCGCGGAACGCCCGCACCTGGCGGAGTGGCACGCGCGCGGGTGGTGAGACCGGGGCGGACGGGCCCTACGCCTCCGTCTGTCCCGGACCCGCCAGCGCCGCGATCCGTTCCACCGCGAACACGTACCCCTGCACCCCGCACCCGGCGATGACCCCGTCGGCGCGCAAGGAGACGTAGGAGTGGTGCCGGAAGGACTCGCGCCGGTGGATGTTGGAGATGTGGACCTCCATCACCGGCAGACCGTCGCAGGCGTTGAGCGCGTCCAGGATCGCGACGGACGTGTGCGAGTAGGCCCCCGGGTTGATCACGATGCCGCAGTGGTTCGTACGGGCCTCGTGGATCCAGTCGACCAACCGGCCCTCGTGGTTGGACTGGCGCAGGTCCACCGTGCCGGCGTGGGCCGCCGCCGCCTTCGCGCACATCGCCTCGACGTCGGCGAGGGTGTCGGAGCCGTAGATCTCCGGCTGGCGCTGCCCGAGCAGGTTCAGGTTCGGGCCGTTGAGGATCATGATCGGGGCGTTGGCCAGGTTGCGGGGCACGGTTCCTCCGGTCCGTTCGGGATGGGCGGTCCTTCGCCGGAACCGCTGCGCACCGGTTTATCACGGTGCGCCGAGCGGTCGCCCGGCCCTAACCTCCCGTCATGACGACGCCCGTGTACCCTCCCAAGCCCGCACCGGGTGACCGCATCGCCGTGATCTCCCCGTCCTCCGGACTGCCGGGACTCTTCCCGCTCCCCTTCGAGCTGGGCCTGGAGCGGCTGCGCAAGGAGTACGGGCTGGAGCCGGTCGAGTACCCGGCGACGCGCACCATGGGCTCGACGCCGCGCGAGCGCGCCGCCGACATCCACGCGGCGTTCGCCGACCCGGACGTCAAGGCGGTGATGGCGTCGACCGGCGGGGACGATCAGATCACCGTGCTGCCGCTGCTGGACCGGGAGTTCATCCGCGCCCACCCGAAGCCGTTCTTCGGGACGAGCGACAACGCCAATCTGCTCGCCTTCCTGCGCAACGCCGGGATCGTCGGCTACCACGGCGCGAGCGTCATGGTGGAGCTGGGCCGCCCCGGGGCCATGCACCCGCAGACCGCCGAGTCGCTGCGCGCTGCGCTGTTCACCACCGGCCCGTACGAGTTGCGCCCCGCCGAGCACTGGCGTGACGTCGACCGGGACTGGGCGGACCCGGCGACCTTCGACGCCGAGCCCGAAACCCGGCCCGGGACCGGCTGGGCCTGGGTGAACGCCGACCGGGTGGTCGAGGGCCGCACCTGGGGCGGCTGCCTGGAGATCGTCGCCTGGCTGCTGATGGCCGACCGGGAGGTGGCCCACGACCTGTCGGAGTACGACGGCGGCGTGCTCTTCCTGGAGACGTCGGAGGAGCTGCCGAGCGCCGAGGAGGTCTTCCGCACCCTGCGCGCCATGGGCGAGCGCGGTTTGCTCGGGCGCTTCTCGGCGCTGCTCATGGGCCGTCCGAAGACCTGGTCCTTCGAGCGGCCCCACAGCCCCGAGGAGGCCGCCGCCCACGCCACCGCACAGCGTGAGGCGGTGCTGCGCGCGATGCGTGTGTACGCGCCCGACACCACCATCGTCTTCGACGTGGACCTCGGCCACACCGATCCGCAACTGGTCATCCCTTACGGCGGTCTGGCCCGCGTCGACGGTCCCGCCCGGCGCATCACGGTCACCTACTGACCCGCACACCACCGCACGCCCCCGTAACAGTCCGTCATCGTGGGCCGTTGACGGTGTGTGCAGCAGGTACGCTCCGCGAAACCTCCGTCGATGTCCCGCCTGGCGACCGCCTCGCTCGCGGGCACGGCCATCGAGTTCTACGACTTCTTCGTCTACGGCACCGCCGCCGCCCTGGTCCTGGGGCCGCTGTTCTTCCCGACGTTCTCTCCGCTGGCGGGGACGCTGGCCGCCTTCGGCACGTTCGGCGTGGGCTTCCTGGCGCGCCCCCTCGGGTCCGTGCTGTTCGGGCACATCGGGGACCGGCACGGAAGGCGGCCGGTCCTCGTCGGCTCGCTGCTGCTGACCGGTGCCGCGACGGTCGCGGTCGGCTGTGTGCCGACGTACGACACGATCGGGGTCGCCGCTCCCCTGCTCCTGCTGCTCCTGCGCTTCCTCCAGGGGCTGGGTCTCGGCGGGGAGTGGGGCGGGGCGGTGCTGCTGACGGCGGAGCACGCGCCGCCCGAGCGGCGTGCGCTCTGGTCGAGTTTTCCGCAGGTCGGGCCTGCCCTGGGCTTTCTGCTCGCCAACGGGGTGGTGCTGGCGCTCTCGGCGGGTCTGTCCGGCGCGCAGTTCGCGCAGTGGGGGTGGCGGGTGCCGTTCTGGGCGGCCGGAGTGCTCGCGGTGGTGGGACTGTGGCTGCGGTCGTCGCTGGCGGAGAGCCCCCGGTTCCTGGAGATCGACGACCACGCGCGGGTGCCGTTCGCCGAGGTGGTCCGCGGTCACTGGCGGCTCGTCCTGCTGACCGGCGGGGCTCTCGCGGTGGGGTACGCGCTGTTCTACTCCGTGTCGACCTGGTCCCTGGCGTACGCGACGGAACGGCTGGGGGTGAGCCGCGGGACGGCGTTGACCTGCGTCATGGCGGCGGTGGCGGTGAAGGGGGCGCTCACCCCGCTGGTGGCGCTGCTCGGCGACCGGTTCGGCAGGAGACCGCTGTGCCTGGCGGGAAGCGCGGCGGCCGCCCTGTGGATGTTCCCGATGGTCGCCCTGCTTGCGACCGGGGAACCGCTGCCGATGTTCGTCGGCTTCCTCGGCGCCATGCTGGCGTTCATCACCATGTTCGCGGTGATCGCCGCGTACTTGCCGGAGCTGTACGAGCCGCGGGTCCGCTGCACCGGAGCAGCCGTGGGCTACAACCTGGGGGGTGTCGTGGGCGGTGCGCTCACCCCGATGGTGGCCACGGCGCTGGCCGAGCAAGGGGGCCGGGTGCCGTGGGGCGTGGGGGCGTATCTGACGGGGATCGCGCTGCTCAGCCTGGGCTGCTTCGCGCTGCTGCCCGAGACCCGCCCGGTGACGGCGGCGAAGGCGGCGGTTTCGGCGACCGCCGCGCCCGAGTCCTCCGAGGTCGGTCCGGCGGGTTGATCGGCGACTCCCGACCGGCCCCGGAGGGCCGGAGACCGGGAGCGGTCACCCGACGTCGCGCCGCGGTCCGCTCCCGGTACCGGCCTTCCGTGGACGGCGGGGTCACACTTCCAGGCTGTCCTTCTCGGAGCCCTCGCCCCGGTCCTCGGCCACCCCGGCCTCGGCCTGCTTCCTGGAGGCCCGCAGGCTGGTGATGGTGGTGATGACCAGGACGCCGCAGATCACCCCGAGCGAGACGGGGATGCTGATCTCCGGGACGTGCACCCCGGACTCGTGCAGCGCGTGCAGCACCAGCTTCACACCGATGAAGCCGAGGATGACCGACAGACCGTAGGAGAGGTGGACCAGCTTCTTCAGCAGGCCTCCGATGAGGAAGTACAGCTGCCTCAGGCCCATCAGCGCGAACGCGTTCGCGGTGAACACGATGTACGGGTCCTGGGTCAGTCCGAAGATCGCGGGGATCGAGTCCAGCGCGAAGAGCACGTCGGTGGTGCCGATGGCGAGCATCACGACCAGCATCGGGGTCATGACCCGCTTGCCGTTCTGCTGGATCCACAGTTTGGTGCCGTGGTAGCGGTCGGCCACGCCGAAGCGGCGCTCGGCGGCCTTGAGCAGCTTGTTCTCCTCGTACGCCTCGTCCTGCTCCTCGGCCCTGGCCTCCTGGACGAGCTTCCAGGCGGTGTAGATCAGGAAGGCACCGAAGATGTAGAACACCCAGGAGAAGCTGGCGATGATCGCGGCACCGGCGGCGATGAAGACGGCCCGCAGCACCAGGGCTATGAGGACACCGATCAGCAGCACCCGCTGCTGGTACTGCGACGGCACCGCGAACTTCACCATGATCAGGACGAAGACGAAGAGGTTGTCGACGCTCAGCGACTTCTCGGTGATGAAGCCGGCGAAGAACTCACCGGCGGGCTGCCCGCCGCCGAAGACGAGCAGGCCGAGCCCGAACAACACGGCCAGGACGATCCAGACGACGGTCCAGATCCCGGCTTCCTTGATGGATACGTCGTGCGGCTTGCGGCCGATGAAGAAGTCGACCGCGATCAGGGCGGCGAGGCCCACGATCGTCAAGACCCACAGGGTCATGGAAACATCCACTGCGCCTCCGGCAGATACGTCACACGTCACATGTCAGCGTCGTCGCTGCCGGAGGTCTCTTCCACCCGGGTCCCGGTCGCTCAGTGCGCCGACGGAAGCCCACGGGCCGACGCCCCGGGATCTGGCCTGATCCGTATTGACGGGGTCGCCGCACAGACAGGGAGTACTCCCCTCCGTGCCATGAACAGTACCCTCATCACCAAGGATTGGTAAAGAGCTGGGTAAAGGAAGGTAGAAAACCCCAGGTGAGAGGAGTTTCAAGGACGCTTGACGCGGGCCTTCGCGGAGGCGGTCACGGTCACCGGTTCCAGGCCCGGCGGGCCTCGGCGACCTGCGTAAGCACCTGCTGGAGGACCTGACTGCCGGGCGGCACCAGCGGCGGCTCGTACGTCCACGCGTGTCCGACCCAGGGATCGGCGAGGTGGTCGTCGGGCACCGGGGTCAGCCGCAGCAGTGAACGCCACAGCGGGTCGAGCAACGGCCCGTACCCGGCGGACTCCTCACGGTCGGCGACCATCATCAGGTGGACGCCGACCGAGGGCCCCTCGTCGGCGAGGTAGCGCAGCTGGTTCACGGCCCGGTCGTCGAAGCCGTGCGGGAAGTCGTTGACGATCAGCAGGTGCTGGGAGGTGTCGAAGCCGGGCGGCAGAGCGTCCGACGCGCCCCCGCGCAGCGCCATCTGCACCAGGTCGACCCGCTGGGTCAGCCGGCCCAGCACATCCGTCACACCGGCGGCGCCCTGGGCGGGCGGGCCCGCCAGCACCCCGCTGCCGACCAGCGGGGCCAGCGGCTGCGCACCCGACCCGGCCGGGTCGACGACGTGCACGGTGAACTCCCCCGCCGGATACACGGCGAGCAGCCTGGCGGCATGCGCCACGGCCGTCTCCATGGCGAGCCGGCGCATGTCGTGGGAGTCGGTGAACGATCCGTCGAGGGACCCGGCCCGCCCGCTGTCGATCCACAGCCCGCGCTCCAGCGGCAGCCGGAGCAGCATGGGAATGCGGATCCGGTCGGCCTCGGGCAGCCGCAGGTCGCCCAGGCGCAGGGCCATGGGTGTCTCCATCGGCACCCGGTAGGCGTGCCAGACGGGGTTGTCCCAGCGGGCGAAGGCGGGTGGCAGCGCCGGCTCGACGACTTCGGCCTCGGCGACGAGCTGGTCGAGGTCCCGGTCGAGAACCGCCCGGGCCTGGTCGACGAGCTGCGCGTGCCGCGCCCGGGCCGCCTCGCGCGCGGCGTCTCCCTGCCCGCCGATCCGGCTGCGCGGGTCGGACAGGAGCTGCTCGAGCTCCTTGTCCATGCGCGACTCCGCGAAGTCCACGGCGCTGCGGTAGGCGGCGGTGGTGCGGGCCAGGTCCTCGAACATGCCCCACACCTGGTTGTAGAGCCGCTCCTCCATGGACCAGCCGGTGGCGTCCCCGGCGACGGGGCGGGCGGTCTGGCCGGGCTGGGCCGGCGGTGCGGCCGGTGGCGGCGGGGGCGGGGCGGCGTTCTGCCGACGGGGGTGGCTGTAGTCGATCGGGCCGCCGGAGCCCGGCGCGGCCGGATCGCCCGCACCGGCGGTGTACGGCGACTGCGGGCCGTTCTGCCCCGGCACGCCGGTCGGCTGCCCGTCGTACGACGGCGTCGGGGATACGTGTCCGGGGGCGCCCTGGGGGGCGGTGCCGCCCTGGTCGGGGCCGACGGCGGGGGCGGTGGGCTGCCGGGAGCGGTCGCTGTCGGACGGGCGCGGCGGTGGTGCCTGCACGGAACGGGCGAGGCCCCGGGCCACCGCCTCGTGGATGCTCCCGGCGAGTTGCACGGCCTGCTCCAGGCCCTGGTCGGTGAGGAGTTCGGCGAGGCCGCCCGCGTAGCCCTGGCCGACGGCGCGCACCTTCCAGGCGCCCTGCCGACGGTAGAGCTCGAGGGCGACGACAGCCGTCTCGGCCTCCAGGCCGGTGATGGTGTAGCTGGCGACCTCCGCGCCGTCCAGGCCGGTGACGGCGACGAAGGGGGCGGCCGCGCCGCCGAAGCGGACGGGACCGCCGCCGCCCGGGGCGGGCAGGGCGAGCAGCACACTGACGCGGTGCACCGCTTCCGTCATGGCGTCCAGGTCCACCGCGAGACGGTGGTCGGCGGCCGCCTGCCGCGACACCTCCAGACCGGGCTGGGTGGGGGCGCCCGGATGGGCCACCCACTCCACCCCGTGGATCCGGCCGGTCTCGTCGCCGAGCGCGGCCACGGCCACGACCGGCGTGCCGGCCGAGATCCGGATCTCCAGACGGGACTGGGAGAGCGGGTGGTTCTGCCCCCGCACCAGCTCGGCCGTCATCGCCTTCGTCCCCCTGTGTCGCGTGTCGCGTGTGGTGTGTCGTGTGCCGCTCGCCGGGCCGGCCCCCGGCCGGGGGCCGGCCCGGATGTTCAGAGGACCGGCAGGATGGCAGGCATCAGGTCCTGGAACGTGCGGCCGTTGGCCGGGTTGCCGAGGGCCGTCATCGCCCAGCCGCCGCCCGAGCGGTGCACCTTGGCCATGATCTGGGCCGTGTAGGCACCGCCACCGGCCAGCGTGTAGCGGGCGAGCTCCTGACCGTTGGTCTCGTCGACGAGGCGGCAGAACGCGTTCTGGACCTCCTGGAAGGTCTGCCCCGTGAAGGAGTTCACGGTGAAGACGATCTGGTCGATGTGGACCGGGACGCGGGCGAGGTCGACGAGGATGGCCTCGTCGTCGCCGCCCTGGCCGACGCCGCCGACGAGGTTGTCGCCGGTGTGACGCACGGAGCCGTCGTCGCTCACCAGGTGGCGGAAGAAGACGACGTCGACCGGCTGCTTGTCGGCGAACAGGACGGCGGAGGCGTCCAGGTCGATCTCCCGGGTCCGCGAGCCGAACAGGCCGCGACGGGGAGCCGCCTGCCAGCCGAGACCCATGCGCACCGCGGTCAGGCTGCCGCCGTCGTTCTTCTGCAGACTGATGGCCTGACCCTTGGTCATGTTGACGGTCACGTGCTGATTCCCCTCTCGAACTGTCCCCTGTTGCCGCGAAGCCGCGGTTGACGAGAACCCTACGCAGGGGCACTGACAGTGACGTACCCAGGTCCGCACATTGTGGCGGTCTTGCAACACAGCGCTGCGGAGAGCCGGTTAGCGGCCCGCCCCGGGCGCCGGCCGAGGGTACGGACCGGCGCCGTCCGCACCGTCGGGGCGCCCGGCGACCGCCGGGGCCGTCAGGACAGTCCGGCCTCCTGCATCTGCCGCAGTTCCTTCTTCATCTCGGACACCTCGTCGCGCAGCCGTGCCGCGATCTCGAACTGGAGGTCCGCGGCGGCTGCGCGCATCCGCGCGGTGAGGTCATCGATCTGCTCGGCGAGCTCGGCGGCGGGCCGGTCGGTCGGGACCGCGCCGTCGGCCTTGCCCTTGGACCTGGTGCTCTTCGCACCCTTGGCCGCCTTGGTGCCGAGGGAGGGCACGGGCGCCTTGGTGCCCCCGCCGTCCTTCCTGGCCTTGCGGTAGCCGGAGCCGAGCAGCTGCTCGGTGTCGATGTCCTCGCGGGCGATCTGGGCGACGATGTCGTTGATCTTCTTGCGGAGCGGCTGGGGGTCGACACCGTTCGCCTGGTTGTACGCGACCTGCTTCTCCCGGCGGCGGTTGGTCTCGTCGATGGCCTTCTCCATCGCCGGGGTGATCTTGTCGGCGTACATGTGGACCTGACCGGAGACATTGCGCGCGGCACGGCCGATGGTCTGGATCAGCGAGGTGCCGGAGCGCAGGAAGCCCTCCTTGTCGGCGTCGAGGATCGCCACCAGGGACACCTCGGGCAGGTCCAGGCCCTCACGCAGCAGGTTGATGCCGACGAGGACGTCGAACTCGCCGCTGCGCAGTTCCCTGAGCAGTTCGACCCGGCGCAGGGTGTCGACGTCGCTGTGCAGGTAGCGCACCTGGATGCCGAGTTCCAGGAAGTAGTCGGTGAGGTCCTCGGCCATCTTCTTGGTGAGCGTGGTGACCAGGACCCGTTCGTCCTTCTCCACCCGGGTGCGGATCTCGTGCACCAGGTCGTCGATCTGGCCCTCGGTGGGCTTGACGACGACCTCGGGGTCGACGAGGCCGGTGGGGCGGATGATCTGCTCGACGACGCCCTGCGAGCGGGACAGTTCGTACTGGCCCGGGGTGGCCGACAGGTAGACGGTCTGCCCGATGCGCTCCTGGAACTCCTCCCACTTCAGCGGCCGGTTGTCCAGGGCGGAGGGCAGCCGGAAGCCGTGGTCGACCAGGGTGCGCTTGCGGGAGGCGTCGCCCTCGTACATCGCCCCGATCTGCGGCACGGTGACGTGGGACTCGTCGATGACCAGGAGAAAGTCGTCCGGGAAGTAGTCCAGCAGGGTGTTCGGCGGGGAGCCGGGCAGGCGTCCGTCGAAGTGCATCGAGTAGTTCTCCACGCCGGAGCAGGTGCCGATCTGGCGGAGCATCTCGATGTCGTAGGTGGTGCGCATGCGAAGCCGCTGGGCCTCCAGGAGCTTGCCCTGCTTCTCCAGTTCGGCGAGGCGCTCGGTCAGCTCCTTCTCGATGTCGTTGACGGCCCGCTCCATGCGCTCGGGACCGGCGACGTAGTGGGAGGCCGGGAAGACGTACAGCTGCTGGTCGTCGCTGATGATCTCGCCGGTGACGGGGTGGAGCGTGGACAGCGCCTCGATCTCGTCGCCGAACATCTCGATGCGGACGGCGAGCTCCTCGTAGACCGGGAAGATCTCGATGGTGTCCCCGCGGACGCGGAAGGTGCCGCGGCTGAACGCCATGTCGTTGCGCGTGTACTGAATGTCCACGAAGCGGCGCAGCAGTTCGTCCCGGTCAACCTCGTCGCCGACGCGGAGGGGGACCATGCGGTCCACGTACTCCTGCGGTGTGCCGAGTCCGTAGATGCAGGAGACCGAGGCGACCACGACGACGTCGCGGCGGGTGAGCAGCGAGTTGGTGGCGGAGTGCCGCAGCCGCTCGACCTCCTCGTTGATCGAGGAGTCCTTCTCGATGTAGGTGTCCGACTGCGGGACGTAGGCCTCGGGCTGGTAGTAGTCGTAGTACGAGACGAAGTACTCGACGGCGTTGTTGGGCAGCAGCTCGCGGAACTCGTTGGCCAGCTGCGCGGCCAGCGTCTTGTTCGGCGCCATGACCAGGGTGGGGCGCTGGAGCTTCTCGATCATCCACGCGGTGGTGGCGGACTTGCCGGTGCCGGTCGCCCCCAGGAGGACGACGTCCTTCTCCCCGGCCTCGATGCGCCGGGCGAGCTCGGCGATGGCCGCGGGCTGGTCGCCGCTGGGCTGGTAGGGGCTGACGACCTCGAAGGGCGCCACCGTGCGTTCGATGTGGGAAACGGGCCGCATGCCATCAACCGTACGACCCCCCACTGACAACGGGCCGGGATCAGCGCTTCTGCGGGGTGCGCGAGCGGGGTTCCACCGGCCCTCGGGTGCGCGGCCGCAGACGGGCGGGGGTGTGACGCACCCGGGTGCGGGCGGGGATGCCGGGCTGGTGCTCGGCGGCCGGGGGGACGGGCCTGCCCGTCAGCATCAGCGGGTCGGCCATCACCACGACGCCCGCCAGGACGAGGAAGGCGAGGGGGCCGATCAGCATGGGGGCGAGCAGGGAGGCCGCGGACTCACCCGAGGAGGGGGCCGCCGTGCCGTGCACCTGGACGCTGAGGGCGGTCATTCCGGTGTAGTGCATGCCGGTGACGGCGAGTCCCATGACCAGACTGGCGCCCACGCTCCACAGCGGGCCCCGGACCCGGCCGGCCGCCCACAGTGCCGCGGTGGCTGCGGCGACAGCGATCACCACGGACGCGGCGACGGTGAGGGTGTCGTACTCCAGCTGTCCGTCAAGACTCATGCTCGCCATGCCCAGGTAGTGCATCGACGCGATGCCCAGGCCGGTGATGGCGCCGCCGGTGAACAGGGCCGTCCCGGTCGGGCCCCGATGGCCGACGATGAAGATCCCGATGCCCACCATGACGACGGCGACGGCCAGGCTCGCGAAGGTCAGGGCCCGGTCGTAGTGGATCGGGGTCTCCCGGACGGTGAACCCCATCATGGCGATGAAGTGCATGGTCCATATGCCGGAGCCGATGGCGGCGGTGCCGAGCGCGAGCCACCAGGGGCGCCGCGACCGGGCGGCCACCATGGACCTGGTGGTGCAGCGCAGGCCCAGCGCGCCGCCGAGGCAGGCCATGAGGAAGGCCACCAGGGGTGTGACCGGGCCGTAGCTGAATCCGTCGACCGTGCCCTGCATGCGCGGCTGCCCTTCCCGCCCTGTGCGTCCTGGAATTTCCTGGATCAGCCCCCCTCCCAGGATCGCATCGGCGTCCAGGGTTGACGCAGAGAGTATGTCCCCCACCGCAATGGTCGAACGGCCATCCGGCAAAGAAACACGACCTTGCCGCAGTTGTGGGGCACCGGTGTGCGGAGTTGGGCGGGTGCCGTTCAGTCCGTGGCCATCCTGCGCCCCTCCCGTGTTGACCCTCTGCTGTCACATTTGTGCTGTCCGTGACTGCATCGATCGACGCGAGGAGTACGCATGCACGTGCGCGCCGTTGCCGCCTCGACCTCCGCGCTCCTGGGGAGCCTGCTTCTGTTCCCCACCTCTCCCGCCGGAGCCGCCGAGAGCGGCACCCCCCAGCCGCGGGTCATCGCCCACAGGGGCGCCTCCGCCTACGCGCCCGAGAACACCCTGGCGGCCGTCGACAAGGCGGCCGAGTTGGGCATCGACTGGGTGGAGAACGACGTCCAGCGCACCCGGGACGGGAAACTCGTCGTCCTCCACGACGCCACCCTGGCGCGCACCACCAATGTGGAGGAGCTCTTCCCCGGCCGCGAGCCGTGGCGGGTCGCCGACTTCACCTCCGCCGAGATCGCCCGCCTCGACGCGGGCAGCTGGTTCGGCGCCGCCTACGCGGGCGCGCGTGTGCCGACGCTGAAGCAGTACCTGCGGCGCGTCGAGGCGCATCACCAGAAGCTGCTGCTGGAGATCAAGAGCCCCCGGCTGTACCCCGGGATCGAGCGGCAGACTCTCAAGGTGCTCGCCAACGAGGGCTGGCTCGACCGGTCACATGTGCGCAAGCGGCTGATCGTGCAGAGCTTCGACGCCGGCACGGTGCGGACGGTGCACGAGCTCAAGCCCGCGGTGAAGACCGGCCTGCTCGGCACACCGGCCCTGGCCGACCTGCCCGGGTACGCCGCCTTCACGGATCAGATCAACCCCTCGCACGGCTCGCTCTCCACCGCCTACGTCGCCGCGGTGCACACGTTCGAGGGGCCGCACGGCAGGCCGCTGGAGGTCTCCACCTGGACGGTGAACGACGCCGACACCGCGCGGCGGGTGGCCGGGTACGGGGTCGACGGGATCATCACCGACAGGCCGGACGTGGTGCGGGACGCGGTGGGCGGCTGACGGGTCCGCCCCCCGCTGCACGGGCCCTCCCCCGGCGGCCTGCTACGAGCATCGATGTCAGTGGCGGGTCGTACGGTGGGGCGCATGGACAGCCATGGGCACTACGAGCAGCGGGTCGTGTGGGCCGTCGTCGGCACCGACATCGGCCCGCTGCTGCTCGCCGCGACCCGCGAGGGCCTGGTCAACGTCGTCTTCCACGCCACGGACGCGGTGCGCGACCGCGCGCTGGAGCGGCTGGCTTCCCGGCTCGGCACCGAGCCCGTCGAGGAGCCCGGCTCCCCGCTGCTGGCCGAGGCGATACGTCAGGTCCGGGCGTACTTCGCCGGTGAGCGCCGGGACTTCGATCTGCCGCTGGACTGGTCGCTGATCTCGGGCTTCAACCGGGAAGTCCTGCGCGCACTGGCCTCCGGCGTCCCGTTCGGCACGGTCGTCGGGTACGGCGATCTGGCCGGCCGTGTCGGCCAGCCGGGCGCCGCGCAGGCCGTGGGCACGGCGATGGGCGCCAACCCGTTGCCCGTCGTCGTGCCCTGCCACCGGGTGGTGGAGAGCGGAGGCGGCATCGGCGGGTTCGGGGGCGGGCTGGAGACCAAGCGGCGGCTGCTCGCCCTCGAGGGTGTGCTGCCCGAGCCGCTGTTCTGAGGTCATGTCCACGGGTGGGTCCGCCGGGGGTGCGCGGTCAGTCGTAGTGCCGTGCCTCGAACACGTTGCCGTCCGGGTCTCGGAAGTAGAAGCTGCGCCTGGCCGCGCCGCGGGCCCCGAAGGAGCCGTGGGAGAGTTCGGTGACGGGTACGGACCGGTCCCGGAGCCTGTCCAGGAGGGCCTCGAAGTCGCCGGCCGGCAGGGACAGGCAGACGTGGTTCACGGGGTGCCCGGAGCTCTCGGCGGCGCCGGGAAGCATGGTCATGCGTGCCGCCATGGTCAGCGGCATGAGGTCGAGAATGGTGTCCGCGTTGACGCGCACCGAGGGAAAGGGCGCCTTTCCCGCGGAGTACTCGGGAAGTCTGACCGGCTCCAGACCGACCGCCTTCTCGTAGAAGCCGGCGGCCGCGACGGGGTCGCGCACCCAGAGGACGACGTGATCGAGACGTGCTGTGTTGTCGGTCATGCGTCCCAGGCTCGTGATCTCCGTGATGCCGCGCAAGGGGTTTGGCCCGGTCCGCCGCCCGCCAGAGATGAGGGAAGGGCGACAGACAGGAGGCAGGCGCGTGGTGCTCATGGTGTCCGAAGAGGTGCGGGAGGCGCTCGCCGCGCGTCGGCCGGTGGTGGCCCTGGAGTCCACGATCATCGCGCACGGACTGCCGCGGCCGCGCAATCTGCGGGTGGCGCTCGAGCTGGAGGCGGCGGTACGGCGGGAGGGCGCCGTGCCCGCCACCGTCGCCGTGCTGGACGGGCGGCCCCGGGTCGGGCTCGACGAGGAGCAGGTGGAACGGGTCGCGAACGAGGAGGGGATCCGCAAACTGGGCCACCGCGACCTGCCCTTGGCGGTGGCCTCCGGGGCGAGCGGCGCGACGACGGTGTCGGCCACCGCGCGGCTGGCGGCGCTCGCGGGTCTGCGGGTGTTCGCGACCGGGGGGCTGGGCGGAGTACACCGGGAGTGGACGGTCTCCCAGGACGAGTCGGCCGACCTGGGGCTGCTGGCCCGTACCCGGATCACGGTGGTGTGCGCGGGCGTGAAGTCGATTCTGGACGTACCGGCGACACTCCAGCGGCTGGAGACGCTGGGGGTCGCGGTGGCCGGGTACGGCACCGACCGCTTTCCCGGCTTCTACCTGTCCGACTCGGGACACCCCGTCGACTGGCGCCTCGACACGCCGGAGCAGGTGGCCGACGTGATGCGGGCGCAGGACGCGCTCGGCGGGCCCGGATCGGCGCTGGTGGTGGCCAACCCGGTGCCCGAGGAGGAGCAGCTCGATCCCTCGCTGCACGCGCGCGTGCTCACCGAGGCACTGCACGCCTGCGAGGAGGAGGGCGTCACCGGGCAGGCGGTCACGCCGTTCCTGCTCGACTACGTGGTCCGGCACACCGACGGCGCCTCCCTCGAGGCGAACCTGGCGGCGGTGCGGGGCAATGCACGGCTGGCGGCCCGGATCGCGGCGGCCTGGGCCGGGGAGTGAAGGGCCGGGAGGTGATGGTGCGGGGAGGCGAGGGGCGCGCATCGGGCGGCGCGCTGCTGGTCGTCGGTGACGTCGTCACTGATGTCGTCGCCCGGCACCGGGGACCGCTCGCCCCGGGGACGGACACGGCGGCGACGATCCGGACGGTGCCCGGCGGGGCGGGCGCCAACGTGGCCTGCTGGGCCGCGTGGCGGGGTGGTGCCGAGGTACGCCTGCTGGGGCGGGTGGGCGCGGAAGCGGCGGCCTGGCACGAACGGGAGCTGGCCGCCTGCGGGGTGCGTCCGCTCCTGGTCGTCGACGACGAGGCACCGACCGGGACGGTGATCTGTCTCGTCGACGAGGCCGCCTCGGCGGAGCGGACGTTCCTCACCGACAGCGGGGCGTCGCTGCGGCTCGGCCCCGGTGACTGGTCGGACGCGCTGCTGGAGGGCGTGGAGCGGCTGCATCTGTCGGGGTATCTGCTGTTCACCGGGTGCAGCCGGGACTTCGTGGCGGCGGCCGTGCGCTCGGCACGCGCGCATGGGGTGCCGGTGAGCCTGGATCCGGCGTCGGCGGGTTTCCTCACGGACCTGGGCACCGACCGGTTCCTGGCGCTCGTCGAGGGCGTGGACGTCCTGCTGCCCAGCCGGGACGAGGCGTGCCTGCTCACGGGGCTCTCCGACGTGGCGGAGGCGGCGGCGCGGCTGAGCCGGCACGTCCCGCTGGTGGTGGCCAAGCAGGGCGCGCGGGGTGCGCTGGTGGCGCGGGACGGGGTGGTGTGCGCCTGCGTGCCCGCGGTGGCGGCGGATCCCCGGGACACCACGGGCGCCGGTGACGCCTTCACGGGCGCGTTCCTCGCGGCCCTCCTCTCGGGTGCCGGGATCGAGGAGGCGACGGCGGAGGGATGCCGGGCGGGTGCGCGAGCGGTGGAGGTGACGGGAGGCCGTCCGCCGCCCGGCCGGTGAGGCTCCTGCGCTACCTCTTGCGGCCCCACGCCGAGATCATCGGGGCGGTCGCCAGGTCGAGGGTGCCGGCGGCGACACGGGCGAGGTGGTCGTCGATCTCCCGGTCGCCGGCGATGCCCGCGCTGACGAGCCGGTCGCGGGCCAGGCTGATGGTGGCGGCCTCCAGAGCGGCGCAGTCGGGCGAGGCAAGGGGAAAGTACGCGTCGGCCCGCACCCTGCTCAGGCCGCACTGCCGCAGCAGGCGCGGGAGCCTGCGGCCGTGTGCCAGGTCGGTCCCGCGGTCGGCGAGGAGGCCACGCAGGCCGTGCCGGAGGCGGTTGGCGAGCTGCTGCTCGGGGCCGTACTCGTCGGGGCAGACCAGGGGCTGGAGAGCGGGGTCGGTGTCCTCGACCAGGAGGTGTCCGCCCGGGCGCAGGGCGGCGGCCATCGACCGCAGCGCCCTTTCCCGGTCCGTCGGTCCGACGAGCGGGAGCCGGGCGTACACCAGGTCGAGCCCCCGGGCGGGCGGCTCCTCGGTGTCGATGTCGTGGACGCGCACCTCCACGGGGGAGCGGTCGGCCGGTGCGAGCCGGGCGGTGTCGGTGGCGGTCGCGAGGACCTGTCCGGTCGGGCCCACCCGCTTGGCCAGCCAGGCCACCACGGAGGTGCCGGCGGCACCTGCCTCCCAGCAACGCCAGCCCGGTCCGACGCCGAACGCCTCGAGATGCCGGAACGTCGTGGGGTCGAAGAGCGCGGCGAAGGCGTCGAGGCGCTGCGTCGCCTCGGTGTGCCGGTGGTCGAGCTGGTACCCGTCGGTTCGCGTCATGCCGCGATCATCCCAGTTGCCCGGCTTGTCCGCAGTTGCTGACGCTCCCGGCCGACGCGGTACGGGGTGCGTACGGCGGCCGATGTGAAGCCCCAGGGGGCGACGTACGACGGCCCACGTGCAGCCCCGGGCGAGGCGACACAGGGTCCGGGCACGGTACGACGGCCCGGGCCCCGGGCGAAGCACGGCGGCACGAACCGGGACGGCCCACGGGCGCAGAACCGCGGGGCCCCGGCGGGCGTCGAAACCCTCGAACGACTGGCCCGGTGACGGGCGAACTCGTCGTCCACAGCCGGGAACCAACCGGAATGGTCCGTTTCCACAGGCCGGCACGCGGCTCGCGCCGGCCTGGCAGACTGGCGCGCCAGGGCCCGGGAGACGGCAGTCCGGGCACGGGGGAACCAGCGAGCCGGATGTCCATGGCAGGGAATGTGCGGAAGGTGACGAGCCTCGGCGGGGTGAGCGGCCTGCGCCGGGTGGCCCGCCTGGCGCGCCGGCGTCCGCGCGTCGATCTGAGCCACCCGGCCCGCTCCCCGCTGGGCTCCTCGGTGGTCAACTGCGTGACGTACCGGGACGGGGTCCGCTCGACCGCGCGCGGGGATCTTCTGGACTCCGTCCAGCGGGTGCGCCGGAGCGGCGAGGGCTTCGTCTGGCTGGGCCTGCACGAGCCGACCAACCAGGAGTTCGCGGGCATCGCCGAGCTGTTCGACCTGCACCCGCTGGCCGTCGAGGACGCCGTCGAGGCCCACCAGCGCCCCAAGCTGGAGCGGTACGGGGAGACGCTGTTCGCGGTGTTCAAGACGGTCTGCTATGTGGAGCACGAGGAACTCACGGCCACGAGTGAGGTGGTGAACACCGGCGAGATCATGGTGTTCGTCGGCGAGGACTTCGTGATCACCGTGCGGCACGGGCGGCACGGTTCGCTGGGACCACTGCGCGAGGAGCTGGAGTCCGACCCCGAGCAGCTCGCGAAGGGACCGTCGACGGTGCTGCACGCGATCGCGGACCTGGTGGTCGACGACTACCTGACCGTCATCGACTCGGTCCAGGAGGACATGGACGAGGTGGAGACGGCCGTGTTCGCGGAGCACGGGGCGCGCGTCGACCCGGGCCGGATCTACCAGCTCAAGCGGGAACTGCTGGAGCTCAAGCGGGCGGTGGTGCCCCTCGGCCGGCCGCTGGAGGAACTCGCCACACGTCCGATCCGGGTGGTCGCACCGGAGATACAGGCGTACTTCCGGGACGTGTCGGACCACCTGCTGCGGGCTAAGGAGCAGCTCTCGGCCTTCGACGAACTGCTCAACTCCATCCTCCAGGCGCACCTCGCGCAGGTCACGGTCGCGCAGAACTCGGACATGCGCAAGATCACCGCCTGGGCGGCGATCGTGGCGGTGCCCACCATGGTCTGCGGGATGTACGGGATGAACTTCGACCACATGCCGGAGCTGCACTGGCGGTACGGCTACGGCATGGTGATCGGCGTGATATCCGTCGCCTGCCTGGTGTTGTATCGGGGGTTCCGGCGCAGCGGCTGGCTCTGACGGCGGGCGGGCCGGGTCAGCCTTCCGGGGTCCTGGCGTAGACGTTCTCGGCCCAGGTCGCGATCTGCTTGTCCGTCAGATGCCGGGCGAGGTCCGACTCGCTGATCATGCCGACCAGGCGCTTGTTCTCGATGACGGGGAGCCTGCGGATCCGGTGCGTCTGCATCTCCCGGAGGACCTCCGTGACATCGGCGTCGGACTCGATCCAGCGCGGTGTGCCCCTGGCCAGGTCGCCCGCGGTGACCCGGGCGGGATCGTGGCCCATGGCGACGCAGCCGACGACGATGTCACGGTCGGTGAGGATGCCGCAGAGCCGTTCGTCCTCGTCGCTGATGGGCAGGGCGCCGACGTTCAGTTCCCGCATCAACTGGGCTGCCCGGTCGAGGGTTTCGTGGGCGGGGATCCACTGGGCGCCGCGGTGCATGATGTCTCCGGCGGTGGTCATGGAGTACCTCCCGTGGGCCGGACGGCGGGCGCGGCGCCGGGTGCACCGCGCGTGACGACGCCCTTCATTGTCACCGCGCCGTCCGGCACCCGCATGCGCAGAGGCCTCGGGCTTCCGGCGGCCGCGCCCTCTCCCCGGTGGCCTCAGCCGCGCCACGCGGGACGGCGCGGATCGTCGGCCCGCACCAGCACGTCGGCCGCGCCCACCGGGTCGGTCTCCTGCTCGTAGCGCTCGAAGGCGGGGAGGGTCCAGTGCTCGCTCTCGGGCGTGCGGCGGCGCAGGGCTCCCGGGGAGAGGAGGACGTGGACGGTGAGATCGAAGGGGAACCAGTGACGCAGGAGGAGGGGACCGTGCAGCAACAGCACGCCGCCGGGCGGAAGAGGGATGTAGGGGCTGCGGGTGGCGCGGTCGGTGACCGGGTCCCACAGGTCGGGCAGGACCCGCCCGCTGCCGCCCGGTTCGAGGGGGCCGAACACCTCGCGCCACAGGGCGCCGGTGTCGTACCAGCCACCGTAGTAGGACTCGACGTCCTCGTGTCCGTACTCGAGACGCAGCGAGGCGGGACGCAGGAAGCCCTCCGTGCCCACGACCAACGAGGAGCGGCCGCGGACGCGCAGCGCCTCGGCGAGGCGCTCGGCCAGGTCTCCCGGACGGGCCGCCGGCGCACCGTCTACGGCGACCCGCGGCCAGGGACCGCCGTCGGCCGTCTTCAGCTCCCGTACGCGCTCGGCGAGGAGATCGCCGAGCCGGTCCCAGGTGATCGCCTCGAGTCGCACACGGCCCATGATGCGCCCGTGGCCGGCCGACGTGATGCGCAATCGCTGCAGTCCGCGGCCGCAGCCGTTGGGTCGTCCGGCCGCGGCAAGGGCCGGGACGACGGCCGGTGCGTTGGGCGGCGCCCCGGCGAGGGGAAGGAACACTCCATGGGTCCCCGCCCGACTCCCGCTTCGTACACCGGACTTGTCGTCCTCCAACCGATCAGGAGGCGTCACTGTGCCGTGTGCCGCCGCGGTCCGCTTCCGTTGCTGGTCGTCGAGGACGGAGCGCCGCGCTGTCTCGGCTGCGCGGACCTGGGGCATCTGGTCCTCCTGCCGCGGGGCGACACCGCGCTCACGCGCAGAGCGCGGGAGGAGAGTTCGCTGTCGGCGGTGGTAGTGCGGTTCAACCGGCGCAGGGGCCGGTACGAGCGGCAGGGGCTCCTGGTCGAGGAGGAAGCGCTCGTCCGGGCAGAGCGGCGGTGCCTCGCGGACGCCGAGGCACGACGGCGGCGCAGGGCGCGGGACGCGCGGCGCCGGGCGGCGGACGACGCCCGGTTCGCGGAGGCGTTCGCGGCGGAGATACGGAGGCTGTACCCCGGTTGTCCGGCCGAGCGCGCGAGGACGGTCGCCGAGCACGCCTCGGCGCGGGGCAGCGGCCGGGTGGGCCGCAGCGCGGCAGGGCGTGCGCTGTCCGAGGCAGCGGTCGTCTCGGCGGTCGTGGCGTCCGTACGGCATGTGGACACGCCCTACGACCGGCTGCTGATGAGCGGGGTGCCGCGCCACGAGGCACGTCGGCGGATCGCGGCGGCCGTGGAGTCGGTGCTGCGGGAGTGGACCCGGGCGGAGGCGGGGTCCGCCGGGTGACGCGGCGGCCCATGGGGGCGTACACGCGAGGTACGTCCGGCCCACGTGCGCGAGGGGACACCATGGGACCACGTGCTCGCCCCCGGCCTCGGCCGGTCGGCGCCGACCTGGGCTCCGGCCCTCGCCCGGCACGGGCACCGGTGGTCCCGGCCCGTGAGCAGGCGCTGTCCGGCGCCCTGCGGAGGTGCGTACGGGGACGTATCGTGGCCGGAGGAGTGCCGCCCGACGACGCACGGCCTGCCACCCGCGCACGCAAGGAAGACGGCCATGGCCGACCCCAAGGGTTTCCTCAACACCCCCCGCCAGGACTGGCCGCGCAGGCCCGTCGAGGAGCGGGTCCGGGACTGGGACGAGGTTTATGTCCCCGGGGCGCTGCTGCCCCTGGTGGCGGCGCAGGCCGACCGCTGCATGGACTGCGGCATCCCCTTCTGTCACGACGCCTGCCCCCTGGGGAACCTGATCCCCGAGTGGAACAACCTGGTGTCCCGCGAGGACTGGCGCGCGGCGGCGGACCGGCTGCACGCAACCAACAACTTCCCGGAGTTCACCGGCCGGCTGTGCCCGGCGCCGTGCGAGGCGGGGTGTGTGCTCGCCATCAACCAGCCGGCCGTCACCATCAAGAACGTGGAGTGCGCCGTCGCCGACCGGGCCTGGGAGGAGGGCTTCGCACCGCCGGCCCCGCCGGACCGGCTGTCCGGCCGGACGGTCGCGGTGATCGGCTCGGGCCCCACCGGTCTGGCCGCGGCCCAGCAGCTCACCCGGGCGGGCCACACGGTCGCCGTGTACGAGCGGGACGACCGGATCGGCGGTCTGATGCGCTACGGCATCCCCGAGTTCAAGATGGAGAAGCGGCACCTGGAGCGGCGCATCGCGCAGATGCGCGCCGAGGGGACGAGGTTCCGTACGTCGACGACGGTCGGGCGGGACCTGGACGCCGCGGAGCTGCGGGCGCGCTACGACGCGGTGGTGATCGCCACGGGAGCGACGGCGTGGCGGGAACTCCCGCTACCGGGGCGCGAGCTGAGGGGCGTTCACCAGGCGATGGAGTACCTTCCCCAGGCCAACCGGGTCTGCGAGGGCGATCTGGACCGGTCCCCGTTGTCGGCGGCCGGCCGGCACGTCGTCGTCGTGGGCGGGGGCGACACGGGGGCGGACTGTCTGGGCACGGCCGTGCGGGAGGGCGCCGCCTCCGTGACGCAGCTCGACATCTACGCGCAGCCGGGGGCCGAACGGGACGAGGACACCGAGCCCTGGCCGACGTACCCGAAGCTGTACCGGCTGTCCGCCGCGCACGAGGAGGCCCGCGAGCTGCGCACCGCTCCGGCGGCGGACGCGGACGCGCGGTTGTTCGCGGCGTCCACGCTGCGCCTGACCGGCGACGCGGAGGGGCACGTGCGGGCACTGCACCTGGTCGGGGTGGATGCCGAGCGGCGCCCCCTGCCGGGTACCGAGCGGACGCTGCCCGCCGATCTCGTCCTGCTGGCCCTGGGCTTCTCCGGTCCCGACCGCGGGGACGGGCTGATCGACCGGCTCGGACTGGCGCTGGATCCCCGGGGCACGATCGCGCGGGACGCGGACTTCGCCACGAACGTGCCCGGCGTGTTCGCGGCCGGGGACGCGGCGCGGGGCCAGTCGCTCATCGTCTGGGCGATCGCGGAGGGCCGGGCGGTGGCGGCGGCCGTCGACCGCCACCTGACCGGTGGCACGACCCGCCTCCCGGCCCCCATCGGGCCGTACGACCGCCCCATGACGGCGTGACCCCCCGGCGGCGTGACGGCACGATGACGGCGCGACGAACCAGGCCGCGTGACCGCGCAGTGACGGCGCGGGCAACCCGGCGGCGTGACCGCGCGGCCGGCGGCCGTCATGGGCCGTCACGACGGGCAGGGCGGAGAACCGGCAGCGGTCCGCCGTGTGCCACGGCCGGACCGCCGCCGTGCGAGCGGTGGCGGAACGCGGGGCGCGCCCGCCCCACCGCCGGCCGTGCTGCTTCTGTGGCTCGCCCCCGCGAGACACGGGGGGCACGGCTGCGGCTTGCGCTCCACCGCCCCGTACCCCGTGATCACCCCGTCGTCCTGACCGGGCACCGGCTCCCCCAGTTCCGGGTGCCACCGGTGGGGCACCGCGACGCCGGGGTCGACCAGGTCGAGGCCGCCGAAGAAGCGGGTGAACTCCTCGCGGGAGCGCACGGCCAGGGCGACGCCGGTGACCTCGAGCTTCTCGGTGGCCGCCGCGGACTCCCCGGGCGTGAAGTCGGCGGTCGCGTGGGTGACGACCAGGTGGCTGCCGGAGGGCAGGGCGGACAGCAGCCGCCCGCCAGGTCGTGCGCGCCGTCGTCGTCGGGGACGAAGTGCAGCAGCGCGACGAGGTACGGCGCGACCGGCTGCGTGAAGTCGAGGATCTTCCGCACTGCCTCCAGAAGGCCGTCCGGCTCGCGCACACGGTCGGCCTGGAAGTACTCCGTCACCCCCTCCTCCGTGCCCCGCAGCAGGGCCGCCGCGTGCGCCGGCACGATGGGGTCGTTGTCGCAGTGGACGACGCGCGCGTCGGGCGCGGTCTCTTGCGCGACCTGGTGCAGGTTGGGCTCGGTGGGGATGCCTGTACCGATGTCGAGAAATTGCCGTATGCCCTGGCCGGCGAGCCAGCCGGTGGGGCGGATCATGAACGCGCGGTTCACCGTCGGCTGGTGTCGATCTCGACGGGTTGCCGCCCGGCCAAGTGGGACTCCGTAAGTCTCTGCGACTGTCGGGGCTCAACGCAGTGCCGAATTCGGAGTGGTCGAGGCTCGTGACAGACCCGGGGAACCGAACGGCAGGGGCAACAGGACTCAGGACAGCAGGAAATCCGCCTCTCCGGCCTTCGCGCCCTCGATGAAGGCCGTCATCTCGGCCGAGGTGTAGATGAGCGCCGGCCCGTCCGGGTCGGTGGACTGGCGTACGGCGATCCGGCCGTCGGCGAGCTTCATGGCCTCCAGGCAGTTGCCCCCGTTGCCGCCGCTCCACGGTTTGTGCCAGCCCTCGCTGCCCAGCTCCCGGGCGGGCATGCCGTTGTAGATCCGCTCGGTGCGGACCCGCGTCCTGCCCTGGGGTTCGATGGGATCCATTCACAGCTCCTTGCGGAGATCCCGGAGGATCTCCTTCGTGCGATGTGCCGAAGCGGCCTGCGCCGCCATGCGGTCCATGACCTCGAGGTGGGTCGCCACCTCGGTGCGCGCGTCCAGGTAGACGGCGCCGGTCAGGTACTCGCTGTAGACCATGTCCGGCAGTTCGGGCATGGCGAATCGGAACAGCACGAACGGCCCGTACGTACCGGGGTGCGGCCCGCCGGCGAACGGGGCGACCTGCAAGGTCACGTGGGTCAGCTTCGTGGCGTCGAGCAGCTTGTCGATCTGGGCACGCATCACCTCCGGACCGCCGACCGGGCGGCGCAGCACGGTCTCGTCCATCACGACCCACAGCCGGGGCGCGTCCTTACGGGTGAGCAGTTCCTGCCGTTGCATGCGCAGGGCGACGTGGCGCTCGATCTCCTCGGGCTGCGTCTGCCCGATGGCTCCCGAGCGCAGTACTCCGCGCGCGTAGTCCTCGGTCTGGAGCAGCCCGGGGACGAAGTGGGGCTCGTAGCTGCGGATGAGGGAGGCCGCGCCCTCGAGGCTGACGTACATGGAGAACCAGCCGGGCAGGATGTCGTGGAAGCGCTGCCACCAGCCGGGGCGGTTGGCCTCCTCGGCAAGCTGGACGAAGGCGTCGGCCTCCTCGTCGCTCACGCCGTACGCCTTCAGCAGCAGCTGGAGGTACGGGATCTTGAGCGCGACCTCGGCCATCTCCATACGGCGGACCGTGGCGGGGGCGACGCGCAGGATGCGGGCGGCTTCCTCGCGCTTGAGCCCGGCGCGTTCCCGCAGGTCCAGCAGGCGCCGACCGAGGACGACCTGCCCGACGGTCGGCGCGGACCGCGGCTCGCTCACGCTCCACCTCCAACGAAAAGTTTCCCGACAGCCCGGCGGCGCCATTCGAAGACCTATTCGAATCCTCGTTCGACCGAGTATGTGTACGAACGGGGATTCGGCGATCTCAATTGGCGCCGCGCGAGGTGCTGTTGCGAGCAGTGTGCCATGCTCGTGCAGACCGTAAAACAGCACTCTGCATTTTTCAGAGTGACACTTGCCAAGTGTTCACGGCGGGGCGATAGTGGCAAGCGTGATTCCGTCCGCGCCCTTAGGAACAGACGCCGCCGCGGCCCCGTCCGGCCTCGGCGCCTCGTCGGCAGCCGGCCCCGTGGGGGCTGCCGCCGAGCGCCGGTTCCGTTTCGAACTGGCCGCACATCCGGGTTCCCCCGCCCAGGCCAGACGCCTGACGAGGGCCCGGCTGACCGGCTGGTCGGTGTGCGAGGACACCTGCGACTCCGCCGCCCTGGTCGTCTCCGAACTGGTCACCAACGCCATCGTGCACACGGCGAGCACACAGATCGTCTGCGAGCTGCACGACGGCGACAACCTGCTGCGCATCGCCGTGGGGGACCAGGGGTGCGCCCCGGGCCGGCCGCGTGCGAACACCCGGCCGCGGCCGGAGGAGGAGCACGGCAGGGGCCTGCTGCTCGTCGACGCCCTGTGCCACTCCTGGGGTGCGCACGAGCACGGCCCCGGGCTGCTGGTCTGGGCCGAGCTGCCCCGCAGGGCCGACACCCCGCACGACCCGGCGGAACCGCGCGACGACCTCGGGTGGGGTGCCCGCCCGAAGCCGGGCTCGAGCGACGGCCCGGGTGACGGCGGGCGCGAGGACGAGGAGCCCGACCACCTGCACCGCCCGCTCCGGAGCCCGGACGGGCTCCCGCACCAGCACGGTCGGGACCGGGGGCGGGCATGACCGGTGCCGGCGCCCCGGTACTGAACCTCGACACGCTGGTCCACCTCCGGCGGGGGCTGCGCGTCCCCGCCCCGCTCCGGCGGCGGCTGCCGGTGCCCGACGGGATGAGGGCCCCGATGGGCTGCGACGCGGTGGCGCTGCCCGCCCGGTTCGGCCCCCTGGTGATGCCCCGGCTCCCCCGGGTGGGCTGTGTCTACGCCGACGAGGCGCACTGGTGGTGGCTGGTCCCGTCCGACTCGGACTACGCCCTGGAGTGGCCCGCGCCCGCGCGCTACGCGGCCGGCGCGGTGCTGCTGGGCGCCCCGGACCTTCCCGGCCTGATCCACCGCCCCGACGGGATGCTTCCGTACACGCCGCCGATACCGCTCTACCTCGCCCTGTGCGGACTGACGGGCACGACACCGGCCTGGTCGCGTCCGGTCCGCGCATAAGCGGGCCCCGCGTCCCGCGGGGCCGTCGGCAGCACCCGGCCCCGCGCCGGGACACCGCCCCCACGTGCGCCGGGCATCGGCGCCGCGCCTCTACGCCGCGGCATCACCGCTGCCGTCACCACTGCGGACGATCACCAGGAACATGTCTGTCGCGAGGTCCATGACAACCTCCGCGGGCAGGCCCTCCAGACGCCGCGCCTTCGCGAACTCCTCCGCAGGCCAGGAGCCACGCGGCCCGCCTGCGGGAAAGCGTTCGAGCACCGTTCGCCCGTTCACCCTGCCACCTCCATGTAGCGCTGTACTCGTAGAGTTAAACGCCAACCATGGGGCGAACACCTCGTGCAGTGACGGTACTGAGACGTAGTTGACACCGCTTCACCGCCACGTGTGATTCGGGTCTCAGCTTTTCGGAGTATCGGATCACCTTCCGTATCGCTCGTCGCACTGATCGTCACGGGAGGTGTGCTCACGCCTCACACGGATCCCAGGAGCAGCCGAGCGCCCCGGCGCCCGCGGACCCGCCTCACGTGTCGTACCTCTGGACGCGGCGGCCGTGGCCGCGGCGGGTGAGGGCGGGCAGCCGCTCCTCCAGTTCCTCCGCGACCGCCGGGACGTCGATGGTGAGCAGTTCCCGCTCGCGCATGAGGACCCGGCCGTCGACGACGGTCGTGCGGACGTCGGCGGAGCGCGCGCTGTGCACCAGGGTCGCGGCGAGGTCGTGCACGGGCCGGGTGTGCGGCCCGGTGACGTCGACGAGGATCAGGTCGGCGCGGCGGCCCGGCGCGATGCTGCCCACGCTGCTGCCGAGCCCCACGGCGCGGGCACTCTGGAGCGTGGCGTGGTGCAGGGCCTGGCGGGAGGTCAGCCAGCGGGGGTCGCCCTCGGCCGACTTCTGCACGAGCGAGGTGAGGGCCATGGACTCCCACAGGTCGAGGGAGTTGTTGGAGGCCGCCCCGTCCGTGGCGATCCCCACGGGGATGCCGAGGTCGCGCAGGGCGCGCACCGGTGTGGTGGTCGGCCAGGCGAACTTGAGGTAGCCGCGGGGCGCGGTCGCCACGGCGGTTCGGCCGCCCGCCCGCGCCAGGACGGGCAGGTCGCGGTCCAGGATTCCCGTGCCGTGGGCGATGAGCACGTCGGCGTCGAGGATGCCGGTGCGTTCCAGCACCTCGATGGGGGTGACGCCGTGCCGGGCGAGGCTGGTGTCGGTCTGGTCGCGGTTCTCGGCGGCGTGCAGGTGCACGGGCAGCCCGTGCGCACGGGCCAGGGCGGCGGTGGCGGCGAGGTCGGCGTCGTCCACCGTGTAGGGGGCGTGCGGGGCGAGGGCGGTGGTGATGCGGCCGTCGGCGGCGCCGCGGTGCCGCAGCGCGAACTCCAGGGACCGCTCCCTGCCCCGGGCCCCCTGCGAGGAGAAGAAGGCCTCGCCGAGGAGCGCCCGCATCCCGCACCGGGCGACGACGGAGGCGACCGCGTCCATGGTGAAGTAGTGGTCGGCGAAACAGGTGACGCCGCCCCGGATCATCTCGGCGCAGGCCAGCTGCGCCCCGAGTTCGACGTCGCGCTCGGTGAGGTTGGACTCCACCGGCCAGACGACGCCGTTGAACCACTCCTCGGTGGGCAGGTCCTCGGCGAGGCCGCGCAGGGCGGCCATCGGCGCGTGCGTGTGGCAGTTGATCAGGCCGGGCATGGCGACCTGGCCGCCCGCGTCGATCCGCTCCAGTGCCGCCCGGCCCTCGGCCTCGGCCGCCGTCGTCACCTCCTCCACGATCCCCGCGCGGACGACGATCGCCGCGTCCGGTGCGAATCCGAGGCGTTCCTGATCGTCGTGCAGGAGGACGGTGCATCCGGTGATGATGAGGTCGGCGGGACTCTCCGTGCCGGAGGGCGTCGTGGCGGAAGGCGTCATCACAGCAACGTACGACGCCGTCCTGGCCCCGGAAGGGGCCGAACCGCGGCATTCCGCAACGGCCGGGGGGCCGCCGTGCCGCCGTCGATCGGACCCCGATCCGGCGCAGGCGCCGCGGGCCCGGCTCGGACGCCCGCGCCGGTACGGGTGCGTAGCCGACGGCTACCGGCTACCAGTTACCGACGGCTGAGGGGACGGGACCGGCATGACGCGCAAGGGCATCCCGGAGCGGCTGACCTGGGCGGTGGACCTGCTCGACCCGGCGCCCGGGGACCGGGTGCTGGAGATCGGGTGCGGGCGGGGTGTCGCGGCGGCGCTGATCTGCGCACGCCTGACCACGGGGACGCTCGTCGCGGTCGACCGGTCGGCCACGGCGGTCGAGGCGGCCCGGCGGCGCAACGCGGAGGAGGTCGCCGCGGGGCGGGCCGAGTTCCGCACGGCGGCGCTGGAGGCGGCCCGCTTCGCCGACGGCTCGTTCGACAAGGTCCTCGCGGTCGATGTGAACCTCTTCTGGGTGCGCTCCCCCGACCACGAGGTGACCGCGCTGAGGCACTGGCTGACGCCGGGCGGTGCCCTGTTCCTGTGCTGGCAACCACCGGACGCACGACGGGTCGGGGAGATCACCGGGAAGGTGGCGCCCGTCCTTACGGCACACGGCCTGGCGACGGACGTCCGCACGGGGAGGACGGCCACGGGCGGCAGTCTGGTGGCCGTGACGGCGGTGAAGCCGTCGGCCACCGGACGCACCGCGCCCCGGTAGGCCCGCCGCCCGCCCCTACCCCGCGATGCGGCCCCCGGTGTCCGGCGGGGACGGGACGGTGCGGGCGTCGGCGCCGGTGAGTCCGTCGAGGAGGGCGGTGAGCCGCTCGGTGTGCCGGGGGCCGAGCATGCCGGTGGCGTCGAGGTGGACGGCGCAGGCGGTGGTGGTGTCGACGAGGCGTTCCAGCGTGGCGGCGATCCCGTCGGCGCCGTGGGCGTGCCGGGCGAGCGCCGGGAGTTCGGCGGAGGCGACGGCGATCGCGGCGCGGGCCTCGGCCAGCGTGCGGTAGGCCTCGCGGCGCAGGACCCAGCGGGCGGCGCGGTCACCGGATCCGCCCAGCACGTGGTCGAGGTACGCGCGGGCGGCGGCGCTCGCCTCGTCCAGCCGGGCGCGGATGCCGCCGCCGCGCCGCCCCGGCATCGGCAGGTGTCCGACGACGAGCACGATGGCGCAGGCCAGCAGCGTCTCGCCGATCCTCCCCAGGGAGGCCTGCGGTTCGCCGCCGACCATCACCAGGGCGAGGACGAGCACGGTGACGACGGCGGTCTGCGCGGCGAAGTGCCGGGTGGCGACGGGGATCAGCGCCCCGCTGAGGGCCACGAGCGCCACGAGCCCCTCCGGTCGGGGCAGCACAGCGGCGAACCCGGCGAACAGGAGCGCGCCGAGCACGGTCCCGGCGGCCCGGCACAGCACCCGTGAGACGAGCGGTCCGAGGTCGGGCTTGACGAGGAAGACGGCGGTGGCGGGCAGCCAGTACCAGTGCTCGTGCGGGCCGTACCAGCGGGCGTGGTGCAGCACTTGGGCGACGGCGGCGCTCGCCCCGAAGCACAGGGCGACCCGCAGCCCGTACTCCCGTCCCCGCGCGCCGAGGAGGGTGCGCAGCACGGCGCTGCGGGAGCGCCGGCGGGTGTACAGGGCACCGCCGTCGGCACGGTCGAAGGCGTCGGCGGCGTGCAGCAGGGCGTCGTCGAGGGCGCGCAGGGCGGGGGCGAGGGTCATCCCGCCGCGCGTGCGGAGCCGGGCGCGGGGGACGAACGGCGCGGGCAGCGGGCCGGTGTGTGTGTTGCCGCGCACGGCGTCGGCCAGCCGCCGGGCCCCTTCGCCGGCGCCGACGGGCAGCGGCTCCCCGGTCCAGGCGAGGGCGGTTGCCGCCTCGGCGAGGGGCAGGGCGGCGGCGTACCGGGTGTGCAGCCGCCGCTCGGTCGCGGAGCCGGCGTACCGGCGCAGCCGGGGGCCGGCCAGCGCGTCCTGGGCCTGGTCGAGTGCGGCGGTGAGCGCGGCGCGCCGGGCGGTGGCCCCGTCCGAGCCGACGGCGTCGAGCAGCGCGGCGACGGCGTCGTACACACCGGCCACGGCGTCCCTCTCCCCGTCGAAGCGGAAGTCCCCGGCGAGGGAACCGGGCGTGGGCAGGGCCAGTCGGAGCAGGAGCAGCCATCCGGCACCGGCCAGGAAGGCGAGCGCCCGCTGCCATCCGGTCTCCGGCAGGGGCATCCCGGCGCCGACCGCCGCCCCGACGAGCAGGTGGGTGCCCGCCGAGGAGCCGACCGGTCCGAGGGCGCTGATCCCGCCGGCGACCAGTGCGAGTCCGGTCAGCAGCAGCGTCAGCGGTACGGCCGGGAGGTGGTCGCCCGCGTACGTCCCGGCGAGCAGCCCGGCGGCGCCGGCCAGGGCGGGCGCCCCCAGCCGCACCACCGAGGTCCGCCTGCTGCCGGGCCGGTCGTTGATTCCGGCGAGCATGGCGCCGATGGCGGCGGCCACGCCCGCGGTGGGCCGCCCGGCGAGGACGGCGGCGCACAGCAGGGGCCCGGCGGCGAGCGCGCCGCGCAGGACCGCGCTCCAGGGGACCGGTTCCCGCTGGGCGCGCAGCGCGTGGGCGAGCCAGGGCGGCAGGGGAAGGCGGACGGCACGGGGTGCGCGGCGGGACACGGGGCTCCTGTCGTCACGTCGGGGGCCGGGGGCGGGGGTGAGCCTGCGGGCGACGGTGACCGGGCCGGTGTGTGCGGTGGGCGGTGGGGGACGGGCGGGGTGTCCAGAGTAGGCCGCGTCGTGGGAGGGGAGCGAACGGCCGTGTTTCCGGGGTGTGACACTGCTCGGCCGGGCCGGCCGCGCCTCGGGGGGTGAGCGCGTGGCGCCCTCGCAGGAGACCGCGCGTTCGGGAGGTAGGGCGTCGGTTCGCCGCCCCATGTGCTCGGCCGCGTCGGTTCGCCCCCCATGTGCTCGGCCGTCCGCCCCCAGGTCCACGACGGACTTCCGTCCCCTGCACCGGTCCGCCCTCGCCGGCTCGCTCGGGCTCCTGCCCCTCCTGCTCGGCCGCCGCACGCCCCGCCCGCCGCAGGGCCCGGTCGGCAGTCGCGGCGTGGTCGTCGCCGGGCGTCGGGAGGACGCCGGACACCGCCCGCCGCCGGAGCGACGGGCCGCGGGGTGCGAAGCGCCGGGTGGTGGTGGGGGGCTCGCGCCTGGTCCGTCGGCGGCCGGAGAGGTGTTACGGCGGGTCAGCGCCGGGCCGCCGCCACCGCGTGCCGGAACAGCGTCCCTGCCTCGGTCACCGCGCGGGCGAGGCCGTCCGGGGTCGCCTCCAGGGCACTCAGCAGGGCGTCCGTCTCCCCGAGCCCCGCCCGCTCGACGAGCCCCTTCTCGTTGGTGACCCAGGCCCCCCGCGCCGCCATGACCGCGTGCGCGGTCTGCGTCGCGGCGAGGGCGATCGCGCCCGCCACCTGGGTGGCGGCGGCTCTCGGGGCGTGCCCCGCCTCGGCGTAGGCGAGGGTGGCCGCGGCCGTGTCGTACCACCGGTCGGCGGCGCTGTGCCGCAGGGCCGCCGGATAGGCCGTCACCGGGGGCAGCTCGCCGCGCAGCACCGTGTTGACGGCGGCTTCGGCGACGAGGAGGTACGTCGGGATGCCCGCGATGTGGAACATCAGCGGCTCCACGCGGAATCGCCCCTGCCGTGCCTCTGCCCACGCGTGCTCCACGACGTCGAGATCGCGGTAGTGCACGTCGGCCCGGCGCCCCTCGATGGTCAGCCACGCGCCGCCGTTGAACACGCCACCGCCCCAGGCGCCGAGCTCCCCGACCTCCCCCTCCCAGCCCACCGCACGCAGATCGTCCGGGTCGAAGGCGCCCCGGTAGTAGATCCCCAGGTCCCAGTCGCTGTCGGGCCGTTCGGTGCCCTGGGCCCGGGAGCCGCCGAGGGTGACCGCCCCGACGGCCGGGAGGGCGGCGAGACGGTCGGCGGTGCGGTCGAGGAAGTCCTGGTCCGGACGGGACGGCACGGCGGCGGCTCCTGGCGGGCGGAGACGGACGGGACAGCCGCTGCGCAGCGTACGGGGGCGTCCGGGCGCGGTCGAACGAAATACGGATGCGGCACGGCGTCGGAGCGCGCAGGATCGGGGGGTTGTCCGCACCCGTAGATCGGAGCCCGCGTGATCCGGCGCGTCACGGTCCCCTCCCTGTTCCCCCCGCCCTCCTACTCCCACGCCTCCGTCGTCGAGGCGGGGACCAGGCTGGCCTTCCTCGCCGGGGCGGTTCCGCTCGACGCCGACGGCGAGCTGGTCGGAGCGGGCGACCCGGTGCGGCAGGCCGAGCGGGTCGTGGCCAACCTCGAGGAGCAACTGCGCGCGGTGGGCAGCGACCTGGCGCACGTGGTGACCACGGAGGTGTACGTCGTGGGCAGTGAACCGGCGGTGCTCTCCGCCGTCTGGGAGGTCGTGGAGGCGTCCGGGCTGAGCACGGGCCCCCACGCGTCGACCCTGATCGGTGTGGCTTGCCTCGGGTACACCGGGCAGCTCGTCGAGATCACGGCGACGGCCGTGGTCCCCGGCGCGGATGCCGGCACGAGCGCGGCCGCCGGCACCGGGACCGCCGCGGGGGCGGACGCGTGATCACCGGTGACCATGGCGTGACGCTGCGCCGGGCCGTTTCCCCCGCTGACGCCGACGCCTCGGCGGACGTCTGGCTGCGGTCCTTCGCAGCCGCCCTGCCCGGGGTCGTCCGGCCCCGGTCCGACGACGAGGTGTACGCCTACTTCCGTCACGTCCTGGTGCCGTTGGGCGAGACATGGGTGGCTCGGGCGGGGGACGCGGGTGTCGTCGGGATGATGGTGCTGGAGGGCGAGGAGCTGGCGCAGCTGTACCTGGCCCCCGAGTGGCGGGGTCGGGGCCTCGGCGACCGGTTCGTCGCCCTGGCCAAGGAACGCAGTCCTCGGGGCCTGTCGCTGTGGACGTTCCAGGTCAACGAGGCCGCCCGCCGTTTCTACCAGCGGCACGCCTTCGAGGCCGTGGAGCACACGGACGGCAGCGGCAACGAGGAACGGGAGCCGGACGTGCGCTACGTCTGGCGGCCCTAGCCCTGGTCAGTCATGGGCCGGTCCCGGTGCCGCCTCAGCCGGCCGTCCCTGTGCCGTCCCTCCGGTAGCCGGCCGTCCCTGTGCCGTCTCAGTCCTTGGCCGGCCGGTCCCGTGCCGTCTCCACCGCGGGCAGCCCCGCCGCCCCGGCCGCCGACCGCAGCACCTCCCGGAGCATCGCGGGGGTCAGCCGGCCGGTGAAGGTGTTGCGCTGGCTGACGTGGAAGCAGCCGAAGAGCTGCAGGTCCGCCCCGTCGGGCGCGGCCAGGGTGACGCGGGTGCCGTGGGCGAAGGCGGGCCGGGGCCGGGGCACCGTCCAGCCCGCCTCCGCGAACGCGGGCAGCGCGGCCTGCCAGCCGAACCCGCCCAGGACCAGCGCGGCTCGCAGCGTCGGCCGCAGCAACCGCAGCTCCTGTACGAGCCAGGGGCGGCAGGTGTCCCGCTCCTCGGGGGTGGGCCGGTTGGCGGGCGGGGCGCAGTGCACGGGCGCGGTCACCCGTACGCCGTACAGCTCCAGGCCGTCCCCGGCGTGCACGGAGGTCGGCCGGGAGGCGAGCCCGACGTCGTGGAGCGCCTGGTAGAGCACGTCCCCGGAACGGTCGCCGGTGAACATGCGGCCCGTGCGATTGCCCCCGTGCGCGGCCGGGGCCAGCCCGACGATCAGCAGCCGGGCGTCGGGCGGCCCGAAGCCGGGCACGGGCCGGCCCCAGTACGTCCAGTCCGCGAAGGCGGCGCGCTTGGTGCGGGCCACCTCCTCCCGCCAGGCCACCAGCCGCGGACACGCGCGACAGCCGGCGACGCGCCGATCGAGGCCGGTGAGGGCGGTGGGGTCCATGGCTCCACGGTAGGGGCCGGTGCGCGGCCCGGTCACACGGCGGGGCGGGTCGTCGTGCTGCTGTTCACCGCCGGTGCGGTCCGGTCGGTGCGGCGCATCCACAGCAGGGCTCCCGAGAGCAGGACGGCCGCCGTCAGCAGCCACGGCAGCGGGCCGGGGGTCATGGCTCCCACCAGCACCCCGGTGAGCGCGCCGGCCGACTGCTGGGCCAGGGACTGGAGGGACAGGGCGGTGGCGCGGGCCGTGCCGGGCACGCGCCGGTGCAGCAGATCGTTCTGGTTCGGGCCGGCCGCGCCGAAGCCCAGCTGGACCAAGCCGAAGCCGAGCACCGCCAGGGCCGCGGGGAGCGGGTGCGAGGACAGCGCGGTGAGACCGAGCAGCGCCAGACCGGCCGCACCGGCACCGAGGCCGCAGAGCACCGCTCGCTCACCGCTGCCCGCGACCCGGGAGGCCAGGGGCGCGAGGTGGCTGCCGACGCCGGCGCAGACGAAACCGGCGCAGGCGAGTGCCGCGTACAGCAGCGCCCCCGATTCGGCCCCGCCCGTCAGGGCCCGGGCGCGGCCGGGGGTGAGCAGTTCGAGCGCGGCCAGGGCACCACCGGCGGCGGCGCCGCTGAGCAGCACCCGCCGCACCAGCACGTCCCGGCCGCCCAGGCGCAGCCCACCGCGGACGGCGCCCGGAACGCCGCGCAGCACGGACCGCGGGGTGGCGGGCGGCCGGGGTGGCTCCCGCAGCGCCACCAGGACGTAGCAGACGAAGACGATCTCGACGACGGCGCCCAGCAGAACGGGGACGGACAGGGGAAGCACCGCCCGGGACGTCGCCTCGGCGAGCCGTGCACCGAGGTCGGGGCCCCGGCCGAGCAGCCAGGGCAGACCACCGCCGAGCAGGAGGCCGGTCGCGAGCGCCCCGGAGGTCGCGGCACTGCCCCGCGCCAGGCCCGTGCGCAACTCGGCGCCGGGACCGTCGCACGCCTGGACGGTGTCCACGTACCACGCCTCCGCGGGACCACTGGCCAGCGCACGCCCCGCGCCCAGCAGCACCATGCCGGCGGTGAGCGGCCAGGCCGTGGTGGCGAGAGCGAGGATCGCCAGGGCGGCGGCGTCGAGCACGCCCGCCAGGGCGAGGACGGGGCGGCGGCCGAGGACGTCGGACAGCCCCCCGGTGGGCAGTTCCAGCACCGCCGCGGTGACGGAGTGGGCGGCGAAGAAGCCCGCGACGGCGGTGAGGGCCATGCCCCGCTCGGTGAACAGCAGGACCAGCGGCGCCATGGCGAGGCCCGGAGGGAGCCAGAACAGCGCGCAGACGACGCCGTACCGGCGGCGTGCGGTCCGTGCCCCCGCGTGCTCGGTCGGCGTCCCGGGCGACTCGGTCACCGCGTGTCCGCGTCGTCGTCGGCGGAGGTGGCGCCCGTGGCCGGCCGGGCGGGGAGCGCGGGTCGCACGGACGTGGGGGCCCCGGGTGGCTCGACGGGCGCGAGGGGCAGCCCGGCGGTGACGAGCACGACCCGCTCGGCACGGGGGTCCTCGGCGTCGCGGGCGGTGAGTTCCGCCAGTTTTCGGCCGAGGACTTCCCGTAGTTCGGCGAGCGACTCGGGCGTCAGCCGCGGCATCAGGTCGTCGATCCCGGACGGTCCGACCCACTCCGACCCCAGCCGTCCCTCAGCGAGATCCGCCTCGTGGCGGGCGAGGGACGCCTCCAGGTGCTCGATCTGGCGGCGCCGCGCCATGCCGACGTAGGCCCGGCCCGCGGCCGAGGACTCCATCGCCTCGTTGCTCCAGGAGGTCACGGTGTGCACCGCCCGCCAGCGCCGCTCGCGTCCGTCGCGGTGCTCTGCCTCGGCGATGAAGGCGTACTTCGCCAGGACCCGCAGGTGATAACTGGTCGAGGCCGAGGACTCTCCCGTCCGCCCGGCGAGTTCGCTGGCGGTGGCCGCACCGTGTTGCCGCAGCAGGCCGAGCAGCCGGATCCGCAGCGGATGCGTGAGCGCCTTCAGGGCTGCGGCGTCGCGCTCGGGGTCGAGGACGCGCCGCCCGTCGTCGTGGGACATGCCCCGAAACTACGGGCCAAGAGACAGATAGCAAAAGCTTTTTTGCAAAAAAGCTTTTGGAGATTGGGAATCTCCGACCCGGTCGGACCGACGGCCGACTAAGGTCGAGGTATGGCTTCTGTGGGTGCGGAGTACGACGAGGGCGACAGGACACCGGAGGCGGCCGGCGCCGAAGGGGTCGCTCCCCCGGAGGTGGAGGCGGCCACTCCTGCCGATCCCGGGATCGCCGCCGCGGTGGCGGCCGCCGAGGCGGCCGGGCCGCAGAACGGCGGGACCGTGCGGGTCGACAGCTGGATCTGGTCGGTCCGCCTGGTCAAGACGCGTTCCCTGGGCGCCGCCGCCTGCCGCGGCGGCCATGTCCGGGTGAACGGGGAGCGGGTGAAGCCCGCGCACTCCGTGCGCGTGGGCGACGAGGTCCGTCTGCGGCACGAGGGCCGGGAGCGGGTCGTCGTCGTCAAGCGGCTGATCCGCAAGCGGGTGGGCGCTCCGGTGGCCGCCCAGTGCTACGTCGACAACTCCCCGCCGCCCCCGCCCCGCGAGGCCGTCGCCCCCGCCGGCATCCGCGACCGCGGCGCGGGCCGCCCCACCAAGCGCGACCGCCGCGAGCTGGAACGCCTGCGCGGGCTGGGCGCTCTGGGCGGCTTCGGCGGACCGGGCGGACCGGCCCGGCCCTGAGCGCAACGCACCGCGGCGCTGGGCGGTGGCCGGCTCGCCACCGCCCGGAACGAGCGCCGGGCGGTGCAAGGGCGATCCGCCCGTCCGCTCAGCCCTGCCGCGACCGCCCCAGCCGCCGGAGCAGTTGCGCGTTGTGCCCGCGCCGTGCCCAGGCGATGAGGGCGAGCGGCACGAGCAGGATCAGCGGCGTCGCCGCGTACTGGCCGTCGAACACCGCGACCTGCACCACGAACGCGCCCACCATCAGCGCGCCCAGCCCCGCGGCGGCCGCCGACTGGAGGACCGGCACGAGCAGCCCCACCGCACCCGCGAGTTCGAGCGCCCCGACGGCGTACATGCCCGCGCTGCCCCACCCGATCTCGTCGAAGCTCTCCACGGCCGAGGAGTGTGCGATCAGCTTCGGCAGGGCGCTGGCGACGGCGTAGAACAGCGCGAGGAGCACCTGGAGTGCGCGCAGCGCGAGCCGGGCACGCCGCCCGCGGCCGGTCGTGGGCCGTGCGCCGGCTCCTGCCGGGGAGCCGGAAGCGGGGACGGGGCGGACGGTGGTCTCGGACATGGAATCTCCTGTGGCGAGCGGTCCGGGGTGCTGCGGTCACAGGGATGGACCGGCCGTCGTCCCCGAACTCATCGCTGCCCGGGCGCATTCCGGGTGCGCATCGCTCCTTCAGGGAACCCGGAGGGCCCGTGGGTGCGGGGTGCGCGAATGGCGCGGTGCCATCGGGAACGGTGAGAGTGAGGGTGACGGTGATGCGGACGGGCAGTGAACCGACGACCGCGCGCAGCGCTCTGCGGATGCGGCTCTGGCTGAGCGTCTGGGGCGTGATCTGGACGGTCTTCGGGACGGTGGCGTTCGCCGTCACGGGACGCACCGGCTGGGCGATCGCCTGCGGGCTGCTGTGGCTGGTCGTCACGGTGGACCTCTTCGTCGTCCTGCGCCGCATCCGCCAGGGCTCCCACTACCAGCCGGGTCCGGACGTGCCGCCGTACGAGCCGCCGGGGAACGCTCCGTGAGCGCCCGGCGTACGCGCCGGGCGGCGACGGAAACGCAGTCGGCCCGCTCTTCGTACGAGGCGTACGAGGCCCGGGAGCGCGCCCCCGGACCGGCTACGCGTCGAAGCGCGCGGCCTTGAGGTACTCCGGGTTCGGGTCCAGCGCGGCCGCCAGCCGGAAGTGCCGCCTGGCCGGGTCGGGCCGGCCCTGCCGCTGGTAGGTGCGGGCGAGGGCGAAGTGGGCGAAGGCGTTGTCCGGTTCGCGCTCCAGCACCAGCGAGAACTCCAGTTCCGCCGGGCGCAACTGGGCCGCCGCGAAGAAGGCGCGGGCGCGCAGCAGGCGGGCGGCGGTGTTCTCCGGGTGGGCGTCGATGACGCCGTCCAGCAGCTTCACCGCGCCCTGGGGGTCGCGGGACGCCAGCAGGTGCTCGGCGGCACGGAAGTCGATGACATGCGTCTCCGGCGTGCGTCCGTTCGAACCACTGGTCTGGGGCACGGCGACATCCTTCCCTCGCTCGGGGAGGGTCAACGCCCGGCCCCGGGGCCGCTATTCCTGAGGGGGCCGGGGGGAGGCCTGCGACCTGTGCAGGAGTTCGGCCCACACGTCCTTCACCCGGCGCTCCAGCGCGTCGAGGGGTACGTCGTTGTCGATGACGATGTCCGCGATCTCCCGGCGCTGCTCGCGCGTCGCCTGGGCGGCCATGCGTGCGCGTGCGTCCTCCTCGGTCATGCCGCGCAGCCGCACCAGCCGGTAGAGCCGGGTCTCGGGCGCGGCCTCGACGACGATCACGAGGTCGTAGAGGGGGGCGAGGCCGTTCTCCGTGAGGAGCGGGACGTCGTGGACGACGACGGCGTCCTCGGCGGCGGCTTCCTCCAGCTCGCGGGAGCGGGCCCCGACGAGGGGATGGACGATCGAGTTGAGGAGGGCCAGCTTCTCCGGGTCGGCGAAGACGAGGGCCCCGAGCCGGGGGCGGTCCAGGCCGCCGTCCGGGGCGAGCACCTCGTCGCCGAAGGCGTCCACGACCGCCGCGAGGCCGGGGGTCCCCGGTGCGACGACCTCGCGCGCGATGCGGTCCGCGTCGATCAGCACCGCGCCGCACTCGACGAGCAGCCGCGACACCTCGCTCTTGCCGGCACCGATCCCGCCGGTCAGGCCCACCTTCAGCATGACCCGAAGCTTAGGCCCTGAAGGTGGCGGGAGACCCGGCGGGCCGGATCCGGGTCAGCCGTCCCCCTCCCGCTCCGCGAGGAACCGCTCGAACTCCCGCCCGATCTCGTCCGCCGAGGGGATGTCCACCGGCTCGGCGAGCATGTTGCCGCGGGTCTCGGCGCCCGCGGCGGCGTCGTACTGGTGCTCCAGCCCCTGGACGAGGGCGGTGAGCTCCTCGTCGCCCTCCTTGATCTGGCGGTCGATCTCCGTCTGGGTGCGGTGGGCGTCGGTGCGCAGGGCGTGGGCGACGCCGGGCAGGACCAGGCCGGTGGCGGCCGTGATGGCCTCCAGCACGGTCAGCGCCGCGTCCGGGTACGGGGAGCGGGCGATGTAGTGCGGCACGTGGGCGGCGACGCCCAGGACGTCGTGCCCGGCCTGCATCAGCCGGTACTCGACGAGGGACTCGGCGCTGCCGGGGACCTGCGCCTCGTCGAAGGGGCTGCTGTGGCCGGGGACGAGGTCGGTGCGGTTGCCGTGCGGGGTCAGGCCCACGGGGCGGGTGTGCGGAACGCCCATGGGGATGCCGTGGAAGTTCACCGACAGGCGCACGCCGAGCCGCTCCACGATCTGCTGCACCGCCGCGGCGAAGCGCTCCCACTCGACGTCCGGCTCGGGCCCGGACAGCAGCAGGAAGGGCGCCCCGGTGGCGTCCTGGACCAGCCGCACCTCGAGGGCGGGCACCTCGTAGTCGGTCCAGCGGTCGCGCATGAAGGTCAGCAGCGGCCGGCGGGCGCGGTAGTCGACGAGCCGGTCGTGGTCGAAACGGGCGACGACCTGGTGGGGCAGCGAGTCGAGCAGCCGGTCGACGATCTGGTCGCCGGTCTCCCCCGCGTCGATGTATCCGTCGAAGTGGTAGAGCATGACAAGTCCGGCCGATTCCTGGGCGAGCGCCATGTCGACGACGGCCAGCCCCTTCGGCTCCCATGCGTACAAACCCTGCGGATCAAGCACAGTGACCGCTCCTCCTCTGTCCGTAAGGGACAACGTGGCGGACGGCAGGCGCATTCCCACGGGAGGGCAACTCCCTGGAGGGACACGGCACTGTGGGATACACCGCGGGGAACACCGAGGGGCCGCACCTCGAAAGGTACGGCCCCTCGGCCACCGGCTGAGCCGGCTTCAGGCTGATGTCAGCTCTGGCCGCCGGCCAGCTTCTCGCGGAGCGCGGCGAGCGCCTCGTCCGAGGCCAGCGCACCGGAATTGTCCGGGCCCTCGGAGGAGTACGAGCCACCCGACGCGGCCGGAGCGGCGGCCTCGCCGCCCTCGGCAGCGGCCTGGGCGTCCGCCTCGCGGGACTTGATGACCTGCGCCTGGTGCTGCTCGAAGCGCTGCTGCGCCTCGGCGTACTGGCGCTCCCACTCCTCGCGCTGCTTCTCGTAGCCCTCGAGCCAGTCGTTGGTCTCGGGGTCGAAGCCCTCGGGGTAGATGTAGTTGCCCTGGTCGTCGTAGGACGCGGCCATGCCGTACAGGGTCGGGTCGAACTCGACCGCCGACGGGTCGGCGCCGAAGGACTCGTTGGCCTGCTTCAGCGAGAGGCTGATGCGACGGCGCTCGAGGTCGATGTCGATGACCTTGACGAAGATCTCGTCGTTGACCTGGACGACCTGCTCCGGGATCTCCACGTGGCGCTCGGCCAGCTCGGAGATGTGCACCAGGCCCTCGATGCCCTCGTCCACGCGGACGAACGCACCGAACGGAACCAGCTTCGTGACCTTGCCGGGCACGACCTGGCCGATCTGGTGGGTGCGGGCGAACTGCTGCCACGGGTCTTCCTGGGTCGCCTTCAGCGACAGGGAGACGCGCTCGCGGTCCATGTCGACGTCCAGGACCTCGACCGTGACCTCCTGGCCGACCTCGACGACCTCGGAGGGGTGGTCGATGTGCTTCCAGGACAGCTCGGAGACGTGGACCAGACCGTCGACGCCACCCAGGTCCACGAAGGCACCGAAGTTGACGATCGAGGAGACGACGCCGGACCGCACCTGACCCTTCTGGAGGGTGGTGAGGAAGGTCTGGCGCACCTCGGACTGGGTCTGCTCCAGCCAGGCGCGGCGGGACAGGACCACGTTGTTGCGGTTCTTGTCCAGCTCGATGATCTTCGCCTCGAGCTCCTTGCCCACGTAGGGCTGGAGGTCGCGGACGCGGCGCATCTCGACCAGGGAGGCCGGGAGGAAGCCGCGGAGGCCGATGTCGAGGATGAGACCACCCTTGACGACCTCGATGACGGTACCGGTGACGATGCCGTCCTCTTCCTTGATCTTCTCGATGGTGCCCCAGGCACGCTCGTACTGGGCGCGCTTCTTCGAGAGGATCAGGCGGCCTTCCTTGTCCTCCTTCTGGAGGACCAGGGCCTCGATCTCGTCGCCGACGGCGACGACCTCGTTCGGGTCGACGTCGTGCTTGATCGAGAGCTCGCGGCTCGGGATGACACCTTCGGTCTTGTAACCGATGTCGAGCAGGACCTCGTCCCGGTCGACCTTCACGATGACGCCGTCGACGATGTCGCCGTCGTTGAAGTACTTGATCGTCTCGTCGATCGCTGCGAGGAACGCTTCCTCGTTACCGATGTCGTTGACCGCTACCTGCGGGGTGGTGGCGGTGGTCTCGGTGCTGCTCGTCATGTGGGAAAGGGCTCCGGTACGGACATTGAAGTCGTAGGTACTGCTACGCCGGAGCCCGTTTCGCTCTGCAGAAGCCGGACAGCCAAGGAAGCGCCAATCCAGACACCGGGTGCCCGGTGGCGCCTCGACAACCGAGGGGACATACAACAGATGCGAGCGCAGCCTGCTACGTCTGAGGTGCGCAGGCCCGCAGCGCAACTTGTAGCATACGGGGGCGGCCGGGCAGGGTCAATGCGCGAAGCCGCCCACCGGGGGCGGACCGCCGCATAACCGGCACAATTCCTGTCTCCCGAGGCCACACGGGCCCCGTGTCGACCCGTGTGGCGACACTCCGGGGACGGGCTGGACGGAAGAGTACGACGAGGGAGCCCATCATCCAAGAGCCCGAAGCGCCCGAACCCGAAGCGCCCGAACCGGAGGCGACCCGGCGGGACGCCGATGTCACGGAGAGCTCCCGCGCCAACCGGGGCTGGTGGGACCGCAACGCGGACGAGTACCAGATCGAGCACGGCACGTTCCTCGGCGACGACCGGTTCGTGTGGGGCCCCGAGGGTCTGGACGAGGTGGAGGCGGGGCTGCTCGGCCCGCCCGAGGAGCTGAAGGGCCGGGACGTCCTCGAGCTCGGCGCCGGCGCGGCCCAGTGCTCGCGCTGGCTGGCCGCGCAGGGCGCGCGTCCGGTGGCCCTGGACATCTCGCACCGGCAGTTGCAGCACGCCCTGCGCATCGGTGGATCGTTCCCCCTGGTGTGCGCGGACGCGAGCGCGCTGCCCTTCGCGGACGGTTCCTTCGACCTGGCGTGCTCGGCCTACGGGGCGCTGCCCTTCGTCGCCGACCCGCGGCTGGTGCTGCGGGAGGTGCGCCGGGTGCTGCGGCCCGGCGGCCGGCTGGTCTTCTCCGTCACGCACCCGATCCGGTGGACGTTCCCGGACGAGCCGGGGCCCGAGGGGCTGAGCGTCTCGGGGTCGTACTTCGACCGCACTCCCTACGTCGAGCAGGACGAGGAGGGGCGCGCGGTGTACGTCGAGCACCACAGGACGCTCGGCGACCGCGTACGCGACGTCGTCGCCTCGGGTTTCCGCCTGCTGGACCTGGTGGAGCCGGAGTGGCCGGCCTGGAACACCTCCGAGTGGGGCGGCTGGTCCCCGCTGCGCGGCGGCCTGATCCCGGGGACGGCGATCTTCGTGTGCGAGCGGGACTGAGGAGGAGGGGGCCGAGGAGGAGCGGGCGGGAGTGCGGACGCCCCGTGCACGCCCCCGTGCCTATGCACACGCGTGCACGCGTGTGCGGGCGGGCGCGTGCACGCGTGTGCACAGGGCGCGGGAGGTGGGGGTGCCCGCGCGCGGGGGTGCCCGCTCCGTGCGTACGACACTGGGGGCGTGATCCGTTACGACGCCCTGGACGCCCTGCCGGTACGCGATGCCCTGCCCGCCCTGACCGACGCGCTGGAGGAGCGCGGCACCGCCGTGCTCGTGGCACCGCCCGGGACCGGCAAGACGACACTGGTGCCGCTCGCCTTGGCCGGGCTGCTCGGCGAGGGGCCCGCGCGGCGGGTGGTCGTCGCCGAGCCGCGCCGGATCGCGGCGCGCGCGGCGGCTCGGCGGATGGCGTGGCTGCTGGGCGAGAGGCCCGGGGAGTCCGTGGGTTTCACGGTGCGCGGCGAGCGCGTGACCGGGCGGCACACGCGCGTGGAGGTCGTCACGACGGGTGTGCTTCTCCAGCGGTTGCAGCGGGACCAGGAACTGTCCGGAGTGGACGCGGTGGTGCTCGACGAGTGCCACGAACGGCATCTGGACGCGGACACGGCGGCGGCGTTCCTGTGGGACGTGCGCGAGACGCTGCGCCCGGAGCTGCGGCTGCTGGCCGCGTCGGCGACCACCGACGCAGAGGGTTGGGCACGTCTCCTGGGCGGCGCCCCGGTGGTCGAGGCGAAGGGCGCCACGTATCCGGTGGAGGTGGTGTGGGCGCCGCCCGCCCGCCCGGTGCGGCCACCGCACGGGACGCGCGTGGATCCGGCGCTGCTGACCCACGTGGCATCGGTGGTACGGCAGGCGCTGGGCGAGCGGGACGGTGACGTGCTGTGCTTCCTGCCCGGGGTGGGCGAGATCGCGCGGGTCGCGGCGCAGCTCGGCACGCCCGAGGGCGTGGACGTGCTCCAGGTGCACGGGCGGGCGCCGGCCGCCGTGCAGGACGCCGTGCTGCTGCCGGGGGAGCGGCGCAGGGTGGTGCTGGCGACGGCGGTGGCCGAGTCCTCGCTGACGGTGCCGGGAGTGCGGGTGGTGGTGGACTCGGGTCTGGCGCGGGAGCCGCGGGTGGACCACGCCCGCGGGCTGAGCGCGCTGACGACGGTGCGGGCCTCCCGGGCGGCCGGCCGGCAGCGGGCGGGCCGGGCCGGTCGTGAGGCGCCGGGCGCGGTGTACCGGTGCTGGGCGGAGGCCGAGGACGCACGGCTGCCGCGGTTCCCCTCCCCGGAGATCAGGGTGGCCGACCTGACGGCGTTCGCCTTGCAGGCGGCCTGCTGGGGCGATCCGGACGCCTCCGGGCTGGCGCTGCTGGATCCGCCGCCGGGCGGGGCGATGGCGGCGGCCCGGTCCGTCCTGACGGCCGTCGGGGCTGTCGGCCCGGGCGGACGGGCCACGGAGCGGGGGGTGCGGCTCGCACGGCTGGGTCTGCATCCGCGGCTGGGGCGGGCGCTGCTGGACGCGGCACCGGTGGTGGGCGCGGAACTCGCCGCCGAGGTGGTGGCGCTGCTCAGTGAGGAGGCGCCGCGCGAGTACGGTGACGATCTCGCCGGTGCGCTGCGGGCCGCGCGCCGCGGCGGTGACGCGTACGGGGGGCGCTGGCGCGCGGAGGTGCGCCGACTGCGGGCCCTGGCCGGGGTGTCCCCGGGGCAGGCGGGTGGACGGGCGCCGGCCCGGACGGACGGGCAGACACCCGGCCGGGCGGACGGGCGAGCGCCGGGCCCAGCGGGCGGGCAGACACCCGGGCAGGCAGACGGGCAGGCGCCGGGACAGGCGGGCGAGCAGACGCCGAACCACACAGGCGAGCAGACACCCGGACAGGCCGACCGACGAGCCCCGGGCCAGACAGGCGAGCAGACACCCGGACAGACAGGCGGGCGGGCGCCGGGACAGGCAGACGGGGGGTGGCCGGGCCGGGCACGGGAGCAAGCGGCCGGCCGGGCGGGCGAGCGGACGCCGGTGCGGGTGGAGAGTGAGGACGCGCGGGCCGGGCTGGTGGCCGCGCTGGCCTTCCCCGAGCGGGTCGCCCGTGCGGAGGGCGGTTCGTATCTGATGGTGTCCGGAACCCGGGCCGGGGCGGAGACGGGCACGGGGCTGCGCGGGGCGCCCTGGATCGCGGTGGCCGTCGCCGACCGGCCGGTGGGGAGCGGGCACGCGCGCGTGCGGCTCGGCGCGGTCGTCGACGAGGGGATCGCGAGGTTCGCGGCGGGGGCGCTGCTGGAGACGCGCGAGGAGGTCCACTGGGCCGACGGGGACGTGGTGGCACGGCGCGTGGAGCGGCTGGGCGCGGTGGAGCTGGCGGTGCGGCCGTACTCCGGTGCCGAACCGTCGCTGGTGCGGGCCGCCCTGCTGGACGGGCTGCGACGCGAAGGGTTCGGGCTGCTGCGCTGGCCGGCCGGGGCGACCGCGCTGCGGCAGCGGCTCGCCTTCCTGCACCGGACGCTGGGCGAGCCCTGGCCGGACGTCCGCGACGAGGCGCTGCACGCGCGCGTGGACGAGTGGCTGGAACCGGAGCTGGGCCGGGCCCGGCGGCGGGTCGATCTGGAGCGGATCGACGCAGGGCAGGCGCTCGCGCGGCTGCTGCCCTGGGCGTCCGGGGAGGCGGCGCGCCTCGACGAGCTGGCCCCCGAGCGGATCACGGTACCCAGTGGGTCCGCGGTGCGGGTCGACTACTCCGACCCGGAGCGGCCGGTGCTCGCCGTGAAGCTCCAGGAGATGTTCGGGCTGCAGGAGTCGCCCCGGGTCGCCGGGGTGCCGCTGCTGGTCCACCTGCTCTCCCCCGCCGGGCGGCCCGCCGCCGTCACCGCGGACCTCGCCTCGTTCTGGAGGGACGGTTACCGGGGGGTGCGGGCGGAGCTGCGCGGCAGGTACCCGAAGCACCCGTGGCCCGAGGACCCTGCCGCGGCGGAGCCGACCCGGCACACCAACGCGCGGCTGCGGCGCTGACCCGCGGCCGGCCGCTGCGGCGCCGGCCACGGGTCCCCGGGGGCCGCGGGCCGGCGCCGGGCGGCGGCCGGTTACGCGCCGCTGCTGAGGGTGGGGCTGGGGATGGGGCTGGGCGACGTCGTACCGGCCGCCGCGACGGTCAGTTCGACCGTGAGCCGGGCGCCGCCCGCGGTGGTGATGCGGAGCAGGAACGTGCCGGTGGTGTCGTCCGCGTACAGCTTCGGCAGCGTCAGCAGTCCGTCCGCGTCGGTCTCGAGGCCCGTCAGGGTGCGCACGGCCCTGCCGTCGGCGTCCTTGAAGTAGGGGCCCTTGTCGTTGGCGGTCGGGTCGTCGGCCGACGTGATCAGGGCGGCCGTGGCCGCGACCCCGTCGGCCGCGGTGCCCTCGTACGTCGCCCGGACCACGACGGGGTCGGCGAACTCCCCGCCCGGTGTGCAGGTCAGGGGCGTGTCGCTGGCGCGAACGAGGGTGTCTGCGGCCCGCTCGGTGACGGTGGCCCGGTACTCGACGCCGGGGATCGTGCGGCCGACGACGGTGGCGCGGACGACGACGTCGCCGGTCTTCTCGCCGGCCCGGAGGGCGGGGGCGACGGCCACGCCGGAGCTGTTGGTGACGACGGTGGCCACGCTCTCCCCGCCGGCGAAGGTGGCGTCGGCGGGGCCGATGACGGTGAAGCGGATCCGCACCTTCGCCACGGCCTGGCCCGTGTCGGTCTCGGCGCGGGTCCTGATCCTCTCGGTGAAGGTGTCCCCCGCCGTCGCGGTGAGCTCGGCGGTGCCGGCGTCCTCGAGGTGGTCCACCGTGTCGGTGGGGGTCTGGGGCGCCGACGGCGTCGTGGGCGCCGTGGTGGGGGGCGGGGTGCTCGGCGTGCCGGGGGTGGTGGGGGTGTCGGCCGGGGGCTTCGGCTTCGGGCTGCGGCCGGCCGGCTTGCGCGGCTCGGGCGTCGAGGCGCCGGGCGCCGAGGGGGTGGGACGCGGCGTGCGGTCGTCGCTGCGGCCCTCGGGCAGGGGGCCGGTGCCGTCGGGGATCTCGTGGCTGCCCTTGCGGTAGAACTCCAGCCACGACAGCACGGTGTTCAGGTAATGGGTGGAGTTGTTGTAGCTGAGGATCGCCCGGTTGAGGTCGGCCCGGTCGGACAGGTCCCAGCCGAAGCGGCACAGGTAGTGGCCGGCCGCGAGGGCGGCGTCGTAGATGTTGTTGGGGTCGTCGCTGCCGTCGCCGTTGCCGTCGCGGCCCGCCCACTCCCAGGTGGACGGGATGAACTGCATGGGCCCGACGGCCTGGTCGTAGACGCTGTTGCCGTCGTAGGCGCCCCTGTCGGTGTCCTTGATGAGGGCGAAGCCGTTGCCGTCGAGCTGGGGGCCGAGGATCGGCGCGAGTGTGGTGCCGTCGGCGTCGACGCGTCCGCCGCGGGCCTGACCCGACTCCACCTTGCCGATGGCGGCGAGCAGTTGCCACGGCAGGTTGCAGCCGGGCTTGGCCTCGCGCAGCTTCGCCTCCGCCTTCTTGTAGGCGTCGAGGACGGTGGCGGGGATGCCGGCCTCGCCGGCGCCCGGGGCGACCGGGTCGGTGCTCGCGGACGGGGCGGGGCTCGGGCTGTTGAGCGGCGGCAGGTCCGTGTAGTACGGCGAGTTGCCGGTCGCGGTCCCGTCGCCGGCGAGTTCCTCCGGGGAGGGCGTGGCGTCCGCGCTGGTCTGTCTGCCGTGGTCGTCGACCGTCACGCCCGGAGCCTGGGACGCGGACAGAGCCGCCACCGCCGCCGCGGCCACGGCGGTGGTTGCCGCTCCCTTGCGCAGCCTCCTGCCGAAATGCGCCGCCATAGAGTGAACCCCTCCCGTGGACGCCGCGGCGTCCGTCGACGTGTGCTGTGTTCGCCCTGTTCTGACGATCTGCCCGCCCCACCGGTTGCCCTCAACGGGCGTGAGGATTTCCGATCGTTTTACGTCACACCCGCTTAAACACCCGTTCAACGCGCTCACCGGCACGGCGACCCTCGCGACCCTACGACAACTTCCTTTGCCCGGACACCCGTTCATGCCCGGTTTTCACCGGTTTGCCATGTTCGTTCACGACGGATCCGTGCTCGGGGCGTCACGCATACTGGGGGCCCGCCGATCATCCGGGACGGCGCTCCGGACCGCCGTCCGGGCCGATGCCCGCTCAAGGTCCGTCGTGAGGAGCCGAGTTGCCGTTCACCCTGAGTCATGCCGTGGCGGTCCTGCCCGCCGTGCGCACCGACGGCAGCGGGCGGGGGGCGCTGGTGCCGGCCGTACTGGTGGCTGGTTCGTTCGCTCCCGACATGACCTATTACGCGGCGAGTGTTCTGTCCGGGGCGATGGAGTTCGGGGACGTCACGCACTCCTTCACGGGCGTGTTCACCGTCGACGTGCTCATCGCCTGGGCGCTGGTGGGGCTGTGGCTGCTGGTCCGCGAACCGCTGGTGGCACTGCTGCCGCGAGCCCGGCAGGGACGCCCGGCGGCACTGCTGCGGTGCGGGGTGGCGCGGGCGCGGGTGCGGCCGTCGCTGGTGGCGGGCTGGTACGTGTCGGCGGTGCTGGGCGCGCTGACGCACGTGGTCCTGGACGCGTTCACGCATCACGACCGGTGGGGGACGCGGGTGTTTCCCGCTCTGGGGCGGGAGGTGGCGGGCTCGCCTCTGTACTGGTACCTCCAGTACGGCGGCTCGGCGGTGGCCGCTCTGGTGCTCGCCGTGTTCCTGGCCCGAGCGCTGGGCCGGATGCCCGGCAGCCGGCCCGTGGGGGTGCCGGTGCTGTCCGCGCGGGACCGGTGGCTGGCCGCCGCGCTGCTCGGCGGCTGCGCTCTGGTGGCGGCGGCGCAGCGGGCTTCGCGGTGGTGGGCCTACTGGGGGCCGGTCGCGAAGCCCTGGGAACTGATCCCCACGGTGTGCTTCGGGGCGGGCGCGGGGCTCGTCGCCGCCCTGCCGCTGTACGCGGTGGCGATCAGGGCACGGCGTCGGGCCCCGGCCACGGGGGCGCCTGACGACGACGTCCGTGCGACGCCGCCGAGCCGTACGGCCGCGCGCTGAACGTCTCCCCCGCGGCGACGAAGACGGTGACGGTGCGGACGGGGCGGGGGCGGGGCAGCAGGGTGAGCGCGAGTGCGAGGTAGCCGCGGGCCAGGTCGGCCCAGAGCCGCCAGGGCGGCGGGTCGCCGGGGCGGGCGGGGACGGCTTCGGTACGCCGTCGGCCGCCTGTGACGCGACGCCCCAGGTCCGCGGTGGCCCGCCCCAGCGCGGAGGCGAGGCCGCCGGGGACGCGGGCGGTACTCGCGGCGACCGCGTGGACGGGAACCGGCGGAAACGCCTCGGGGCCGGGTCCGTCGGCGCCGGCCCGCGGGGGTGCCGCTGTGCGGTGAAGCATGCGTATACCCATGCCCCGCATCCTGTCCGGCCCGACCGCGGCGGGCTGTTCCGCGGGGGCCACGCGGGTGAAGCGCCCCCGCCGGGGCGGGCGGTTCGGCGGGTGTCGGGCGGCGTGGGGCGGGGCGGCCGGCGAGGACCTGGGGCCGCCGTCCGGGGAGGACGTGGGGCGGCCGTCCGAGGAGGGCCGGGCAGGGAGCGGGAGCCGGTGGGGGAAGGGGGCCGGGGCCGGTGGGCCGCAGCCCCCTTCCCGCCGCGGAGCGGGCCGGCGGGAGGGGCCGGGGGTGCATCCGCCGGAGCCGGGTCACCCCTAGTGGGCCGCGGACTCCCAGTCGCGGCCGGAGCCGACCGAGACCCCCAGGGGGACGCGGAGCCGGACCGCGGTGGACATCTGCTCGCGGACCAGTTCCTCCACCGCGGGGCGCTCGCCCGGGGCTACCTCCAGGACGATCTCGTCGTGGACCTGGAGCAGCATCCGGGACTTCAGGCCCGCCTCACGGAGCGCCTTGTCGACGTTCAGCATCGCGATCTTGACGATGTCCGCCGCCGTGCCCTGGATCGGCGCGTTCAGGGCCATGCGCTCGGCCGCCTCGCGGCGCTGGCGGTTGTCGCTGTTGAGGTCGGGCAGGTAGCGGCGGCGGCCGAAGAGCGTCGCCGTGTAGCCGGTCGCCCGCGCCTCGTCCACCACCCGGCGCAGATAGTCCCGCACTCCGCCGAACCGCTCGAAGTAGGCGTCCATCAGCGCACGCGCCTCGGCCGCCTCGATGTTCAGCTGCTGGGACAGGCCGAAGGCCGACAGCCCGTAGGCCAGGCCGTACGACATCGCCTTGATCTTGCGGCGCATCTCCGCGTCCACCGCGCCCGGCTCCACCGCGAACACCTGCGACGCCGCCGTGGTGTGCAGGTCCTCGCCGGAGGTGAACGCCTCGATCAGACCGGCGTCCTCGGAGAGGTGGGCCATCACGCGCAGTTCGATCTGGCTGTAGTCGGCGGTCAGGAGGGACTCGAAGCCGTCACCGACCACGAAGCCGCGTCGGATCGCCCGGCCCTCGTCGGTGCGGACCGGGATGTTCTGGAGGTTCGGGTCCGTCGACGACAGCCGACCGGTCGCGGCGACCGTCTGGTTGAACGTGGTGTGGATGCGGCCGTCCGCGGCGATCGTCTTGATCAGTCCCTCGACGGTGACCCGCAGCTTGGCCTGCTCACGGTGCCGGAGCATGATCACCGGCAGTTCGTTGTCGGTCTGGGCGGCCAGCCAGGCGAGTGCGTCGGCGTCGGTGGTGTAGCCCGTCTTGGTCTTCTTGGTCTTCGGCAGGCCCAGCTCGCCGAAGAGCACCTCCTGGAGCTGCTTGGGCGAACCGAGGTTGAACTCGTGGCCCGCCGCCGCGTGCGCCTCCTTCACCGCCTGCTGCACGGCGCCCGCGAACATCTGCTCCATGGCCTCCAGGTGGGTCCGGTCCGCGGCGATGCCGTGCCGCTCCATGCGGGCCAGCAGGGCGGACGTCGGCAGCTCCATGTCCCGCAGCAGGTCCGCCGCGCCCACCTCCTCGAGGCGGCCCTCGAAGGTCTGCCCCAGATCGAGGATCGCGCGGGCCTGCACCATCAGCGCCTCCGCCTCGGCGCCCTCGTCCGCGCCGAAGGCGAGCTGGCCGTCGGCTGCGGCGGCGGGCGCCAGCTCTCGGTGCAGGTACTCCATGGACAGCGCGTCCAGGTCGAAGGAGCGGCGGCCCGGCTTGACCAGGTAGGCGGCGAGCGCGGTGTCCATGGTGACGCCCTCGACGCTCCAGCCGTGCTCGGCGAAGACGCGCATGGCGCCCTTGGCGTTGTGGAGCACCTTGGGGCGGCCCGCGTCGGCGAGCCAGGCGGCGACCGCCCGCTCGTCGGCCTCGTCCAGCTCGGCCGGGTCGAACCAGGCGGCCGGTCCCGCGGCCGTGGCCAGGGCGACCTCGGCGACCGAGCCCGTGCCGAGCGCCCAGGTGTCGACGGTGGCGACGCCGAGCAGGCCCGTGCCGTGCTCGGTGAGCCAGCCGGCCACCTCGCCGGTGCCCAGCACGGTGCCGTCCAGTTCCACGCCGTCCGTGACGACCGGGGTGGCCTCGGCCTCCTCGGCGCCCGGGTCGACGGCGAAGAGACGCTCGCGCAGGGACGGGTTCCTGATCTCCAGGGTGTCCAGGATCATCGCCACGGCCTTGCGGTCGTAGGCGGTGCGCTCCAATTCGGGGACGCCCCGGGGCAGCTCGACCCGCCGCTCCAGCTCGGTGAGCCGGCGGTTCAGCCTGACGGCCTCCAGGTGGTCGCGCAGGTTCTGCCCGGCCTTGCCCTTGACCTCGTCGACGCGCTCGACCAGCTCCGCGAAGGAACCGAACTGGTTGATCCACTTCGCGGCGGTCTTCTCGCCGACGCCGGGGATGCCGGGCAGGTTGTCGGAGGGGTCGCCGCGCAGCGCAGCGAAGTCGGGGTACTGCGCGGGCGTCAGCCCGTACTTCTCGAACACCTTCTCGGGGGTGAACCGGGTCAGCTCGGAGACGCCCTTCGTCGGGTACAGCACGGTGGTGTGCTCGGAGACCAGCTGGAAGGAGTCCCGGTCGCCGGTGACGATCAGCACGTCGTAGCCCTCGGCCTCGGCCTGGGTGGCGAGGGTGGCGATGACGTCGTCCGCCTCGTACCCGTCGATCGCGAAGCGCGGAGCGTGCATGGCGTCGAGCAGCTCGCCGATCAGCTCGACCTGGCCCTTGAACTCGTCCGGGGTCTTGGAGCGGTTCGCCTTGTACTCGGTGAACTCCTCCGAGCGCCAGGTCTTGCGGGAGACGTCGAAGGCCACCGCGAAGTGCGTGGGCGCCTCGTCGCGCAGCGTGTTGGCCAGCATCGAGGCGAAGCCGTAGATCGCGTTCGTCGGCTGGCCCGTCGCGGTGGTGAAGTTCTCCGCGGGCAGCGCGAAGAACGCGCGGTAGGCCAGCGAGTGCCCGTCCATGAGCATGAGTCGCGGACGGGTCCCGCCGGAGGTCTGGTCGGTCTTCTTCGATGCTGTCTCTGCCACGCCCCCGATCCTGCCACGCCCCACTGACACTCGGTCCCGCCGCAGCGGCGGCCCCCTGCCGCCGGCCCGGGCCCCGGACTGCCGGCCGCGGCGCGGCCCGCGCACCGGGTCCGGGCGCCCGTCCGGCCCGGCCACGGGAAATGTCGTCGCCGCGTGCGAGGATCGGAGACGTAGCTCACACGTGTCCGCGAAGAGGAGTGCGCGATGGCCACGAAGCCGCCCAAGGGTGATCCGGTGCAGGACGCGCCGCGGGTCGCCGAGCCCCAGCACGCGGCCGCGGGACTCCCGGCGATCGGCCACACGCTGCGCATGGCCCAGCAGCAGATGGGAGTGCGGCGCACGGCGCTGACGCTGCTCAACGTCAACCAGAAGGACGGCTTCGACTGTCCGGGCTGCGCCTGGCCGGAGCCGGAGCACCGGCACAGGGCGGAGTTCTGCGAGAACGGCGCGAAGGCGGTGGCGGAGGAGGCCACCCTGCGCCGGGTGACGCCCGAGTTCTTCGCCGAGCACCCGGTCTCCGACCTGGCCGGCCGCAGCGGCTACTGGCTCGGCCAGCAGGGCCGGCTGACCCACCCCATGTACCTCCCCGAGGGGGGCGACCACTACGAGCCGGTCACCTGGGAGCGTGCCTTCGACATCGTTGCGGAGGACATCGCCGCCCTCTCCTCCCCCGACGAGGCGGTCTTCTACACCTCGGGACGCACCAGCAACGAGGCCGCCTTCCTCTACCAGCTGTTCGCCCGCGAGCTGGGCACCAACAACCTGCCCGACTGCTCGAACATGTGCCACGAGTCCTCCGGCTCGGCCCTGTCGGAGACGATCGGCGTCGGCAAGGGCAGCGTCCTGCTGGACGACCTGTACAAGGCGGACCTGATCGTGGTCGCCGGCCAGAACCCCGGCACCAACCATCCCCGCATGCTGTCCGCCCTGGAGAAGGCCAAGGCCAACGGCGCGCGGATCATCACCGTCAACCCGCTCCCGGAAGCGGGCATGGAGCGCTTCAAGAACCCGCAGACCGCCAAGGGCCTGACCACCGGCTCCGCGCTGACGGACCTGTTCCTCCAGATCCGCCTCGGGGGCGACCAGGCCCTCTTCCGCATCCTCAACCGGCTGGTCCTCGACACGCCCGGCGCCGTCGACGAGGACTTCGTCCGGGAGCACACCCACGGCTACGAGGAGTTCGCCGAGGCCGCGCGGGCCGCCGACTGGGACCAGACGCTCGCGGCGACCGGACTTTCGCGCGGGGACATCGAGAAGGCCCTGCGGATGGTCCTGGAGTCCCGGCGCACCATCGTGTGCTGGGCGATGGGCCTCACCCAGCACAAGCACTCGGTGCCCACGATCCGCGAGATCGTCAACTTCCTCCTGCTGCGCGGCGACATCGGCCGCCCGGGCGCGGGCCTGTGCCCGGTGCGCGGGCACTCCAACGTGCAGGGCGACCGCACCATGGGCATCGTCGAACGCCCCGCCCCGGCCTTCCTGGACGCCCTGGAGAAGGAGTTCGGCTTCGCTCCCCCGCGCGAGCACGGCTACGACGTCGTGCGGGCCATCCGCGCGCTGCGCGACGGCGACGCCAAGGTCTTCTTCGCCATGGGCGGCAACTTCGTCTCGGCCTCCCCCGACACCGAGGTCACCGAGACGGCGATGCGCCGCGCCCGGCTCACCGTGCACGTGTCGACCAAGCTCAACCGCTCCCACGTCGTCACCGGCGCGCGGGCGCTGATCCTGCCGACCCTGGGCCGCACCGAGCGCGACGTCCGGGCCGGCGGCGAGCAGTTCGTGACCGTCGAGGACTCCATGGGCATGGTGCACGCCTCCCGGGGCCGTCTGGAACCGGCGAGCCCGCACCTGCTGTCCGAGCCTGCCATCGTGTGCCGGCTGGCCCGCCGGGTGCTCGGCGCGGACAGCAGGGTGCCGTGGGAGGAGTTCGAGCAGGACTACGCGGCCGTCCGGGACCGCATCGCGCGCGTGATCCCCGGCTTCGAGGACTTCAACGCGCGGGCGGCCCGCCCGGGGGGCTTCGCGCTCCCCCATGCCCCGCGCGACGAACGGCGCTTCCCGACGGCCACCGGGAAGGCCAACTTCACGGCGGCACCGGTGGAGTACCCCGAGCTGCCCGAGGGGCGGCTGCTGCTGCAGACGCTGCGTTCGCACGACCAGTACAACACCACGATCTACGGTCTCGACGACCGTTACCGGGGCATCCGCGACGGTCGCCGGGTGGTGCTGGTCAACCCGGAGGACGCGCGGGCGCTGGGGTTCGCGGACGGCTCGTACGCGGACCTGGTCGGCGAGTGGAAGGACGGGGTGGAGCGCAGGGCGCCCGGTTTCCGCGTCGTGCACTACCCGACGGCGCGCGGGTGCGCCGCCGCGTACTACCCGGAGACCAACGTCCTGGTGCCGCTCGACGCCACCGCGGACACCAGCAACACCCCGGCCAGCAAGTCCGTGGTGGTCCGTCTGGAACAATCGGCGACCGACTGAGCGTTTGCTCAGCGACGGCGCGGCGGCGCAGGACGCGGTCCGCGCCGTCCGCCGCATTGATCGACGAAAGGGAGCCGGGCCCCATGGGAGAGCAGCAGCACGTGAAGTTCCCGCAAGAGGTCATCGACGAGTACGCCGCGCTCGGGGTCGATCTCCAGGCGCTGTTCTCGGCCGGGCACCTCGGGACGCGGATGGGCGTGCAGATCCTCGAGGCCTCGGCCGAGCGGGTCGTCGGGACGATGCCGGTGGAGGGCAACACCCAGCCGTACGGGCTGCTGCACGGCGGCGCCTCCGCGGTGCTGGCCGAGACGCTGGGCTCGGTGGGGTCGATGCTGCACGGCGGCAGCTCGAAGATCGCCGTGGGGGTCGACCTGAACTGCACCCATCACCGCGGTGTGCGCTCGGGCATGGTCACCGGGGTGGCCACACCGGTGCACCGGGGCCGGTCCACGGCCACGTACGAGATTGTGATCACCGACGAGGCGGACAAGCGGGTGTGCACCGCGCGGCTGACCTGCCTGCTGCGGGACGTGAACCCCGCCGACGCGGAGCGGGTGAACGCGGGGGGCTGACCGCACCACGCCCGCGGTGCGCGGCGGCTCGCCGCCCCGCACCGCACACGGCGTGACGCCGCCCGCTCCCGGGGCAGGAGCGGGCGGCGATCCCCGCGTCAGGACTTGGTCGAGCCGCTGCAGTACCAGTCGCCGTAGCGGCTGCCGCCGCTGTAGCGGGCCTCGCACACCCGCACCGTCACGTTCTCGTTGATGTCGTAGTTGCACTGGCGGATCTCGGTGCCGTTGTCACCGATGCTGGTGGTGTCGTAACAGCCGGTGCGAAGATCCGTCCAGGTGTACGCGTCGCAGCCGACGTTGGCGCAGACCCGCTGCTGGATCTTGCCGTGCACCGCGTAGCCGTCGGCGGCGTGGTCGGTGATGTAGAGCCAGTCGCCGTCGGGGTAGAAGGTCGACGTCCCCCAGCTCTTGACCACCGAGACGTTGAGCCCGCTCGCGGTGGCGGATCCCTCCGTCCCGGCGACCATGACCACGCTCGCCGCCAGGGCCAGACCGGCCTGTGCCGGCCGCTTGAGCCTCATACGGATCCCCCTCGCACCGATATTTGAGCGGATCATGACACCCCACCCCGTCCGCGCTGTCAACTCCTCGTGGCTGCAAGCGAGATGAGCGGCCCGCCCCCTCGTGGCGGAGCGTGGCGCCGCGCCGCCATTGCCCCGGGACCCCCGGGGCCCTAGCGTTCGGGGTATGGGACGGGGAGGGTTCTCTCGGCCGGCGGCGGGAGCGCTCGGACCGCGCCTCGCCGCGGCACTCCTCGCCGGCGCGCTGGCCATGGGGTGCGGTGCGTCCGGCTCCGGCGGCACGTCCGGTTCCGCGGCGGCGACCGCCACCGCCCGCACCGGCACGGCGACGCCCTCGCCGCGGGCCACCTCCGCCGAGGAGGTGTGCGTCGCACTCGTCACGCACTGGTCGCGCAAGGTCCTGGACGGCACCACGTACGGCGACTACCAGTCGATGGGCCTGTCCAACGGCCAGTACGACATCCTGCGCGCGGCCGTGGAGCAGGCTCGCCCCGTCAGGGAGCGCCAAGGGACCGCAGCCGCCCACGAGGTGATCGACCGTCAGGTGCGCGAGGCCTGCGCGGAGCGGCACCGGGGCGGCCGTCCGAGCCAGGGCCCCTGGCGATGAGCGGCGTCGGCCCCGTGGAGCCGGGCGAGGGCACGCACGCCCGGGACCTCGCGCCCCACGGCCCCCGATACGGGCGCGGGGCACGGCACGTGGACCGGCGCCGGCGGATCACGCTCGGTGCCTTCGCCGCCGCGACCGCCCTGGCGGGCGCCGGTTACCTTCACGCCACGCGCCCCGACGAGCCCCTGCCACCGGCCCCGCCGTACCCGTCCCAGGTCACCTCCGTCGCCTACCTCGCACCACAGCCGGCCGGTCCCGGTGCGGCGGGCGAAAGCTTCCGATTCCGGGTCGAACTCGTCGTGGAATCCGGCCCTTCGGTCACCGTCGAGCGGATATCCCAGCCCTACGCGGGACTTTCCGTGATCTCCAGCCCACCGACCCCTTTCCGGACAAAAGCAGGCTCGCCACTCAAGATCACCATCAGCATGCGCGTGACGGACTGCGGAAAGGCGCCGGGGAGCGTCGGCCTTCCTTTCCTGGACGTAACGCTGCGTAATGCACGCGCAATAGAGTCCCACAGCTTCATCCTGGGGTCCCGCTACGCAAGGGACCTGTCCCGAGGCCTTCAAGTCGCCTGCGGCAACAAAAGCAGGTAATCAGCAAAACCGCTGAAGCGCCTGAACACACCCCTCCGGGTCCTGCGATTTCTCAGTATGTGGACAGGGCGAATCGGCAAGAATTCCGCCGTTCCCCCCACTCAGTACCGCTCTGCAATACGACGTGTCATAACAAGAGCGTCACAGCATTGGCCAGGCTCTCCTCCACGTTCCCCACACACGCCTAGAGTCACGCCCAGTCACCGCGCCGCCCGATTGTCACTTCGGCCCAGCGCTCGACTCGGCCGTTCCACCCGGATGCGGCCGTCAGGGGAAAGGACTGGATCGTGCGTCAACGTTCGCTCATCGCCATCACCGCCGCGCTGGCGGCGGGAGCACTCACCCTCACCGCCTGCGGCTCGCGCGACGAGAACGGCGGCGGCTCCGACTCCGGCAACGGCACCACCGTCGTCATCGGCGTCGACGCTCCGCTGACCGGCGACCTGTCGGCGCTGGGCCTCGGCATCAAGAACTCCGTCGACCTCGCGGCCAAGACCGCCAACAAGGAGAAGTACGTCGACGGCGTCACCTTCAAGATCGACGCCCGAGACGACCAGGCCCAGCCGTCCTCCGGCCAGGCCAACGCCACCACCTTCGTCGCCAACAAGGACGTCCTCGGCGTCGTCGGCCCGCTGAACTCCTCCGTCGCCGAGTCCATGCAGAAGGTCTTCGACGACGCCAAGCTCGTCCAGGTCTCGCCGGCCAACACCAACCCGGCCCTCACCCAGGGCACGGACTGGCAGAAGAGCAAGAGCCGCACGTACAAGTCGTACTTCCGCACCGCGACCACGGACGCCATCCAGGGCCCGTTCGCCGCCCAGTACCTGTACAACGACTCCAAGAAGCGCAAGGTCTTCGTCATCGACGACAAGAAGACCTACGGCGCCGGCCTCGCCGCCACCTTCAGCGAGGAGTTCAAGAAGCTCGGCGGCAAGGTCGTCGGCACCGACCACATCAACCCCGAGACCAAGGACTTCTCCGCGGTCGCCACCAAGGTCAAGAACTCCGGCGCCGACGTCGTCTACTACGGCGGCGAGTACCCGCAGGCCGGCCCGCTCAGCAAGCAGATCAAGGCCGCCGGCGCCAAGGTCCCGCTGGTCGGCGGCGACGGCATCTACAGCGCCGACTTCATCAAGCTGGCCGGCGCCAGCGGCACCGGTGACCTCGCCACCTCGGTCGGCGCGCCCGTCGAGGAGCTCGCCTCCGCCAAGGAATTCGTCGCCAACTACAAGGCCGCGGGCTACAAGGACGCCTACGAGGCCTACGGCGGCTACTCCTACGACTCGGCGTGGGCGATCATCGAGGCAGTCAAGAAGGTCGTCGAGGACAACGACGGCAAGCTCCCCGACGACGCCCGCGAGAAGGTCACCGCGGCCATGCAGAACGTCTCCTTCGACGGAGTCACCGGCAAGGTTTCCTTCGACGAGTTCGGTGACGCCACCAACAAGCAGCTCACCGTGTACGCCGTCGAGAACGGCGACTGGAAGGCGGTCAAGTCCGGCACCTACACCGGCTGACCCCACCCGCACCACCTAGAGCCGCGCGGGGCGCTGCACCACTGGCGCCCCGCGCGGACTCGCATCCGGCCCCATCCGTCGAAACTTTCCGAAACGTCTCGGAGGACATGCGGTGAACGAACTGCCGCAGCAGCTGGTCAACGGCCTGCTACTGGGATCCATGTACGGGCTGGTCGCCATCGGCTACACAATGGTCTATGGCATCGTCCAGCTCATCAACTTCGCCCACGGCGAGATCTTCATGGTGGGTGGCTTCGGCGCCCTCACCGTCTACCTCTACGTGCTGCCCGACGGCACGACCATGTGGATCGCACTCCCGCTGATGCTCCTCGGGGGCATCCTCGTGGCCGTCCTGGCCGCCGTGGGAGCGGAACGGTTCGCCTACCGCCCCCTGCGAGGCGCCCCACGCCTCGCCCCCCTCATCACCGCCATCGGCCTCTCCCTGGCCCTCCAGCAGGCCGTGTGGGCCTGGTACCCCGGCGGCGAGGACTCCCTGAACTTCCCGCAGATCGAAGGCGGCCCCTTCGAGATCGGCAGCGTCACCATCCAGACCGGCGACGTCTTCCTCTTCGTCGTCGCCCCCATCAGCATGGCCATCCTCGCCTACTTCGTGATGAAGACGCGCACCGGACGCGGCATGCAGGCCACCGCCCAGGACCCCGACACCGCCAAGCTCATGGGCATCAACACCGATCGCATCATCGTGATCGCCTTCGCCCTCGGCGCCGTGTTCGCCGCCGTCGGAGCCGTCGCCTACGGCCTCAAGTACGGCCAGGTCCAGTTCCGCATGGGATTCATCCTCGGACTCAAGGCCTTCACCGCCGCGGTCCTCGGAGGCATCGGCAACATCTACGGAGCCATGATCGGCGGACTCGCCCTCGGCATCGCCGAAACCCTGGCCACCGCCTACATCGCCGACATCCCCGGCATGGACCAGTTCGGCAGCCAGTCCTGGGCCGACGTCTGGGCCTTCGTACTCCTCATCCTCGTGCTCCTGTTCAGGCCCCAGGGCCTGCTCGGCGAGCGAGTCGCGGACAGGGCGTGACACCGATGACCACACAGACCACCGCAGCACAGTCCTCCAGCACCACCGCCGGCGCCCCCAAGGGCCTCATCGGCCTCCCGGAGACCACCGGCCGCGCCCTCGCCACCGCCGGCGGCGCCCTCGCCGTCGTCTCCACCTTCCTCGCCTGGACCTGGACCGCCGAATTCCCCGGCAACCTCACCGTCTACGGCTACCCCGGCGGCCTCCAGGTCCTCGTCCTGATCGGCGGCGCCCTCACCGCCCTCTTCGGCCTCGCCTCCTACGGCGTCAAGGGCCTGCGCTGGCTCGCCCCCGCCGGCGCCGACAGCGCCCTCAAGCTCGCCGCGCTCGGCACCTTCGCCACCACCTGGTACACGATCCTCGCGATCAGCACCAAGCTCGGCGGACTCGTCAACCTCGAGCCCGGCGGCTGGATCGCGGCCGTCGTCACCCTCCTCGCCGTCCTCGGCGCACTCGCCCTGCCGTTCGAGCGACCGGCCCCCGACCCCATCGACCCCGACGACACCGGCTGGGAGCAGTTCCGCCACAAGGCACGCCACCAGGGCGCCGTCCTCAAGGCGGCCGTCGCCGGCGGCACCGCCAAGCCCGCCCGCCCGCTCCCCTCCTACGCCGAGATCCTGATCATCGTCGCCGCCCTCACCGTCGGCCTCATCGTCTTCACCTACGGCATCGGCACCGAGTACGACGAACTGTTCGTCGGCTTCCTCATCACCGCCGGCTTCGGCTTCGGCGCCGCCGCCAAGTCCGGACTGATCAAGCGGGTCTCCGCGGTCACCGCCAAGCACCGCACGATCACCATGATCGGCGCGTTCGCCGCGGCCGCCGCCTTCCCCTTCACCCAGTCCGACGACCAGTACGCCACCATCGGCGTCTACATCCTGATCTTCGCGACCGTCGCCCTCGGCCTGAACATCGTCGTCGGCCTGGCCGGCCTCCTCGACCTCGGATACGTCGCCTTCCTCGGCGTCGGCGCCTACACCGCCGCCCTGGTCTCCGGAAGCCCCTCCAGCCCCTTCGACGTCCACCTCCCCTTCTGGGTCAGCGCCCTCCTCGGCGCGGTCGTCGCCATGGTCTTCGGCGTCCTCATCGGCGCCCCCACCCTGCGCCTGCGCGGCGACTACCTCGCCATCGTCACCCTCGGCTTCGGTGAGATCTTCCGCATCGCCGTCCTCAACACCGACGGCACCTCCGGACCCGACCTCACCAACGGCTCCAACGGCGTCTCCTCGATCCCGAACCTCAACATCCTCGGCTTCGACTTCGGGCAGGAACACACCATCGCCGGGTTCACCATCGCCCGGTTCGCCAACTACTTCCTGCTGATGCTCCTCATCACGCTCGTCGTCGTCGTGGTCTTCCGGCGCAGCAGCGACTCCCGCATCGGCCGCGCCTGGGTCGCCATCCGCGAGGACGAGACCGCCGCCCTCGCCATGGGCATCAACGGCTTCCGCGTCAAGCTGATCGCCTTCGCCCTCGGCGCCACCCTCGCCGGCCTCGCCGGCACCGTCCAGGCCCACGTCACCTACACCGTCACACCCGAGCAGTACCAGTTCGCCCACGTCGTCCCGCCCAACAGCGCCTTCCTGCTCGCCGCGGTCGTCCTCGGCGGCATGGGCACCATCAGCGGACCCCTCGTCGGCGCGGCCCTGCTCTACCTCATCCCCGCCAAGCTCCAGTTCCTCGGCGACTACCAGCTCTTCGCCTTCGGACTCGCGCTCGTCCTCCTGATGCGCTTCCGTCCGGAAGGCCTCATCCCCAACCGGCGTCGCCAGCTCGAATTCCACGAAGAGGCCGAAGCGCCCACAGTCCTCAGCAAGGCAGGGGCCTGACCACGATGACCACTGACACGACCACCCAGAGCGCCACCACGGGCGCCACCCCCGGCGACACCGTCCTCGACGCCCGCGGCGTGACCATGCGCTTCGGCGGCCTCACCGCCGTCAGCGACGTCGACCTCACCGTCAACAGCGGCGAGATCGTCGGCCTCATCGGCCCCAACGGCGCCGGCAAGACCACATTCTTCAACTGCCTCACCGGCCTCTACATCCCCACCGAAGGAGCGGTCCGCTACAAGGGCCAGGTCCTGCCGCCCAAATCCTTCAAGGTCACCGCCGCCGGCATCGCCCGCACCTTCCAGAACATCCGTCTCTTCTCCAACATGACGGTCCTGGAAAACGTCCTCGTCGGACGCCACACCCGCACCAAGGAGGGCCTCTGGTCCGCCCTCCTGCGCGGCCCCGGCTTCCACAAGGCCGAGGCGGCCTCCCGCGTCCGCGCCATGGAACTGCTCGAGTTCGTCGGCCTCGCCGGCAAGGCCGAACACCTCGCCCGCAACCTCCCCTACGGCGAGCAGCGCAAGCTCGAGATCGCCCGCGCCCTCGCCAGCGAGCCCGGCCTGCTGCTCCTCGACGAACCCACGGCCGGCATGAACCCGCAGGAGACCCGCGCCGCCGAGGAACTCATCTTCGCCATCCGCAACAAGGGCATCGCCGTCCTCGTCATCGAGCACGACATGCGGTTCATCATGAACCTCTGCGACCGCGTCGCCGTCCTCGTCCAGGGCAAGAAGCTCATCGAAGGCGACCCCGCCACCGTCCAGCGCGACGAACGCGTCATCGCCGCCTACCTCGGAGAAACCCTCGAGAACGACCCCGGCGCCGAGGAAGCAGCCGAAGTCGACGCCGCCGAAGCCGCGGCCGAGACCACCACGGACGCCGCGCCCGGCAAGGAGACCGACCGATGACCGCACTCCTCGAAGTCGAAGACCTCCGGGTCGCCTACGGCAAGATCGAAGCCGTCAAGGGCATCTCGTTCAAGGTCAACGCCGGTGAAGTGGTCACCCTCATCGGCACCAACGGCGCCGGCAAGACCACCACCCTGCGCACCCTCTCCGGCCTCCTCAAGCCGGTCGGCGGCCAGATCAAGTTCAACGGCAAGTCCCTCAAGAAGACCCCCGCCCACGAGATCGTCTCCCACGGCCTCGCCCACTCCCCCGAGGGGCGGCACATCTTCCCCCGCATGACCATCGAGGACAACCTCCGCCTCGGCGCCTTCCTGCGCAACGACAAGGCAGCCATCGAGAAGGACATCCAACGCGCCTACGACCTCTTCCCCATCCTCGGGGAACGCCGCAAGCAGGCCGCGGGCACCCTCTCCGGCGGAGAACAGCAGATGCTCGCCATGGGCAGGGCCCTGATGTCCCAGCCCAAGCTCCTCATGCTCGACGAGCCGTCCATGGGCCTCTCGCCGATCATGATGCAGAAGATCATGGCGACCATCGCGGAACTGAAGTCCCAGGGCACCACCATCCTGCTCGTCGAGCAGAACGCCCAGGCCGCGCTCTCCCTCGCGGACCACGGCCACGTCATGGAGGTCGGCAACATCGTCCTGTCCGGCACCGGCCAGGACCTCCTCCACGACGAGTCGGTGCGCAAGGCCTATCTCGGCGAGGACTGAGCGGGAAGACCCAGGCCCCGGCACCCCGGACCCGCACGACGAGGCCCGCGCCCCCTCCACGGGGAGCGCGGGCCTCGTCGCACGTCTGCGCGGCCGCCGGGGTCAGCCCTTCGACGCCTTCTTCTCCTCGGCGTCGTCGATGACCGCCTGCGCCACCTGCTGCATCGACATCCGCCGGTCCATCGACGTCTTCTGGATCCACCGGAACGCGGCCGGCTCGGTCAGGCCGTACTCCGTCTGGAGCACCGACTTCGCCCGGTCGACCAGCTTGCGCGTCTCCAACCGCTGGCTGAGGTCGGCGACCTCGCGCTCCAGCTCCTTCAGTTCCGTGAACCGCGACACGGCCATCTCGATCGCCGGGACGACATCGCTCTTCGAGAACGGCTTCACCAGGTACGCCATCGCTCCCGCGTCCCGGGCCCGCTCCACGAGGTCGCGCTGCGAGAACGCGGTCAGCATCAGCACCGGCGCAATGCGCTCCTCGGCGATCCTCTCCGCCGCGGAGATGCCGTCGAGCTTCGGCATCTTCACGTCGAGGATCACCAGGTCGGGCCGGTGCTCACGGGCCAGCTCGACGGCCTGCTCGCCGTCACCGGCCTCGCCGACGACGGTGTAGCCCTCCTCCTCCAGCATCTCTTTGAGGTCGAGCCGGATCAGGGCCTCGTCCTCGGCGATCACGACACGGGTCGTCATCGGAGGCACGTGCGACTTGTCGTCATCGGGCACGTCAACAGGCTGGGGCGACTCGGGGGCGCTCACGTGGGCTCCTTGGTGCGGGCCGGGCAGGTGCTGCTGCCTATGCAGCCTACCTAGCGGCGGCGACCGTGGATGACCCGGTATGCTTCCGGAGAGCCACTCCTGCCGGGTTGGTGGAAGGGTATACACGGATGTCTCAAACACATCTGCCCGTGAGGGCTTGCGGGTTCGAATCCCGCACCCGGCACTCCACTGTCTGAAGCGGAGGATCACGTTCGCGTGGTTCTCCGCTTTTTGCTGCGCCAGGTCACAGCTGCTCACGCACAGTGTTCGCATGAGGTTTCGTGGAGCGGACGTACGACAGCACGCGCTGACCCTGTTGCGGGACGGTGCCGGGAACGCGGAGGTCGCCCGAGCACTCAACGTCCCGCCGGGGACGGTGAGCTACTGGAAGCACGTCGACCGGGCCAAGCGCGGCGAGTGCCCCGGCATACATCGTGCCGGGTGCCCTCTGTGCCACGGTCGGGCCCTCGACGAGCAGGCCTACAGCTACCTGCTGGGCCTCTACCTCGGTGACGGGCACATCAGTCACTACGACGGGCACCGCGTCCCGAGCCTCATGATCACCTGCGACCAGGGCTGGCCCGGCCTCATGGACGCCTGCGAGGAGGCTGTGCGGGCCGTGTTCCCGGGGCATGCCGTGTGCCGAGTCCGCAAGACCGGCTGCCGCAATGTGAAGGTTTACTCGAAGCACCTCACCTGTCTCTTCCCCCAGCACGGCCCCGGCAAGAAGCACGAGCGGGCGATCGTCCTCGAGCCGTGGCAGCGGGCCGTCGTCGACGCGTATCCCTGGGAGTTCGTCCGGGGACTCGTGCACTCCGACGGGTGCCGGATGACCAACTGGGCCACCCGGACGGTCGGTGGGGAGCGGAAGCGGTACGAGTATCCGCGGTACTTCTTCACCAACAAGTCGGCCGACATCCGGCGGCTCTACACCGACACCCTCGACCGGCTCGGCGTCGAGTGGACCGAGAGCGGGTTCAACGTCTCCGTGGCCCGGAGGGCGTCCGTCGCCCTCATGGACCTGCGGGTGGGCCCCAAGCACTGACCCGGGGCCCGGCGTCGCTACTGGGGGGTGTCGTTCTCGCCGATGTGGTGGACCCTGACCATGTTGGTGGAGCCCGGGACCCCGGGGGGTGAGCCGGCCGTGATGACGACCGTGTCGCCCCGTTCGCAGCGGCCGTACTTCAGCAGCAGTTCGTCGACCTGGTGGACCATCGCGTCCGTGGTGTCCACGTGCGGTCCGAGGAACGTCTCCACCCCCCAGGTGACGCTGAGTTGGGAGCGCGTCGCCGGGTCGGGGGTGAAGGCGAGGAGGGGGATGGGCGAGCGGTAGCGGGAGAGGCGGCGGGCCGTGTCGCCGGACTGGGTGAAGGCGACGAGGAAGCGGGCGCCGAGGAAGTCGCCCATCTCTGCCGCGGCGCGCGCGACGGCTCCGCCCTGGGTGCGGGGTTTGTTGCGTTCGGTCAGCGGTGGCAGCCCCTTGGCGAGGATGTCCTCCTCGGCCGCTTCGACGATGCGGGCCATCGTCCGCACCGTCTCGACGGCGTACTTGCCGACGCTGGTCTCGCCGGACAGCATGACCGCGTCGGTGCCGTCGATGACGGCGTTGGCGACGTCGGAGGCTTCGGCGCGGGTGGGCCGGGAGTTGTCGATCATCGAGTCGAGCATCTGGGTGGCGACGATGACCGGTTTGGCGTTGCGCCTGGCCAGTTTGATGGCGCGTTTCTGGACGATGGGGACTTGTTCGAGGGGCATTTCGACGCCGAGGTCTCCGCGGGCGACCATGATGCCGTCGAAGGCGGCGACGATGTCGTCGATGTTCTCGACGGCCTGGGGCTTTTCGACCTTGGCGATGACGGGGAGGCGGCGGCCCTCTTCGTCCATGATGCGGTGGACGTCCTTGATGTCGCGGCCGCTGCGGACGAAGGAGAGGGCGACGACGTCGAATCCGGTGCGCAGGGCCCAGCGCAGGTCGTCTTCGTCCTTCTTGGAGAGGGCGGGGACGGAGACGGCGACTCCGGGCAGGTTGAGGCCCTTGTGGTCGGAGACCATGCCGCCTTCGACGACGGTGGTGCGGACGTGGGGGCCGTCGACGGCGGTGACTTCGAGGGTGACCTTTCCGTCGTCGACGAGGATGCGTTCGCCGGGGGTGACGTCGTCGGCGAGGCCGGCGTAGGTGGTGCCGCAGGTGTGGCGGTCGCCTTCGGTGCCCTCTTCCACGGTGACGGTGAAGGTGTCGCCGCGTTCAAGGAGTACGGGGCCTTCGGTGAAGCTGCCGAGTCTGATTTTCGGGCCCTGAAGGTCGGCGAGGATGCCGACGCTGCGGCCGGTTTCGTCGGCGGCCTTGCGGACTCGCCGGTAGCGCTCCTCGTGCTCGGCGTGGCTGCCGTGGCTGAGGTTGAATCGGGCGATGTCCATTCCGGCGTCGACCAGTGCTTTGATCTGGTCGTACGAGTGGGTGGCGGGCCCCAGGGTGCAGACGATTTTTGCTCGGCGCATGGGTCGAGCCTAGGGCTTACCGGCGGGTAGTGATTTGGTCGTGTGTGACGACTCAACGGCGCGCGGGTGAATGGTTTTTGACAAGGGTTGAATGGTGCTGCGGGTCGCTCCGACGGGCATCTGGCGGGCGGGGAACGGGGTTTCGAATTCCGTTTGCCTCACAGGTGCGGCGGCGTCATGGTGAATCGCGCGTCGACGCGGGCGTGGATTTCCTGGCGGCGGGGTTGCAGGTCGAGGGGCGGGGGTCCGGCGTCTTCGGCGGCCTGGGGGTGGGCCAGGGCGCGGGCGTGCGGGTGGGGCGGGTGGTCGTCGGTGCCGAGGTCGGTGAGTTCGACGAGGGCGGCGAGGGTGGTGCCGAGTGCCTCGGCGTACTCGCGGGCGCGCCGGACGGCGTCGTGGACCGCCTGTTGTCTGGCGCTGCGGTGGGCCGGGGAGTCGGGGCGCAGGGTCCACCAGGGGCCGTCGACTCGGGTGAGGTCGAGGTCGGCGAGGCGGGTGGCGAGTTCGCCGAGGGCGGTGAAGTCGTTGAGTTCGGCGGTGAGGTGGACGGTGCCGTGGTGGGTGCGGACGCGTTCGCCGCGACCGCGCCGGGTGAGTTCGGGGGTGACGGTGAGGGGGCCGGTTTCGAGGCGCTCGACGGTGTCGCCGTAGGTCCTGAGCAGGTCGAGGACGGTGGTGTTGCGGCGGGTGAGGTCGTCGAGGGTGGTGCGCCGGTCGTGTCCGCGGGCGGTGACGGTGATGTCGAGGGCGGCGAGGTCGGGGGCGACGTGGAGGCGTGCCTCGCCGCGGACGGTGAGGTGGGGGGTGTCGGGGGTGCCGTGGGGGGCTGGGTGCTGGGGCGTTGCTGCCGGCGGGGTCATACGTCCCACTGTGTCACCGGTCGTGCGGTGCGGGGCGTGTGCCGGTCATCAGATCGCAACCTGGGGGGTCTGTTCGGGATGGACGTGTTCAGGTCAGAATCGTCGCGCGAATCTACGCGCGTTGTTCGTCGTCGAGGAGAACCTGACATGCCGTTGAACCGCCGGAAGTTCCTGCAGAGGTCCGCCGTGACGGGAGCGGGGGTGGCGCTGGCGGGTACGGCGGCGGCTCCCGCCGCCGAGGCTGCCGGGGCCGTCGAGGCGGGACGGGGGAGGAAGCCGGTGAAGCGGTACGCGCTGACCGTGATGGGGACGACGGATCTCCACGGACACGTCTTCAACTGGGACTACTTCAAGGACGCCGAGTACACCGACACGGCCGGCAACGCCCAGGGTCTGGCGCGGGTGTCGACGCTGGTGAACCAGGTCCGGGAGGAGAAGGGCCGGGAGAACACGCTGCTGCTGGACGCGGGCGACACGATCCAGGGCACCCCGCTGACGTACTACTTCGCGAAGGTGGACCCGATCACCGCCGAGGGCGGTCCGGTGCACCCGATGGCACAGGCGATGAACGCCATTGGGTACGACGCGGTGGCGCTCGGCAACCACGAGTTCAACTACGGCATCGAGACGCTGCGCAAGTTCGAGCAGCAGTGCGACTTTCCGCTGCTGGGTGCCAACGCACTGGACGCGAAGACGCTGAAGCCCGCCTTCCCCCCGTACTTCGTCAAGAAGTTCCGCGTGCAGGGTGGCCCGCCGGTGACGGTGGCGGTGCTGGGGCTGACGAACCCGGGCATCGCGATCTGGGACAAGGCGTACGTGCAGGGGAAGCTGACGTTTCCTGGTCTGGAGGAGCAGGCGGCGAAGTGGGTGCCGAAGCTGCGCTCGATGGGCGCGGACGTGGTCGTGGTGTCGGCGCACTCCGGCTCCTCGGGGACGTCGTCGTACGGTGACCAGTTGCCGTACGTGGAGAATGCGGCGGCGAACGTGGCGCGGACGGTTCCGGGGATCGACGCGATCCTGGTCGGTCACGCGCACAAGGAGATCGCCGAGCTGCTGGTCACCAATGAGGAGACGGGCAGGGCGGTCGTGCTGTCGGAGCCGCTGTGCTACGCGGAGCGGCTGACGCTGTTCGACTTCGAGCTGGTCTTCGAACGGGGCCGGTGGCGGGTGGAGTCGGTCCGGGCGTCGTTGCGGAACGCGGCGACGGTCGAGGACGACCCGGCGATCACCCGGTTGCTGTCGGACGAGCACGCGCGGGTCGTGGAGTACGTCAACCAGGTGGTGGGCACGGCCACCGAGACACTGACGACGGCGGAGGCGCGCTACAGGGACGCGCCGATCGTCGACCTGATCAACAAGGTCCAGGAGGACGTGGTCAGGGCGGCGCTGGCGGGCACGGAGTACGCCTCGCTGCCGGTGCTGTCGCAGGCGTCGCCGTTCTCGCGGACCTCGGAGATCCCGGCGGGCCAGGTGACGATCCGGGACCTGTCGAGCCTGTACGTGTACGACAACACGCTGGTCGCGAAGCTGATGACGGGGGCGCAGCTCCGGGCGTACCTGGAGTACTCGGCGGAGTACTTCGTGCGGACGGCGGCCGGTGAGCCGGTGGACGTGGCGAAGCTGACGAACGCGAACGGCCGTCCGGACTACAACTACGACTACGTGTCGGGGCTGGCGTACGACATCGACATAGCGCAGCCGGCCGGGGCGCGGATCAGGAACCTCACGTTCGGCGGGGCTCCGCTGGACGACGCCCGGCAGTTCGTGTTCGCGGTGAACAACTACCGGGCGAACGGCGGTGGTGCGTTCCCGCACGTGGCGTCGGCGAAGGAGCTGTGGGCGGAGTCGACGGAGATCCGTACGCGGATCGCGGAGTGGGTGACGGCGAAGGGTGTGCTGGATCCGAAGGACTTCGCGTCGGTGGACTGGAGGCTGACGCGGGACGGCACGCCGGTGTTCTGATCCTCGCGTCGGTTGGCGCCTTCAGGTCCCGTCCGCCCATGGGGTGAGCTGTCGTGCTCGCCGGGCGGGCGGGACCTGCCGTTCCGGTGGCCGCAGGCCGAAGGTGGTGAACGCGGTGCGGGTGGGCAGGGGGTAGGTCTCCTCGCCGGTGAGGGAGTTGAGGACGACCGCGCTGCGCCAGGCGGCCAGGCCCAGGTCGGGGGCGCCGACGCCGTGGGTGTGCGTCTCGGCGTTCTGGACGTACACCGCGCCGGTGACGCTCGGGTCGAGGACGAGGCGGAAGTGCTCGTCGACCTGCGGTCGTTGGCTCGCGTCGCGGCGGATGTGGGGGGCGAGGGCGGTGAGGAGGGGGTCGAGGGGGCGCGGGCGGTGGCCGGTGGCGAGGACGACGGCGTCGGTGGTGAGGCGGGAGCGGGTGTCCTGCCGGGTGTGTTCGAGGTGGAGTTCGACCCGGCCGGTGGCGAGGCGGCCGGCGGTGCGGACGCGGACGCCGGGGGTGAGGACGGCGTCGGGCCAGCCGCCGCCGAGGGTGCGTCGGTAGAGCTCGTCGTGGACGGCGGCGAGGGTGGCGGCGTCGATGCCCTTGTGGAGCTGCCACTGCGCGGGGACGAGCCGGTCGCGGACGGGTTCGGCGAGGGCGTGGAAGTAGCGGGTGTGGTCGGGGGTGAAGTGTTCCAGGCCGAGCTTGGAGTACTCCATGGGGGTGAAGGCGTCGGTGCGGCCGAGCCAGTGGAGCCGTTCCCGGCCGACGGGCCGGTGGCGCAGCAGGTCGAGGAAGATCTCGGCGCCGGACTGTCCGGTGCCGACGACGGTGACGTGCCCGGCGGCGAGCAGGGCGTCGCGGTGGTCGAGGTAGTCGTCGGAGTGGATCACGAGGGCGCCGGGGGTGTGGACGAGGGGGGTGAGGGGGCGGGGGACGTGGGGCTCGGTGCCGATGCCGATGACGACGTTCCTGGCAGGGGTGCGGCCGAGGGCCTCGGCCTCGCCGTCGGCGTCGAGCTGGGTGAAGTCGACCTCGAACAGCGCGCGTCGGGGGTTCCAGCGGACGGCGTCGACCTGGTGGCCGAAGTGGAGTGCGGGGAGGTGGGCGGCCACCCAGCGGCAGTAGGCGTCGTATTCGGTGCGGCGGACGTGGAAGTGCTCGGAGAAGTAGAAGGGGAACAGGCGCTCGCGGGCCCGGAGGTGGTTTAGGAAGGTCCAGGGGCTGGTGGGGTCGACGAGGGTGACGAGGTCGGCCAGGAAGGGGACCTGGACGGTGGCGTCGTCTAGGAGCAGGCCGGGGTGCCAGGAGAAGGCGGGGCGCTGGTCGTAGAAGGCGGTGTCGAGGCCGGTGAGGGGATGGGCGAGGGCGGCGAGGGAGAGGTTGAAGGGGCCGATGCCGATGCCGACGAGGTCGCGGGGGCGGTCGGAGGTGTGGGGGGCGGGGGTCATCGGGGGGTGGGTCCTTCCGGGCGGGGGGCGACCGCTTCGGTGAGGTGGGCGTCCACGGCCGGTGTGGAGGGGTCCGGGGCCGGTGTCGAGGGGTCCGGGGCCGGTGTCGAGGGGTCCGGGGCCGGTGTCGAGGGGTCCGGGGCCGGTGTCGAGGGGTCCGGGGCCGGTGTCGAGGGGTCCACGGCCGGTACGTGGGTGTGCACGAGGTCGAGGAGGGCGGCCAGGTCGGCGGTCCGGGCGGCAGGGTTGAGGAGAGTGGCCTTGAGCCAGAGCCGGCCGTCGGCGCGGGCACGGCCGAGGACGGCGCGGCCGGTGGTGAGCAGGGCCCGCCGGGTGGCGGCGACGGCGGTGTCGCCGGCATGGGCGGGCCGGAAGAGGACCGTACTGATGGTGGGCCGGTCGTGCAGCTCGAAGCGGGGGTCGTGGTCGACGAGTCCGGCGAACTCACGGGCCCGGGCGCAGACCTGGTCGACGAGGGCGCCTAGGCCGTCGCGGCCGAGGGTGCGCAGGGTGATGGCGATCTTGAGGATGTCGGGGCGGCGGGTGGTGCGCAGGGAGCGGCCGAGGAGGTCGGGCAGCCCGGCGTCGGTGTCGTCGTCGGCGTTGAGGTAGTCGGCGCGCTGGTGAAGGACGGTGAGGTCGCGCGGGTCGCGGACAGTGAGGAGGCCGGCGGCGACCGGCTGCCAGCCGAGTTTGTGCAGGTCGAGGGTGATGGTGTGGGCGGCGTCGATACCGGCGAGCTTCGGCCGGTGGCGGTCGCTGAGGAGGAGGGCCCCGCCGTAGGCGGCGTCGATGTGGAGGCGGGCGCCGTGGGCGGCGCAGCGGGCGGCGATCTCGGGCAGGGGGTCGACCAGTCCGGAGTCGGTGGTGCCGGCGGTGGCGGCCACGACGACGGGGCCGGGCACGTGGGTGAGGGCCTCGTCGAGGGCGACGGGGTCGAGGGTGCCGGCCGGCGCGGGGACGGCGACGGGGTCGGGCAGGCCGAGCAGCCAGGCGGCGCGCGGGAGCGAGTGGTGGGCGTTGGCCCCGTGGAGGAGTCGTACGGCGCCGCCGTGCGCCTCGCGCGCGAGGAGGAGGGCGAGATGGTTGGACTCGGTGCCGCCGGTGGTGACGAGGCAGTCGGTGTGACCGGTCTCGCGGGCGAGCGCCTCGGTGACGAGGGTTTCCAGGGCGGATGCGGCCGGGGCCTGGTCCCAGGAGTCGAGGGAGGGGTTGAGGACGGACACGGCGAGGTCGGCGGCGACCGCGACGGCGAGGGGCGGGCTGTGCAGATGGGCGGCACACAGGGGGTGGGCCGGGTCTGCGGCGCCTTCGGCGAGGGCGTGGACCAGGGCGCGCAGGGCGTCGGGGTCGCCCCGGTCGGGCAGTACGTCGCCGAGGGCGCCCCGCATCCGGTCGGCGACCGCGCCCGGCCCTCCCGGGGGCAGCGGCCCGCCGCGGGCGTGCGTGCCGGTGTTCAGCGCGTCGAGGACGGTGTCGAGCAACGGCCGCAGGTTGTGGGGGCCTTGGGGGCCCGAGGCGAGGGGCGGTGTGCTCATGGGGGGTCCTCCAGGGCGCGGTGCGGGGACGTTCCGCGGGGAGGACGTCACCTCCCGCGCGGTGCGGTGACGCGCCCGGAAGACCCAACGAGCGGACGGTGAGGGGGGTACGTCCCCTGTGCGGGGGATGGCGCGGGGGACGGCGGGGCAGGGGCGCCGGGCACGGGGGAAGCGGGCGGGACGACGGCCGCGGCACGGGGGAAGCGGGCGGGACGACGGCCGCGGCACGGGGGAAGCGGGCGGGACGACGGCCGCGGCACGGGAGGGCCGGACGGGAAAGGGCCCCGCGCGGGTGATGCAGCCGGTGCGGACCCTGACGGGGGCGGCTGGTGTGGACCGCGGCGGGGGCGGCCGGAGAAGCCCCCGCGCGGACGACGCGGCCGGACAGAGGACCGCGTCGGGAAGCGGACCGGCGAACAACCTTTTGTGCCGGAAGCACGGCCGCACGGCCGCATGGCCGCCCGTGCGGGCAAGCAGCGGGACGAGACCACCAACACGGAACGCAGGGCAGCAACGGCTCCGCGCGACGAACGACACCAACGCCACCGCCGGGCAAGCAGACCGGACCCGAACCTCACGCGGACATGGCCGCGGAGAGTGCCCGTGCCGGCGAGCCCGGCCTGACACCGCCCTGGTGCGCAAGCCCGGCCCGGAAGGCCCCCGACGGCCGGGCGAAGCACGCCGTGCGAGCGGCACAGCCGAAGAAGGACCCGCGGCGGCGGCCGCAGAAACCCCTGTGGACAGCGCAGCCGGTGAGGGGCTCGCGCGGGAAGCGGGCCGGGGAACGACCGCGTGCGGGAACTGGGCTCGGGGAGCGGCCGTGCGCGGGAGGGTGGCGCCGTGGAGGGTTCCACGTGGCGGGACCGGCGCCGAGGCGCACGTCGCCGTGCGCCTGCTGGGCGTGACCCCACCGCGGTGACCTCGACGGTGCTCCCGCGTCCCACACGGCGCGAGGAACGGCGGCGGCCCGAAGGGGGGCGCTTCCCGCGCGGGAACGCGCAGTCACCGGAGTCGTGCGCCGCGACCAGCGCGCGACCAGTGCGCGACGTACCCGGGGCGAGCCGCGCCCCCGACGACGAGCCCACTCCCCGGCCTCGTGCTGCGCGCTCCCCGCTGCTCGCCCGCGCGCTGCCCGCGCCCCCACCCGGAGGCCGGCGGTGCGCGGGGGGCCCGTGCTGCGGCTACGCCTCCTGGACGCGCAGTGCGCGGGCCAGGTCGTCGAGTTGGTCGACGAGTTTGCGGCGGAGCGCGGGGATGGGGTCGGCCTTGCGCAGGCACTTCTCGCCGAGTTTCAGGTTCTCCGCGTCGACGGCGTGGGCGGGGAAGGCCCAGCGGCCGGCGGCCTCGGCGATGGCGGGGCCGCGGCGGGCGGCGAGGGCGACGGCGTCCTTGTAGTAGCGGGGCACGTACGGGCGCAGCAGCTCGGCCTGTTCGGGCTGCCAGAAGCCCTGGGCGGTGGCGGTGAAGAGGTAGTTCGACAGCTCCGTCCGCTCGTCGGAGCCGAACATGGCCTCCCACGCCCGGGCCTTGGCGTCCTCGTCGGGAAGGGCGGCCCGGCAGCGGGCGGCGGCCTCCCGGCCGCTGGCGCTGGGGTCGCGTTCGAGTTCGGCGGCGATGGCGTCCTCGTCGGTGGCGCCGAGCACGGCGAGCCGGGACAGCACCCGCCAGCGCAGTTCGGGGTCGAGCTCCGGGCCGCCGGGGACGGTGCCCTCGGCGAGCCAGGCGGTGATGGTCTCCGGGTGGGCGGCGGTGTCGATGAAGTGCCGTACGGCGATCAGGCGCAGGCCGGGGTGGTCGCCGTCCTCGGTGCGGCGGATGAGGTCGCGGCACAGGGTGCTGAGGGTGGAGAGGGCGGCGGGGCGTTCCCCTGGGGCGAGGTAGCGGTCGGCGATGTGGACGGAGGTGAAGGCGAGGACGCCCTGGGCGATGGCGAGGTCGGTCTCCTCGGGCAGGTGGGTGCCGGCCGTCGCGAGGTAGGTCCCCGGCTCGAGTTCGCCGTCGCGCACCATGTCGCGCAGGGTGTTCCAGACGACCGCGCGGGTGAGCGCGTCGGGGATGCCGGACAGGCCGCGCAGGGCGGTCTCCAGGGACACCTCGTCGAGGCGGACCTTGGCGTAGGTCAGGTCCAGGTCGTTGGGGACCACGAGGGCGGGCCGGGTGCCGGCGCGGGGCTCGGGGACGCGGACGTGCGGGACGTCGGTCTCGTAGCGTTCCCGCAGGACGAGGGTGCGGCCGTCGCTGAGGTCGCGGTCGTACACGCCGACGGTGACGCGGTGCGGGCGGCTGCCCTCCCGGTCGAGGGCGAGGGTCCACTCGCCCGGGCGGGACTCCACGGATGCCGTGAGCCGGTCGACGCCGCTGGTGCGCAGCCAGGCGTCGGCCCAGGCGTGGACGTCGCGGTCGGTGGCGGCGGCGAGGGAGTCGATGAAGTCGGTGAGGGTGGCGTTGGCGAACCGGTGCCGGGTGAAGTGGGTGTTGATGCCGTCGAGGAAGTCCTTCTCGCCGAGCCAGGCGACGAGCTGGCGCAGTGCGGAGGCGCCCTTGGCGTAGGAGATGCCGTCGAAGTTGAGCAGCGCGGAGGCGGTGTCCGGGACGTTGTCGGGGGCGACGGGGTGGGTGGAGGGACGCTGGTCGGCGTCGTAGCCCCAGGCCTTGCGGACGACACCGAAGTCGGTCCAGGTGTCGCGGAAGCGGGTGGCCTCGGTGAGGGTCTGGTAGCCCATGTACTCGGCGAAGGACTCGTTCAGCCAGATGTCGTCCCACCACTTGAGGGTGACGAGGTCGCCGAACCACATGTGGGCCATCTCGTGGGCGACGACCATCGCGCGGGTCTGGCGTTCGGTGTCGGTGACGGCGGAGCGGTAGACGAACTCGTCGCGGAAGGTGACCAGTCCGGGGTTCTCCATGGCGCCCGCGTTGAACTCGGGTACGAACGCCTGGTCGTAGGAGTCGAAGGGGTAGGGCTCCTGGAACTTCTCGTGGTAGCGGTCGAAGCACGCGCGTGTGATGTCGAGGAGTTCGTCGGCGTCCGCGTCCAGGTGGGGGGCGAGCGAGCGGCGGCAGTGGAGGCCGAAGGGCAGTCCGCGGTGCTGGGTGCGCACCGAGTGCCACGGGCCGGCCGCGACGGCGACGAGGTAGGTGGAGATCAGCGGGGTGGGGGCGGCGCGCCAGCGGCCGTCGCCGAGGTGCTCGGTGATGCCGTTGGCGAGGACACTCCAGTTCCCGGGGGCGGTGACGGTCAGCTCGAAGACGGCCTTGAGGTCGGGCTGGTCGAAGGCGGCGAAGACGCGCTGGACGTCGTCCATGAAGAGCTGGGTGTAGACGTAGGTCTCACCGTCGGTGGGGTCGGTGAAGCGGTGCATGCCCTCGCCGGTGCGGGAGTAGCGCATGGAGGCGTCCACGCGCAGTCGGTGCTCGCCGGGGGTGAGGTTCTTCAGGTGCAGCCTGTTGCCGTCGAGGGTCTCCGGGTCGAGGGGCTGTCCGTCCAGGGTGACGCTACGCAGCTCGGCGGGCTTGACCTCGACGAAGGTGTCCGTGGCGTCCTGGTCGGCGCGGACGGTGAACAGGATCAGGGTGCGGGAGTCGAAGGTCTCGTCCCCGGTGGTCAGATCGAGTTCGATCGTGTAGCGGTGGACGTCGAGGAGCCTTGCACGGGTCTGCGCTTCGTCGCGCGTCAGTACGGACATGCAGGCCATGCTGCCTGATGCCGTTGGCGAGGCACAGAGGTGGATCGGTACGCGCCCTATGTCCGGTCGCGTTGGAGCGCGGTGGGCGCCCCCCTGGGGTGTTCGGGAGGTACCCGGGTGTGCGGGTGGGGCAGGGCGAGGGCCGCGGGGGGCGCGGGGGCGGGCGGCGCGGGGTGGGTGGGGGCCGCCGGTGCTGGGTGGGTGGGGGCCGCCGGTGCGGGGTGGCCGGGGTGTCCGGGGTGGCCGGTGCGTTCCTTCAGCAAGGTCCGCAGTTCGCGGATCTCGCGTTGCAGGGCGAGCTGGCGCTGGTGGGCGTCGTAGAGGTGGCGGATCTTGGTGCGCAGTGCCCAGGGGTCGACGGGTTTGGTGACGAGGTCGGCGACGCCGAGGGCGTAGGCGGCGGAGCTGAGTTCCTGGTCGGGGCCGAAGCCGGTGAGGAGGACGACGGGGATGTGCTGGGTCTGTTCCAGGCGGCGCATGTAGCGCACGACCTCCAGGCCGCCGGCGCCCGGCATGCGGACGTCGAGGAGCAGCAGGCCGACGTGGCCCCGCAGCACCTGTTTGAGTGCCTGCTCGCCGCTGGTGGCCCGGCCCAGCAGGTGGCCCAGCGGGGCCAGGGCGCTCTCCAGCGCGTACAGGGTGTCGTCGTGGTCGTCGACGATGAGGATCCTGGCTGCCTGCGGCATGGCGGACGTCCCTCCTCGTGGGGGACCGAATGCTCTGTCCGGGGTGCTGACGCGTGGTGCTCGCCGGCTGACAAGGAGTGCACAGCGCAGCATGCACCGTGCGGGGCCGCGTGTCACTCCCCGGGGAGGGCGTTCGCGTCAGCCCGCGGTGGGGGTGGAGCCGTTCACGGTGTCGTCGGCGATGCTTTCGTGGTGGCGGATCACCTCGGCGATGATGAAGGTCAGGAACTTCTCCGCGAAGGCCGGGTCGAGTTTGGCGTTCTCGGCGAGGGTGCGCAGCCGGGCGATCTGGCGGGCCTCGCGTGCCGGGTCGGCGGGCGGCAGCTGGTGCCGGGCCTTGAGGCGGCCGACCTGCTGGGTGCACTTGAAGCGTTCGGCGAGCATGTGGACGACGGCCGCGTCGATGTTGTCGATGCTGTCGCGCAGCCGGGCGAGCTCCTCGCGGACGGCGGGGTCGACGTCACCGGTACCGGTGTTGCTGGTGGTCATGGGGGGTCAGCCTACGGGGCGGTCCGGGCGCGCGGGCCCGGTCCCCGTGGGCCGGTCCCGGTGGCCTCGTGCGTCTCGGCCGTCGCCGGGGCGGGCCGTACAGTGGAACCGGGGGCAGGGCGTCCTGGGGGTGAGGCGTGGCGGACGGCGGACCGGTCGAGCACGGCTTTCCGCACCTGGAGACGGTGCGGACGGCGATCACCGCGCTGTACCGGCGCCTGTCGTACGACACGATCCGGACGTTCGCCATCAGCGTGCCCCCGGCCGACGTGGCGTTCTGCGACACCGACGATCTTCATCTGGGGGCGCAGCGGGTGGCGCGGGAGCTGGTGCGGCACTACCGGTTGCCGGACGCGCGGCTGATCGTCGGGTTCCGGGAGATGCAGCACGCGGCGAACGTCGAACTGGCCGCGGGTCCGGAGTACTTCGTCGAGCTGAACGACCGGTTCCGTACGCATCGGCGGGACATCGGGGCGGCGCTGGCCCACGAGGTGATGCACGTGTATCTGCACCGCCTGGGTCTGTCGTTCTCCGGCACCCGGGACAACGAGATCCTCACCGACACGGCGGCGACGTACCTGGGCGCCGGCTGGCTGCTGCTGGACGCGTTCCGGGAGGACGGGGTGTCGTCGCAGAAGCTGGGCTATCTCACGCCGGAGGAGTTCGGGTACGTGCTGGCGAAGCGGTCGCTGCTGTTCGGCGAGGACCCCTCGTTGTGGTTCACCAGTCCGCAGGCGTACACGGCCTACGGGAAGGGCATGGCGCTGGCCCGCCGGGACGAGCAGCAGCCGCCGCTGACGGCCGCGGGCTGGGCGGGGCGCCGCCGCTACGCCCGGGACCGCCGTCACGCGCAGGACCACCACGTCGGCCGACCGGGTCCGTCCGCTCCGCGAGCGGACGTCTCCTACGCCTTCACCGCGGACGGCCCGGACACTGGCGGTCCGCTGCGGGTGTCCTTTCCGTGCCCGACCTGCCGGCAGCGGATCCGGGTGCCGGTACGGGGGCGGGTGCGGGCGCGGTGCGGATTGTGCCGGACGGTGCTGGAGTGCGACACGTAGGTATCGCGCCACGTGGCTGCCGCGTCCGTCGGGCCGTGGGGGCCCGTCGGCCCGTCGTCGTGGGGTGGCCGCGGCGGTCGTCGGAACGTCCTTCCTCGACGATCGGGCCGCCCTGTCCGCCGCCACCGACTGGATGTAGGCGGCGGCGGATACCGTGCATCGCATGATGCACCCCATGGGAGGGGGCATGCCGTTGCACAGGCGAACCAGACCCCTGCTTGGGCATGACGTCCCGCTGACTGCGCCTCGGCACCTCGCCGACGACCGCGGCTGCTCGTCGGCGGGCGCCCCGCTGGGACCGACCCCTGTCGGGTGATCTCGTTCACGGTGATCGGCGCCTTCGCTGCCGGACCCGTGGGCGACTGCGGCGTCGGCCGAGCGGCAGGGTGCGTCGGCACGTCGCGCCGAGGAGCCCTGGGGAGTCCCCGCGCAGTCATCCGGGCACGGATGCGAGACACGATCGCGTCCGTGTCCGCTCCTCTCCTCCGTCAGGTTCTGTCGATGCGGAGCCCGCTTCTTGCGTGGGTCGGGTCCGGGGGCCGTCGTCGGTGCTGCTACGCCCGTACGATGCCCTGGGCGCGGGCGGCCACCAGCCACTTGGGGAACTCTCCCACCAGCCGGTCGTACAGTTCGGCGTCCGCGACCTTGCGGGGGTTGCGGCCCGCGTGGAAGAAGCCCGCGTTGTCGACGATCCGCTTGTCGGGTACGGCGAGTTCGTCCAGTCTGCGCAGGTACTCGAACTGCCGGCTGCCCGGGTCGCCGAATCCGATGAACTGCCAGAAGAGGGGCAGCCGGGCCGCCTTGCACAGGTACCGCTCCGCGGCGAGCCGGTTGACGGGGCCGCCGTCGGTCTGGAAGACGACCAGCGCGGGCTCGGTGGCCCCGCTGTCGAGGTAGTGGTCGATGACCGCGTCCATGGCCAGGTGGTAGCTGGTCCTGCCCATGTGCCCGAGTCCGGCCACGATGCGTTCGACGGCGCCCCGGTGGTCGCCGAGGGCGATGTCGGTGACGGCGTCGACGTCGGTGGAGAAGAACACCACCGGCACGGTGCCGTCGTCGTCGAGGTGGGCGGACAGGCCCAGCACCCGGTCGGCGAGCGCCTGCACGCTGCCGTCGTCGTAGTACGGCTTCATCGAGCCGGAGTAGTCGACCACCAGGTAGACCGCGGCCCGCAGCCCGTCGAGGCCGTGCTTGGCGAGTGAGATCCCGGCCGCCTTGTACGGGCCGGTCAGCGCGGGCGCGGTCTCCTCCACCTTGCGGAGACTGATCGCGGCCATGTGAGCTCCCCCCTCGATCACCGGCACCGGCTGCTCGGGCACCGGAACCCGCCCCGAGCGTACGGCACGGCGACCCCGCCCCTCCCTGCGCCCACCAGCGTTCGCTATTTTGTTCGCCGCCGTCCCCACCGGCTCATACCCGTCGACCCGCGAGGAGCCGGCCCCTTGGATGCCGAGTCCGCCGTCACCACCTGCTACCGCCACAGCAGGGTGGAGTGCCACGTCCGCTGCATGCGCTGCGAGCGGTACATCTGCCCGGACTGCATGCGGGAGGCGGCCGTGGGACATCAGTGCCCCGAGTGCGTGAGGGAGGGCGCGCGGTCGGTGCGGCAGGCGCGCACCCTGGTGGGCGGCCAGCTGTCGGCGGTGCCCGTGGTGACGTACGCGCTGATCGCGGTCAACGTGCTGGTGTATGTCGCCGAGCTGGTGCGGCCGGAGATCGTGGACCGGTTCGCGATGCTGGGCGCGGGGCTCGTCGGGCCGGACGGCGAGCACTACGTGTGGGTCGACGGCCCGTACGTCGGGGACTTCCACGCCGAGGGGCTGGTGGACGGTGAGTGGTACCGGCTGCTGACCGGTGCCTTCCTCCATCTGCCGCCCGCCGGGGAGACGTTCGGGATCCTGCACGTCGTGATGAACATGGTGGCGCTGTGGAACCTGGGCCGGCTGGTCGAGCCGATGCTGGGGCGGGTGCACCACCTGGTCCTGTATCTGCTGTCGGCGCTCGGCGGCTCGGTGCTGGTGCTGCTGATCGCTCCCCGGGACCTGGCGGTCGGCGCGTCCGGGGCGATCTTCGGGGTCGGCGCCGCGTACTACGTGATGGCCCGCCGGATCGGCGCCGACATGAGCGCGGTGAACCGGTTCCTGGCCGGGCTGCTGCTGTGGCTGGTGGTCTCCGCGGCCTTCACGTCCTGGGAGGGGCATCTCGGCGGGCTGCTGACGGGCGCCGCGGTGGCCGTGACGTACGCTTACGCGCCCCGGGGCCGGCGCCGAACCGTGGTGCAGGCGGGTGTGTGCCTGGGGCTGCTGGTGCTGCTCTCGGTGGCGGTGATGGTGAAGGTGGCCGGGCTGACCGGCGGAGGTGTCTTCCAGTGAAGCGTTCGGCTCTGCTGCTGTCCGTGGCGTTTCCCCTGCTCGCGCTCGCGGCGGCGGTCTTCTTCCTGCTCCGGCCCGGGGAGTCCGGCACCTCGACGGGCGACCCGTACGCGGCGGCGTCCCCCGGTTCCCGCGAGGAGGCCAAGGCGCGGGCGGAGTCGGAGCGGGCCAAGGACGACGAGGTGGTCGCGTCCCGCCCGCCGGGGCTGGCCGCCCCGGCGAAGAAGGAGCTCGCCCAGCAGGTCCTGGCGAGTGCCGTGCACTCCACCCTGCGCTGGCGGGACACCTACGGCCGGATCGAGGACCGGAACGACGGCGTCGGCTACACGGCGGGCGTCGTGGGCTTCTGCACCGGTACCCACGACCTGCTGGCCCTGGTCGAGCGGTACACCCAGGAGCACCCGGACAACCGGCTCGCGCCGTTCCTGCCCGCGCTGCGCGAGGTGGACGGAACGGACTCGCACGAGGGCCTGGACCCGGGCTTCACGGAGGCCTGGCGGGCCGAGTCGCAGCGGCCGGAGTTCCGCAGGGCGCAGGACGAGGAGCGCGACCGCACCTACTTCGACCCGGCGGTGCGCATGGCCAAGCTCGACGGGCTGGGCACCCTCGGTCAGTTCGTCTATTACGACGCGATGGTCCAGCACGGCCCCGACCCGAGCCCCGAGGGCTTCTACGGCGTGCGGGAGAAGGCCATGCTCAAGGCCAGGACACCGGGCGAGGGCGGCAGTGAGAAGGCCTACCTGGAGGCGTTCCTCGAGGTGCGCCGCGCGGCGATGCGGGCGAAGCGGCCCGACGCCGACACCTCCCGCGTCGACACGGCCCAGCTCCGCTTCCTGCGCGCGGGCAACCTGGAACTGGACACGCCGCTCACGTGGCAGGTGTACGGCGAGACGTACCGGCTGCCGTAGCGGCCCGGCCGGAGAACAGGCGGAGGCGCCTGCCCAGTCGTCCGGTCGGGGACTGGCGGGCAGGCGCCACCTGTGTTCCGTACGCCTTTGTACGGGACGTGTGTGAGGGACCGTCAGGTCACCTGGGGGTGCGGACCGTCAGACGGTCAGCGCGCGGTCGGTCGGGCGGATCGGCGCCGGCAGGTCGCTGGCGCCGGTCAGGAAGCGGTCGCAGCCGCGGGCGGCCGAGCGGCCCTCCGCGATCGCCCACACGATGAGCGACTGGCCACGGCCGGCGTCACCGGCGACGAAGACGCCCGGCACGTTGGTCTGGAAGTCGGCGTCGCGGGCGATGTTGCCGCGCTCGTCGAGCTCCAGGCCGAACTGCTCGACCAGGCCGTTCTCCCGGTCGGTGCCGGTGAAGCCCATGGCGAGGGTGACCAGCTGAGCCGGGATCTTGCGCTCGGTGCCGGGCTTCTGGGTCAGCTTGCCGTCGACGAACTCGACCTCCACCAGGTGCAGCCACTGGACGTTGCCGTCCTGGTCGCCCTCGAAGTGGGTGGTGGAGACGGAGTAGACCCGCTCACCACCCTCCTCGTGGGCGCTGGTGACCTTGTAGAGCATCGGGAAGGTCGGCCACGGCTGGGAGACCGCGTTCCGCTCCTCCGTCGGACGGGGCATGATCTCCAGCTGCGTGACGGAGGCCGCGCCCTGGCGGTGGGCGGTGCCCACGCAGTCGGCACCGGTGTCACCGCCGCCGATCACGACGACGTGCTTGCCCTCGGCCGAGATCGGCGGGGAGACGTAGTCGCCCTCCTGCACCTTGTTGGCCAGCGGCAGGTACTCCATGGCCTGGTAGACGCCCTTGAGCTCGCGGCCCGGCACCGGCAGGTCGCGCGCGGTGGTGGCGCCGACGGCCAGGACGACGGCGTCGTACCGCTTGCGCAGCGCGGTCGCCGGCATGTCCCGGCCGATCTCGATGCCGGTGCGGAACTTGGTGCCCTCCGCGCGCATCTGCTCGATACGGCGGTTGATGTGCCGCTTCTCCATCTTGAACTCGGGGATGCCGTAGCGCAGCAGGCCGCCGATGCGGTCCGCGCGCTCGTACACCGCCACCGTGTGGCCGGCCCGGGTCAGCTGCTGGGCGGCGGCCAGGCCCGCGGGGCCCGAGCCGACGACCGCGACGGTCTTGCCGGACAGGCGCTCCGGGATCTGCGGGGCGACGTCCCCGGTCTCCCACGCCTTGTCGATGATCGAGACCTCGACGTTCTTGATGGTGACCGGCGGCTGGTTGATGCCCAGCACGCACGCCGACTCGCACGGGGCGGGGCACAGCCGGCCCGTGAACTCCGGGAAGTTGTTGGTGGCGTGCAGCCGCTCGGAGGCGGCGGCCCAGTCCTCGCGGTAGGCGTAGTCGTTCCACTCGGGGATCAGGTTCCCCAGCGGGCAGCCGTTGTGACAGAACGGGATGCCGCAGTCCATGCACCGGCTGGCCTGCTTGCTGATGATCGGCAGCAGCGAGCCGGGGACGTAGACCTCGTTCCAGTCCTTGACGCGCTCTTCGACGGGGCGGGTCTTGGCGACCTCACGGCCGTGGTTCAGAAAGCCCTTCGGATCAGCCATTGATCGCCGCCTCCATCATCTTCTCGTGGGTCTCGGACTCGGAGAGACCGGCTCGCTCGGCGGCGTCCTTGGCGGCGAGCACTGCCTTGTACGTGCTGGGGATGATCTTGCTGAAGCGCTCGACCGCGGTGTCCCAGTCGGCCAGGAGCTTCTCGGCGACGGTCGAGCCGGTCTCCTCCCGGTGGCGGCGGACCACGTCGTGCAGCCACTGCCGGTCGGTGTCGTCCAGCGCCTCGATCGCGTCGAGGTTGCCGGCGTTGACGTTGTCGCGGTCGAGGTCGATGACGTAGGCGACGCCGCCCGACATGCCGGCCGCGAAGTTGCGGCCCGTCTCGCCGAGCACGACGGCGTGACCGCCGGTCATGTACTCGCAGCCGTGGTCGCCCACGCCCTCGGAGACGACCAGCGCGCCGGAGTTGCGGACGCAGAACCGCTCACCGGTCCGGCCGCGCAGGAACAGTTCGCCGCCGGTCGCGCCGTACGCGATGGTGTTGCCCGCGATGACGCTGTACTCGGCGAGGTGGTCGGCGCCCCGGTCCGGGCGGACCACGATCCGGCCGCCGGACAGGCCCTTGCCGACGTAGTCGTTGGCGTCGCCCTCCAGGCGCAGCGTGACACCGCGCGGGACGAAGGCGCCGAACGACTGGCCGGCGGAGCCGGTGAAGGTGATGTCGATGGTGTCGTCGGGCAGGCCGGCACCGCCGAACCTCTTCGTCACCTCGTGGCCGAGCATGGTGCCGACCGTGCGGTTGATGTTGCGGATGGCGACCTGGGCGCGCACCGGCTGGGCGTCGTCCGCGCTGGGGGCGGCGAGGGCGTCGGCGGCGAGCTTGATCAGCTCGTTGTCGAGCGCCTTCTCCAGCCCGTGGTCCTGGGCGACGACCTGGTGGCGGACGGCGCCGTCGGGCAGCTCCGGCACGTGGAACAGCGGGGCCAGCTCGAGGCCCTGCGCCTTCCAGTGGTTCACCGCGCGGGTGACGTCGAGGACCTCGGCGTGGCCGACGGCCTCCTCGATGGAGCGGAAGCCCAGCTCGGCGAGCAGCTCGCGGACCTCCTGGGCGATGAACTGGAAGAAGTTCACCACGTACTCGGCCTTGCCGGAGAACCGGTCGCGCAGCACCGGGTTCTGCGTGGCGATGCCGACCGGGCAGGTGTCCAGGTGGCAGACGCGCATCATGACGCAGCCGGAGACGACCAGCGGCGCGGTGGCGAAGCCGAACTCCTCGGCGCCGAGCAGCGCGGCGATGACGACGTCGCGGCCGGTCTTCAGCTGGCCGTCGGTCTGCACGACGATGCGGTCGCGCAGGCCGTTCAGCAGCAGGGTCTGCTGGGTCTCGGCAAGGCCGAGCTCCCAGGGGCCGCCCGCGTGCTTCAGCGAGGTCAGCGGGGACGCGCCGGTGCCGCCGTCGTGGCCGGAGATCAGCACCACGTCCGCGTGCGCCTTGGACACACCCGCCGCGACGGTGCCGACGCCGACCTCCGAGACCAGCTTGACGTGGATCCGCGCCTGCGGGTTCGCGTTCTTGAGGTCGTGGATCAGCTGGGCCAGGTCCTCGATGGAGTAGATGTCGTGGTGCGGCGGCGGGGAGATCAGGCCCACGCCGGGCGTCGAGTGCCGGGTCTTCGCCACCCACGGGTAGACCTTGTGGCCGGGCAGCTGGCCGCCCTCGCCGGGCTTGGCGCCCTGGGCCATCTTGATCTGGATGTCGTCGGAGTTGACCAGGTACTCGCTGGTCACACCGAAGCGGCCGGAGGCGACCTGCTTGATGGACGAGCGGCGCGCCGGGTCGTACAGGCGCTCCGGGTCCTCGCCGCCCTCACCGGTGTTGGACTTGCCGCCCAGCTGGTTCATGGCGATGGCGAGGGTCTCGTGCGCCTCCTGGGAGATGGAGCCGTACGACATGGCGCCCGTGGAGAACCGCTTGACGATCGCGGAGACCGGCTCGACCTCTTCGATGGGGACCGGCTCGCGGTCCGAGGTGAAGCCGAAGAGCCCGCGCAGCGTCATCAGGCGCTCGGACTGCTCGTTCACGCGCTCGGTGTACTTCTGGAAGATGTCGTAGCGGCCGGTGCGCGTGGAGTGCTGGAGGCGGAAGACCGTCTCCGGGTCGAACAGGTGCGGCTCGCCCTCGCGGCGCCACTGGTACTCGCCGCCGATCTCCAGCGCGCGGTGCGCGGGGGCGATCCCGGAGGCGGGGTAGGCCTTGGCGTGGCGGGCGGCGACCTCCTGGGCGACGACGTCGATGCCGACTCCGCCGATCTTGGTGGCGGTGCCGTTGAAGTACGTGTCGACGAAGCCCTGGTCGAGACCGACGGCCTCGAAGACCTGGGCGCCGCGGTAGGAGGCGACGGTCGAGATGCCCATCTTGGACATGACCTTCAGCACGCCCTTGCCGAGGGCGTAAATCAGGTTGCGGATGGCCTGCTCGGGCTCGATGCCGGGCAGGAAGGTGCCGGCGCGGACCAGGTCCTCGACCGACTCCATCGCCAGGTACGGGTTGACGGCGGCGGCGCCGTAGCCGATGAGCAGGGCGACGTGGTGGACCTCGCGGACGTCACCGGCCTCGACCAGCAGGCCCACCTGGGTGCGCTGCTTGGTGCGGATGAGGTGGTGGTGGACGGCCGCGGTGAGCAGCAGCGACGGGATCGGCGCGTGCTCCGCGTCCGAGTGCCGGTCGGACAGGACGATCAGGCGGGCGCCGTTGTCGATGGCGGCGTCGGCCTCGGCGCAGATCTCCTCGATGCGCGCGGCGAGGGCGTCGCCGCCGCCGTGCACCCGGTACAGGCCGGACAGGGTCGCGGCCTTGAAGCCGGGCATGTCGCCGTCGGCGTTGATGTGGATGAGCTTGGCCAGCTCGTCGTTGTCGATCACCGGGAAGGGCAGCACGACGGAGCGGCAGGAGGCCGCGCTCGGGTCGAGCAGGTTGCCCTGCGGGCCGAGCGAGCTGCGCAGGGAGGTAACCAGTTCCTCGCGGATCGCGTCCAGCGGCGGGTTGGTGACCTGCGCGAACAGCTGGGTGAAGTAGTCGAAGAGCAGGCGCGGGCGCTCGCTCAGCGCGGCGATCGGCGAGTCGGTGCCCATGGAACCGATGGGCTCCGCACCGGCCTTGGCCATCGGCGCGAGGATGACACGCAGTTCTTCCTCGGTGTAGCCGAAGGTCTGCTGGCGGCGGGTGACCGAGGCGTGGGTGTGCACGATGTGCTCACGCTCGGGCAGGTCGCCCAGCTCGATCTCGCCGGCCTCCAGCCACTCGGCGTAGGGCTTCTCGGCGGCGAGCTGGGCCTTGATCTCGTCGTCCTCGATGATGCGGTGCTCGGCGGTGTCCACCAGGAACATGCGGCCGGGCTGGAGGCGGCCCTTGCGGACCACCTTCGCGGGGTCGATGTCGAGGACGCCGACCTCGGAGCCGAGGACGACGAGGCCGTCGTCGGTGACCCAGTAGCGGCCGGGGCGCAGGCCGTTGCGGTCGAGCACGGCGCCGACCTGGGTGCCGTCGGTGAAGGTGACGCAGGCGGGGCCGTCCCAGGGCTCCATCAGCGTGGAGTGGAACTGGTAGAAGGCGCGCCGGGCCGGGTCCATGGAGTCGTGGTTCTCCCACGCCTCCGGGATCATCATCAGCACGGAGTGCGGCAGCGAGCGTCCTCCGAGGTGGAGCAGTTCGAGCACCTCGTCGAAGGACGCGGAGTCCGAGGCGTCGGGCGTGCAGACCGGGAAGATCCGCTCCAGGTCCGTGGAGGCGCCGAACAGGTCGGAGACCAGCTGCGACTCGCGGGCGACCATCCAGTTGCGGTTGCCCTTGACGGTGTTGATCTCACCGTTGTGCGCGACGAACCGGTACGGGTGGGCGAGCGGCCACGACGGGAAGGTGTTGGTGGAGAACCGGGAGTGCACGAGCGCGATCGCGGACGCGAAGCGGCGGTCGGACAGATCCGGGAAGAAGGGCTCGAGCTGGCCGGTGGTCAGCATGCCCTTGTAGACGATGGTCCGCGCGGACAGCGACGGGAAGTAGACGCCCACCTCGCGCTCGGCGCGCTTGCGCAGCACGAACGCCCTGCGGTCGAGGTCGATGCCCTTGCCGACCCCGTCCGTGACGAAGATCTGCCGGAACACCGGCATCGTCGAACGGGCGGTGGCGCCGAGGAGTTCGGGGGCGACCGGCACCTCGCGCCAGCCGAGGACGGTCAGGCCCTCGGCGGCGGCGACGGTCTCGATCCGCGCGACGGCGTCCTCGGTGCCGTCCTCCGGCAGGAAGGCGATGCCGACGGCGTAGGCACCGGCCTCGGGCAGTTCGAATCCGGCCACCTCGCGGAAGAAGGTGTCGGGGACCTGGGAGAGGATGCCCGCTCCGTCGCCGGAGTCGGGCTCGGAGCCGGTGGCGCCGCGGTGTTCCAGGTTGCGCAGGACGGTGAGGGCCTGCTCGACCAGGGTGTGGGACGCCTCGCCGGTGAGGGTGGCGACGAAGCCGACGCCGCAGGCGTCGTGCTCGTTGCGGGGGTCGTACATACCCTGCGCAGCAGGGCGAGCATCCATGAAGGACCAGTTCTGGCCATTCGCGGAGTGCTGGGACGGCTGGCGCGGCGTACGCATCGGCTCTCCCGTCGTCGTCATGTGGCATGTGCAAGTGCCGAGGGACGACGTTGGCCCTCTGCGTAGGTGCGAAATTTCGTGCAGGTTACATGATGGAGTGGTTCTCGGGAACCGGGATACTCCGTTCCATCATGCGGACACCGCACGGGGCGCGGCGGGGGTCGCGCGCCTGGCGGCGGAAGCTGTGGGGGACCGAGCGGGACAGATCGGTGTCCGGTCGGCCCGTCAGGGCGGGAAGGGCTTCGTCGCCCCTCCTGCGGGCGCGCCGCAGGCCTCATTGCCCACAGCGCTTACGGCTCATGCCCGGTGGTCATGCGGTCGAAACCAGCGAGTAACGACTACTTATGCGGTCCGACGCATAAGTCCGAGCCCACTCATCCTACGGCCGTTCCGAACAGTGTGCCCAGGGCGTAGGTCACACCGGCGGCGGCACCGCCCAGGGCGAGCTGCCGCAGGCCGCTGTACCACCAGGTCCGGGCGGTCACCCTGGCGACCACGGCACCGCACAGGAAGAGCCCGAGCAGGGCCACCAGCACGGCCGGCCACAGGCTGCTCGCGCCCAGCAGATAGGGCAGTACGGGGAGCAGGGCACCCAGCGCGAAGGAGCCGAAGCTCGAGACGGCGGCCACGGCGGGCGAGGGCAGGTCACCGGGGTCGATGCCCAGTTCCTCGCGGGCGTGGATCTCCAGGGCCTGCTCGGGGTCCTTCGACAGTTGCCGGGCCACTTCGCGGGCGAGCTTGGGCTCGACGCCGCGGGCCTCGTACAGCGCGGCGAGCTCGGCCTCCTCGTCCTTGGGATGCTTGCGCAGTTCACGCCGCTCGACGTCCAGTTCGGCCTCGACCAGCTCGCGCTGGGAGGCGACGGAGGTGTACTCGCCGGCGGCCATGGAGAAGGCTCCGGCGGCCAGGCCGGCGAGGCCGCTGAGCACAACGGTCTGCTGGCCGACCGACCCTCCGGCGACGCCGGTCATCAGGGCGAGGTTGGAGACAAGTCCGTCCATCGCGCCGAACACCGCGGGGCGCAGCCAGCCGCCGTTGACGTCCCGGTGGGTGTGGTTGTCGCGGTGCGCCTCGTGAAGCGCCGCCTCGGTCTCGATGATGGCCATCGCGTCCCCCCAGGGAAACTAGTTTGGACGGGTTCTATTTTTTGACCACACCAAACCTATGCCTCGCCGGAGCCCTCCGCCAGCAAGGAAAGGCTGCGCTAACCTGCGGTTTTGCAGGCTTCGCCCGGTTGTGTAGATGGTCGCACACCGGTCGACCGGGTGACGCTGAGGCGTGTCAGGCTGCGCCGCGGGCCGCGCCGGGGACAGTTCCGCAAAGGGCCTCGCGCCTCTCGGGGCGCCCCTGAGAGGAGAGCCGCGTATGGCTTCGACCGCCTGCATGTCCTCCGTCCCGGTGCCCGGCGGCGCCGCACTGCGCGAACGGGCGCGCGGCGCACTGCTCGGCCTGGCGGTCGGCGACGCGCTGGGCGCCCCGGCGGAGAACCTGAAGCCCTCGGAGATCCGCGCCAGATGGGGCCGCATCACGGGGTACGTGGCACAGCACCCCGCGGGCACGGACGACACCGAGTACGCGATCTTCTCCGGTCTGCTGCTGGCCCGGCACGGTTCCGCGCTGAGCCCGGCGCACGTCGAGGCCGCCTGGCACGAGTGGATCGCCGACCGTGCCGAGGGCCCCTTCCGCGGGGCCGGATTCAGTGAGCGCGGCACCCTGGAGAACCTGCGCCGGGGACTGGCCGCCCCCGTATCCGCCCAACACCGACACGCCTGGAGCGACGGGCTGGCGATGAGGGCGGCGCCGCACGGCGTCTTCGCGGCCGGGCGCCCCGCCGAGGCGGCCCGGCTGGCGGCGATCGACGGCTCGGTCAGCCACGACGGCGAGGGCATCCACGGCGGGCAGGCGGTCGCGGCGGGCGTCGCCGCGGCGATGGCCGGGGCACCGCCGGTCGCGGTGGTCGCCTCGGCCCTGGCCGTCGTACCGGAGGACTCCTGGACCGCCCGCTCGCTGCGCCGCGCGGTCACCGCGGCCCACCTCGGCGAGCGCGCGGTCCGCTCGGCGGTGGTGATCGGCGGCTACCCCTGGACCGACCTGGCACCCGAGGCGGTCGCCCTCGCCTTCGGCGCGTACGCGGCGGCCGACGGCGACTTCGAGGCATCGGTGCTGATGGCCGTGAACATGGGCCGGGACGCCGACACCACGGCGGCGGTGGCGGGCGCCCTGGCCGGCGCGACCCACGGCGCCTCGGCGATCCCGGCCGCCTGGGCGGCGGCCATCGGTCCCGCCCGCGGCACCTGCCTGCCCGCCATGGCGGGCCACCACGTGCTCGGCGTGGCGGACCTGCTGACCCCGGAGGTGACGCCGTGACGGCACTGGGCGAAGCCGCACCGGCACCGGTCGCGGCACCACCCGCGCCAACCGACGGCGAGAGCGCCCCGCAGGGGCTGCCCGCACCCCACGACGAACACACGGACGGGGCGGACGGGGGCACCAGGGCCGACGGCAGGCCCGAGGCCGCGCACCGCCCCACTCCCCGCCGGGTGGAGGGCCTCCTCCTCGGCCTCGCCGCGGGCGACGCCGCCGGCTGGCCCGCCGCCCGCCACCGCGCCGCCCGCATGCCCGAGTGGACCCGCCGCCTCACCCGCGAACTCGACACCTTCGCCGAGCAGAACGCCACCACCACGCTCCCCGTCCCCATCGCCCTGAACCAGTCCCCCGAGCCCCTGCGCCTCGGCCCCTCCGACGACGCCGAGTGGGCGGCGTTCGCCGCCGAGGCCATGCTGCTCGCCGGCGACGACGGAGCGCTCGGCGACCTGAGCCGCGAGCGCCGCACGAGAGCCGCGATCGACCTCACCTGGAACGCCGCCGCCGCGGAGGTCGCCGCGGCGGCCCAGCGCGCTCCCGAGATCGAGTCCGCGGTGCTCCCCCTGCGCGCCCGCATCTCGGTGCGGGCCGGGCTCGGCAACCTCGCCACCGGTCTGCGCCCTCCCGCCACCGGCCACGACAATCCGCACTACTTCGACGACGCCGCCTGCGTCCGGGCCTGCGTGCTGGCCGTCGCCCACCCCGGCGACCCGGGGGGCGCCGCCGCCCTGGCCGAGTTCGACGCCCGCTACACCCAGGACGGCGACGGCGTGCACGGTGCCCGCGCCATGGCCGCCGCGGTGGCGCTCGCACTGGCCGGCGCGGACGTGCACGCCTGCGTGGCCGCCGCGCTCGCCGAACTCCCCGCGCAGACGGAGATCGGCCGCAACGCCCGCCACGCGCTGACGCTGGCCGCCGCCGCGGAGTGCGCCTTCGCGCTGGTCCCGCCGCTAGAGCACCAGATCGTCGACCACGTCTACAGCTACGGCGTCGCCGCCGCCGAGACGGTCCCCGTCGCCCTCGCCCTGGCGACCGCCGCCCAGGGCCGGATCGCGCAGGCGGTTCCCGCGGCGGCCTGCCTGTCCCGGGTCGCGGACTCCGCGCCCGCCCTCACCGGCGCCCTCACCGGCGCGCTCGGCGGCGGCGCGGCGATCCCCCGGTCCTGGCGGGAGAGCTGCCGGACCCTCTCCGGCTGCGCGCTGCCCCGGCTCACCGGGACGGACCTGGTGGAACTCGCCGGGCTCCTGGAAGCCGCACAGTCGGCCCCACCCGGAGGATGATGCGGGGCATGACGCGCAAAGAGCAGCAAAACGGGGAACGGGGGCTCCCCCTGGCGGAGCGGATCACCGGAGCGCTGGTCGGCGCCGCGGTCGGCGACGCCCTCGGCGGGCCGGTCGAGGGGTACTCCCCCGAGCAGATCGTCGAACGCCACGGAGGCCGGGTGCACGGCATCGTCGGCCCCTGGCACGGAGACGCCTGGCGCACCGCCCGCCCCGTCGCCCCGTACCACAAGGGCGACGGCCACGTCACCGACGACACGTTGATGACGCACGCGCTGGTCCGGGTGTACGGACGCGTCCGGGACCACCTGGACGCCTACTCCGTCGCCGACCACCTGGTCCCGGACCTGATGACCAACCCGCGGTGGATCCCGGAGCTGGAGGCGGAGGCACTGCCCCTGCAACGGATCTTCCTCGCGGAGAAGTGGCTGGTGGCCCGCCTGCACTACGGCCACGTCGACCCGCGTGAGGCAGGCACCGGCAACATCGTCAACTGCGGCGCGGCGATGTACACGGCCCCCGTCGGACTGGTCAACGCGGCCCATCCGCCCGCCGCCTACGCCGAGGCGCTCGACGTCGCGGGCGCCCACCAGTCGTCGTACGGCAGGGAGGCGGCCGGTGTGCTCGCGGCCGCCGTAGCGGCGGCGTGCGCGCCGGGGGCGAGCCCGGACTCGGTCGTCTCCGCCTGCCTGTCGCTGGCGAAGGACGGCACCCGCGCGGCCATCGAGCGGGTCTGCGAGGAGGCGTCCCGGCACACGGACTTCGAGTCGGCGCTGCGCCCGCTGCGGGAGGCGGTGGCCCCCTACGACACCGTGGGCCCCGACTACCGCGCCCCCTCCCTCGGCGCCCGCCGCCCGTCCCGGCTGCACTCCATCGAGGAGCTCCCCGTGGCCCTGGGCATGGTGGTGGTGGCCCGCGGCGACTTCCGGCACGCGGTGCTGGGCGCGGTGAACTACGGCCGCGACTGCGACTCCATCGCCACGATGGCGGGCGCGCTGACCGGTGCGCTGGGCTCACCCGTGCCGGACGACTGGGCGAAGACGGTCGCGGAGGCCAGCCGTCTCGACCTGTGGGCACCGGCGGCCACGCTCACCGAGGTGGCCCGCGAGATCTTCGCCCGCGACGTACGGCGCCGCCGCGCCCACGAGCGGGCGTTCGCGGAGCTGGGAGGCCCCGGATGCTCCGACTGACCTGGGTCCAGCCGGAGGATCTGATCGGCCATGAGCTGCGCCAGGCCGCCCAGGACGGCCGGGAGCCCTCGGCCGTCGCGGCCCGCTGGCGCGCGGCCGGCGGCCCCGAGGCCCCGCTGCGGGCGGGCGCCTCACCGCGTCCGGCCTCCCGCTACCTGCGGATGCTGGCCGAGGACCTGCTGGACGAACTGGCCGACCTGCCCAGCGGCCTCGCGGACGACGAGCCGACCGATCTGGCGCGGATCCGGGCCCTGTGCCCCGGCTGGCCGTCCGGGCCCGCCGCTCCCCCGCTCCCTCCCGGCCCGGAACGCCTCGAAGCGGCCTGGCTCGGGCGGGCCGTCGGCTGTCTGCTGGGCAAGCCGGTCGAGAAGCTCCCCCTGGACGGCATCCGCGCACTCGCCCGGGCCTCCGGCAACTGGCCCCTGACCACGTACTTCACCGCCCGCGGAGTCCCCGGTGAGCTGCTGGCCCGCCACCCCTGGAACCGCCGCTCCGCGGCCACCTCGCTCGTCGAGAACATCGACGGCATGCCCGAGGACGACGACCTCGACCACCCCCTCCTCGGTCTGCTCCTGCTCCAGCGGTACGGCCGGGACTTCACCACCACCGACCTGGCCCGCGTCTGGCTGGACGAACTCCCGGCCGGTCGCACCTTCACCGCCGAACGCGTCGCCTACCGCAACCTGCTCCGCGGTCTCGAGCCCCCGCACACCGCCCGCCACCGCAACCCCTTCCGCGAGTGGATCGGCGCGCTGATCCGCGCCGACCTGCACGGCTGGACCAACCCCGGCGACCCCGCCGCCGCGGCCGGGCAGGCCCACCGCGACGCCACGCTCAGCCACACCGCCAACGGCGTCTACGCGGCGATGTTCACGGCCGCCGTCATCGCCACCGCGACGACCGGTGACCACGACGTCCACGCCTGCCTGCGCACCGGCCTCACGGTCGTCCCGCCGCGCTCCCGCCTCGCCACGGCCGTCCGCCACGCCCTCGAACTCGCCCGCGTCCACAACGACTTCACCGCGGTCGTCGACGAACTCCACGCCGTGCACGCGGACCTGCACTGGGTGCACGCCGTACCCAACACCGCGCTGATCGCCGCCGCGCTCACCCACGCCGACGGCGACTTCACCGGCTCCCTCTGCCGTGCGGTGTCCGGGGGCTGGGACACCGACTCCAACGGGGCGACCGCGGGCGGCATCGCCGGTCTGCTCGCCGGCTCACCCGCGGCGCTCCCCGACCGCTGGACGGCACCGCTGAAGAACCGGCTGGCCACCTCCGTCGGCGACTTCAACGGCGTCGGCTTCGACACCCTGGCCCGGCTCACCCACCAGGAGGCCTCCCGCCCATGACCCGGCCCGATCCGACCGCCGCCTCCTCCTCCCCCGCCACCCCTCCGCTGGCCGGTCTGCGCGTCCTCGACCTCGCCACCCTCTTCGCCGGTCCGCTCGCCGCCACCCTGCTCGGCGACTTCGGCGCGGAGGTCGTCAAGGTCGAGCACCCCAGGAAGCCGGACCCCTCCCGCGGCCACGGCCCGTCCAAGGACGGCGTGGGCCTGTGGTGGAAGGTGCTCGGCCGGAACAAGCGCACCATCACCCTGGACCTGTCCCGGCCCGGCGGGCGCGCGACCCTGCTGCGCCTGGCCGCGACCGCCGACGTGATCATCGAGAACTTCCGCCCCGGCACCCTGGAGAAATGGGAGCTGGGCTGGCCGGAGCTGTCCGCCGTCAATCCCCGCCTGGTGCTGGTCCGGGTCACCGGCTTCGGACAGTTCGGCCCCTACGCGCACCGCCCGGGCTTCGGCACCCTCGCCGAGGCGATGAGCGGCTTCGCCGCGATCACCGGCGAGCCGGACGCGCCGCCCACCCTGCCGCCGTTCGGCCTGGCCGACTCCATCGCCGGACTGACCACCGCGTACGCGACCCTCACCGCGCTCGCCGGCCGCGACCGCACCGGCGAGGGACAGGTCGTCGACATGGCCCTGATCGAGCCGATCCTGACCGCCCTCGGCCCCCAGCCGACCTGGTACGACCAGCTCGGCCACGTCCAGCCCCGCACCGGCAACCGCTCCCAGAACAACGCCCCGCGCGGCACCTACCTCACCGCCGACGGCACCTGGGTCGCGGTCTCCACCTCGGCCCAGTCGGTCGCCGAGCGCGTGATGCACCTGGTGGGGCGCCCCGACCTCATCGACGAGCCGTGGTTCGCCACCGGCGCCGGCCGGGCCCGGCACGCCGACCTCCTCGACGAGGCGGTTGGCGGCTGGATCGCCGCACGCACCCGCACCGAGGTGCTGGCGGCGTTCGAGAAGGCGGAGGCGGCCGTCGCCCCCGTCCAGGACGTGCGGGACGTGATGGCGGACCCGCAGTACCGGGCCCTCGGCACGATCACCACCGTCGACGACCCCGAGCTGGGCCCGCTGCGCATGCAGAACGTCCTCTTCCGGCTCTCCCGCACCCCCGGCGCGATCCGCTGGGCGGGCCGGCCGCACGGCGCGGACACCGACGAGGTGCTGACCGAGCTGGGCCTGACCCCGGCCGACCTCGGCGCGCTGCGGGCGGAGGGCGCCCTGTGAGGGGCTTCCCCCTGACCTGGCTGTACGCCCCGGGCGACCGACCGCGGGCGGTGGCCAAGGCCCTGGCCGCCGGGGCCGACGTGGTGGTGGTCGACCTGGAGGACGCGGTGGCCCCGGACCGCAAGGCGTACGCCCGCGCGGCCACTGCCGAGTTGCTGCGGGACCCGCAGCCGGTGCCGGTCCACGTCCGCGTCAACGCCCTCTCCGGCCCCTGGGGCGAGGCGGACCTGGCCGCCGTCGCCGCGGCGCCCGGCCTGTCCGGCCTGCGGCTGCCCAAGGTCTGCGCCCCGGCCGACGTCGTCCGTGTCGCGCGGCGTGCCGTGTCCGCCCATGGCGGGACCCTCCCCCTGTACGCCCTGCTGGAGACGGCCCTCGGGGTCGAACGGGCCTACGCCGTGGCCACCGCCCACCCCTCCCTGCGGGGCATCGCCCTCGGCGAGGCGGACCTGCGGGCGGATCTGGGGCTGTGCGACGACGCCGGGCTCGTCTGGCCCCGCTCCCGGGTGGTCCTGGCGGCGCGGGCGGCGGGACTGGCCCCGCCCGCCCAGTCCGTCCACCCCGACATCCGGGACCTGGACGGCCTCACCGCCTCCTGCGCCCACGGCCGTGCCCTGGGCTTCCTGGGCCGTGCGGCGATCCACCCCCGCCAGCTCCCGGTGATCGAGCGGGCCTACCTCCCGACGCAGCGGGAGATCGAACAGGCGGAGACGATCCTCAAGGCAGCGGCCACGCACCGGGGCGCCCAGGCCCTGCCCGACGGCAGCTTCGTCGACGCCGCGGTGGTGACGGCGGCCCGGCGCACACTGGCCCTGGTCCGCAGGGGCTGACTCCCTGCCCCTCCGCTCCCCCCGGAACAGGCCGAGGGCGCCCGGGCATCCCGGGCGCCCCCGCTGCGTACGGCGGGCGGGTCAGCTCTTCTTGGCGGACCCTGCCCCGTCCTTGGAGTCCCGCGCGGCCTTCACGTCCGGGGAGTCCTCCTGGTTCTTCTCGTCGTGCTCCTCGTGCGCGTCCTGCTCGTCGTTCGCGTCGTTCGCGTCGTTCTCGTCCGCCGCGTCGTTCTCGTCCTTCGCGGCGCCCTCGGCGTCACCGCCGGCGGCCGGCTCCACGACGTCCTCGCGCCCTGGGCGCTTCCTCGCCGACAGCACGATGTACGCCACCGCGAGCAGGAAGACGAGGACGGAGGTCCAGTTGTTCAGCCGCAGGCCCAGGATGTGGTGGGCCTCGTCGACCCGCATGTACTCGATCCAGAACCGGCCGACGCAGTACGCGGCCACGTACAGCGCGAACGCCCGCCCGTGCCCCAGCCGGAAGCGGCGGTCGGCCCAGATCACGAGCAGCGCGACCGCGACGCACCACAGCGACTCGTACAGGAACGCCGGGTGGTACGTGCCCGGGATCCGTCCGTCCGCTGAGGAGGTGATCTCCACCGCCCACGGCAGATCGGTGGAGCGGCCGTACAGCTCCTGGTTGAACCAGTTGCCCCAGCGGCCGATCGCCTGCGCGAAGGCGATGCCCGGCGCGACGGCGTCGGCGTAGGCGGGCAGCGGGATGCCCCGGCGACGGCAGCCGATCCAGGCGCCCAGCGCGCCGAGCGCGATCGCGCCCCAGATGCCGAGGCCGCCCTCCCAGATCTTGAAGGCGTCCACCCAGTCACGGCCCTCGCTGAAGTACAGCTCGTAATCCGTGATCACGTGGTAGAGCCTGCCGCCGACCAGGCCGAAGGGCACGGCCCAGACAGCGATGTCGGCCACCGTGCCGGCCCGTCCGCCCCGGGCGATCCAGCGCTTGTTGCCGAGCCAGACGGCGACGAAGACCCCGATGATGATGCAGAACGCGTAGCCGCGCAGCGGAATGGGGCCGAGGTACAGCACCCCGCTCGACGGGCTGGGAATGTAGGCAAGTTCCATGGCAGGGTCGACGCTACCGTGCCGGGCCACCCCCACGGCAGGCAGCCCGGCTACGGGTCCATAACGGGGACGGGGCGGCCCCCCGCCCGCGCGTCATTCCTTGTTCGCGTCCTGGACCATCTGCTTGAGCTTCGCCGGGGTCATCGACTGGTCCTGGTAGATGTTCCGGCCGTCGAACAGGACCGTCGGCGTGCCCGTGAAGCCGCCCTTGCGGAAGGCCTCGTGCGCCTTGGCCACCCAGGCGTTGTGCTTGCCGTCCTCGACGCAGGCGCGGAAGGCGGGCGTGTCGAGGCCGTCGACCTTGCCGGCCAGCTCGATGAGCCGGGCCTTGTCGGCGAAGGCGTCGTCGCTCTCCGGCGGCTGGTTCTCGAACAGCACGTCGTGATAGGCGGGGAACCTGCCGGCGTCCTGGGCGCAGGCTGCTGCGTTGGCCGAGTTGAGGGAGCCGGTGCCGCCCATGCCGCCGTCGATGAGGGTGACCAGGTGGTACTCCACCTTCAGCTGTCCGGCTTCGGTCAGCTCGTGGACGGTCGGGCTGTACGCCTGCTCGAAGGCCTTGCAGGCCGGGCAGCGGAAGTCCTCCCAGACGGTGAGCGTGGCCTTGGCACTCTCCTTGCCGACCGGGACGGCGGTGCCGTCCTTGCCGAGCGCCCCGGAGGGCGCCACAACGGGGCCCTTCGACTCGCTCCCGTCGTCCTTGCCGGCGTTGGCGGCGACCACACCGACCACCGCCGCGAGCCCCAGGACACAGACCACGCTCGCGCCCACGATCAGGGTGCGGCGTCGCTTCTCCGCGGACCTCTGCTTCTCGCGCTCGACCGCCAGCCGCTCCCGGGCGGTGCGCTTTCCCTCACGGTTCTTCTCGCTCACACCCCGCAGAACGAACCGGGGAGGCGCAGCGCGCCTCCCCGGTCCCAGGTCCACCCTTACGAGGGACCCGTACGACTGGCCGCCGTTGTCCGGCGGTCACGCCTGTCCGCGCACCCCCGCCGCGAGCTCGCCCGCCAGCGCGCGGACGGCCTCGAGGGCGGCGCCGTGGTCGGGGGCGTCCAGCATCCTCTTGACGAAGGCGGAGCCCACGATCACGCCGTCCGCGAAGCCGGCGACCTCGGCGGCCTGGGCGGCGTCGGACACTCCGAGGCCGACGCAGACGGGCAGGTCGGTGCCGGTGGCCCGGGTGCGCTCCACGAGGTCATGGGCCTGGGCGCCGACCGACTCACGGGTGCCGGTGACGCCCATGAGCGAGGCGGCGTAGACGAAGCCGCTGCCCGCCGCGGTGATCCGCGCGAGCCGCTCGTCCCTGCTGCTGGGCGCCACCACGAAGACGGTCGCCAGACCGTGCTTCTCCGCGTGCTCCCTCCACAGCGCCGACTCCTGCACGGGCAGGTCGGGCAGGATGCAGCCCGCGCCGCCCGCCTCGGCCAGCTCGGCGGTGAACCGCTCGACGCCGTAGCGGTCGATGGGGTTCCAGTACGTCATGACGAGGACCGGCTTCCCGGTGGCCTCGAAGGCTTCCCGCACGGTCCGCATGACGTCGGCGATCCTGACCCCGCCGCGCAGGGCGATGTCGTCGGCGGTCTGGATGACGGGGCCGTCGAGGACGGGGTCGCTGTGCGGCAGGCCCACCTCGACGACGTCGGCTCCGCCGTCGAAGACGGCCTTGACCGCGTCGATGCCGCCGTCCACGGTCGGGAACCCGGCCGGGAGGTAGGCGATGAGCGCGGAGCGTCCCTCCGCCCTGGCGGCGGCGAGGGTGTCCGTCAACAGCTGGATGTTCCCGCTCACTTGGCGTCCCCCTCGATCTCGGCGGCGTCGGCGTCCGCGTCGGCGGCCACCTCGGCGTCGGTGTCGTACAGCCCGAAGTAGCGGGCGGCGGTGTCCATGTCCTTGTCGCCGCGGCCGGACAGGTTGACGACGATCAGCCCGTCCCTGCCGAGTTCCCTGCCGACCTCCAGGGCCCCGGCCAGGGCGTGGGCGCTCTCGATGGCCGGGATGATGCCCTCGGTGCGCGACAGCAGCCGCAGGGCCTGCATGGCGGCGTCGTCGGTGACCGCGCGGTACTCGCCGCGGCCGGAGTCCTTGAGGTAGGAGTGCTCCGGTCCGATGCCGGGGTAGTCCAGGCCGGCCGAGATGGAGTAGGGCTCGGTGATCTGGCCCTCGTCGTCCTGGAGGACGTAGGAGCGCGAGCCGTGCAGGATGCCGGGCTCGCCCGCGGTGAGGGTGGCCGCGTGCTCGCCGGTCTCGACGCCGTGTCCGGCGGGCTCGCAGCCGATGAGGCGGACGCCCTCGTCGGGGATGAAGGCGTGGAACAGGCCGATGGCGTTGGAGCCGCCGCCGACGCAGGCGATCGCGGCGTCCGGGAGCCGCCCGGCACGCTCGAGGAGCTGGCGGCGGGCCTCGACGCCGATCACGCGGTGGAAGTCGCGCACCATGGCCGGGAAGGGGTGCGGGCCGGCGACGGTGCCGAACAGGTAGTGGGTGTGGTCGACGTTGGCGACCCAGTCGCGGAACGCCTCGTTGATGGCGTCCTTGAGGGTGCGGCTGCCGGACTTCACGGAGACGACCTCGGCGCCCAGCATGCGCATGCGGGCGACGTTGAGGGCCTGGCGCCGGGTGTCGATCTCGCCCATGTAGATGGTGCAGTCGAGGCCGAAGAGGGCGCAGGCGGTGGCGGTGGCGACGCCGTGCTGGCCGGCGCCGGTTTCGGCGATGACCCGGGTCTTGCCCATGCGCTTGGTGAGCAGGGCCTGCCCGAGCACGTTGTTGATCTTGTGGGAGCCGGTGTGGTTGAGGTCCTCGCGCTTGAGGAACACCCGGGCGCCACCCGCCTCGGCGGCGAACCGGGGAACCTCGGTGAGCGCCGAGGGGCGGCCGGTGTAGTTGACCAGCAGGTCGTCGAGTTCCCGGGCGAAGTCGGGGTCGTGCTTGGCCTTGTCGTACTCGACGGCGACCTGGTCGACGGCCGCGACCAGGGCCTCCGGGATGAACTTGCCCCCGAAGGCGCCGAAGTAGCCCTCGGCGGTGGGGACCTGCCCCTCCGGGTCAGGGATGAAGAAGTGGCTGGGCATGCTTGAGCCTCACGGTGAGTGCGTGCGTGGAAGAACACTGATCGCCGTGGGGGCGGAGACGGTCGGTGGGCTGCGGGCCGCTGTCGGCCCGTCGCGCAGTTCCCCGCGCCCCTACGAGGGGCGCTGCCATCGACGGCCGTTGACCTGGCCGGGCTCGTCACCGATGACGTAGCGCACACGGCGGCCGTGGACCCGGCGGGCGGGCGCACGGCAGCCACGGGGCCGGCAGCCGCGCGCGAGGCGGGCGTAGCGGTCCTGCGCCGTCGTGGTGATCGGGAGCGTCATCGTGCCCAGCCTAGCGGGAGGTCAGCCCCGGCCGTGGCGGAGTGCCGGGTGTTCGCCGGCCGCCACCAGGTCCGAGACGGCCGTCCTGGGGTCGCGGCCGGTGACCAGCGATTCGCCGACCAGCACGGCGTCCGCGCCGGCGTTGGCGTAGGCGATCAGGTCGTGGGGGCCACGGATGCCGGACTCGGCGACCTTGACGCAGTGCGCGGGGATCTCGGGGGCCACCCGCTCGAAGGTGCCGCGGTCGACCTCGAGGGTCTTGAGGTTGCGCGCGTTGACCCCGATGACCTTGGCGCCGGCGTCCACGGCGCGCTCGACCTCGTCCTCGTCGTGCACCTCGACGAGCGGGGTGAGCCCGATGGACTCGGCGCGCTCGATCAGCGACTCCAGGGCCGCCTGGTCCAGGGCGGCGACGATCAGCAGCGCCAGGTCGGCACCGTAGGCCCGGGCCTCCCAGAGCTGGTAGGAGGTGACGATGAAGTCCTTGCGCAGCACGGGGACGTCCACGCGGGCGCGGACCGCCTCGAGGTCGGCCAGCGAGCCGCCGAAGCGGCGCTGTTCGGTGAGGACGGAGATGACGGCGGCGCCCCCCGCCTCGTAGTCGGCGGCGAGTCCGGCCGGGTCGGCGATCGCGGCGAGCGCGCCCTTGGACGGGCTGGAGCGCTTGACCTCGCAGATGACCTTGACGCCGTCGCCGCGCAGGGCGGCCACGCCGTCCTTGGCCGCGGGTGCCTTCGCCGCCCGCTGCTTGAGCTCGTCGAGGCTGACGCGCGCCTGCCGCTCCGCGAGGTCGGCACGGACTCCGTCGATGATCTCGTCGAGCACACTCACGCGAGCGGCCCCCTTCCAAACGGTCGGTCTTCGGTGGGTCCGGTCCCGCCGCGGGCGCCCGCGGCGGGCGGTGGTCGGGCGGAACCGATGGTCACTGCGATGGTATCCGCAGCGGGGCGCAGGCCCCGCATCCGGTTGACGCCGGTCCCACTACCTGGACGTTCACGGGTTGATCACGGGTGCAGCCACCCGCCGAACGGCAGGTTCCGGACAACGGTGAAGACCAGCAGCAACGCTCCCAGCGACCACAGCAGCAGCGGTGAGGGGTCGATCCGCAGCGGCCCGCCGCGCACCGCGCGGACCACCCATACGGTCCACAGCACGGCGAAGGCGGCGTAGCCGAGCACGGCCGGGGCGTTGGCCTGGAGCGCCGCCAGGAGGTCGCCGTGGACGACGGCGTGGGCGCTGCGCAGTCCGCCGCAGCCGGGGCAGTAGAGGCCGGTGAGGCGCAGCAGCGGGCAGGCGGGGTAGTGGCCGGGCTGGTTGGGGTCGACGGTCCCCACGTAGGCGAAGGCCCCGGCGACGGCCGCGAGGGTCCCGGCGGGGAGGGCGAGGCGGGCGGCCCGGCCGCGCGCCGTGCTGGGGCTGACGGAGTTCACGCTGTGCATTCTGACCCGGCCGCACGCCGGGGGCGCGCCCGTGCGTCCGTAAGCGCGTCAGGGGCGGTTCCGGCACCCTCGGTGTGTGCCGGCCGCCCCTGTCCGGGGTGCTCCGCGGCTCAGCCCTCGGCGCCGGCCGGCTCGCGGTCGCCGGTGACCTGGTGCACGGGGTGGGCGGTCTTCGGCTGGCCCATGCCCATCGCGCGCATGATCGCACCGACGACGCCGCCGAGGAGCACGATCGCCATGCCGGCCCAGAAGCCCACCGGCTGGTCCATCACCATGAACGCGCCCGCGACGCAGAAACCGATGAAGGCGATAGTGACACCGGTCCAGGCGGCCGGGGTGTGACCGTGGCTGCTGCCCGCCATTGCTTGCTCCTCGTTGCTGTGTGCGTGTCTGAGCAGGACGCTCGGGCTCATTGTCCCGCACGCGTGCGGACGCCGTGACCGGGGGTGCTCCCCCGCGCGCCGGAGGCGGGCCGTCCGATGCCCGTCCCGCCCGCCGCTCTCGCCCGCCGTCCTCGACCGCGGACGGGCCGGTTCCCGCGTCCTTGCAGGTCGGCACCGGGCCGGGGTCCGCCGAGCCCCGCGCGCGGCAACGGGCTCACGGAACCGGGACCCGGGGGCACCACCCGGGCTCACGGAACCGGGACCGGGGCACCCGGGCTCACGGCACCTCGGCCCCGGGCACCACACCCGGGCTCACGCTCCCGTCGGGTCCTCGCCGCGGTCGAGGGCCTTCCACAGGTCCTCGGGCCGGTCGGGGTCGACGGGCGCGGCCGCGCGGCGCGGCCGGGGCGCGCCGCCCCGCTCGTAGCGGCCGGACATGGCGGGCCACAGCCGGCCGTACCGCAGGGCGAGCAGTCCGGCCAGCAGGAGCAGCAGGCCGCCCACGGCCGCGACGTAGGGCCAGGCGGTGTGGGTGAGGGCGTCCACGGAGGCGGAGGTGTCGCCGGACACCGCGGCGGCCTTCTCGTCGAGCGCGGAGCTGTCGGACGCGCCGAGCAGCGCCGCCGTGACGGTGCCCGCGCCGGACAGGGCGAGCAGCACGGCCACGGCGAGCCGGCCGGCGCGGCGGACGGCGAAGACGGCGACGAGCGCGGCCAGGCCGACCACGGCCAGCGCTGCGGGCACACCGGTGACGTCGCTGCCCTTGGCGGTCAGCGGGAAGGCCCCGCCGGCCACCGTCGCGGTGCCCTCGGACCACTGCTGCCGGGTCGCGAGCAGGGCCACGGCCGCGCCCAGGGCGCCGCACAGCAGTGCGGCGGCGAGGCTGAGGCGGCCTGCCCGGCCTGGGCCGGCGGCTTCGGAGCGGGGGTGAGGTACGGCAGTCACGTAGTCCACTATCGCCTGAACCCCGGGCGAACCGTCACCCGGGGTTCGTCTCAGCCCTGTCCCAGCCGGTTCGCCGTGTGGACGGCGCGCAGCACCGCGGCCGCCTTGTTGCGGCACTCGATGTCCTCGGCGACCGGGTCGGAGTCGGCGACGATCCCCGCGCCGGCCTGCACGTACGCGGTGCCGTCGCGCAGCAGGGCGGTGCGGATGGCGATGGCGGTGTCGGAGTCGCCCGCGAAGTCCAGGTAGCCGACGCAGCCGCCGTACAGGCCGCGGCGGGACGGTTCGAGTTCGTCGATGATCTGCATGGCGCGGGGCTTGGGCGCGCCGGAGAGGGTGCCGGCCGGGAAGCAGGCGGTGAGCACGTCGAAGGCGGTGCGCCCGGGGGCGACCCGCCCGGTGACCGTCGAGACGATGTGCATGACGTGCGAGTAGCGCTCGACGGACATGAAGTCGACGACCTCGACCGAGCCGGGTTCGCAGACCCGTCCCAGGTCGTTGCGGCCCAGGTCGACGAGCATCAGGTGCTCGGCGCGTTCCTTGGGGTCGGCGAGCAGGTCCTCGGCGAGGGCCTGGTCCTCCCGCGGGGTGGCGCCGCGGTGCCGGGTGCCGGCGATGGGGTGGAGCATGGCCCGCCCGTCCTCGACCTTCACCAGGGCCTCGGGGGACGATCCGACGACGTCGAAGGCTCCGTCCTCCCCGTGGGGGAACCGGAACAGGTACATGTACGGGGACGGATTCGTGGCGCGCAGGACCCGGTAGACGTCGAGGGCGCTCGCCGTGCAGGGGGTCTCGAAGCGCTGGGAGGGGACCACCTGGAAGGCCTCCCCGGCCCGGATGCGCTCCTTGATGTCCTCGACGGCCGCCCGGAAGTCGGGGCCGCCCCACAGCGCGCTGTAGTCGGGCAGCTCGGAGGGCGGCAGGACGGCCGGGGGCTGGGCCACCGGGCGGGCGAGGTCGGCCTCCATCGCGTCGAGGCGGGCCACGGCGTCGGCGTAGGCCTCGTCGACGCCGGTCTCCAGGTCGTTGTGGTTGATCGCGTTGGCGATCAGCCAGACGGCGCCCTCCCAGTGGTCCATGACGGCGAGGTCGCTGGTGAGGAGCATGGTCAGCTCGGGCAGCCGCAGATCGTCCCGCTCGCCGGGGCCGATCTTCTCCAGGCGGCGCACGATGTCGTAGCCGAGGTAGCCGACCATGCCGCCGGTGAACGGCGGCAGGCCCAGGTCGTGGGTGAGGTCGCGGGGGGTGTGCAGCGTCTCCAGGGTCGCACGCAGCGCGGTGAGCGGGTCGCCGTCGGTTGGGACGCCCACGGGCGGGGTGCCCTGCCAGTGGGCCCGGCCGTCGCGCTCGGTGAGGGTGGCGGCGCTGCGGACGCCGACGAAGGAGTAGCGGGACCAGGAGCGTCCGTTCTCGGCGGATTCCAGCAGGAAGGTGCCGGGGCGCTCGGCGGCGAGCTTGCGGTAGAGGGCGACGGGCGTGTCGCCGTCGGCGAGCAGCTTGCGCGTGACCGGGATGACGCGGCGGTCGGAGGCGAGCTTGCGGAAGGTCTCGAGGTCCATGGCGGCAGACCCTACTGATCCGCGGCGGGCGCGCCGGAATCGGCGCCGCCGTCGTCCTTGAGCAGCACGTCGGCGTCGAAGCAGGTCCGGGCGCCGGTGTGGCAGGCGGCGCCGACCTGGTCGACCTTGACCAGCACGGTGTCGGCGTCGCAGTCGAGGGCGACGGACCGCACCCGCTGGACGTGCCCGGAGGTGTCGCCCTTGACCCAGTACTCCCGGCGGCTGCGCGACCAGTAGGTGCAGCGGCCGGTGGTCAGCGTGCGGTGCAGGGCCTCGTCGTCCATCCAGCCCAGCATCAGCACCTCTCCGGTGTCGTACTGCTGGGCGATGGCGGGCAGGAGGCCGTCGGGACTGCGCTTGAGCCGCGCGGCGATCTCCGGGTCGAGGCCACTGGGCCGGGAGGTGCTGGTCATGCCCACCATTGTGCCGCGCGGCGGGGTGCGGTCCGGGCCACGTCCACTGGGCGGACCGGGTGCACGGCCGTAGGCTGGCTGGCATGTCGACCCATGCCAAGCGTGAACGACTTCTTCTGGCCGATCTGTTGGAGACCGCGGGGCCCGAGGCGCCGACCCTGTGCGAGGGCTGGCTCACCCGGGACCTCGCCGCGCACGTGGTGGTGCGCGAGCGGCGTCCCGACGCCGCCGGCGGGATACTCGTCAAGCAGCTCGCGCCGCGCCTGGAGCGGGTGATGGCGGAGTTCACCGCGAAGCCGTACGAGGAGCTGATCCAGCTGATCCGTACCGGCCCGCCACGCTTCTCGCCGTTCTCCCTCAAGCAGGTGGACGAGCTGTCCAACATCGTCGAGTTCTACGTCCACACGGAGGACGTCCGCCGCGCCCAGCCGGACTGGGCACCGCGCGAGCTGGACCCGGTGTTCCAGGACGCCCTCTGGTCCCGCCTGGAGCGCACCGCCCGTCTGATGGGCCGCGGCGTCCCCACCGGCCTGGTCCTGCGCCGCCCCGACGGCCGCACGGTGGTCGCCCGCCGCGGCACCCCGGTGGTCACGGTCACCGGCGAGCCGTCGGAGCTGGTCCTGTTCACCTACGGCCGCCAGAGTGCTGCCCGGGTCGACCTGGAGGGCGACAAGGACGCGATCACCAGGCTCCACGAGGCCAAACAGCTCGGCATCTGACCGTTCCGGCGCGTCCGGCCGGCGCCGTGAGGCTCAGGGCTTCACCGGCGCGGCAGTTCGGCCCGCCGGACCGCACCGGAGCACAGGGCGATCAGCGCGCCCGTGGCACAGAGGGCGGCGCACCCAGCGAAGACCGGCCCGGTGCCCCATCGCTCGGCCGCCGCGCCCACCAGCGGGAAGGTGAGCGGGGCGACGCCGAAGCCCACCAGCGTGGACACCGAGGTGACGCGTCCCACGTAGGCGGGGCCCGCGTGCGTCTGCAGCAGGGCGGCACCGAGCGCACCACCGAGGCCGGTCGCCAGGCCGACGCCGAGGGCCACACACACGGCCACCACGAGGGACGGCAGCTGGGCGAGCACGCCGAGGGCCAGGCACCCGGCGAGCTCCGCCAGGGCCAGGACGAGCCCGGCCCGGGGCACCCGGCCCCGGAGGGTGAGCAACAGGGCCGCGCCCGCAGCACCCACGCCGAACCCGGCGAGCACCCAGCCCAGCCCGGTCGAGCCCCAGCCGCGCTCCTGGGCGAGCAGGGTCAGTCCGAGGTTCATGGGACCGACGAAGCCCAGGTCGACGAGGGCCGCACCGACGACGAGCGGGCACAGCACGGGGTCCCGGCCGATGTGCCGCAGCCCGTCCCGCAGTTGGGCGAGGACCGGTTCCCGCGTCCTGCTGTCGTCCGGGGACGGCGGGGCGGCTCGTACGGCCCGCAGCAGGGGCAGGGACACCCCGATCAGGACGGCGCAGAGCCCGAACGCCCCCGCCGTGCCGCCGACGGTGATGGCGAGGCCGCCGACCGGCCCGCCGAGCACCAGGGCGAGGCGGGTCGCGAGGCCGCGTATCCCCTGGACGCGGGCGAGCTGGTCCGGGCCGGTGATCCGGGCGGGCAGCGCTCCGGCTGCGGGAAGGAAGACGGCGTCGACGATCCCGAACAGCACCGCCACGGCGCCCAGCGCCCACAGCCCCGGGCCGGCCGTGAGGAGCAGTCCGGCCGCGGTGATCACCAGCGCACAGCGCACCGCGCTGCCGCCGAGGACGACGCGGCGCGGTCCGTACCGGTCGGCCACCACTCCGCCGCCGAGCATCAGCAGCGCGCGGGGCACCGCGCTGACCGCCGTGACCACTCCCGCCTGGGCGGGCGTGCCCACCTGAACGGCGGCCCAGGACAGGGCGAGGTAGTAGACGTTGTCGCCGATCGCCGAGGAGGTGTACGCGCCGGCCCAGCGCAGGACGTTCGGGTCGCGGTGGGCGGGTAAGCCGGCCGGAGGGACCGGCCGTGCGGTGATCGCGGGCATGCGGTTCCCCTCAGACGCGGAACGGGAAGCTGTAGGTGTGCACCGCGACGTTTTCGCGGCCCTCGGTGTCACCGGCCGCGTCGGCGGCCCGGCCCGCTTCCTGGTACCGGCGCAGCAGGTCGAGCATCTCGGCGTTGAGCCGGGCGAGTTCTTCGGCGGTGAGCCGGATCGCGGACTCGGAGGACTCGGCGGCTCGCTGCCACTCGGGCGCCCAGCGGGCCCGTTCGTCCAGGTAGCGGCGGTACATGTCGACGCGCTGTGCGAAGAGCAGCCGGGTGGCCGCCGAGTGGGCCGCGGCCTTCTCCGGTGCGTCCCGGAAGTCCTCGTCGTGGATGCTCACCCCGTCCGAGGCCGGCTGCCACCAGCGTTCCCGGCCGTCCGCGCTCTGAGCTTCGGCCTCCTCGATCAGCCCGTGCTCGGCCAGCTTGCGCAGGTGGTAGCTGACCAGCGACACGGCCTCGTCCACCTGCTCGGCGAGCTGCGAGGCGGTGGCGACGCGGGCCACGGTCAGCCCCCGGTAGAGCCGCATCCGCAGCGGATGGGCGAGGGCCTTGAGGGTGCCCAGGTCACTGATCCTGCGGTCTCTCTCCTTGCCTGTCATGACCCTGGACGCTAGATAGGAAAGAAAAGTTGCGCAATTGTTTTTGCGCGACTCGACCGCGCGTCCGGACGGCAGGAAGCCCCGGCCGCCGTGGGGCGGTCGGGGCTTCGGGAGAAGCGGAGGTCAGCGGACCGGGTGGCCCGCTTCGCGCAGGGTTTGCTTGACCTCACCGATGCGCAGGTCGCCGAAGTGGAAGACCGAGGCCGCCAGGACCGCGTCCGCGCCGGCGGCGACCGCGGGCGGGAAGTCGGACAGCCTCCCAGCGCCGCCGGAGGCGATGACCGGGACGGTGACGTGCTTGCGGACGGCGGTGATCATCTCCAGGTCGTAGCCGTCCTTGGTGCCGTCGGCGTCCATCGAGTTGAGCAGGATCTCGCCGGCGCCCAGTTCGGCGGCCCGGTGGGCCCACTCCACGGCGTCGATGCCGGTGCCCTTGCGGCCGCCGTGCGTGGTGACCTCGAAGGAGCCGGAGGCGGTGCGCCGCGCGTCCACCGACAGGACCAGGACCTGGCGGCCGAAGCGCTCGGCGATCTCGCGGATGAGGTCGGGGCGGGCGATCGCGGCCGTGTTGACGCCGACCTTGTCGGCGCCCGCCCGCAGCAGCCGGTCCACGTCCTCGGCGGTGCGGACGCCGCCGCCCACCGTGAGCGGGATGAACACCTGCTCGGCGGTGCGGCGCACCACGTCGTAGGTCGTCTCGCGGTCGCCCGACGAAGCGGTGATGTCCAGGAACGTCAGCTCGTCGGCGCCCTCGGCGTCGTACACCTTGGCCATCTCGACGGGGTCGCCCGCGTCGCGCAGGTTCTGGAAGTTGACGCCCTTGACGACCCGGCCGTTGTCCACGTCCAGGCAGGGGATGACTCGGACCGCCAGGGTCATGAATCCACGGCTCCTCTGAATGCTTCGAGTTCCACTGAGACCAGCACGCGCGAGTCGACGAACCCCTCCACCACCAGGAAGGTCGTGACCGGGCGCACCGAGTCGAACAGCTCCTTGTGGGCGCGGCCGGCCGCGTCGACGTCCCGTACGTGGGCGAGGTGGACGCGGGTGCGGATCACGGACTCCACGCCGAGCCCGAACTCGCCGATGGCCTCCAGTGCGGTGGTGAAGGCCACCTTGGCCTGCTCGTACGGGTCGCCCTCGCCGTAGAGCACGTCTCCTCGGAACGCGGTCGTGCCTCCCACCAGGACGCGGTCGCCCGCCGCCACGGCACGCGCGGAGCCGAAGGACTCCTCCCAGGGACTTCCGCTCTGCACGCGCCGTACGGCTTCGGATGTCATCGGGACACAGCCTCCAGGGCCTCTTCGAGTGTGAACGCCTTCGCGTACAGGGCCTTCCCGACGATCGCCCCTTCGACACCGAGCGGGACGAGGTCCGCGATGGCCCGCAGGTCGTCCAGCGACGACACGCCGCCCGAGGCCACCACCGGGCGGTCGGTCGCGGCGCAGACGTTCTTCAGCAGTTCCAGGTTCGGGCCCTGGAGCGTGCCGTCCTTGGCGATGTCGGTGACGACGTAGCGGGCGCAGCCCTCCTTGTCGAGGCGCTCCAGCGTCTCGTAGAGGTCGCCGCCGTCCCGGGTCCATCCCCGGCCGCGCAGGGTGGTGCCGCGCACGTCGAGGCCGACGGCGATCTTGTCGCCGTGCTCGGCGATGACCTCGGCGACCCACTCGGGGGTCTCCAGGGCGGCCGTGCCGAGGTTGACGCGGGTGCAGCCGGTGGCGAGGGCGGCGGCGAGGGTGTCGTCGTCGCGGATGCCACCGGACAGCTCCACCTTGATGTCCATCGCCGCGGTCACCTGGGCGATCAGCTCGCGGTTGTCGCCGGTGCCGAACGCGGCGTCCAGGTCGACCAGGTGCAGCCACTCGGCGCCGGAGCGCTGCCAGGCGAGGGCGGCCTCCAGCGGGGAGCCGTAGGAGGTCTCCGTGCCGGACTCGCCGTGCACCAGGCGGACCGCCTGGCCGTCGCGGACGTCGACGGCGGGGAGGAGTTCGAGCTTCGAGGCCATCAGAGGGTTCCGATCCAGTTGGTCAGCAGCTGGGCTCCGGCGTCGCCGGACTTCTCGGGGTGGAACTGCGTGGCCCACAGGGCGCCGTTCTCCACGGCGGCGACGAACGGCTTGCCGTGCGTGGACCACGTGACCCTGGGCGCGGTCATCGCCGGGTTGTGCACCTCCAGCGTCCAGTCGTGGACGGCGTAGGAGTGCACGAAGTAGAACCGGGCGTCGGGTTCCAGACCGGCGAACAGCTCGGAGCCGGCCGGGACGTCGACGGTGTTCCAGCCCATGTGGGGCACGATGTCGGCCTGGAGCGGCTCGACCGAGCCGGGCCACTCGTCCAAGCCCTCGGTCTCCACGCCGTGCTCGATGCCGCGCGCGAACAGGATCTGCATGCCGACGCAGATGCCCATCACCGGCCGGCCGCCGGACAGCCGGCGGTCGATGATCCAGTCGCCGCGCGCCTCCCTCAGGCCCTTCATGCAGGCGGCGAAGGCGCCGACGCCGGGCACCAGCAGCCCGTCGGCGTTCATGGCGGTGCCGAAGTCACGGGTGATCTCGACGTCGGCGCCGGCACGCGCGAGGGCGCGCTCGGCGGAGCGGACGTTGCCGAAGCCGTAGTCGAAGACCACGACCTTCTTGGTGGTGCTCATCTCACACCTCCAGCCTGAGGGCGCCCGCGACGAGACACATCGCGGCGCCGATCGAGAGCAGCACGACGAGGCTCTTGGGCATCTGCTGCTTGACGAACGAGATCACCCCGCCGACGAGGAACAGGCCGACCACGATCAGGACCGTGGACAGCCCGTTCACAGCGCGCCCTTGGTGGAGGGCAGGATGCCGGCGGCGCGCGGGTCCCGCTCGGAGGCGTAGCGCAGGGCTCGGGCGAGGGCCTTGAACTGGCACTCCACGATGTGGTGCGCGTTGCGCCCGTAGGGCACGTGCACGTGGAGCGCGATCTGCGCCTGGGCGACGAAGGACTCCAGGATGTGCCGGGTCATGGTGGTGTCGTACTCGCCGATCATCGGCGCCATCTTCTCGGGCTCGGTGTGCACGAGGTAGGGGCGGCCGGACAGGTCGACGGTGACCTGGGCGAGGGACTCGTCCAGCGGGACCGTGCAGTTGCCGAAGCGGTAGATGCCCACCTTGTCGCCGAGGGCCTGCCGGAAGGCGGCGCCGAGCGCGAGGGCGGTGTCCTCGATGGTGTGGTGGGAGTCGATGTGCAGGTCGCCCTCGGTCTTCACGGTCAGGTCAAACAGACCGTGCCGGCCGAGCTGGTCGAGCATGTGGTCGTAGAAGCCGACGCCCGTGGCGATGTCGGTCTTCCCGGTGCCGTCGAGATCGATCTCGACGAGGACCGAGGTCTCCTTGGTGGTGCGCTCCACGCGCCCAACGCGGCTCATGTGTTCTGCTCCTTCTTCAACTGGCGGACCGCGTCGAGGAACGCGTCGTTCTCCTCCGGTGTACCGGCCGTGACCCGCAGCCATCCCGGTACGCCGTTGTCCCGGACCAGGACGCCCCGGTCGAGGATCCTGCGCCACGCCTCGTGGGAGTCCTCGAACCTGCCGAACTGGACGAAGTTCGCGTCGGACTCGGTCACCGCGTAGCCGATGGCGCGCAGTTCGGCGACCAGCCGGTCCCGCTCCGCCTTGAGCTGCTCGACGTACTTCAGAAGGACACTCGTGTGTTCGAGCGCGGCCAGCGCGGTCGCCTGGGTGACCGCCGACAGGTGGTACGGCAGCCGGACGAGCTGCACGGCGTCCACGACCGCGGGATGCGCGGCGAGGTAGCCGAGGCGGAGCCCGGCCGCGCCGAACGCCTTCGACATGGTGCGGGAGACCACCAGGTGGGGGCGTCCTTCGAGCAGCGGCAGCAGCGAGCCGCGGTGGCTGAACTCGATGTACGCCTCGTCCACGACCACCATCGACGGCTTGGCCGCCTGCGCCGCCTCGTACAGGGCGACGACCGTCTCGGCCGGGACCGCGTTGCCGGTGGGGTTGTTGGGGGTGGTGACGAAGACGACGTCCGGACGGTGCTCGGCGAGGGCCCGCTCTGCGGCGGGGAGGTCGATGGTGAAGTCCTCGCCGCGGGGTCCGGAGATCCATCCGGTGCCGGTGCCGCGGGCGATCAGGCCGTGCATCGAGTACGACGGCTCGAAGCCGATCGCCGTGCGGCCGGGACCGCCGAAGGTCTGGAGCAGTTGCTGAATGACCTCGTTGGAGCCGTTGGCCGCCCACACGTTGGCGAGGCCCACCCGGTAGCCGGTGGTGTCGGTCAGGTACTCGGCGAGTCGGGTGCGCAGCTCGACGGCGTCCCGGTCCGGGTAGCGGTTGAGGTTCCGGGCCGCCTCGCGGACCCGCTCGGTGATCCGCTCGACCAGCGGTTCGGGCAGCGGGTAGGGGTTCTCGTTGGTGTTGAGCCGTACGGGCACGTCCAGCTGGGGCGCGCCGTAGGGGGACTTGCCGCGCAGCTCGTCCCGTACGGGCAGATCGTCGATTCCGAAGTTCACTTGCTCGTCGGTACCTTCCAGCCGAACCTGGCCTTGATCGCCGCGCCGTGCGCGGGCAGGTCCTCCGCCTCCGCCAGCGTCACCACGTGGTGCGCGACCTCGGCCAGCGCGTCCTCGGTGTAGTCGACGATGTGGATGCCGCGCAGGAAGGACTGGACGGACAGGCCCGAGGAGTGGCAGGCGCAGCCGCCGGTGGGCAGGACGTGGTTGGAGCCGGCCGCGTAGTCGCCGAGCGAGACAGGGGCCCAGGGGCCGACGAAGACCGCGCCCGCGTTGCGCACCCGGTCGGCGACGGCGGCGGCGTCGGCGGTCTGGATCTCCAGGTGCTCGGCGCCGTACGCGTCGACCACCCTGAGGCCCTCCTCGATGCCGTCGACCAGCACGATGGCGGACTGCCGGCCGGACAGCGCGGGGACGATCCGGTCGTCGATGTGCTTGCTGGCCCTGACCTGGGGCTCCAGCTCCTTGTCGACCGCGTCCGCGAGATCGGTGGAGTCGGTGACCAGCACGGAAGCAGCCAGCGGGTCGTGCTCGGCCTGGCTGATCAGGTCGGCGGCGACGTGCGCCGGGTCGGCCGTGGAGTCGGCGAGGATCGCGATCTCGGTGGGGCCGGCCTCGGCGTCGATGCCGATGCGGCCGGTGAAGTAGCGCTTGGCGGCGGCGACCCAGATGTTGCCGGGGCCGGTGACCATGTTCGCGGGCGGGCAGGACTCGGTGCCGTACGCGAACATCGCGACCGCGGTGGCGCCGCCGGCCGCGTACACCTCGTCCACGCCGAGCAACGCGCACGCGGCGAGGATCGTGGGGTGCGGCAGCCCGCCGAACTCGGCCTGGGCCGGGGAGGCGAGCGCGACGGACGGGACGCCGGCCTCCTGGGCGGGCACCGCGTTCATGATCACGGAGGACGGGTACACGGACCGGCCGCCGGGCGCGTAGAGGCCGACGCGATCGACCGGCACCCACTTCTCGGTGACCGTGCCGCCGGGCACGACCTGGGTGGTGTGGGTGGAACGGCGCTGCGCGCGGTGGACGAGCCGGGCGCGGCGGATGGACTCCTCCAGGGCGGCGCGCACGGCCGGCTCGAGCCGGTCCAGGGCGTCGGTGAGCGCCTCGGTCGGGACCCGGACGGATTCCAGACGCACGCCGTCGAACCGCTCGGCGAAGTCGATCAGCGCCGCGTCGCCGCGATGATGCACGTCCTCGCAGATGGGACGCACCTTCTCCAGGGCGGCCGCAACGTCGAAGTCGGCTCGGGGCAGCAGGTCGCGCAGGGCGGGGCCCTCGGGAAGGGCGTCGCCGCGCAGATCGATTCGGGAGATCACGTGCTCAATTCTCTCAGACCCGCGCCGAAGCCCGTGCGCCCGTTCCAATGGCTGATACGCATCCTCCTACGGATCCCTCCGCCCGCCGCCCGCACCCGCCCGGCCACGTCCGCGGGCCCCCACCCGGCCGTCCTCGAACCGCCCTACGGCCACCGCTGTGCACGCCCCCGGCCACGGCTGCACACCGCTGCCGGTCACGGCTGCACACCGCTGCCGGTCACGACCGCGCACCACTGCCGGTCACGGCCCGCACACGTCGGCAAGGTTTTTCTCACTGTCTGTGTTCAACGGGTCACCCAGTGGGCATGAACGGTTGTACGAAGCGATGAACCAGCGAGTATCTGGGGAGGAGGGGGAAGCCGTGGCCGAGGGGGCGGACCCGCGCTGCGGGGAGCCGCCGGACCACCTGACCGCGCCGGAGGCCGGGATGTGGCAGGCGTTCCGTGACGGCAGTGTGTACGACCTCACCAGCGGCGACGCGGCCGTCGACGATCCGCACGGAGGGCATCCGTGGGGACCGGAGCGGACCGTCCGGGCGCGCGTGGTGTGCTGGCTGCTGCTGGACGGCCCGCCCGCGCTGGCCGGCCGGGTGTCCTCGCTGAAACTGGTCGGTGTGCAGATCAGCGGCGCGCTCGACCTCGCCGGCGGCACCGTGGTGCCCTACGTCGAGATGCGGGAGTGCCGCTTCGAGCGGGAGGTGCTGCTGCCGGAGGCCCGCTTCACCACCGTGCGGCTGGTGGACTGCTCGGTGCCGCGTCTGGAGGCGGCCCGGCTGCACACCGAGGGCGATCTGCATCTGCCGCGGTGCCGCTTCCTCGGCGGCATACGGCTCACCGACGCCCGGATAGGCACGGACCTGCTGCTCAACCAGGCGATCGTGCACCGGGACCGCAGCGGCCGCTCGATCTCCGGGGACGGTCTGGCCGTGGGCCAGGACCTCCAGGCGGAGATGCTGGAGTCGCACGGCGAGCTGAGCCTGCGCAGCGCGAACATCGGGGTCTCGCTGAGCCTGCGCGGCGCCCGGTTGGTCAACCCGTTCACACGGCTGGCGCTGAACGCTCCCCAGCTGACGGTCGAGCGCTCGCTGTACCTGACCCCGGCCGGGATCGGTTCACAGGCGCGCAGCGGGATGACCCCGGCGCGCGGGACACGGATCCAGCGGTTCGAGTGCCGCGGCGGGGTGCGGCTGGACGACGGGCGGTTCGGGGACGCGGTGGACTTCGAGGGGGCACGGTTCGTCCTCACCGACGACCAGGAGCTGTCACTGCGCCGGGTGCAGACGCCGGAGCTGCGCTTCCTCGGGGAGCGTCCGGCGCGCGGCCGGGTGGTGCTGTCGGGCGCGCGGGTGGTGAACCTGATGGACCGGGTGGACAGCTGGCCGGGTCCGGGCCGGCTGCACATGGGCGGCTTCACCTACGAGAACCTGGTGCCGCGCGGGCCGTTCCCGCTGGAGAAGCGGCTGCGGTGGGTGGCCGCGGCGACCGCCGAGTACAACCCGGAGCCGTACGAGCGGCTGGCCGCCGTGCTGCGCGCGGGCGGTGAGGACGAGGACGCCCGCGAGGTGCTGCTCGCCAAGCAGCGACGCCGCCGCGAGAGCCTCCCGCTCGCCGCCAAGCTGTGGGGGTACGCGCAGGACTGGACGGTGGCCTACGGCTACCGGCCCGGCCGGGCCGCGGTGTGGATGGCGCTGCTGTGGGCGGGCGGGTCGCTGGCCTTCGCGCAGGCGCACCATCCGCCGCTCAAGGACGGGGAGCATCCGGCGTGGAACCCCTCGCTGTTCACCCTGGACCTGCTGCTGCCGGTGATCGACCTGGGCCAGGTGGGCTTCTGGCAGCTGCGCGGCGGCTGGCAGTGGCTGTCCGCGGCGTTCGTCCTGCTCGGCTGGATCCTGGCGACGACGGTCGCGGCGGGGGCGACGCGGACGCTGCGGCGCCACTAGGCGGAACCGGGCCGCGGCGGGCGCGCCGTGCGGCGCTGCGGCGCCGCATTTTTACCCGGCCTTGACTGTGCGCGGTACAACCTTCCACAACTTCCCCCGGACCTCTGGCGCCACTGTGACCTGCGGTCTTTCAATGGTCGACACCATGGCTCTGCTGCACGCTTTCACCCGCACCCGGGGGCGAGGAAGGACGGGCGCCCCACCGCCCGCCGTCGTCGTCGTGCTGCCCACGGACGACGAGGTGCTGCTCGACGCACCCGACGAACGGCTGGGTCCGGCGCTGGTCGGGGCCGCGGCCGGCGACCACCGGCCCGCCGCCGGGCTGCTGGCCGGCACCCGCCGCGAGGGTGCCTGGGAGCACCGCGACCGGTATGTGCGGCACCTGGCCGCCTTCGCCCGCTCGCGTCCCGAGTGGCTGCGCGACTGGCGCGCCCTCGATCCGCACGACCCCGACGGGCTGCTGGTGGAGGCGCAGCTGGCGGTGGACCGCGCCTGGCGCTCTCCCGCCCGGCTTGAACTGCTGCGCGAGGTCAGCCCGTCGATCACGGCCGCCGCGCGGGCCGACGACCGCGACCCGGTGCCCTGGCGGCTCGCCCTGGACCACGCCCGCGGGGCCCGCGCCGGGCACCGCTACTTCCAGGAGCTGTGGGAGGCGGCGGTGCGACGGGCCCCGCACCACTACGGCTGCCATGCGGCGGCGCTGCGGTACCTGGCCGCCTCGTGGCACGGTGCGCACCACGAGTGCCTCGACTTCGCCGACCGGGCCGCGCAGGACGCGCCGGACGGCTCGCTCACCCAGGGGCTGCCGCTGTGGGCGGCCTTCGCCTACCTCACCGACGGCTGCGGTCCCGAGGTGCCGCGGGAACGGCTCGAGGCGGCGGCCGACCGCGCGGTGGCACTCTCCGCCCGGCTGCCCGCGGGCCACTCCTGGCCGGCCGAGCTGCGCAACCTGCTCGCCTACGTCCTGGTCCGTCTGGAACGCTGGCCGGACGCCCTGGAACAGCTGCGCCTGACCGGCCCGTACGCCACCTCCTTCCCCTGGGACCGGGACGCGGACGATCCGCTCGGCCGGTTCCTGGAGGTCCGCCAGAGGGTGCGCGCGGCGGTGGGGCTGGGCGCGCCGGACGCCGGAACCGATTCCTCCGCGGCCGGCTCCGACGCGTTGCCCGCGGCCCTCGGCCCGCCACGGAGTGAACGGGGCGGACGAGTCCGCTTCGGCGACCATTAGGCTTTTGCGTCGTGACCACCGTCCGGCTCCCGCTCTTCCCCCTGAACTCGGTGCTGTTCCCCGGGCTCGTGCTGCCGCTCAACGTCTTCGAGGAGCGGTATCGCGCCATGATGCGCGAGCTGCTGAAGACGCCGGAGGACGAGCCGCGCCGGTTCGCCGTCGTGGCGATCCGTGACGGCCACGAGGTGGCGCCCAGCGCCCCCGGCATGCCGGATCCGACGACCCTGCCCGAGCGGGGTCCCGCGGCGGGCTTCGGCACCGACCCGGCCCACGCGTTCCACAAGGTGGGGTGCGTGGCCGACGCGGCGACGATCCGGGAGCGGGCCGACGGCACCTTCGAGGTGCTGGCGACCGGCACGACCCGGGTGCGGCTGCTGTCGGTCGACGCCTCGGGGCCGTATCTGACGGCGGAGCTGGAGCCGTTGGCGGAGGAGCCGGGCGACGAGGCGGGCGCGCTGGCGGAAGGCGTGCTCAGGGCGTTCCGCCAGTACCAGAAGCGGCTGGCCGGAGCGCGCGAACGGTCCCTGGCGACCGGCGCGGAGCTGCCGGACGAGCCGGGTGTCGTCTCCTACCTGGTGGCCGCCGCGATGGTGCTGGACACCCCGACGAAGCAGCGTCTGCTCCAGGCGCCGGACACCGCCTCGCGCCTGCGCGACGAGCTGAAACTCCTTCGCGCGGAGACGGCCATCCTCCGTAGCCTGCCGTCGTTGCCCGCGTCGGACCTGACGCGCGGCCCGACGAGTCTGAACTGACGTACGAGTGTCTGGGGTACAGGCCCGCATGGCGAAGAAGTCCAAGAAGCAGCAGCCCGGTGGAACGCCCGCCACGGTGGCCCTGACCGCGGCCGGGGTGGAGTACACCGTCCACTCCTACGAGCACGATCCCTCCCACCCCTCCTACGGGGAGGAGGCGGCCGAGGCGATGGGCGTCTCCCCGGACCGTGTGTTCAAGACGCTGGTGGCGGACGTCGACGGCACGCTGACCGTGGCGATCGTGCCGGTCGCGGGCCAGCTGGACCTGAAGGCCCTGGCGGCGGCGGTGGGCGGCAAGCGCGCCGCGATGGCCGATCCGGCGCTGGCGGAGCGCTCCACGGGGTACGTCCGGGGCGGGATCTCCCCCCTGGGGCAGCGCAAGAAGCTCCCCACGGTCCTCGACGCGTCGGCCTCGTCCCACAAGACCGTCTGCGTCTCCGCCGGCCGCCGCGGCCTGGAGGTCGAGCTCTCCCCCGACGACCTGGCCGGGCTCACGCGCGCGGTCTTCGCCCCGATCGGCCGCGGCTGACCACACCGGGTCCCGCCACGCCGCGTTCGGCCTGACCCCACCGGGTCCCGCCAGGACCCACGCGTGCGGCCCGGGGGCCGGCGGGTCAGGATCCGGCGGACCCGTACGGGTCGGCGCCGTAGGGTGCGGGGCCGTACGGCTCGGGGTCGCGGGGGCCGAACAGCGCGGTGAGCCCCAGGTGCAGCACCAGCGCCGACACCGGCCACGCCAGCAGTGCCCCCTTGGCCCCCAGCTTCAGCGGGGCGTCGAAGGTCACGCCCTTGCCGACGTCCTTGGCGTGGGCGATGACGTCCTGCGCGGGCCCGAGCCACACCCCGAGCCGCCATGCCAGCAGCGAGCCGAGCAGCCCGCCGACGGCCAGGGCCACCACCAGCGGCACTCCGCCGCGCCGCCGCACCAGGAACGCGACGAGCGCGCTGACCGCGCCGAAGGCCAGCGCCAGCAGCGTGAACGTCCCGTCGACGCCCACGGCCTGCTCGCCCTCGGTGTCCTTGAGGTAGACGACCCAGTTGTCACCGGACACCTCGCCCACCAGCGGCACGCGCGGCGCCAGCCACCACCACAGTGCTCCGAGGACCAGCCCGCCGAGCGCCACCACCACCGCGGCCACGACGGCCTCCCGCACTTCCGTCTTCATCCCGGGGCCGTCCTGTTCGTACCAGCCGCCGCTCCGCTCCTGCCCGCCCTGCCCGGCGTCCTTCGGCGCGGCGGCCACGTGCCCGGCGGACGGCGGCTGCCATTCGTCGTGGGCGGAGTGTTCGTGCGGGGGCGGTGGTGGCGTCAGAGGTGCGGTCACCCTGACATCGTGCCAGGCGCGGCCGGGCGGCGCGTCACCGGACGGCGGCCCTGCGGTACGCCCAGGTCGCCACCGCCAGCGAGATCACACCGACCGCCCCGCACACGGCGAGGTCACCGAGCACGAGGGCCCAGTCGGGACGCGGTCCGAAGGTCCGCGCGAGGGCTTCGACGCCGTACGTCGACGGCAGCAGGTCCCGGGCGAACCGCACCGCCTCCGGCATCCGGTCCGCCGGCAGCACGCCCAGCAGCAGCGCCGCCGACATGCCCAGCTGGCCCAGCAGCGTGGCCAGTTCCGGGCGCGGCGCCAGCAGGCCCAGGGCCGCGCCGAGACCGGCGAGCGCGGCGCCGGCGAGCGGGATCACCGCGGCGAGCACCCACAGGTGCGCCAGCGGCAGCCCGAACAGCACGCACCCGAACACGGCGGTCACCACGGTCCCGGGCACGGTGAAGGACGCATACGCGCCCGCCGCGCCCAGCACCACCGCCGCCGGCGGCACCGGCAGCGTCGCGTAGTGGTCGAGACCGCCGCTGGCCCGCAGCTGGCCGAAGTACTGGGCGAGCAGGTTCAGCGCGACGAAGGCGACGACCAGGACCGACGACCCGGCGACCACCGCACGGGCCTCGCCGCCGCCGTCCACGACCCCGCGCATGAGGATCATGATCCCGACGGACTGGAAGGTCGCCACGAACAGCAACGGGATCCGCGCCACCCGCGCCCGGGACAGCTGTGCCCGGTACACGGCCGCCAGCGAGGGCCACAGCCGCGCCCTGGGGCCGAGCTCGGCCGGGGCCGGGCCGGTGGCCTCCTCGGCTGCCAGGGCGGCGCCCGGCAGGACATCGGCGGGTACGACACTCACGTCGTGCTGCTCCCCTTCGCTCGGGTCCACTGCGGCAGTCGCCCTGCTCGGTACGGATGCGGTCGCCCGTGTGCTCACGCCTTCACCAGTCCCTGCCGCACGGCGCCGCCCAGCGCGAGGTACACGTCCTCGAGGCTCGGGGTGGCCAGCGTGAAGTCGTCCAGGGCGGCGAAGGCGGCGCCGCCGGTGACGGTGGCGACCACCGTACGGGCCTCCTCGGGCGCCAGGCGCAGCGTCCAGCGGCGGCCCGACTCGACGGCCCGGTCCCGCAGCGCGGCGACCTCCGGGACGTGCAGTGGGGGGGCCTCGCGCCACACCAGGTCGACCCGTACCTCGCCGGCGACCTGCTCCTTCAGCCCGGAGGGGCTGTCGCAGGCGATCACCCGGCCCCGGTCGAGGACGGCGACGCGGTCGAGGACGGTCTCGGCCTCGATGACGTTGTGGGTGACGAGCAGCACGGTGGTGCCGCGCTCGGCCCGGCGCCGGTCGACGGCGGACCACACCGCGCGCCGGGCGACCGGGTCCAGGCCGGTGGTGGGCTCGTCGAGCACCAGCAGGGGCCGCTCGCCCACCAGCGCGGCGGCGAAGCAGGCCAGCCGGCGCTGACCGCCGGACAGCTTCTTCAGCGGACGGCCCGCGATCGGGGTGAGCCCCAGCTCCTCCAGGACGGCGTCCCGCTCGGCCCGCGCCCGGCGCACGTCGAGGCCGCGCAGCCGTCCGGTGGTCTCGGCGGCGAGGGACACCGTGAGCTCGTCCAGGGCGGTGGACTCCTGTCCGAGGTAGGCGAGGATCCGGGCGGCCCGCTCGGGGTGGCGCACGATGTCGTGGCCGAGGATCTCCACGCTGCCGCGGTCGGGCCTCATCAACCCGGTGAGCTGGCGCACGAGGGTGGACTTGCCGGCGCCGTTCGGTCCGAGCAGCCCGAAGATCTCGCCGCGCCGGATGTCGAGCCGTACGTCGTCGGTGGCGCGGACCTCGGGGGTGGCCTGCACCCCGCGCCGTCCGCGCACCGCCGGATAGGTCTTGGTCAGCCCGCGCACCGCACACACGACGTCACCACCGTGCCGGGATGCCTGTGCCGCGCGCGTACTCACAAGCAACGAGACTACGGGGTCGGCGCCCCCGGCCCCTCCCCGGGTAGCCCGATCGTCCCTTCCCCGCGGTCCCGCGCCGACGCCCGCCGCCCCGGTGACCGGCCGGGCGGGCGGGCCCTCACTCCCCCGATGCCGCCCGTTCGGTCCCCGTGCGGAGGTCGACCTCCCGCCAGAAGCCGGCCCGGATGGCGTAGCGGTCGCGTTCGTCGATCTGGTCGTCCTTGTGGGCGAGCAGGCCGAAGCGGGCCGCGTAGCGCAGCAGCTCGCCGTCGATGCGGTGCGGGATGCGGGGGTACATGCCGGACAGCTTCTGGATGTGCGTCTGGTCGCCCAGCCGCTCCACCCAGCGCCGGGCGAAGACCTGCCCCACCTCGAAGGGGTCCCCGCCGACGGTGGTGATGTCCTCCTCGCGGTCGGCCCAGCGCTGCTCCGCCGTGGTCAGCTGTGCCAGCGTCGGCATGGACGCGGCTTCGGGCGGCTCGGCGACGGGCCGGTCCACCCAGCCCTTGTCGGAGGACCAGCGCAGGGTCGCCGAGGCGGGCTGCTGGGGCTGGTGGGCGCCGTGGCTGCGCAGCGCTGCCAGGTCCTTGGGGGTGGGCACGCCCTTGGCCGCGGGCGCCCGCTCGGCGGTGCCGTTCGTGGCAGAGGCGGTGTGCCGTGCCTCCTGCGTGGTTCGTTCGGCTGCCGCGGCGAGCGCGGACTCCGGCAGCGGCGCGGAGAGGATCGCGGCGATCTCGGGCCGGGCGGCGGGCGGCGGCGCGCAGGCCCCGGTGATCTCCTTGGCGCGGACCGCCTTGGTGATCCACGCCCGGTCCAGCACCCGGCGTTCGTCGGCCTCGGCGACCAGGTCCTCGGACTGGTTGTAGTCGCCGTCGGCCGCCTGCACGGCCCACAGGTGGACGGCGACGCCGTGCTCCTTGGCGGCCATCATGCCCGGCAGCAGGTCCCCGTCCCCGGTCACGAGGACGATGTCGGAGCAGGCGCGGTTGCGGGCCAGCTCGGTCAGCTCGGCGTGCATCGCGGCGTCCACGCCCTTCTGCGCCCAGCGTCCGTCGCTGCGGGTCAGCGCACCGAGCCGCACGGTGACCCGGGGCATCACACGCAGCCGGCGGTGCTCGGGCTGCGGGACGCGGTCGGGGGCGCCGTCGAACCAGTAGATGCGCAGCAGGGGCTGCTGCGTGTCGGACTCGGCGCGTTCGCGCAGCGCCTGGATGAGGGCGGCGTGGTCCACGGTGATCCGGGACCGCGAGGGTTCACCGGCGAGGAGACTGGCGGCGGCCCCCAGCAGATACCCGGCGTCCACCAGGACGATGCAGCGGTCCACGCGATCCACCCTCTTTCCGGGAGGTTTGCTTCGGGCTTGCTTCGAGTCTGCCCGACCACGCCGGGGTTAACGGCCCGAACTCGATCTTCGGCGTGGCGTTTCCCCACTTCCTCCACCGAGGAGGCATGTCACGGACGGTAATTGTCCGGCATGCGAGCGTTATCGGGCTGTGTGAATCTGGTTCCGGCCCCTAGATCCCCCACAGGAGGCATCACCATGGCCAAGAACAAGAATCGTGACCGTAAGCAGCGCCCGACCAACCGTGGTCAGCGGGCCGAGCGGATGCCCGCCGCGCAGGCCGAGACGCAGTCCGACATCGAGACGACGCCCGGCGAGGTGGCGACCCGGAAGCGGAAGCGCAGCTTCGGTCACAACTGACGTCGCCCGACGGGTCGTTGGGACCCGGGCACGACGGCGAGGGGCGCACCCGGGACCGGGCGCGCCCCTTCCGCGCGTCCCGGGCTCAACCGGCCAGGCAGGACGGCCCGAGGAGGACCTTGAGGTCGCCGAAGAGAGCCGGGTCGGGCTTGACCCGGTGCCGGTCCAGACGCAGCACCGTGGTCTTCGTCGGGCCCTGGAGCTTGATGCGGACCTCGCTGTCACCCTTGTGGTGGCTGAGGATCTCGCCGAGCCGGCTCACCATCGGCGGGGTCACGCGCGTCGCCGGGATGGTGAGGACGACCGGTGCGTTGGTGCCCGCGTTGGACAGGTCGGGCACCATCAGTTCCATCGCCACCAGCCGCGGCACGTCCTCGCGCTTGTCGAGCCGGCCCTTGACGAACACCACCGCGTCCTCGACGAGTTGGGTGGACACCAGCTGGTAGGTGGCCGGGAAGAACATGCACTCGATGGAGCCCGCGAGGTCCTCCACGGTGGCGATGGCCCAGGCGTTGCCCTGCTTGGTCATCTTGCGCTGGAGGCCCGAGATGATGCCGCCGATGGTGACCACCGCGCCGTCACCGAAGTCGCCGCCGGTGAGCTGGGAGATGCCCGCGTCGGCCTTGTCGGACAGCACGTGCTCCAGGCCGAACAGCGGGTGGTCGGAAACGTACAGACCGAGCATCTCGCGTTCCTGGGCGAGCAGGTACGTCTTGTCCCACTCGTCGGTGGAGAACTCCACGTCGAGCCCGAAGCCCGGCTCGCTGGTGTCCTGCTCGCCCATCCCGCCGAAGAGGTCGAACTGCCCCTCGGCCTCCTTGCGCTTGACCGCGACCACGTTGTCGATCATCGGCTCGTACTGGGCGGTGAGGCCCTTGCGGGTGTGGCCGAGGCTGTCGAAGGCGCCGGCCTTGATCAGCGACTCGGTGGTGCGCTTGTTGCAGACGACCGCGTCGACCTTGTCGAGGTAGTCCGGGAAGGAGGTGTACTTCCCCTTGGCCTTGCGACACCTGATGATCGACTCCACTACGTTGGTGCCGACGTTGCGCACCGCGGACAGGCCGAAGAGGATCACGTCGTCGCCCTGGGCGGCGAAGTTGGACTCGGACTCGTTGACGTTCGGCGGGAGCACCTTGATGCCCATGCGACGGCACTCGTTGAGGTAGACGGCCGACTTGTCCTTGTCGTCCTTCACCGAGGTGAGCAGCGCGGCCATGTACTCGGCGGGATGGTTCGCCTTGAGGTAGGCGGTCCAGTACGAGACCAGTCCGTACGCGGCGGAGTGCGCCTTGTTGAAGGCGTAGCCGGCGAAGGGCACCAGCACGTCCCACAGGGCCTGGATCGCCTCGTCGCTGTAGCCGTTCCTGCGGGCGCCGGCCTGGAAGATGACGAAGTTCTTCTCCAGCTCCTCGGGCTTCTTCTTGCCCATCACGCGGCGGAGGATGTCGGCCTCGCCGAGCGAGTAGCCGGCGATGATCTGGGCGGCCTTCTGCACCTGCTCCTGGTAGACGATCAGGCCGTAGGTGACATCCAGGACCTCCTTGAGCGGCTCCTCCAGCTCGGGGTGGATCGGCGTGATCTCCTGCTGGCCGTTCTTGCGCAGCGCGTAGTTGGTGTGGGAGTTCATGCCCATCGGGCCCGGCCGGTACAGGGCCGACACGGCGGAGATGTCCTCGAAGTTGTCCGGCTTCATCAGCCGGAGCAGGGAGCGCATCGGGCCGCCGTCGAACTGGAACACGCCGAGGGTGTCGCCGCGCTGGAGCAGTTCGAAGGTCGTGGGGTCGTCGAGCGGGAGGCCCAGGAGATCGATGTCGATCCCCTTGTTGGCCTTCACCATCTTGACGGCGTCGTCCATGATCGTCAGGTTGCGCAGGCCCAGGAAGTCCATCTTCAGCAGGCCGAGCGACTCGCAGCTCGGGTAGTCCCACTGCGTGATGGTCACGCCGTCGGTGTGCCTGACCCAGACCGGGACGTGCTCGGTGATGGTCTCGCTGGACATGATCACGCCGGCCGCGTGCACACCCATCTGCCGGACCAGGCCCTCCACGCCGCGGGCGGTGTCGATGACCTTCTTCACGTCCGGCTCGTTCTCGTACATCGCGCGGACCTCGCCCGCCTCCGAGTACCGGGGGTGGCCGGGGTCGGTGATGCCGGACAGCGGGATGCCCTTGCCGAGGACGTCGGCGGGCATCGCCTTGGTGATGCGGTCGCCCATCGCGTACGGGTAGCCCAGCACGCGCGCGGAGTCCTTGATCGCGTTCTTGGCCTTGATGGTGCCGTAGGTGCCGATCATGGCCACCTTGTCGGCGCCGTACTTCTCCGTGACGTACCTGATCACCTCGACGCGCCGGCGCTCGTCGAAGTCGATGTCGACGTCGGGCATGGAGATGCGCTCGGGGTTGAGGAACCGCTCGAAGATCAGGCCGTGCGGGATGGGGTCGAGGTCGGTGATGCCGAGCGCGTAGGCGACGATCGAGCCGGCCGCGGATCCTCGGCCGGGGCCGACGGCGATGCCCTGCTTCTTGGCCCACATGATGAAGTCGGCGACCACGAGGAAGTACCCGGGGAAGCCCATCGAGATGATGGTGTCCATCTCGTACTCGACCTGCTTCATGCGGTCGTCCGGGATGCCGTCCGGGAAGCGGCGGTGCATGCCGCGCATGACTTCCTCGCGGAACCAGCTGACCTCGGTGTACCCCTGCGGGATGTCGAACTTGGGCATCAGGTCGCGCTTCTCGAACATGCCCGTGGTGTCGACCATTTCGGCGATCAGGCGGGTGTTGGCGCAACCCTCCTGCCAGGCGTCCGAGGAGTCGATGGCGTACATCTCCTCGGTGGACTTCAGGTAGTAGCCGGTGCCGTCGAACTTGAAGCGGTCGGGGTCGGAGAGGTTCTTGCCGGTCTGGATGCACAGCAGCGCGTCGTGGGCACCCGCCTCGTGGGCGTACGTGTAGTGCGAGTCGTTGGTGACCAGCGGGGGGATGCCGAGCTTCCGGCCGATCTCCAGAAGGCCGTCGCGCACCCGGTGCTCGATGTCGATGCCGTGGTCCATCAGCTCCAGGAAGTAGCGGTCCTTGCCGAAGATGTCCTGGTAGTCGGACGCCGCCTTGAGCGCCTCGTCGAAGTGGCCGAGGCGCAGCCGGGTCTGGACCTCGCCGGAGGGACAGCCGGTGGAGGCGACCAGGCCCTCGGACCACTGGGCGATGGTCTCCTTGTCCATCCGGGGCCACTTCTGGAGCCAGCCCTCGGCGTAGGCGTCGGAGGAGAGCCGGAACAGGTTGTGCAGGCCCGTCCTGTCGACCGCCCAGATCGTCTTGTGGGTGTAACCGCCGGAGCCCGAGATGTCGTCCCGCTTCTGGTGCGGCTGGCCCCAGAGGATCTTGCGCTTGTTGCGGCGCGACTCCGGGGCGACATACGCCTCGATCCCGATGATCGGGGTGATTCCGGCCTTCTGTGCCGTGTGGAAGAAGTCGTACGCCCCGTGCAGGTTGCCGTGGTCGGACATGGCGATGTGCGTCATGCCCATCTCGTTGCAGGCGTTGAACATGTCCTTCAGCCGCGCGGCACCGTCCAGCAGCGAGTACTGGGTGTGGACGTGCAGGTGCGTGAACGGCGGCTTTGACACGGTCGGGCCTCCAGGGAGAACGCTCGGCGACGGGCGGCGGACGGTCCGCGGACGGCCGCAGGGCAGTCCGGTGGACAGCGTCGAAGTCTATGCCCCGGCACTGACACCCGGGGGGCGACGGGACGTACCTTCGGGCGAGGGTCACGGGCACTCGCGTGCGCCGTGGCGCGTTGGACAGGGGACGGATCAGCCGTCCCCGCAACGTCATGCACCAGGAGGCACCCAGCGATGTCGGTCCCGCAGCTCAACGACGAGCACCGCGGCGAGGAGATCCTCGCCGTCCTCGACACCGCCTTCGGCGAGCTCCTGGCCGCCGACCCGGCCGCGTTCCGGGTGAAGTTCCGCAAGATGGCGGCCTCCGCCTTCGCGTTCTACCGGGGCACGGCGTGCCTCTTCTACCACGATCTGGACGCCGCGGACGCCGGGCGGGGGGCCGGGAGGACGTACAGCGGCCCCTACCTGGACGACCGCACCTCACGCGTGTGGATCCACGGCGATCTGCACGCGGAGAACTTCGGCACGTACATGGATTCGAACGGCCGCCTGGTGTTCAACGTCAACGACTTCGACGAGGCGTACGTCGGCCCCTTCCTCTGGGACCTCCAGCGCTTCGCGGCCTCCGTGGCCCTGATCGGCTACGCCAAGGCGCTCAGCGACGAGCAGATCACCGAGCTGGTGACCGTCTACGCGGGCGCGTACCGCGAGCGCGTCCACGCGCTGGCCACCGGCGCCAAGAGCGACGAGGTGCCCCCGTTCACGCTGGACACCGCGCAGGGCCCGCTGCTGGACGCGCTGCGCGACGCCCGCTCGCTGACCCGCTTCTCGCTGCTGGATTCGATGACCGAGATCCGCGACTTCGAGCGCCGCTTCGCCCCCGGCGGCGGCGCGGTCGAGCTGGACGCGGCCACGCGCTACAAGGTGCTCGCCGCCTTCGACGGCTATCTGGAGACCCTGCCGGACGCCTCCCTGGCCCGCCCGGACTCCTACCGCGTGAAGGACGTGGTGGGCCGCCGCGGCGTCGGCATCGGCTCGGCCGGGCTGCCGTCGTACAACATCCTCCTCGAGGGCCACAGCGACGCCCTGGAGAACGACGTGGTGATCTACATCAAGCAGGCCCAGACCCCGGCGGTTTCCCGCCACATCACCGACCCGGCGATCCGCGGCTACTTCCGGCACGAGGGCCACCGCACGGTGATCTCCCAGCGGGCCCTCCAGGCACACGCCGACCCGTGGCTGGGCTGGACCGAGCTGGACGGCGCGGGACAGCTGGTCGCCGAGGTCTCGCCGTACGCCGTGGACCTGGACTGGGGCGACATCGACGACCCGGAGGAGATCGCCCAGGTCGTCGCCGACCTCGGCCGGGCCACGGCCACGATGCACGCGGCGGCGGACGACACCTCCGGCGAGTCCCTGGTCCCGTTCTCCACCGAGCGCGCCATCGACGCGGCGATCGCCGCCGACGAGGACGGCCTGGCACCCCTGCTGGTCGACTTCGCGCACGCCTACGGCGCACGGGCGCGCGCCGACCACCAGATCTTCCTGGACCTGTTCCGCAACGGCAGGATCCCGGGGCTGTGAGACCGCGTCCCGCCCGGGGGCACGCCTCCACAGGAACCCTTTAGACACCCCTTACCGCCGGACGTGACAGACTCTCCCTCGCCATGGACATAACCGGAACCCAGCTCAGAGCCGTCCGCGCGGCGCTGTTCACGGCGGTGGTCGTGACGCTCAGCACCGCGTCGCACGTGCTGCTGTCCGGGGCTCCGCTGCCGCTGAACACGGTGGCCGTGATCACCGCCGCCGTGTTCGTGCCGGCGTACGCCCTGGCGGGCCGCGAGCGTTCGTTCGGGCGGATCGCGGCGCTGCTGATTCCGCTGGAGCTCGCCGCCGACACCGTCTTCACCACCGGTCAGCACGTCTGCTACGGCCGGGCCGGCGGCCCGGTCGCGGGTCCGCTGCGCTCCCTCGGACTCGACGTGCTGTGCGGCGACGGCACCAGTGTGGGCTCCCCGCTCGCCCGGGTGACCGGGGCCGCCGACACCGGCGGCGAGCGGCTGGCCGGCCTGCTGGCCCAGGCCGACCCGAGCACCGCATGGCTGCTGCTCGCCGCGCACATCGGCGTCGGCCTGTTCGCCGCGGCCTGGCTGCGGCGGGGCGAGCGGGCGCTGGTCCAGCTGCTGCGGGCGACGGCGTCCACGGCGGTCCGGCCGCTGCTGCTGGCCGTCGCCGCGGTGACCGGGCGCCGGACCCCCGAGGCCCGCCGCCCGGCCCGCCGGGTCCACCGGGCCGTCACGGCCCGGACCCGGATCCTCACGCACTCCCTGGGACGGCGCGGACCGCCGTGCTCGACCGCCGTCGCCTGAGGCAACCCCTGCCCCGGCGCCGGCGACCTTCGAGCACCAGTGGTCCCCATCCGTATCCCGCACACCACATGTGCGTCCCCCGTGGAGAACATCATCATGAGCAAGCGGAACAGCCAGGCGGCGAAGTCTGCGGCCCGGGAGCGCCTGCGCGTCGAGCGCGAGCGCCAGGCCAAGCGCGACAAGGTCAGGCGCCAGCTCGTCGTCGCCGGTTCCATCGTCGCCGTCCTGGCCATGGCCGGCGGCATCGGCTACGCGGTGGTCCAGGGCAACAAGCCCGGCCACTGGGAGGCCGTGAAGGACGACAAGGTCGTCGCCCCCGCCAACACGACGGGCCAGAACGGCACCACCGTCGTCATCGGCAAGGACAGCGCGAAGAAGACCCTGAAGGTCTACGAGGACCCGCGCTGCCCGGTCTGTGCGACGTTCGAGCAGAACACCAGCGAGACTCTGGACAAGGACCTGGAGGCCGGCAAGTACAAGGTCCAGTTCGTCGGCGGCACCTTCCTCGACGGCGACTCCCTCGGCGACGGCAAAGTCGGCTCCAACGGAGAGGGCTCCAAGAACGCGACGAGCGCGCTGGGCGCCGCGCTGAACGTGAGCCCCGAGGCCTTCCTCCACTTCAAGACGGCGATGTACTCGTCGAAGTGGCACCCGAAGGAGTCCGACGACAAGTTCAAGGACGACGCCTACATCATCGACATCGCGAACACGGTGCCCGAACTGAAGGGCAACAAGACCTTCCAGGACGCCGTGAAGAAGGGCACGTACGACGCCTGGGCCCTCGCGATGTCGAAGACGTTCGACACCAACAAGGACGGCGTCAACGGCACCCCGACCCTGATCATGGACGGCAAGAAGGTCACCGGACCCGACGGCCAGAGCGCCCCCATGGACGCCGAGCAGTTCAAGGCGGCGATCGACACGGCCCTCAAGGGCTGACTCCCGGTCGGCTGACCGCGGCCTGAAGAGCGGGCGAACTTTGGCGAGTTCGCCCGCTCTCGTGCGTACCGGTCAGTAATCTGATCGGCCGTGACCAGTCGAGACAGATCTTCACGAAGCGGCGCCTCCGCCACCGCGGACGCCAACTCCCTTGCCCCTCGCCGCCGTACGGTGGTGAAGGCGGCGGCCGCCGCCACCGCGGTGCTGGCCGGCCCGCTCGCCGCCTCCCTGCCGGCCCGGGCGGCTGCGCAGGCCCCCGCCTTCCTGCACGGCGTGGCCTCCGGCGACCCCCTGCCGGACGGGATCCTGCTGTGGACCCGGGTGACCCCCACGCCGGAGGCGATACCCGGCTCCGGGATCGGCCCGGACACCGAGGTGAGCTGGACCGTGGCCCGGGACAGGGCGTTCACCGACGTCGTGGCGAGGGGCACCACCCTCGCCACCGCCGCCTCCGACCACACCGTCAAGGCGGACATCCGCGGCCTGGAACCGGCCACCGACTACTGGTTCCGCTTCTCCTCCGGGGGCACCGACTCCCCCGTCGCCCGCACCCGCACGGCCCCCGCCGCCGACGCCGCGGTGACCGGGCTGCGCTTCGGCGTGGTCTCCTGTTCCAACTGGGAGGCCGGCCACTTCGCGGCGTACCGCCACCTCGCGTCGCGGGGTGATCTGGACGCCTGGCTGCATCTGGGCGACTACATCTACGAGTACGGCACCGGCGAGTACGGCACCCGTGGCACGGTGGTCCGCCCGCACGCGCCCGCCCACGAGATCGTCACCCTCGCCGACTACCGGGTCCGGCACGGCGCGTACAAGACCGACCCGGACCTCCAGGCCCTGCACCACAAGGCCCCGGTCGTGGCGATCTGGGACGACCACGAGCTCGCCAACGACGCCTGGTCGGGCGGCGCCGAGAACCACACCGAGGGCGCCGAGGGCACCTGGGCCGCCCGCCAGGCCGCCGCCAAGCAGGCGTACTTCGAGTGGATGCCGGTGCGCCCCGCGCTCGCCGGCACCACCTACCGCCGGCTGCGCTTCGGCAGGCTCGCCGACCTCTCGCTGCTGGACCTGCGCTCCTTCCGCTCCCAGCAGGTCTCCGTCGGCGACGGCGACGCCGACGACCCGGACCGTACCCTCACCGGCCGCGCCCAGCTCGACTGGCTCAAGGCGGGCCTCGCGCAGTCGGACACCACCTGGCGACTGGTCGGCACCTCGGTGATGATCTCCCCGTTCGCGGTCGGCTCGCTCCCGGCCGATCTGCTCAAGCCGCTGGCCAAGCTCCTGGGTCTGCCGCAGGAGGGCCTCGCCCTCAACACCGACCAGTGGGACGGCTACACCGACGACCGGCGTGAACTCCTCGCCCATCTGCGGTCCCACGCCATCCGCAACACGGTGTTCCTCACCGGCGACATCCACATGGCGTGGGCCAACGACGTGCCGGTGAACGCCGGTACCTACCCGCTGTCCCCCTCCGCCGCCACGGAGTTCGTCGTCACGTCGGTCACCTCCGACAACCTCGACGACATCGTCAAGGTCCCCGAGGGCACCGTTTCGGCGGTCGCCTCCCCGCTGATCCGGGCCGCCAACCGGCACGTGCACTGGGTCGACACCGACCGCCACGGCTACGGCGTGCTGGACATCTCCGCCGAGCGTGCGCAAATGGACTACTACGTCCTGTCCGGTCGTACGGCCGACGCCACCTCCAAGTGGGCCCGCTCGTACCGGACGCGCACCGGCACGCAGAAGGTCGAGCGCTCCTACGACCCGGTGTAGTCCCCGCCGGCCTGCCCCCAGGGGCTGTTTTCGGCCAACCCCGATCGAGGGGCGTGCCGTTGAGCAGAGATCACATCGCTCCGGCGGGTGGTGTGCACCGTGAACCGAATCCGGACACACCACTCGACCGATGACCGACCCCGTTACGTCGAGATCCCAGACTCCGGACGGCGGAAGGTTTCAGCCTCCTTCACCTCCCTGATTGCCCCTGTTTGACGGGCCGTTGATTGGGCTTGATCAGCGCTCCTGCCACATGGTCATGTCCACGTAATCTCCGGGCGGCGGCCAGGAAAGATCCCTGCGCCGCTCTCCCCACCGCATCCGCTAGGAGCCTGCATGCGTGCGCTTGCCCGGATATCTCCCCTGTCGCGCAGACGCCTTCTCGGCACCGCCGTCGTGGCCGGAACCCTGATGTTCACTCCCTTGTCCGCGCCCACCGGCATCGCCGCGGCCGGCACCGGCACCGCTGTCGAGTGCGCCGAGGACACCCACGCCACGGCCCGTGAGGCCCGTCCCGGCAGCGGCGAGCACATCGCCGAGCCGAACGAGATCAGTGAGTCCCGCGCCAAGGCCATGGACGCCGAGCTGCGCGCCCGGCTCGACAAGCTGCGCGCGAACGGCCGCAGCACGACGGCCGGCGCCACGACGACGAGCATCCCGGTGTACTTCCACGTCATCCACGACGGCGAGAACGGCAAGCTCGGCTCCGCCGACATCACCGCCCAGATGAACGTCCTGAACGCGGCCTACGCCGGCCAGGGCACCGGAAACACCGACTCGGGCTTCCAGTTCACGCTGGCCGGCACCGACTACACCGACAACGCCGCCTGGTACACCGTCGGCCACGGGTCGGCGGAGGAGAAGGCGATGAAGTCCGCCCTGCGCAAGGGCGGCGCGAACGCGCTCAACTTCTACACCGCGAACATCGGCGGCGGTCTCCTCGGCTGGGCCACCTTCCCCAGCTCCTACCGGTCCAACCCGACGATGGACGGCGTGGTCGTGCTCGACGCCTCGCTGCCGGGCGGCTCGGCCACCAACTACGACGAGGGCGACACCGCCACCCACGAGGTCGGCCACTGGTTGGGCCTGTACCACACCTTCCAGGGCGGCTGCAACGGCAACGGCGACTACGTCAGCGACACCCCGGCCGAGAAGAGCGCCGCGTACCAGTGCCCGACGGGCCGCGACACCTGCGCCAGCAAGCCCGGCGTGGACCCGGTCCACAACTTCATGGACTACACGTACGACGCGTGCATGTACCAGTTCACCTCCGGCCAGGTGACGCGCATGCAGGAGAACTGGGCCGCCTACCGGGCCGCCGGCTGATCCTCCTGGAGCGAGTCGAGGAAGCCGAGAGCCACCCGCCAGGTGGCCTCGGCGGCCTCCTCGTCGTAGTCCGGCAGGTCGGGGTCGGTGTAGAGGTGGCCGGCCCCGGCGTACCGGTACACCTCGACGTCCGCCCCCGCCCGGCCCATCTGCAGATACCAGGCGCCGAGCCAGTCGTCGGTCTCGAACGGGTCCGGTTCGGCGACGTGCAGCTGCACCGGCAGCCCGTCCGCCGAGGCGGTGGCGGCGATGTCCGAGGTGCCGTGCAGGAGCAGCAGACCGCGCGCCTTGTCGTCGCCGAGCGCCAGCGTCTGGGCGACGGAGGCGCCGAAGGAGAACCCGGCGTACACCAGGCCGCGGTCGGAGTAGGGGGCGACGGCGAGCACGGCCCGCCGCAGCAGCTCGTCCTTGCCGATCTCCTCCTTGTGCGCCATGCCCTCCTCGACCGTGTCGAACGTGCGGCCCTCGAAGAGGTCGGGCACCCGGACCTCGTGTCCCGCCGCGCGCAGCCGGTCCGCGGCTCGGTGCACCGCGGGCCGGAGACCGTAGGTCGAGTGAAAGAGCATGATGTCCATGGGGCCCATGGTGCCAGCCGGGTGTGAACGCACCGGATCGCGGCACTACCCCCCACTGTGCGGAAATCACATGTTCATGCCCGCCCGTGGCCGGTTAGGTTCGCAGACATGGATGACGTGCTCCGCCCGCTGATCGTGGTCGGCGGCTCGGTCGTGCTCACGCTGCTGCTCGGCTGGGCCACCGATCTGCTGCTGCGCAAGGCCGACGAACGGCACCACGAGACCCCGCTGTGGGGTCTGCTGCGCCGTGCCCGTGTTCCCTACCAGCTGGTGCTCTGCGCCGCCCTGCTCAGAGGGTCCTACGTCGAGGCCCAGGTCTTCCCGGACCACCGGGTCGGCATCGGCCGGGCGCTGACCCTGGTGCTGATCGGATCGACCGCCTGGCTGGTGATCCGGATTGCGGCGGCGGTCGTGGAGATGTCCTACACGCGCTACGCCAACGCCCGTTCGCACCGCGACCCCGCCCGCGTTCGCCGGGTGCGGACCCAGGTCACCCTGATCCGGCGGGTGGTCTCGGCGATCGTCGGCGTGGTCGCCGTGGCCGCGATGCTGCTGACCTTCCCGGCGATGCGCGCGGCCGGCGCCTCACTGCTGGCCTCGGCCGGCATCCTCGGCATCGTCGCCGGTGTCGCCGCGCAGTCCACCCTGGGGAACATGTTCGCCGGGCTCCAGATCGCCTTCGGCGACATGGTGCGCATCGGGGACACGGTCGTGGTGGACGGCGAGTGGGGCACGGTCGAGGAGATCACCCTGACCTTCCTCACCGTGCGCACCTGGGACGAGCGCCGGATCACCATGCCGGTGTCGTACTTCACGTCCAAGCCGTTCGAGAACTGGTCGCGCGGCACGCCGCAGATGACCGGCATCGTCTTCTGGCACCTCGACCACTCGGCCCCGCTGGACGCGATGCGCGAACGGCTCCGCGACATCCTGCGCGAGTGCCCGGCCTGGGACGGCCGCGCCTGCGACCTGTCCGTGACGGACACCAGCCCCACCACCATGCAGGTGCGGGCCCTGGTGACGGCCAAGGACGCGGACGACATCTGGACGGTCCGGGTCACGGTGCGCGAGCGCATGATCCGCTGGCTCGCCGCCGAACACCCCTACGCGCTGCCCCGCGTCAACACGGCCGACGCGGTCCTGCCCCCGGGCCCCGACGACCACCACCGCACCTCCCACAGCCTGCCGCGCCCCCGCCGGGTGCACAGCGCGCCGAGGGAACGCTGAGCGGCGCGCCGCTCGGGCGCGGGCACCGGACCACGGTCAGTGCCCGCGCTCGGCACCGCCGTTGACCTGGATGATCTGCGAGGTGATGTGTCCGGCGCCCGGTGAGGCGAGCCAGTGCAGGGTCGAGGCGACGTCCCCGGGCGTGCCGGCCCGCCGGTCGGAGGTCTCGGCGATCAGCCGGGCGCGCCGCTCCTCGTCGATGCCGTCGCCGAAGAACCCGGTGTCCTCGACGTAGCCGGGCGCGACCACGTTGACGGTGATGCCGTGCGGCCCCAGCCTCCGGGCGAGGTCGTGGGCGTACGGATGCAGCCCCGCCTTGGCCGCCGCGTACGCCACCTGGCCGGAACCCCGGTAGGCGGCGATGGAGCTGAGGAACAGCACTCGCCCGCCGGGTTCGGCGAGCCGGTCCCTGAGGGCCTCGGTGAGCAGCACGGCGGTCAGCAGGTTGAGCCGGAAGTTGACCGTCCAGTGGCGGGCGACGGCGTCCAGCGGGTCGTCCCCGCCGACGGGCGGCTCGAGCAGCCCGTTGCCCCCGGCGCTGTGGACCAGCACGTCCACGGCGCCGAACTCCCGTCCCACGAAGCCGGCCACACCGCGCACGGCCTCCGGGTCCGTCAGGTCGGCGGCGTACACCAGCGCCCCCGGCACTCCGGCCCCTGCCCGCTCCAGCACGTCCCCCCGCCGGCCGAGCAGCAGCACCCGGTCACCGTCCGCGGCGAAGACCCGCGCGGTCGCCAGCCCGATCCCCGTACCGCCCCCGCTGATCACAACATTCCGAGTCATGGCAGGACCCTACGGACGAGACCGCCGACGACGCCGAACCAACGCGGGAAACGCCCGGCCGGGCCGCGGAATCCACCGCGGACCCTGGTCAGAGAACGCGCCGCATGGCACGGTGCGGCATACCCGCGTCCGGGAACTCCGGACCGTACGCCTCGTAGCCGAGCCGCTCGTAGAAGCCGAGGGCGTGGGTCTGCGCGTGCAGGTCGACGGCCGTGAGGCCCCGCGCGAGGGCCGCCTCCTCGATGGCCCGCACCAGTGCAGCCCCGACACCGAGCCCCCGGGCCTCACGCGTCACCGCGAGCCGCCCGAGGGAGCCGACGGCCGGATCGCCGCCGTTCTTCGCCGCGGCGGCCTCGCCGTGCAGCAGCCTCCCGGTGCCGAGCGCCGCGCCGTCCTCCCGGACCGCGAGCACGTGCACGGCGCCGGCGTCGTGGGCGTCGTACTCGATGTCCTCGGGAACGCCCTGCTCGGCGACGAAGACCTCCTTGCGCACCGCGAAGCACGCCTCGCGGTCGCCGGGCTCGCGCGCTTCGCGGACCGCGTAGGCGTGGGAGCCGGTCATGCGTAGGTCTCCTCCCGGACCTGGTCCAGCGCCTGCTGGAGGTCGTCGGGGTAGTCGCAGGAGAACTCGGCCCACTGCCCGTCCCCGGGGTGCTCGAAGCCGAGCCGCACCGCGTGCAGCCACTGGCGGGTCAGCCGCAGCCGCTTGGCGAGCGTGGGGTCGGCGCCGTACGTGAGGTCGCCGACGCAGGGGTGCCGGTGGGCGGCCATGTGGACGCGGATCTGGTGGGTGCGGCCGGTCTCCAGCTTGACGTCGAGCAGGGAGGCGGCGCGGAAGGCCTCGATGAGGTCGTAGTGCGTGACGGACGGCTTGCCGTCGGCGGTGACCGCCCACTTGTAGTCGTGCTGCGGGTGCCGGCCGATGGGGGCGTCGATCGTGCCGCTGGTCGGGTCGGGGTGGCCCTGGACGAGCGTGTGGTACCGCTTGTCGACCGTGCGCTCCTTGAACTGGCGCTTGAGCGACGTGTACGCGTACTCCGACTTGGCCACCACCATCAGGCCGGACGTGCCGACGTCGAGGCGGTGCACGATGCCCTGGCGTTCGGCGGCGCCGGAGGTGGAGATGCGGTAGCCGGCGGCGGCGAGCCCGCCGATGACGGTGGGGCCGGTCCAGCCCGGGCTCGGGTGGGCGGCGACCCCGACCGGCTTGACGATGACCACGACGTCGTCGTCGTCGTGCACGATCTCCATGCCCTCGACGGGCTCGGCGACGACCTGCACCGGCGCGGGCGCCTGCGGCATCTCGACCTCGAGCCACGCGCCACCGTGGACCCGCTCCGACTTGCCGACCACCGATCCGTCGACCGTGACCTTCCCCGAGGCGGCGAGCTCGGCCGCCTTGGTACGGGAGAAGCCGAACATGCGGGAGATGGCGGCGTCGACGCGCTCGCCCTCCAGGCCGTCGGGCACGGGCAGGGTACGGATCTCGGGAATCGTGCTCACCCGTCGAGTATGCCGGACGGGTGAGAGGGCACCGAACGCGCGCTCAGTCCTTGTGGACGGTGCCGTCCGGATCAAGTCCTCTGAAGGACAGCAGCACGATCAGGATGCCGCCGCACACGATCGCCGAGTCGGCGAGGTTGAAGACGGCGAAGTGCTTGGGGGCGATGAAGTCGACGACCGCACCCTCGAAGACGCCCGGCGAGCGGAAGATCCGGTCGGTGAGATTGCCGAGGGCGCCGCCGAGCAGCATGCCGAGCGCGATCGCCCAGGGCAGGCTGTACAGCTTGCGCGCGAGCCGGACGATCACCACGATCACCGTCGCCGCGATGACCGTGAAGATCACCGTGAAGGCCTCGCCGAAGCCGAAGGCCGCGCCCGCGTTGCGGATCGCCTCGAACCTCAGCCAGTCGCCGACGATCTCGATCGGCGGGTGGTGCTCCAGCTTGGCCACCACGATCATCTTGCTGATCAGGTCGAGGGCGTAGGCGAAGACGGCGACGCCGAACAGCACGGCGATGCGCCGCCTGCCGCGGGGGCGCTCGGTCTCCGGCCCGGTGCCGTCGGCGCCGGACCCGCCTGCCGGGACCTCCCCCTCCTGGGCACCGGCCGGCCCGCCCGTCACGGGCTCCGCGGGCCGTTCCCGCCCGTCCCGGCCCGCGTCCGGGGTGTCCGGCGTACCGATGATGCGCTCCGCCTCTGCCACGTGAGTCCCTCAGCCTAGGTACCTGACTGAGGACGAGGGTACGGCACGCCCCGTGCCGCCCACGTGCTCAGGAGGCATACGGAGGCCGGTCAGTACCGGCGCTCCTGCTTCTGCTTGCACTCGACACAGAGCGTGGCCCTCGGGAAGGCCTGCATGCGGGCCTTCCCGATGGGGTTGCCGCAGTTCTCGCACAGGCCGTAGGTACCGGCGTCCAGGCGCTGGAGGGCGTGCTCGAACTGCGTGAGCATCTCGCGCGCGTTGGCGGCGAGCGCCAGCTCGTGCTCGCGGGTGATGTTCTTGGTGCCGGTGTCGGCCTGGTCGTCGCCGGCGCCGTCACCGGAGTCCCGCATCAGGCCGGCCAGCGACTGCTCGGACGAGGTGATCTCCTCGCGCAGCCGCACCGCCTCGGACATCAGCTCGGCCCGTGCCTCCTCGACCTCTTCAGGTGTCCACGGTTCCTCCCCCGGGCGCACCGCGAGATCGCCGGGCTCCGCCGCGGCGATCCGTGCCTTGGGAACGGCGGACTTCGCCGCCGTGGCCGTGCCAGGAGTCTTCTTAGCACCCACCGTCGTCGCTCCCGTCTGCGTCGCGGCCTCCACCGCACCCGCGTCAGTGGCCGTGCCCTGCCCGGCCATCTCCTGTGTCCCCCGACCGCGCCCATGCGCCGCACCGCCACCCCGGCGGGCTTCCTCACCGGCCCGGCCGGCGCCCGAAGCACCGGTCCTCCCCCGGGTGACCTTCTTCCCGCCGATCGTCTTCCCGGGGGCCGCCTGCTTCCCGGCGCCCGGCTTGCGCCCGGCCTTGTCGACGGCCTTGTCGACGGCCTGGTCGACGACCTCGGCGGCGGCCGCCTCGGGGCCGGCGCGCTTCCGGCCGGCGGCCTTCCCCGTGACCGGCTCGTCGGCGGTCTGCCCGGCGTCGACCGCTTTCCGGGCCGCCGTCGCCTGACCTGCCGCCTTCTTGACCGCTGTCTTCTTCGCGGCCACCTTCTCGTCCGCCGTCTCCTTCGCGGCCACCTTCTCGGCCGCCGTCTCCATCGCCGCCGTCTCCTTCGCCACCGACTTCTCGGCCGCCACCTTCTTGGCGACCGGCTTCCCGGTGCCGAGCTTCTCGCCGACGGACTTCTCGGTGTCGGGCTTTCCGGCGTCGGGCGTCCCGGTCGGCGCGTCCTTTGCGGCCGGCTTCCCGGCTGCCGCCTTGGACGACGTCTTTCGGCCCCCCGCACCGGCCGCCGCCCTCTTCACGCCCGACGTCTTCTTCCCCGCGGCCTTCCCGCCGGAAGCGGCCTCCTCCACCGCCGCCTTCCCCCCGGCACCCCGACCAACCGTCCCGGCCGTCCCCGCCGTCCCCGAAGCGTCGGCCCGCTTCGTCTCCGATCCGGAAGCAACCCCCCGTACCGTCTGCGCCGCCGTGTGCCCACCTCCGGCCCGGGCGGACCCGGGCCTGCCGGATGCCGAGTGCTGTACGGCGGTCTTCTTCGCCACCATGGCCACGGCCCCTTCACATGTGGTGATCTTGCTCGCGAATCGTGCTGGGACGATAAATCGACTCGAGTCCCGCGGCAACGGGGCACACCGCCCGATTCGCCCACCCCGCGGACGCCGCGCGGCGAACCTGCATGCGTTGTGCCCAGCAACCCGCCGGGTATGCCGCCCGGCCGGACCTCCCGGGATACGAGCGCCCACACCTGGCCATTCGGGGCATGAAAGGCGATACGGAACACAACGCCCACCCCCTGCCTCCCCGCCGGTAAACCGGTCGGCCCCGGTCCCCACCGCGCCGTACACTGGGCGGAGCGAAAAGCGTGGATGGGGACGAGTAGCGGCGTACGCAGCCCAGAGCGACCCGGGGACGGTGGAAGCCCGGGGGCGAGCGCGGCGTGAAGATCACCCCGGAGCCGCCGGAAGAAAGCCGCAGCCGACAGGCGGGCGAGTAGAACCGGCATCGCGACCCCAATGAGGGGGCTCACCGCCGCACACCGCGCGGGGGGCCAAGGAGGGTGGTACCGCGGGAGCGCGCCGCACACGGCGTACAGCACAGGCTCTCGTCCCTCCGGACGGAAGGCAGCAAGTCCGCCGGAGGAAGCGCGCTGATGACAACGCCGACGTACCGCCAGGTGCCCGCCCAGGTCGACCTGCCCGCCCTCGAGCACGCCGTGCTCGACTTCTGGCGCGAGCAGAAGATCTTCGCCAAGAGCCTGGAGCAGTCCGAGGGCCGCCCCGAGTGGGTGTTCTACGAGGGCCCGCCCACCGCCAACGGCATGCCGGGCGCCCACCACATCGAGGCGCGCGTCTTCAAGGACGTCTTCCCCCGCTTCCGCACCATGCGCGGCTACCACGTGGCCCGCAAGGCCGGCTGGGACTGCCACGGCCTGCCCGTGGAGCTGGCCGTGGAGAAGGAGCTGGGCTTCTCCGGCAAGAAGGACATCGAGGCGTACGGCATCGCCGAGTTCAACGCCCGGTGCCGGGAGTCCGTGCTCCGCCACACCGACGCGTTCGCCGAGCTGACGACCCGGATGGGCTACTGGGTCGACCTCGACGACGCCTACGTGACCATGGAGCCCGAGTACATCGAGTCGGTCTGGTGGTCGCTGAAGGAGATCTTCAACAAGGGCCTGCTGGTCCAGGACCACCGCGTCGCCCCGTGGTGTCCCCGCTGCGGCACCGGCCTGTCCGACCACGAGCTGGCCCAGGGTTACGAGACGGTCGTCGACCCCTCCGTCTACGTCCGCTTCCCGCTCACCTCCGGCCCGCTGGCCGGCGAGGCGGCGCTCCTGGTGTGGACGACCACCCCGTGGACCCTGGTCTCCAACACCGCCGTCGCCGCGCACCCCGAGGTGACCTACGTGGTCGCGACGAACGGCGAGGAGAAGCTGGTCGTCGCCGAGCCGCTGGTCGCCAAGGCGCTCGGCGAGGGCTGGGAGACCACCGGCCGGAGCTTCACGGGCGCCGAGATGGAGCGCTGGACCTACCGGCGCCCCTTCGAGCTGGTCCCGTTCGACGCCGAGGCCCACTTCGTGGTCAACGCCGAGTACGTCACCACCGAGGACGGCACGGGTCTGGTCCACCAGTCCCCCGCCTTCGGCGAGGACGACCTCAAGGTCTGCCGCTCCTACGGCCTGCCGGTGGTGAACCCGGTCCGCCCCGACGGCACCTTCGAGGAGGACGTCCCCCTCGTGGGCGGCGTCTTCTTCAAGAAGGCCGACGAGAAGCTCACCGCGGACCTCGACGAGCGCGGCCTGCTCTTCACGCACATCCCGTACGAGCACAGCTACCCCCACTGCTGGCGCTGCCACACCGCGCTGCTCTACTACGCGCAGCCGTCCTGGTACATCCGCACCACGGCGATCAAGGACCGTCTCCTCCAGGAGAACGAGAACACCAACTGGTTCCCGGACACGGTCAAGCACGGCCGCTTCGGCGACTGGCTGAACAACAACATCGACTGGGCGCTGTCCCGCAACCGCTACTGGGGCACCCCGCTGCCCATCTGGCGCTGCGAGGACGACCACCTCACCGTCGTCGGCTCCCGCGCGGAGCTCACCGAGCTGACCGGCACCGACCAGTCGGACCTGGATCCGCACCGCCCGTACATCGACGACGTGACCTTCGCCTGCCCCAGCTGCCGGAAGACGGCCACGCGCGTGCCGGAGGTCATCGACGCCTGGTACGACTCGGGCTCGATGCCGTTCGCGCAGTGGGGCTACCCGTACAAGAACAAGGAACTGTTCGAGTCCCGTTACCCGGCGCAGTTCATCTCCGAGGCCATCGACCAGACCCGTGGGTGGTTCTACACCCTCATGGCGGTCGGCACCCTGGTCTTCGACAAGTCCTCGTACGAGAACGTCGTGTGCCTCGGCCACATCCTCGCCGAGGACGGCCGCAAGATGTCCAAGCACCTGGGGAACATCCTCCAGCCGATCCCGCTGATGGACCAGCACGGCGCGGACGCGGTCCGCTGGTTCATGGCGGCCGGCGGTTCCCCGTGGGCGGCACGCCGCGTGGGTCACGGCACGATCCAGGAGGTCGTCCGCAAGACGCTCCTCACCTACTGGAACACGGTCGCCTTCCAGGCCCTGTACGCCCGTACGTCCCAGTGGGCCCCGTCCGAGGCCGACCCGGCCCCTGCCGACCGCCCGCTGCTGGACCGCTGGCTGCTGTCCGAACTGCACGCGCTCACCGACCAGGTGACCCGTGCGCTCGAGGGCTACGACACCCAGCGCGCCGGCAAGCTGCTGTCCGCGTTCGTCGACGACCTGTCCAACTGGTACGTCCGCCGTTCCCGGCGCCGCTTCTGGCAGGGCGACAAGGCCGCGCTGCGCACCCTGCACGAGGTCGTCGAGACGGTCACCAGGCTGATGGCCCCGCTCACCCCGTTCATCACCGAGCGGGTGTGGCAGGACCTGGTCGTCCCGGTCACCCCGGGCGCCCCGGAATCGGTGCACCTGGCGTCCTGGCCGGAGGCGGACCTGGACGCCGTCGACCCGGAGCTGTCGAAGCAGATGGTGCTGGTGCGCCGGCTCGTGGAGCTCGGCCGGGCCACCCGCGCGGAGTCGGGCGTGAAGACCCGCCAGCCGCTCAGGCGGGCGCTGATCGCGGCCTCCGGCTTCGACGCCCTGGACCTCGAGCTGCACACGCAGATCACCGAGGAGCTGAACGTGGAGTCGCTGGCCTCCCTCTCCGAGGTGGGCGGCTCCCTGGTGGACACCACCGCGAAGGCCAACTTCCGCGCGCTGGGCAAGCGGTTCGGCAAGCGCGTCCAGGATGTGGCGAAGGCCATCGCGAACGCGGACGCCGCCGCCCTGTCCCTGGCCCTGCGCGAGGGCACGGCCTCGGTGGAGGTGGACGGCGAGACGATCACCCTCGCCCCGGACGAGGTGATCATCACGGAAACACCGCGCGAAGGCTGGTCGGTGGCCTCCGACGCCGGTGCCACGGTCGCCCTTGACCTGGAGATCACCGAGGAGCTGCGCCGCGCGGGCCTCGCTCGCGACGCGATCCGGTTGATCCAGGAGGCCCGCAAGAACAGCGGGCTGGACGTCGCCGACCGGATCGCCCTGCGTTGGACGGCGACGGACGAGGCGACGGTCGCCGCTCTGGCCGACCACGCCGGCCTCATCGCCGAGGAGGTCCTGGCGACCGACTTCGCTCAGGGTGAGGCGGACGACACGTACGGCTCCGCGTTCACGGACGAGGGCCTCTCGCTGACGTTCCGGCTGCGCAAGGCGTAACCCCCGCAGGGGCGCGGAGACGCCTGTCACAGGCCCGGGGCCACCGGAAAAATCTTGGTGGACCCGGGCCTTCGGCGTTGTGTCCCAAGGACACATCACCCCACCTCGAACAGCCGCGCGGCAAAAGGGCGGGGCCCGGGTTCGTGAACCCGGGCCCCGCCCTGAACGCTGCCGACGGCTACGCCGTACTCATGGCCACACGGCCGTCAGTTGTCGTCCTCGTCGATGAGGAACCCACGCATCGGCGAGGGAGCCTGCCCCATCGGCGACGGACCCTGCGGACGCACCGGCGCCATGGGCTGGGTCATCGCCGGCGACATCTGCTGCTGGCCGCCGTAGGACGGCCCGGACTGGCCGGGGCCGCCGCCCATCGTCTGGTTGCCGCCGTAGGACGGCGCACCGGCACCGGCCGGAGCCATCGAGGGCGCCGGGGACGGCGGGAGCGACGGAGCACTCGCGGGCTGGCGCGGCGGGGCGAGCGAGTCGTCGGCCTGGGTCTCCAGCTGACGGAGCTGCGACTCCAGGTACGACTTCAGACGCGTGCGGTACTCGCGCTCGAAGCCGCGCAGGTCCTCGACCTTGCGCTCCAGCGTGGCGCGGGCGGACTCCAGCGAGCCCATCGCGACGCGGTGCTTCTCCTGCGCGTCCCGCTCCAGGGCGTCGGCCTTGGCGCGGGCGTCCCGCTCCAGGCCCTCGGCACGCGAACGCGCCTCGCCCACGATCTTGTTGGCCTCGGAACGGGCCTCCGCGATCGCCTGGTCGGCGGTCTGCTGGGCCAGCGACAGAACGCGCGCGGCGCTGTCGCCACCAGGGGCCTGGCCGGGCATGCCGGGACCGCCCATGGGGCCGCCCATCGGGCCACCAGGGCCCATCTGCCCCTGCATCGGGCCACCCTGGCCCATCGGCCCGGGACCCTGACCCATCGGGCCGGGACCCATCGGGCCGGGACCCTGCGGGCCGCCCTGACCGCCGGGGCCGGCGGGCAGCTGAGGAGCACCGCTCGGCAGCTGGGGCGGGCCACCCATGGGGCCACCCATCTGCTGCTGCGGCGGGCCCGATATCCCGGCGGGCACCGGAGCGCCGGGACCTCGCATGCCCTGCTGCGGCATGCCCTGCGGCGGCATGCCCTGCGGCGGGCCCTGCTGGTCCTGCTGCTCCGGGGGCTTGCGCATGTTCTGCTGGTTCTGGGCAGCGGCGCGCGTGGCCGCGGCCAGCTTGGCGCGCAGGTCCTCGTTCTCGCGGAGCAGGCGCGTCAGTTCGGCTTCGACCTCGTCGAGGAAGGCATCGACCTCGTCCTCGTCATAGCCTTCTCGGAGGCGGACGGTCGTGAACTGCTTGTTCCGCACGTCCTCGGGGGTCAACGGCATCTCTTCACCTCAACGTAGTCATCGGCAGTCGGCAAGACCGTATCGTCCACAGTCACCTCGCGAGATTGCCCACGATCGAGATCAGGATGTAGACGATGATCATCAGTACGAAGAAGGACAGGTCGAGCGCCACGCCCCCGAGACGCAGCGGCGGGATGAACCGCCGCAGAAGCTTCAGCGGTGGATCGGTGACAGTGTAGGTGGCCTCCAGGACGACCACCATCGCCTTGCCGGGTTGCCACGAGCGGGCGAACTGAAAGACGTAGTCCATGACCAGACGGAAGATGAGCACGATGAGGAACACCATCAGCGCGATGTAGATCACCTGCGCGAACACGCTCATGGTCTGTCGTTCCCTCTCCCCTGTGCCCTGCTTCTGTCCGGTCCTGCGTCTCAGCTCTGGTTGAAGAACCCGCCCTCTGCGATGCGGGCCTTGTCCTCCGCCGTGACATCGACGTTAGCAGGCGACAACAGGAACACCTTCTGCGTCACCCGCTCGATGCTGCCGTGAAGACCAAACACCAAACCGGCCGCAAAGTCGACAAGTCGCTTCGCGTCTGTGTCGTCCATCTCAGTCAGATTCATGATCACCGGCGTACCCTCACGGAAGTGTTCCCCGATGGTACGGGCCTCGTTGTAGGTCCGCGGGTGAAGCGTGGTGATCCGGTAAGGCTCTCGTTCCGACACGACCTTGGGCATGATCACCGGTGCGTTCTTCTCCAGGCTTGCGCGTTCTTGTGTGATGGATGCCACGGGCGCGATACGCGCCGGGCGTGCCGATTCCGCGGGGAGCGAAGCAGCCCGGGCGACCGGCTCGCGCGGCGCGGGCGGCTGTACGACTCGCACCTCTTCGTCCCTTTGGGACTGATGTGAGCCGTGTGACTGGTGCGACAGCTCGTGCCGCCTGTGGTCCCGTTCCGGCTCCGGGTCGAGTTCGGGCTCGAAGTCGTCGTCTGGGTCGAATCCGCGGCCGTCGTACCCATCGTCCTCCACGAGGCCGAGGTAGACCGCCATCTTGCGCATCGCGCCGGCCATGCTCTGAGTCCTCCGCTCTGTGGTGGATCGGCTGACGACCGCCAAGTGCCCGCGATCCACGAGGTCCTTATGTCCGCTGTTCGGCGGCAATGACCATATTTTCTGCTGTGGTCCGACTTCCTGGCGACGTTACCCGAGCCCGGCGCGGACTCCGAGTACCGCGCTGCCGACGCGCACATGTGTCGCTCCGGCCGCCACGGCCTGTTCGAGGTCCGCGCTCATTCCTGCGGAGACCATGTTTGCAGCAGGATGACTCCGGCGCAGGTCGGTCGACAAATCCACCAACCGCTCGAAGGCCGCCCGTTGACGTCCCGCGTACTCGCCGGTGAGCGGCGCGACCGTCATCAGCCCGTCCAGCCGCAGCCCCTCGGACCCCGCGACGAGGTCGGCCAACTCCGCGACACCACCGGGCGCGACGCCTCCGCGCTCCCCACGGGCGCTCTCGCCGGCGTCCAGCGCGACCTGGATCAGGCAGCCCAGCTCGCGCCCCGCCCGCACGGCCTCCCGGGAGAGCACCGTGACCAGCCGCGCCCGGTCGACCGACTGCACGATGCCCGCGTACCCGACCACGGAGCGGACCTTGTTGGTCTGGAGCTGACCGACGAAGTGCCACGTCAGGGGCAGGTCCGAGCACTGAGCGGCCTTGGGAGCGGCGTCCTGGTCGCGGTTCTCGGCCACATGACGCACACCGAGTTCCGCCAGGATCCGCACGTCGCTCGCGGGGAAGGTCTTGGTGACCACGATGAGGGTGACCTCGTCGCGCGTACGTCCGGCGGCCTCGCACGCGACGGCGATCCGTTCCTCCACTCTCGCCAGGTTCGTGGCGAGTTCGTCCTTACGCTCCGTCATTCCCCATCAGTCCAGCCAGACATAGCCCGCGAGCCGGCCGGTGGCACGGTCGCGACGGTACGAGAAGTGGTCGCCCGATTCCAGCGTGCACACCGGTGCGTGCTCCCGGTCGCGCACCCCGAGCCGTTCGAGCTGCGCGTGCACCCCGGCGCTCACGTCGACCGCCGGTGTGCCCCAGCCGGTCTCGGCGTACGCCGCCGGCTCGACCGCGGCCACCTCGGCCCGCATCGGCTCCGGCACTTCGTAGCACCGGCCGCAGACGGCGGGTCCGGTACGGGCGACGATCCGGGCCAGGTCGGCACCGAGTTCGGTCATGGCCCGTACGGCGGCGGGGACCACCCCCGCCACCAGTCCGGGCCGGCCGGCATGGGCCGCGGCGACGACACCGGCGACCGGATCGGCGAGCAGCACCGGCACGCAGTCGGCGGTGAGCACGGCGAGGGCGAGCCCCCGCCGCGCGGTGACGATCGCGTCGGTCTCGGGGACCGGGCGCTCGCCCCACGGCTCGTCGACGACGACCGCGCCGGCCCCGTGCACCTGGTTCATCCAGACCACGCGGGACGGATCCAGGCCGAGGGACTTGGCGGCCAGTTCACGGTTGGTGCGCACGGCCTCGGGGTCGTCGCCGACCGCTCCCCCGAGATTGAGCTCCTCATACGGAGCGGCGCTCACCCCGCCCCACCGGTCGGTGAAGGCGAAGTGCGCGCCGCTCACGCTCTCGCGCTGTCCTATCACTTCAGGAAGTCCGGTACGTCCAGTTCCTCGGCTGCACTGTCCGAGTAGGTCCGCGACGGCGGCACCGGGGGCTGGGCGACCGGGATGTCGTGCACCGGCTCCGGGGCCACCGGCTCCGGGTCCTCCTTCGGCGTGACGCTGCCGAGCGAGCCGAAGGACGGACGGGCCTCCGGCTGCCGGGCGGGGGCGGGCTCCTCGCGCTTGACCGAGGAGGAGCCGAGGACGTTGTCCCGCTTGGCCGGCGGCTGACCGCCGTCGAAGCCGGCCGCGATCACGGTGACCCGCACCTCGTCGCCGAGGGCGTCGTCGATCACCGCGCCGAAGATGATGTTGGCCTCGGGGTGGGCCGCCTCGCTGACCAGCTGGGCGGCCTCGTTGATCTCGAACAGGCCGAGGTCGGAGCCGCCGGAGATGGACAGCAGCACACCGCGCGCGCCGTCGATGGACGCCTCGAGCAGCGGGGAGGAGATCGCCATCTCGGCGGCGGCCACCGCGCGGTCGTCGCCGCGGGCCGAGCCGATGCCCATGAGGGCCGAACCCGCCTCGGACATGACCGACTTGACGTCGGCGAAGTCGAGGTTGATCAGACCGGGCGTGGTGATGAGGTCGGTGATGCCCTGAACGCCGGAGAGCAGGACCTGGTCCGCCGACTTGAAGGCGTCGAGGACGGAGACCTGGCGGTCCGAGATGGACAGCAGCCGGTCGTTCGGGATGACGATGAGGGTGTCGACCTCTTCGCGGAGCTCGGCGATGCCGTCCTCGGCCTGGTTCGCGCGGCGCCGTCCCTCGAAGGTGAACGGGCGCGTGACCACACCGATGGTGAGGGCGCCGAGCGAGCGTGCGATGTTGGCCACGACGGGTGCCCCGCCGGTGCCGGTGCCGCCGCCTTCACCGGCCGTCACGAAGACCATGTCGGCCCCCTTGAGGACCTCCTCGATCTCCTCGCGGTGGTCCTCGGCGGCCTTGCGGCCGACGGCCGGGTTGGCTCCGGCGCCGAGTCCGCGGGTGAGTTCACGGCCGACGTCGAGCTTGACGTCGGCGTCGCTCATCAACAGAGCTTGCGCGTCGGTGTTGATGGCGATGAACTCGACGCCCTTGAGACCGACCTCGATCATCCGGTTGATGGCATTGACACCACCGCCGCCGACACCGATGACTTTGATGACTGCGAGGTAGTTCTGCGGTGCTGCCACGTCGAAGGCCTCTCGCCTCGAGTTACGTGTCGCCGAATCACCGGGACGCAGCTGCGCCTCGCGATCCGACGACTGATGCCGATGGGGACGGTCCGTAGTGCCGACCCGAACCCTAACGTTGAACTTTAGGGTTACCAGTGTGTCTGTTCCCTGGAGTCTTCTGAACAGGACACTAAGTCGACAAGTGGCGCACGTTCAACGAACACGCCGAACCTCCCGTTTTTCTTTTCACCCTATGTGATCAGCCGTAGCGGTGCCCAACCAGGGTGCTGGCCTGCGCTGATGTGCGTCAACTCCCTGATGACGCGGGCGCGGTGGGAACACTTACGTCGAAGTGCCGCGCACGGGGCGCCGCTTTCATCACGGCGGTGAGCGCCCGGGCCTTCGCCGCGCCCTTCTCCCCGCTTCCCCACTCCACCTTGCGGCCGTCGTCCAACTCCAGCGAGATGTCGTCGTAGGAACGGACCTTGACGCTGCGCGTCGCGCGCGCGACGGAGGAGGGCACGGCACGGGCGACCCGCACCGCCTCCCGGGTCAGCCGGTCCTCGCCGAAGCGGCGCAGGCTCGCCGCGGCCGAGCCGGTCCTGGAGACGGCCAATTTCAGGGTCGGGACATCTTTGGGAGCCCGGGAAACCGTGGCGAATCGGACACCTTCGTCGTCCACCTCGATGAACTTTCCGCCCTTTTTCACCAGAAGAACCGGAGTGCGTTCCGTGACTTTCAGGCCGATTCCGTGCGGCCAGGAACGCACCACATCAACGGTGTCAATTCGGGGCAATTCCCGGCGGAGCCGTGACGCGATCGCATCGGTGTCCACGGAGACCAACGGCTCCCCGAGCGGGACGTCGGCTGCCTCGCGGACCTGCCCGGGCGTCAGGATCCGGGTGCCGGAGACCGACACGCGCTCCACCCGCACCAGGTCCGAGCCGTACAGCAGCCAGTACGTGCCGCTGCCGAGGAAGACCGTGGCGACGGCCAGGACGACGACCAGACGCAGGTGCCGGCGGCGGAACCGCCGTACGGGCGGTCCGGACGACTCCCGTCGGCGTTCACCGCGCTCGGCGGTCGTCGATCCGGCCACGCTTCCTGCCCTCCGTCATACGCGTCTAGCGGTGTGCACGGGCGGCGATCGCCTCGTACACCATGCCGACGAGCAGCTCGTCGGCGTCCCGGCGGCCGAACTCGGCGGCGGCGCGGGACATGTCGTACAGCCGGTGCGGATCGGCGAGCACGGGCAGCACGTGCTGCTGCACCCACTGCGGCGTGAGTTCCGCGTCGTCGACCAGCAGTCCGCCGCCTGCCTTGACCACCGGCTGGGCGTTGAGCCGCTGCTCGCCGTTGCCGATGGGCAGCGGGACGTAGGCGGCGGGCAAGCCGACGGCGGAGAGTTCGGCGACGGTCATCGCGCCCGCGCGGCAGAGCATCATGTCGGCCGCGGCGTACGCGAGGTCCATCCGGTCCAGGTAACTTACCGGGATGTACGGGGGCATCCCCGGCATCTGCTGCACCTGCGGCAGTTCGTTCTTCGGGCCGACCGCGTGCAGGATCTGGATGCCGGCCTGCTGGAGCCACGGCGCGACCTGCTGGACGACCTCGTTCAGCCGGCGGGCGCCCTGGGAGCCGCCGGAGACGAGCAGCGTCGGCAGGTTGGGGTCGAGCCCGAACGCCGCGCGGGCCTGGGGGCGCATCGCGGCCCGGTCGAGGGTGGCGATGGAGCGGCGCAGCGGGATGCCGATGTAGCGCGCGTTGCGCAGCTTGCTGTCGGGCGTGGAGACGGCGACCTGCGAGGCGTAGCGCGAGCCGATCTTGTTCGCGAGGCCCGGACGGGCGTTGGCCTCGTGGATGACGATCGGCACCCCGAGCCGTTTGGCCGCCAGATAGCCGGGCAGGGCCACATAGCCGCCGAAGCCGACCACGGCGTCCGCCTTGGTGCGCTCCAGGATCTGCTCGGTCGCCTTGATGGTGCCGCGCAGCCGGCCCGGAACGGTGATCAGCTCGGGGGTGGGCTTGCGTGGCAGCGGTACGGCGGGAATCAGCGCGAGTTCGTACCCGCGCTCGGGTACCAGACGCGTCTCGAGGCCGCGCTCCGTGCCCAGGGCCGTGATGCCCACGGTCGGATCCTGCCTGCGCAGGGCGTCCGCGAGGGCGAGCGCGGGCTCGATGTGGCCCGCGGTTCCTCCGCCGGCGAGTACGACATGCACCGAAATTCACCGCTCTCCGGACGGACGCGCCACCGAGGCGCGCCGTCGCATCGTGTTCCATCTCCGGGGCCGCTGAGAACCCCCGGCCCGCTTTCTACCAAAGCGGGGTTGCCGCATCGCAAGCGCCGCCCGCGCAGCGGGATCCTCACGCGCGAACGCGATCAGCAACCCGATGGCGAACATGGTCGGCAGCAGGGCGGAACCCCCGTAGGAGAACAGCGGGAGCGGGACACCGGCGATCGGCAGCAGACCGAGCACCGCACCGATGTTGATCACGGCCTGCGCCGTGATCCAGGTGGTCACGCCTCCCGCGGCATACCTCACGAAGGGGTCCTCCGTGCGTCCGGCCACGCGGATACCCGCATAGCCTAGAGCCGCGAAGAGGGCGAGCACCGACAGCGTCCCCGCCAGGCCCAGTTCCTCACCGGTGACGGCGAAGATGAAGTCGGTGTGGGCTTCGGGCAGTTGCCCCCATTTCTCCACACTCGCACCGAGGCCGGAGCCAAAGATCCCGCCGGAGGCGAGGGCGTAGATCCCGTGCACGGCCTGCCAGCAGTCCACGGGGCCCGACTGGGGCTCGGTGGCGCCGAGGCAGGCGAGCCGGGCCATGCGGTTGGGGCTGGTCCGGATGAGGATCAGGCCGAGCAGCGCGGCGACCGAGAGCACGCCGACGAACAGCCGGGTGGGTGCCCCGGCCAGCCACAGCAGACCGAACAGGATCGCCGTGAGGATGATCGCCGTGCCCATGTCGCCGCCGAGCATGATCAGCCCGAGCAGCAGGAAGGCGGCCGGAACCAGCGGCACCAGCATGTGCTTCCACTGGGTCAGCAGCCGCTTGTCCTGCTTGCGGGCCAGCAGGTCGGCTCCCCACAGCACCAGCGCGAGCTTGCCGAACTCACTGGGCTGGATCTGGAAGGAGCCGCCGAGGGAGATCCAGTTCTGGTTGCCGTTGACCGCGACTCCTATCCCCGGGACCTGCACCAGGGCCATCAGGAAGACGGCGCCCGCGAGGATCGGGTAGGCCAGCGCGCGGTGCAGCTTCACCGGCACCCGGGAGGCGGCCAGCAGCAGTCCGGCACCGATCACGGCGGCCAGGAGCTGCTTGCGGAAGAAGTACGAGCCCGGCAGCGACATCTGGAGCGCGGTGATCTGCGAGGCCGAGTAGACCATCACCAGGCCCAGCACGGTGATCAGCAGGCTGCCGCCGAGGATCAGGTAGTAGGCGGTCAGCGGCCGGTCCCAGGCCCTGCGCACCCGGCCGTACAGGCTCAGGACGGGGCTCTCGCGCGCGGGCCGGGCCGCCGCGGGCCCGCGGGGGGCCCGCCGCACGGGCGGTCGGCCGGTACGGCTACTGGGCATCACGGCCTCCGCTGTGCACCGGACAGGCCCTAGACGGTCCCACGCGTCCCTCCCGAGATCGCCCGGCGCAGGCGGCCGGGTCAGGCGCCGAGCTCACGCACCGCCTGCGCGAAGGCGTCACCGCGCCTGTTGTAGTTGGCGAACATGTCCATCGAGGCGCAGGCCGGGGCCAGCAGCACCGTGTCGCCGGGCCGGGCGAGCCGTCGCGCCTCCTGTACGGCCTGGAGCATCGCCCCAGTGTCGGTCCGCTCGAGGTCGACGACCGGTACCTCCGGGGCGTGTCGCGCGAGCGCTTCACGGATCAGCGCGCGGTCCGCGCCGATCAGCACGGCCCCACGGAGCCGCTTGGCCGACCTGGCGACCAGTTCGTCGAAGGTGGCGCCCTTGGCGAGCCCGCCGGCGATCCAGACGATCGATTCGTACGCCGCCAACGAGGCCTCGGCGGCGTGGGTGTTGGTGGCCTTGGAGTCGTCGACGTACGCCACCCCGTCCACGTCGGCGACGTGCGCGATGCGGTGGGCGTCGGGGGTGAAGGCCCGCAGGCCGTCCCGTACGGCGGTCGCGGGCACGCCGAAGGCGCGGGCCAGGGCCGCCGCGGCCAGGGCGTTGGCGATGTTGTGCGGGGCCGGCGGGCTGACGTCGGACACCCGGGCGAGCTCCTGGGCGTTCTTCTGCCGGTTCTCCACGAAGGCGCGGTCGACCAGGAGGTCGTCCACGACGCCGAGTTGGGAGGGGCCGGGGATGCCGAGGGTGAAGCCGACGGCGCGGCAGCCCTCCTCGACGTCGGCCTCGCGGACGAGGTCCTCGGTGGCCTTGTCGGCGACGTTGTAGACGCAGGCGACCCGATTGCCCTCGTAGACGCGGCCCTTGTCGGCGGCGTACGCCTCCATGGAGCCGTGCCAGTCGAGGTGGTCGGGGGCGAGGTTCAGCACGGCGGCGGAGTGGGCGCGCAGGGAGGGCGCCCAGTGGAGCTGGTAGCTGGACAGCTCCACGGCCAGGACGTCGTACCGCTCCTCGCCGAGCACCGCGTCCAGCAGGGAGACGCCGATGTTGCCGACGGCGGCCGTGCGCAGGCCCGCCGCCTTCAGGATGGAGGCGAGCATCTGGACGGTGGTGGTCTTGCCGTTGGTCCCGGTGACCGCGAGCCAGGGGGCGGCGTCCGGTCCCCTGAGCCGCCAGGCGAGTTCGACGTCGCCCCAGACCGGGACGCCGGCCTCGGCTGCGGCCGTGAAGAGGAGTTTGTCCGGCTTCCAGCCGGGGGCGGTGACGATCAGCTCGGTGCCCTCGGGCAGGGTGTCGCCGTCGCCGAGGCGGACGGTGACGCCGAGCTGCTCGAGCTCGGCCGCCTGGGCCCGGGCACGCTCGTCGTCGCCGTCGTTGACGACCGTGACGCGCGCGCCGAGGCCGTGCAGCACCTTGGCCGCCGGGACGCCGGAGACGCCGAGCCCGGCGACCGTGATGTGCTTGCCCTGGAAGGCGTCAGGCACCGAGGAGGTCACTTTTCCGCTGCCCATCCCGCGTAGAAGAGGCCAAGTCCGACAATCACACAGATACCCTGGATGATCCAGAAGCGGACCACCACAAGGACTTCGGACCAGCCCTTGAGTTCGAAGTGGTGCTGGAGTGGCGCCATCCGGAAGACCCGCTTGCCGGTGAGCCGGAAGGAGCCGACCTGGATGACCACCGACATGGTGATGAGGACGAACAGACCGCCCAGGATGGCGAGCAGCAGCTCGGTGCGGGAGCAGATCGCCAGACCCGCGAGCACACCGCCGAGCGCCAGCGAACCGGTGTCGCCCATGAAGATCTTGGCCGGCGAGGTGTTCCACCACAGGAAGCCCAGACAGGCACCCATCAGCGCGGAGGCCACGACGGCGAGGTCGAGCGGGTCGCGCACCTCGTAACAGGCGTTGGGGTTGGTCAGCGTCTCGCCGTTGGCGCAGGACTCCTGGAACTGCCAGACGCCGATGAAGGTGTAGGCGCCGAAGACGAGGACGGAGGCGCCGGTGGCGAGGCCGTCCAGACCGTCGGTCAGGTTCACGCCGTTCGACATGGCGAGGATCATGAACAGCGCCCACACGACGAACAGCACCGGGCCGATGGTCCAGCCGAAGTCGGTGATGAACGACAGCTTCGTGGACGCCGGGGTCTGTCCGCGGGCGTCGGCGAACTGGAGCGAGAGCACCGCGAAGGCGATGCCGACGATCAGCTGGCCGGCCATCTTCGCCTTGGCCCGCAGACCCAGCGAACGCCGCTTGACGATCTTGATGTAGTCGTCCAGGAAGCCGACCATGCCCATGCCGACCATGAGGCCGAGCACCAGCAGACCCGAGTAGGTCGGGGCGTAACCGGTGATCACCTTGGACAGGAAGTAGGCGGCGACCGTCGCCAGGATGAAGGCGATGCCGCCCATGGTGGGCGTACCGCGCTTGCTGGCGTGCTCGCGCGGGCCGTCGTCGCGGATGTACTGGCCATACCCCTTGCGGGCCAGCAGTTTGATCAGCAGCGGGGTGCCGATCAGCGTCAGGAAGAGGCCAATGACTCCTGCGAACAGGATCTGCTTCATCATCGGGCGGCGACCTCACCCTCGGCACCGGTCTCGAGCAGCGCCTGCGCCACGCTCTCGAGCCCGACCGAACGGGACGCCTTCACGAGTACGACGTCACCCGGGCGCAATTCGCTGCGCAACAGGTCGACCGCCGCCTGTGCGTCGGACACGTGCACCGACTCCTCACCCCACGAACCCTCGTTATATGCGCCCAGTTGCAGCCAGGCGGCTTCCCTGCCCCCGACCGCGACGAGCTTGCTGACGTTGAGCCGGACGGCGAGCCGTCCGACCGCGTCGTGCTCGGCGAGCGCCTCGTCCCCGAGCTCGGCCATCTTGCCGAGCACCGCCCACGTACGACGCCCCTTGCCCATGGCTGCCAGGGCGCGCAGGGCGGCCCGCATGGATTCGGGGTTCGCGTTGTAGGCGTCGTTGACGACGGTCACGCCGTCCGGGCGCTCGGTGACCTCCATCCGCCAGCGGGAGAGGGAGCCCGCCTCGGAGAGCGCGAGGGCGATCTCGTCTGCGGACATGCCCAACTCGTGGGCGACGGCGGCCGCGGCGAGCGCGTTCGACACGTGGTGCTCACCGTACAGGCGCATGGTCACATCGCTTGCACCGGAGGGTGTGTGAAGCCTGAAGGAAGGCTGTCCGCTGTCCGTGAGTCGCACGTTCTCGGCCCGTACGTCCGCTTCGTCGGACTCTCCGAAAAGGACCACCTTCGCCTTCGTACGGGAGGCCATGGCCCGCACCAGGGGGTCGTCCGCGTTGAGGATCGCGGCGCCGCCCTCCTCGGCCGGCGGCAGTGCCTCGACCAACTCGCCCTTCGCCTGAGCGATCTGCTCGCGCCCGCCGAACTCGCCGATGTGGGCGGAGCCGACGTTGAGGACCAGGCCGATCCTCGGGGGCGTCAGGCCGGTGAGGTAGCGGATGTGCCCGATGCCGCGGGCGCCCATCTCCAGCACGAGGAACTTCGTCTCCGCGGTGGCGGTGAGCGCGGTCAGCGGCAGCCCGATCTCGTTGTTGAGCGAGCCCGGGGTGAAGACGGTCGGCGCCTTGCGCCGCAACACCTGCGCGATCAGGTCCTTGGTGCTGGTCTTGCCGGCGGACCCGGTCAGCGCGACGAGGGTGGTGCCGAGGCGCTCCACGACGTGCCGGGCGAGGGCGCCGAGGGCGGCCTGGACGTCCTCGACGACGATCGCGGGGACCCCCACGGGCCGGGAGGCGAGCACGGCGACCGCGCCCGCCTCGACGACCCGGGCCGCGAAGTCGTGGCCGTCCACGCGCTCGCCCACGAAGGCGACGAAGAGGCTGCCCGGAACCGCCTCCCGGGAGTCCCGGACGACCGGTCCGGTGACCTGGACGGACGGATCCGGTATGTCGTGCGTCTGCCCGCCGACGACTTCTGCGATCTCGGCGAGGGAGAGGGCGATCACAAGTTCATCCCTGGTTCTTCTTGATGGCTTCGCGAAGCACCTGGCGGTCGTCGAAGGGACGCACCACCCCGGCGATGTCCTGCCCCTGCTCGTGGCCCTTGCCCGCGACCAGCACGGTGTCGCCAGGCTGCGCCCGGGCGACGGCGGCGGCGATCGCCGCGGCCCGGTCCTCGAAGACCTGGACCTCACCGCGCTCGTGGGCGGGCACGGAGGCCGCGCCCTGGAGCATGGTGGCGAGGATCGCGAGCGGGTCCTCGGAGCGGGGGTTGTCGGAGGTCAGTACCGCGGTGTCGGCGAGCCGTGCCGCGGCGGCGCCCATGGGGGCGCGCTTGGTCTCGTCCCGGTCGCCGCCGCAGCCGAGCACGACGTGCACCTTGCCCTCGGTGACCCGGCGCAGGGCGCGCAGCACCGATTCGACGGCGTCGGTCTTGTGGGCGTAGTCCACCACGGCGAGATACGGCTGCCCGGCGTCCACCCGCTCCAGCCGGCCCGGCACGCCGGGCACGGCGGCGACGCCGTCGGCGGCGGCCTGCGGGTCGAGCCCGGCGGCGGCCAGGGCGACGATCGCGGCGAGGGTGTTGGCCACGTTGAAGGAACCCGGCAGCGGCGACCGCGCGGTGATGCGCTCGCCCCGGGGGCCGACCGCGGTGAACGTGGAGTCGAGCGGACCGACCCGCACGTCCTCGGCGCGCCAGTCCGCGTCGGGGTGCCCCTCGGCGGAGTAGGTGACGACCGGGACGCCCGCCTCCTTGGCGAGGCGGCGACCGTACTCGTCGTCGGCGTTGACCACGCCCAGTTTGCTGCGTTTCGGCGTGAACAGCTGTGCCTTGGCCCGGAAGTAGTCCTCCATGCCGGAGTGGAACTCCATGTGCTCCGGGCTGAGGTTGGTGAAGACGGCGATGTCGAAGACGCAGCCGTCGACCCGGCCGAGGACCAGGGCGTGGCTGGAGACCTCCATGGCGACCGCGTCGACGCCGCGTTCCCGCATGACGGCGAACAGGGCCTGGAGGTCGGTGGCCTCGGGGGTGGTGCGTTCGGACTTGATGCGCTCGTCGCCGATCCGCATCTCGACGGTGCCGATCAGCCCGGTGCTGCGGACGGTTTTGAGACCGCCCTCGACGAGATAGGCCGTGGTGGTCTTGCCGGAGGTGCCGGTGATGCCGATCTGGAGCAGATCACGGCCGGGCCGGCCGTAGATCGTGGCCGCCAGGTCGCCCATGTGTGCGCGCGGGTCGTCGACCACCAGCGCGGGCAGTCCCGTCGCGGCGACGCGCTCGGCGCCCGTGGGGTCCGTCAGCACGGCGACCGCGCCGAGGCCGGTGGCCTGGGCGACGAAGTCGGCACCGTGCGCGCGGGCCCCCGGGAGGGCGGCGTACAGGTCACCGGGGCGGACGGCGCGCGAGTCGTGGGTGATGCCCGTGACCTCGGCGGTCTGCTCCGGCGTGGGGGCACCCAGATGGACGGCGAGCTCCGCCAGGGGTGTGGCGGAGACCTGCACCGGCCGGGGCGGTCCCGGATAGGTCACGGGTTGGCCCTTCTGGGTGGTTTGGGACTGATCAGCGTGTGGCACGGCGGTGAGCGTACCGGGCGTACCCGTCCCGGAGCGAAGTGAGGGGGCGGAGCTGCTCTGATTCCCGGGGCCGGGAGTGATCGTTGTCACGAGGTGGTTCCTGGGTGGTTGTGTGCGGGCCTGAGGCGAGGACGACGCGCCGGTCAGGGCTTGAAGGTGACCGGGATGCGGGCGGGTTCGGCTCCGGTCGGCGGGACCTGGAGGGTCTTCAGGGCGAACTCCATGACCTGCTTGTAGACGGGGCCGCAGATCTGGCCGCCGAAGTAGTTGCCCTTGGTGGCGTTCTGGATGGCGCAGTAGACGGTGACGCGGGGCTGGTCGGCGGGCGCGAATCCGGCGAACGACGAGGTGTAGCCGTGGTACTTGCCGGTGGCCGGATCCACGCGGTTGGCCGTACCGGTCTTCCCCGCCACCCGGTAGCCCGGGATGCGCGCCTTGGTGCCGGTGCCCTCCTCGTCGTCCACGACCGACTCCAGCATCCGGGCGAGCGTCTTGGCCGTCCCGGCACTGACGACCCGTGTCCTGTCGGGCTTCTCGGCGGGTGTGAAGCTCCCGTCGGGTCCCTTGAGGCCGCGCACCAGGGTGGGTTCGACGCGCACGCCACCGTTGGCGATGGTCGAGTAGACGGAGGCGGCCTGCATGGCGTTGATGGAGACGCCCTGGCCGAAAGGGATCGTGTACTGCTGCGAGGTCGACCACTTGTCGGGCGGGGCGAGGATGCCCCTGGTCTCGCCCGGGAAGCCGAGTCCGGTGTGACTGCCGAGACCGAACTTGCGCAGGTAGTCGTAGAGGACCTTGTTGGCCTGCGCCTGGGTCCTGCCGAGCTGGCCGGTGGCCAGGATGGTGCCGATGTTGCTGGACTTGGCGAGCACGCCGTTGAGCGTCAGGTACCACGTCGGGTGGTCGATGTCGTCCTTGAAGAGCCGGTCGCCGCGGTGCAGCCGGTTGGGCACGACGACGTGCGTGCGCGGTGCGGCGGCCTTCTCCTCCAGCACGGCCGCCATCGACATGACCTTGGCGGTGGAGCCGGGCTCGAAGGCGTCCTGGACGGCCGCGTTGCCGAGCGCCGCGGGGTCGGCCTCGGAGAGGTCGTTGGGATCGAACCCGGGCGCGTTGGCCATGGCCAGCACCTCGCCGGTGCGGGTGTCCTGGACGATGACGTAGCCGCGGTCCGCCCTCGACTTCTCCACCTGCCTGCTGATGGCGTTCTGCGCGGCCCACTGGATGTCGCGGTGGATGGTGAGCTCGACGTCGCTCCCGGGCACCGCCGGCGTCTCGGTGGAGCCGGCGGTCGGGACGAGCCGCCCGCCGGACTGGGCGTAGCGGATCTTGCCGTCCTTGCCGGCGAGCTGCCGGTCCAGCCGCAGCTCGATGCCGCCGCCGCCCTTGCCCTCGGCGTTGACCCAGCCCAGTATCCCCGCGGCGAGTTCGTTGTTCGGGTACACCCGCTTGCTGGTGGGCACGGAGAAGACGCCCGAGAGGACGTTGGCGGTGGACTTGTCCGTCTCCGCCTTCTTCGCGAGCGCGGACTTCAGGTCCTTGATCTGCTTCCAGACCTGGGGGGTCTGGCGGCCGGCCAGCTTGACGTAGCGCAGGGCCCTGTTCTCCGGCCGCAGCTTCCCGACCAGCTTGTCCTGGTCCTGGCCGAGGATGGGCGCGAGGAGGGCGGCGGCCTGTTCCGGCCCGTCGGCGATCTTCAGCTCGTCGGGGGCGAACATCGTGGGGTCGGCCGTGATGTCGTAGGCGTCCTCGCTGGTGGCCAGGGCCACGCCGTTGCGGTCGGTGATCTCCCCCCGCTCGGCGGCCAGCACCTGGCCGACATAGCGGTTGCGCTCCGCCTTGGCGGCGTACGTGCTGGCGTCGACGGCCTGCACCTGGAACAGGCGTACGACGAAGGCGATCAGCACCAGGGTCAGCGCGAGGCCGATCAGGCGCAGCCGGGGGCGCGGGCTGCCCAGTCGGAGGGGACGTGGGGTGCCGGGCCGGGGCGGACCCGGTCGGCGGGCCGGTCGCGCGCCGGGCCCGGGGTGCTGCCGGCCGCCGGGACGGGCGGGCCGGGCGGGGCCGGGCACGCGGCGGCGCGGCGGTTGCCTGCCGAAGTCGTCGACCACTTCCGTCACCTGCCGGGAGTCGTTGCGGGCGTGGGGGCGGGCGTCGTGGCCGGCGAGGGGGGCGGGACCGTGGCGGTGGCCAGCGCCTCGGGGGCGACGGCCTGGGGGGTGCCGCCGGCGGGGGCGGGACCGGGTACACCCTTGACGCTGCCGTCGGGGCCGAGGAAGGCGGGGTCGCCGCCGGGCACCATGCCGAGGTCGCGGGCGCGGCGTTCCAGGGCGTCGGGGGCGGAGTGGGCGTCGATGTCCCGCTGGAGCGCCTGTTCCTCGTCGGTGAGGTTCTTGGTGTCCCGCTGGAGGTCGTCGAGCCTGAACGCGCCTTCACTGAGTGCCGAATTCAGCACGAGCAGGCCGATCAGGCCGCCGCCCAGGAGGGCGACGACGAGGACCACGAAGGGGGTGCGGGCCGCCCGGGCGCTCCCCGTGGGGAAGAGCTGCGCGAGGCGGGCCGCCCTCCCTGTCAGTTCGGGTTTCCTACTCACTCACGCTCCCTGAGTTCGCCTTCCGCACCCGCACGCCCGGCCCGTCACGGCCCCGGCCTCCCCGCCGGGAGACGGCCGGTCATCGGTTCACTCGGCGTCTTCCCTGATCCGCTGCGCACCCCGCAGACGCGCGGGGGCCGCCCGCCGGTTCTCGGCGATCTCCTCCTCGGTGGGAAGTTCGGCACCGCGCGTGAGCAGCTTGAGCCGCGGCTGGTAGCGCTCGGGGACGACCGGGAGCCCGGGGGGCGCGCTGGTGGCGGCGCCCGCCGCGAACACCTGCTTGACCAGCCGGTCCTCCAGGGAGTGGTACGACAGCACCGCGATCCGCCCGCCCACGTCGAGCGCCTTCACGGCGGCCGGGATCGCGCGCTCCAGGACGGCGAGTTCGCCGTTGACCTCGATGCGCAGGGCCTGGAAGGTGCGCTTGGCCGGATTGCCCCCGGTGCGCTTGGCGGCCTGCGGGAGCGCGTCCCGGATCAGCTCCACCAGGCGTGCGCTGGTGGTGAACGGCTCCTTCTGGCGCTCGCGCACGATGGCGGACACGATCCGCTTGGCCTGCTTCTCCTCGCCGTAGGCCCGCAGGATGCGCACGAGCTCGCCGGGCGGGTAGGTGTTGAGGACCTCTGCGGCGCTGACGCCGGTCGTCTGGTCCATCCGCATGTCCAGCGGGGCGTCCTGGGCGTAGGCGAAGCCGCGGTCGGCCTCGTCCAGTTGCATGGAGGAGACGCCGAGGTCGAACAGCACGCCCTGCACCCGGGGGATCCCGAGCCGGGCGAGGACGTCGGGCAGTTCGTCGTAGACGGCGTGCGCCAGGGTGGCCCGCTCACCGAAGGGGGCGAGCCGCTCGCCGGACAGGCGCAGGGCCTCCTTGTCCCGGTCCAGGGCGACGAGCCGCGCCTCGGGGAACCGCTCGAGCAGGGCCTCGCTGTGCCCGCCGAGGCCGAGGGTGCAGTCGACGACGACCGCTCCCGGCCGCTCCAGGGCGGGTGCCAGCAGGCCCAGGCACCGCTGGAGCATCACCGGGACGTGTCGACTCTGGCTCAAGGGGCCCTCTCAGGTCCGGCGCGGCCGTGACGCACCGCCGGGTCCCCACCCCTCCCCCGGTGAAGGGGCGGCCTGCCGGCGCCGAGGGCGTCAGCCGACCGGAAGCGGGAGGAGGCCGAGCCGTACGTACGCACCGCGCACGTGGGGAGTGTCCGGCGGCACGCGGCCGGTGTCTTGCGGGGACATCAGTCCAACGGGGGGGTCTCGCCTCCCGCTTCGCGTCACTTTAGTCCACGGTGTCGCCCGGTCAATCAACCGGCCTGCGCGTCGTGGTCCACGGGGCGGGTCAAGCCGTCCGGCACGGAAAGTCACCCGTAAGTGCGGGCTCACACCCCCCTTGTGGGGTACGTCACATCACGCTCCGATGACGTTCTTTGTCCCCTCTCACAGCGGGTCCGCCGCCCACGTGACCAGTACCGTCATGGGTATGACGACTTCTGCATCGGTACCCGCAGGCTCTTCGGGCGCGGCCACCGGCCGGGGCACGGTCACCGACCGTCTGGTCGAGGCCAACCGGCAGTACGCCGACGCCTTCGACGACCCCGGCATGGACGCCCGTCCCGTCCTGCAGGTCGCCGTCGTGGCCTGCATGGACGCCCGGCTGGACCTGCACGCGGCGTTGGGCCTGCAGCTCGGCGACTGTCACACCATCCGCAACGCGGGCGGCGTCGTCACCGACGACGTGATCCGCTCGCTGACCATCAGCCAGCGGGCGCTCGGCACCCGCAGTGTGGTGCTCATCCACCACTCCGGCTGTGGCCTGGAGTCCCTCACCGAGGAGTTCCGGCACGACCTGGAGATGGAGGTCGGCCAGCGCCCGGCCTGGGCCGTGGAGGCCTTCCGGGACGTCGACCAGGACGTGCGGCAGTCGATGCAGCGGGTGCGCACCTCTCCCTTCCTGCTGCACACCGACGACGTGCGGGGCTTCGTCTTCGACGTGAAGACCGGTCTGCTGCGCGAGATCGACCCCGCCTGACCTGCCCGGCCCGCGCGGCCCGTCCCGAGGGCGGGCCGCTCCCGAGCCTCCGCCACGTCCGCAAAGGTCGTAAGATCCGACATATCGCCGCCAGTTGTCCACAGGCGAGTGACACGAATCGGTAACGGCAGGAAGAATGCGGGAGTGGTGTCCCGCGCTTTTCCGCGTGGCATCCGTGATTCGGGGTGGGCCGGTTTCGCAGGCAAGGCATCGGCCCGGGAAATTTGGGGTCCCCTGCTCTTCCGTGGGCGTGGGGGAAAGGCCGAGGAGGGCCGGGTGACGACCTATGACGATCGAGCGAGCCTCACTGATCTGACCGCCGTGGTGGAGCGCGTGCGGGGTTCGGTGGAAGGCGTGATCGAGGGCAAGCCCGAGGTCGTACGGCTCTCGCTGACCGTGCTGCTGGCCGAGGGACACCTGCTCATCGAGGACGTCCCGGGTGTCGGCAAGACAATGCTGGCCAAGACGCTGGCCCGGTCCATCGACTGCTCGGTCCGGCGCATCCAGTTCACGCCGGACCTGCTGCCGTCGGACATCACCGGTGTGTCCATCTGGGACCAGCAGCGCCGCGACTTCGAGTTCAAGCCGGGCGCGATCTTCGCGCAGGTGGTGATCGGCGACGAGATCAACCGCGCGTCGCCCAAGACGCAGTCCGCGCTCCTGGAGTCCATGGAGGAGCGCCAGGTCACCATCGACGGCAAGACCTACGAGCTGCCCAGCCCGTTCATGGTGGTGGCGACGCAGAACCCGGTCGAGATGGAGGGGACCTACCCGCTGCCGGAGGCCCAGCGCGACCGTTTCATGGCCCGGGTCTCGGTCGGCTATCCCAGCGCGGAGGCCGAGCTGCAGATGCTGGACGTGCACGGCGGCGTCTCCCCCCTGGAGGACCTCCAGCCGGTGGCGCACGCGCACGAGATCGTGAAGCTGATCGAGGCGGTACGCGGCGTCCACGTCGCCGAGCCGGTGCGCCGGTACGCGGTGGAGCTCGTCGCCGCCACCCGCACCCACCCGGACCTCAGGCTCGGCGCCTCCCCGCGCGCCACGCTGCATCTGCTGCGCGCGGCCAAGGCGTCCGCCGCCCTGAGCGGCAGGGAGTACGCGCTGCCGGACGACGTACAGGCGCTCGCCGTGGCCGTGCTGGCCCACCGGCTGCTGCCCACCGCCCAGGCCCAGCTCAACCGGCGCACCGCTGAGCAGGTCGTCCACGAGATCCTCCAGCGCACGCCGGTGCCCGCGGCGGCCCCGCAGCAGTCCGCCTTCGGGGTGGGCCACGGCGGTCCGGCCTACGGCCAGCAGCCGCCGCGGAGGCTGTGATGACCACCGCGGGCTCGGTCCACGCGGAGGGCGACCGCGGCGACCGGAGCGGCCTGCGGACCGCGCTGGCCGGGCTCACGACCCGCGGGCGCTCCTTCCTGGCGGCCGGCATAGCGGCCGCGGTCTGCGCCTACGTGCTCGGGCAGAGCGACCTGCTGCGGGTCGGTCTGCTGCTGGCGGTGCTGCCCCTGGTGTGCGCGGCCGTGCTGTACCGCACCCGCTACCGGGTCGCGGGCAGCCGCCGCCTGTCGCCCGCACGGGTGCCCGCGGGCAGCGAGGCCCGGGTGCACCTGCGGATGGACAACGTCTCGCGGCTGCCCACGGGCCTGCTGATGCTCCAGGACCGGGTGCCCTACGTGCTCGGCCCGCGCCCGCGGTTCGTGCTGGACCGGGTCGAGGCGGGCGGACGCCGCGAGGTGTCCTACCGGGTCCGCTCCGACCTGCGCGGACGCTATCCGCTGGGCCCGCTCCAGCTGCGGCTGAGCGACCCGTTCGGGATGTGCGAGCTGACCCGGTCCTTCTCGACGTACGACACGCTGACGGTGATCCCGCGTGTGGAGCCGCTGCCGCCGGTGCGGCTGAGCGGCGAGGCGAAAGGATACGGCGACGGGCGGCAGCGTTCGCTGGCGCTGGCCGGCGAGGACGACGTGATCCCGCGCGGCTACCGCTACGGCGACGACCTGCGCCGGGTGCACTGGCGTTCCACCGCCCGCTACGGCGAGCTGATGGTGCGCCGGGAGGAACAGCCGCAGCGGGCCCGCTGCACGGTCTTGCTCGACACCCGCGCCGTCGGCTTCCGGGGCGCTGGCCCGGACTCGGCGTTCGAGTGGGCGGTGGCGGGGGCGGCCTCCGTGCTGGTGCACATGCTGGAGCGGGGCTTCTCCGTGCGGCTGCTGACCGACACGGGCAACTCGGTGCCGGGCGAGGGCTCCGACGGGTTCGCGGGCGCCAGCCAGGAGTCGGCCGACGCGGCCGGGCTGATGATGGACACCCTCGCCGTGGTCGACCACTCCGACGGGGCCGGCCTGTCCCGGGCGTACGACGTGCTGCGCGGGGGCAACGAGGGACTGCTGGTGGCCTTCCTCGGCGATCTGGACGAGGAGCAGGCCACGGTTCTCGCCCGGATGCGCCGACGCAGCGGGGGCGCGGTCGCCTTTCTGCTGGACAGCCGGACCTGGCTGCGGGAACCGTCCGGCGTGCCCGGTCCGTCGGAGACCGGCGGGGAGCGGCTGCGGATGCTGCGCGAGGCCGGCTGGACGGCAGTGAGCGTGCCCCGGGGTGCCTCCCTGGAACAGCTGTGGCGGCAGGCGGACCGGGAGCGCGCGGGCCTGACCGCGGCGAGCGGCGGGGAGGGACCCTGATGAGCGGGCGGATACGACTGACCCTCGGCGCGTGGGCGGCCACGCTGATGGCGGCGTGCGCCCTGCTGCCGCTGGTGGAGCCGGCCACGTGGTTCGTGCAGGCGGGGTTCCTGCTGGCGGTCCAGTCGGGCGCGGGCGCGCTGGCCCGGCGGGTGCCGGTGGCGCGTGCGCTGACGGTGCTGGCGCAGGCGCTCGTCTCGCTGGTCCTGCTGACCGTGGCGTTCGCACGGGAGCACGCCTTCGCGGGCCTGCTGCCCGGCCCCGAGGCGTTCCGTTTCCTCGCCGAGCTGCTCCGCCAGGGCGGTGACGACGTCAGCCGGTACGCGATCCCCGCGCCGCTGTCCGACGGCATCCGCCTGATGCTGGTCGGTGGCGTGCTGATCATCGGGCTGCTGGTGGACACCCTCGCGGTGACCTTCCGCAGCGCGGCTCCGGCCGGGCTTCCGCTGCTCGCGCTGTACTCGGTGGCCGCAGGGCTGTCCGACGGCGGCAGCGACTGGCTGTGGTTCGTCCTCGCGGCGGGCGGCTATCTGATGCTGCTGCTCGCCGAGGGGCGCGACCGGCTCTCCCAGTGGGGACGCGTCTTCGGCGGGGCGCCGCGCACGGGGAGCGGGGAGCCGACCGGGGCGACGGCCCCGGTGCGCACAGGCCGGCGGATCGGCGTGGTGGCACTGGGCATCGCCCTGGTGGTGCCGCTCGGCCTGCCCACCATGGACGGCGGCCTGCTGGACCCCGCCGGCACGGGTGTCGGCACGGGCACCGGCGGGGGCGGCACCATCTCCGCGGTGAACCCGCTGGTGTCGCTGCGCGACAGTCTGAACGTGGACGAGGACCGCCAGGTCATGTCGGTGCGCACGGAGATGAAGGACACCTCGGACCTGTATCTGCGGATCGTGTCCCTGGACGACTTCGACGGCACCACCTGGAAACCGTCCAAGCGGTCCATCACCACGGTGCCCGACGGCCGCTTCCCGACCCCGACGGGCCTCGGCCCCGACGTCGGGCGCACGGAGGTGGGCACCACGATCTCGACCGCCGACTGGTACGGCCAGGACTGGCTGCCGATGCCGTATCCGCCGAGCGGGGTGCGGATCAAGGGCAACTGGCGCTACGAACCGGTCGGCATGACCCTGGTCGGGGACCACGGGCAGAACACCCGCGGTCTGACGTACGAGGTGCGCAGCCTCGTCGTGCAGCCCACGGCGGAGCAGCTGGCCGCCGCGCCGGCACCGCCTGCACCGCTCGAGCGCGAATACACCGAGCTGCCCGACTCCCTGCCCGAGGTGGTCGCCCGGACCGCCCGCGAGGTCACCGAGGGCGAGACCAGCGACTACGACCGGGCGGTCAAGCTTCAGGAGTACTTCGCCGTGACCGGCGGCTTCGAGTACGACACCCAGGTGCAGGTGGGCAGCGGCTCGCAGGGCATAGCCCGCTTCCTGCGGGACAAGCAGGGCTTCTGCGTGCACTTCTCCTTCGCGATGGCCTCGATGGCCCGCTCGCTCGGCATCCCGGCCCGGGTGGCGGTCGGCTTCGCGCCCGGGACGCCCCAGGGGGACGGCACCGTCTCGGTGGGGCTGCGGGACGCACACGCCTGGCCCGAGCTGTACTTCGAGGGCATCGGCTGGACCCGCTTCGAGCCGACCCCGACCCGCGGCTCGATGCCGTCGTACACCCGGCCGGACACCTCCGGCAGCACGCTGCCGGACCCGGCCCGGCCGTCGCAGTCCGCGTCCTCGGCACCCTCCGCCGCCCCCTCGGCGAGCGAGGGCTGCACCGTGGAGCAGAAGAAGCTGGACGGCGGCTGTGCGAGCGAGGCACCGGCGGTCGCCCTGCCCACGGACGGTGACGGGCCGAAGTGGTACGCGCTGCTGGCGTGGGCGCTGGCCGGGCTCGCCGTGCTGGTGCTGCCGCTGGCGCCGATGCTGTGGCGGACGCGGACCCGGGCGGTGCGGCTGGGGGCGCACGGCCGCTCGGAGGCGGACGCGGCGGCGCACACCCTGGCCGTCTGGGACGAGCTGACGGACACGGCGTGGGACTTCGGCATCTCGCCCGACGAGTCGCTGACCCCCCGCGGGGCGGCCGCCCGGATCGTGCGCCTGGGCCGTCTCGACCCGGAGGCCGCGGACTGCGTGCACCGGGTGGCGGACGCGGTGGAGCAGGTGCTCTACGCACCGCGTCCGCGCCCGGCGGCGGGTCTGGCGGAGGACGTACGCCGTGTCCTCGCCGCGCTGCGGTCCACGGTCGGCCGGGGCACGCGCCTGCGGGCGCTGTTCGCCCCGCGCTCCACGGTCCGGGTGGTGTGGACGGCGTCGGCCTGGTGGTCCGGGGTCCGGGAGCGGGCCCTCGCGCTGCGGCCGACGTGGCGCAGGCCGTCCCGGCAGCAGGGCTGAGCCCGGCCGGGACCGGCGGAGGGACGAGCGGAACAGGGGCGGGACGGCTCGGGCCGTCCCGCCCCTGCGCTGGGTTCCCCTCTGTTCCGCCCGTCCGCGCGGTCCCCTCGCTCGGGGGCATGCGTCGGTCTCGTCAGGCGCGGGGACATGCATCGGCCACGCGGGGACAGGCGTCGGGCTCGTGGACGATGCTGCGTCGGGCTCGTAGACACGCGTCAGGCTCGTCGACGATGCTGCGTCCGGCTCGTGGACACGCGTCAGGGGGTGACCACCGCGCGGGTGGTCACCCCCTGCACCACGTCTTGATCCGTCCGCGCCGGGCGGCGCGGGGCGCTAGTGGCCGCCCTGTTCGTCGCGGCGGCGCTGCCAGCGCTCCTCGATACGGTCCATCATCGAGCGGCGCTGCCTGCCCTGGCGACCGGCCTGCGGGGCGCCCGGGGCACCGGCCGCCTGCGGCTCGCCGGGCTTGGGCGCCTTGCGCCAGCCGGTCACCGCGAGAACCGCGCAGCCCAGCATGACGAGGAAACCCACGACACTGAGCCAGACCTGCTGGGCGACCATACCGGCCATGAGGAGCGCAATGCCTGCGAGGAAGCCCGCGACTGCCTGGTAGACCCGCCGCCGGGTGTACGTACGCAGCCCGCTTCCCTCGAGCGCCGACGCGAACTTGGGATCTTCGGCGTACAGCGCTCGCTCCATCTGCTCGAGCATGCGCTGCTCGTGCTCCGAGAGCGGCACGGAGTCCTCCTCATCGTGCAGTCGCCGGGGCGACCCGGGGGTCCCTTCAGGATAGGCAGGGAATCGCCCCCGTGAAACCCGCCCCTCTGCGCCAATTGGCCAACCGGAACCCGCCAAGGACGTCCCGGCTCGCTGAGGCTTCTCATTCCCCGGCGACCGGTCCGCCATGCCGGACGGTCTCCCTCGATCATACGGGGCCCGACCGCCATTCGGGGGGCCTGTGGCGCACTCCATGCCCCGGCTCGAGCGCTGTGGCGCGGCGCTGATCAGCACCGCGCCGCAGGAGGCGCTCAGGTCCCTTGGGCCCCGGCGGCCTCTCCCAGCACGTGGAGCTGGGTGGCCACGGAGTGGAAGGCGGCGAGTTCGGCCGCGGCGGCCTCGAGCCTCAGCAGCGCGTCGAGGGCTCCCGGCTCGGTGTCGACGAGGACGCCGGGGACGAGGTCGGCGAAGACGCGCACGCCGTGGACGGCGCCGACCCTGAGGCCCGCGGCCTCGACGAGTCCGGTGAGCTGCTCGGCGGTGAAACGGCGCGGCACGGGGTCACCCGTGCCCCATCGGCCGTTCGGGTCCTCGAGCGCCTGCCGGGCCTCGGTGAAGTGCCCGGCGAGGGCGCGGGCGAGCACGGCACCGCCGAGACCGGCGGCGAGCAGGCTGAGGACGCCCTCGGGGCGCAGCGCGGCGACCGTGTTGCGGACGCCCTCGGCCGGGTCGTCGACGTACTCCAGGACGCCGTGGCACAGCACGACGTCGTAGCCGCCGCGCTCGGCCACGTCGAACAGGCCGTGGGCGTCGCCCTGGAGGCCCTGGACGCGGTCGGCGACGCCGGCCTCGGCGGCGCGGCGCTCCAGGGCGAACAGCGCGTTGGGGCTGGGGTCGACGACGGTGACCCTGTGACCGAGGCGGGCGAGGGGCACGGCGAAGTTGCCGCTGCCGCCTCCGGTGTCGAGGACGTCCAGCGCCTGCCGTCCCGTCGCCTTGACGCGGCGCTCCAGGGCTTCCCGGAGGACCTCCCACACCACGGCGGTGCGCAGGGCGGCACGGGGCCGGGTGGGGTCGGAGCGCAGCGACGTGTGGTGGTGGGAGACGGGCGGGCGCATCGGGTCCGACACGGCAGTTGACTCCTAGGCGCGGCACCGCCTCGGCACGGCGGAGCGATCGGGCTGACTCCCCGGCCCGGGCTGCCGGACCGGAAAAGACTTCATGCACCCTCCACCCTATTGCCTGCCCGGCCCGGCCCGGCCACCTGCCTGCGGCAGTCCCGCCCTGTCACGGCGCCGCTCAGCCCGCGTCCGGCATGCCACCGCCCGGGCCGGCGCTCCCACCGGGGCCGCCGCCCCGGGGGCCGTCGGCGTCGGGGCGCGGCTGGGGCAGGACGGGCTGGAGCACCAGCATGCGCTCGACCAGGCGCAGGAACATCGCCACGTCCCGTATCAGGTCGTCGGCGTCCCGGCCGCTCGCCGCGCCCCGGATGCCCGCCTCGGCCCGGGCGCGGCGGCGGGCCCCGGAGGCGAACAGCGCGCTCCACTCGGTGAGCTCCGGCGCGATCTCGGGGAGCACTTCCCATGCACTCCTGATCCGGGCCCGGGCCCGGGGCGAGGTCTCCGGCCGGCCGCGGGCGGCGAGCACGGCCGCGGCCGTGCGCAGGGCGGCCAGGTGGGCGGTCGCGTAGCGCTCGTTGGGCGTCTCGAGGGCGGCGGCCTCGTCGAGTCCGGCACGCGCCTGGGCGAGCAGGTCGAGGGCGGCGGGCGGGGCCGCGGCGCGGCGCAGTACGGGGTGGACGTCGCTCGCCGGACCGGTCAGTGAGGGGGCAGGGCCGGCTGCGCGGCGCCGGCGCGCGGCGGCTGCGGACGAGTTGGCCATGACGAACCTCCTGTCGTCTTCGTGACGGCACGCCCTGCTCCTAAGTGCCGTATGTGCCCATCGTGCGGTATGCCACTGACAATCCGTTCTGACCTGCAGTTTTGCTTCGAGCGAGCGTTCAGGCTAGTTTTTGCACTGACCAGTCAGTTCAAAAAGTAGTGGGTTCAAGGACCCAGGGGAATGGGGGACGTTGTGGAGGGTCCGAACGGACTCGTCGTCACGGCCCGGAACTTCGGCCTCAAGGGACCGCGGGGGTGGGCGTTCCGCGGGATCGGCTTCGACGCGGATCCCGGCGCGCTGGTCGCGGTCCGGGGACCGTCCGGATCGGGCCGCACCTGCCTGCTGCTCGCGCTCACCGGCCGGATGAGAGCGACGGAGGGCTCGGCCGAGGTGGGCGGGCTCCCGCTGCCCAAGCGGATGGCCGCGCTGCGCCGGATCAGCGCGCTCGCCCATGTCGCCGGCCTCACCGATCTCGACCCGGCCCTGACCGTGGGCGAGCACCTGCACGAGCGCGCGCTGCTGCAGCGACGCTTCGGCGACTCCCTGCGCGCCCTGCTGCGGCCGCGGGGCGAGCACGGCACCGAGGAACGGCTGCGCATCGGCGCCGCGCTGCGCGACGCCGGACTCGACCTGGCGACCCTGCCCAAGGGCCCGAGGACGGCCGTACGGGATCTGGAGCGGGCGGAGTCGCTGCGGCTGTCGATCGCGCTGGCCCTGCTCGCGCGGCCCCGGCTGCTCGGCGTGGACGACACCGACCTGAAGCTGTCCTCCGCCGAGCGGGCCGAGGTCTGGGACCTGCTGCGGTCCCTGGCCGGGAACGGCGTCACCGTGGTGGCCGTGTGCAGCGAGGCTCCCGAGGGCGCGGTGGTCGTGGACACCACCGCGGCCCAGGACACCGCGGAGCCGTCCGCCGCCCGGGGCACCGCGGAGCCGTCCGCGGACGAGGCCACCGGCACCACGGAGCACTCCCCCGACGACGAGACGAAGGAGGCGGCCGATGCGCTCGCCGAGACTGGCCGCTCTTGAACTCCGCCGCTTCGGCCGGGGCAAGCTGCCCCGCGCCGCCCTGGTCGCACTGCTGGTGCTGCCCCTGCTGTACGGCGCGCTGTACCTGTGGTCGTTCTGGGACCCGTACGGCCGTCTGGACCGCATCCCCGTGGCACTCGTGAACGACGACAAGGGGGCGACCGCCGACGGCAGGCGAATCACCGCAGGTGACGACATCACCCGGAACCTGCGCGGGAGCGACACCTTCGAGTGGCACGAAGTCGACGCCGCCGAGGCCCGGCGGGGCGTGGAGGACGGCAGGTACTACCTGTCGCTGACCATGCCCGCCGACTTCAGCAGCCGCATCGCCTCGAGCTCCGGCGACTCGCCGGAGACCGGAGCGCTCCAGGTGCGGACCAACGACGCCAACAACTACATCGTCGGGCAGATCTCCCACACCGTCTTCGGCGAGGTGCGCCGGGCCGCTTCCACGAAGACGTCGCGCTCCTTCCTGGACCGGATCTTCGTGTCCTTCTCCGACATCCACGGCGAGACCGTCAAGGCCGCCGAGGGCGCCGACAAGCTCAACGGCGGCATCGACAAGGCGGAGAAGGGCTCCAAGGACCTGGCCGACCGCCTGAAGGACGCCGAGACCGGCAGCGGAAAGCTGGCCGGCGGCCTGAGGAAGCTCCACAAGGGCGCGGGCAGCCTCGAGGACGGCTCCAAGAGGGTCGCGGACGGGACCAGGACGCTCGCCGACAAGGTGAACGCGGTCGACGCGCGTGTGGGCCCCTTCCTGCGGGACAACGAGAAGAGCATCGGTGAGACGGCCCGCTTCGTCGCCGACTCGGCCGGCGGGCTCCGCGACGGCCTCGACGACCTGCTGGAGCGCGCCCCGGCCGCCGCGAAGGACGCCCGCGCGGCGTCCGAGACCCTGGACGAGGTGCACCGGACGCGCTGCGAGGAGGCCGCCCCGCCCGACGCCGCCTGCGCCGACCTGGTCAGGGCCAGGGACGCGGCGGCGAAGGCGGCGACGGTGGCCGGTGACGTCGACACCCTGGTCGCCGACCGCAGGGCCGAGCTGAAGAAGCTCGACGGACACCTCGGCACTCTGGAGAAGCAGGCCCGCACGCTCGCCGACCGGGCCCCGCATCTCTCCAAGGACCTCGACGACGCCGTCACCCGGATCAACAAGCTGAACGAGGGTGCGGGCAAGGTCGCCGCCGGGATGAAAAAGCTCCACAAGGAACTCGGCACGGCCAAGTCCGGGGCCACCGACCTCGACAAGGGCATCGGCAGGATCCGGGCCGGCGCGGAGGACCTCAGCGGCGGCATCTACAAGCTCGTCGACGGCTCCGCCGACCTGGCCGGCGGCCTGCACGACGGCGCCGAGCAGATCCCCGACTACGACAAGCGGGACCGCGACCGGCGCTCCGAGGTGATGGCGGACCCCGTCCAGCTCGTCTCCCGGGACCTGCACAAGGCACCCAACTACGGCACCGGCTTCGCCCCGTACTTCATCCCGCTGTCGCTGTGGGTGGGCGCGATGGTGGCGTACATGCTGATCGCGCCGATGAACCGGCGCGCGCTGGCCGCGGGCGCCTCGGCCTGGCGGATCGCGCTGGCGGGCTGGCTGCCGGTGGTGGCGATCGGGGTGCTCCAGACGGTGGCCCTGATGGCGGTGCTGCACTGGGCGGTCGGGCTGCAGATGGCGCGGGCCGCCGGGACGGTCGGCTTCCTGTTCCTGGTCACGGCGTGCTTCGCGGCGATCGTGCAGTGGCTGAACGCGCGCTTCGGAGCGGCCGGCCGGATCCTCGTCCTGGCGCTGCTGATGCTCCAGCTGACCTCGGCGGGCGGCACGTACCCCGTGCAGACGAGCCCCGGCTTCTTCAACGCGCTGCACCCCTTCCTGCCGATGAGCTACGTGGTCGACGCGCTCAGGCGGCTGATCACGGGTGGTGGGCTGGGACCGGTGTGGGAGGCGTGCGCGGTGCTGACGGCGTTCACCGCCGGCGCCCTCGCGCTGACTGCGCTGTCGGCCCGCCGCCGGCAGGTGTGGACGCTGGACCGGCTGCACCCGGAGCTGAGCCTGTGACCGGGCGGGACCGCCTTCCTGTGAGAATCGGGGCCATGGAAAGCAGCAGCGCCACGTCGGGCGGCAGCGCCCGCCGCGAGGCCACCCGGCAGAAGCTCTACGAGGCGGCCGTCATCCTCATCGCCGAGCAGGGCTTCTCCGCCACCACCGTGGACGAGATCGCCGAGCGGGCAGGAGTCGCGAAGGGCACCGTCTACTACAACTTCGCGAGCAAGTCGGTCCTCTTCGAGGAACTGCTGCGGCACGGGGTGGGACTCCTGACCGCCTCGCTGCGGGAGGCGGCCGAGACGACGGCCGAGGAGGGCGGCAGCAAGGTCGACGCCCTGGACGCGATGATCCGCGCGGGGCTGGTCTTCATCGACCGCTACCCGGCCTTCACCCAGCTGTACGTGGCCGAACTGTGGCGCACCAACCGGGCCTGGCAGTCCACCCTGATGGTGGTCCGCCAGCAGGCCGTGGCGGTGGTCGAGGGCGTGCTGCGCGAGGGAGTGGAGAACGGCGAGCTCGCCGAGGAGATCGACGTCCCGCTGACCGCGGCGGCGCTGGTCGGCATGGTGCTGGTGGCCGCGCTGGACTGGAAGTCCTTCCAGCCGGAGCGCTCCCTGGACGACGTGCACGCGGCCCTGTCCCGGCTGCTCCAGGGACGGGTGAGCGGGGGCCGCTGAGCACCGGTCCGGCACATGTGAAGGCGCCGGTCCGACGGTGGCCGCGTCCCCCGCGGGCCACCGAAGGTCCGGCGCCTTCCTTGCTCCCCCCGTTCTCCCCCGTTCTCCCCCGTTCTCCCCCGTTGTTCCCCCGTTGTTCCCCCGTACGTCCCCCCGTCGGACCCCCGTGCGGTCGTCCCCCGGGTCTTCCCCGTGCCTCGCTCCCGCCGACGAGGCCGGCGGAAGGAGCGGATCGCGGGCCCGGCCCGTTCCGGCGCCCCGTGTCGCCGGTACCGGGGCCGTGCCCCCTCTCCGTGGTCTCCACTCTCTCGTTCACGCAGGTCGCGCCCCATCCGCGCGGGTACTCAACTCAGCTGCTAGGTACGGATACTCAGTCCTGCGCACCCGCCCCCACGAGGCCGTGCCGCCCCCTGGTCACCCCGGCGTCCGCGCCGGTACTCGGGGTGGCCCGCGGGTGGGGACGCGGAGGCGGCCTGCCGGTCGGGGACTCGGAGGCGGCCTGCCGGTGGCGGCGGATAAAGTCCCTGGCATGGCACGGATTGCGGTGATCGGCGCCGGGATGGGCGCGATGGCGGCCGCGGCCCGGCTGGCCGTCGCGGGCCACCGGGTGGCGGTGTACGAGCGGGCGGAGACGTACGGCGGTGCGCTGCGCCGCCTGGAGCGGGACGGGTTCTCCTTCGACACCGGACCCGGACTGCTCCCCGTACCCGCCGTGTACCGCGATCTCTTCGTGAAGACCGGCAGGGAACCGCTGGAGGCGTGCGTCGAGCTGGTCCAGGTCGACCCGTCGTCCCACCACGTGTTCGCGGACGGCACGCACGTGTCGCTGCCCGACGCCTCCCGCGCGGGCGTCGTCGCCGCCCTCGACGAGGCGCTCGGACCGGCCGTGGGCAAACGCTGGGGCGACTTCCTGGTGCGGGCCCGGGAGGCCTGGGACCGCACGCGCCGCCCGCTGCTCGAGGAGCCGCTGTGGCCGAACTGGCAGGTGCTCGCCGAGCGCGAGCCCTACCCGGCGGTCCCCCACAGGAAGCTGCTGCGCACGCGCGTCGCGGGCACGCTCGCCGAGGTCGGCGCGTGGGAGCTGCGCGATCCCCGGCTGATCGCCCTCCTGGAGGGCCAGGCGCTCGGGTACGGCCTGGACCCGCGCGTCACCCCCGCGAGCGCGGCCGTGCTGCCATTCATGGAGCACGCGTTCGGCACCTGGTACGTCCGCGGCGGTCTGCGGGAGCTGGCCCGCGCGGTGTACGAGCGGTGCCTGGCGCGCCGGGTGGAGTTCCACTTCGGTGCCGAGGTCGCGGGGCTGGTGGAGAAGGACGGCCGGACGGCGGGGCTGGAGCTGGCCGGCGGCCCGGTGGTCGAGGCGGATCTGGTGGTCGCCGGGGTGTCATCCGGCGTGCTGGACCGGCTGTGCGCGGGGACGCCGCTGCGGGGCGAGGGCCAGGTCCCGGCGCAGCGCCCGGTGGCGAGCCGGCTCACGGTGCTGCTGGCGCTGCGCGGCGGGCGTCCCGAGGGGACACCGCACCGGACGGTCGTGCACACGCCGGACCGGGAGGCCGAGCTGGACGCGCTGTTCGGCTCCCCGGCGGGCCTGCCCGCGCGCCCCACGGTCACGGTCCTGCGCCCGGACGATCCCGCGCTGGTCCCCGACCGCGGTCATGAGGCGGTGACGGTCACCGCGGTGGTGCCCGCCCAGCCGGCGGGCGGGAAGCAGACCGGCCGGGATCTCCTCGACCGGCACGCGGAGAACCTGATCACCGCCGCCGGACGCGCGGTACCCGGGCTGCGCGACCGGCTGCTGTGGCACGAGGTGCGCACCCCGGCCGACATCGCGCGGGAGACGGGCGCGGAGGGGGGAGCGGTGCCGGCGCCTGCGCTGGCGGCGGCGGACGGACGGCTGCTGCACCCGCCGAACGCCACCCGTGTCCCGGGGCTGTTCACGGTCGGCGGCTGGTCCCACCCCGGCGGCGGCCTGCCGCACGCCGGGATGTCGGGAGCCCTGGTGACGGGCCTGATCGTGGAGGGACCGGACTTCCGCGGGTCGCAGTGACGCCGCGCCGGCCGCCTCAGAAGCGGTACTGCTCGTCGTAGCCGGTGCCGGGCTGCTGGGCGTTGCCCTGGTACGGGTAGGGCTGCTCCGGGGGCAGCGCGCCGCCGTAGGGGTCGTCGGTGCTGCGCTGCTGCGGGACCCACAGCCCGCCGGGCGGGATCTCGCCGCCGTAGGTGCCGCCGTACTGGCCCTGGCCGTAGCCCTGCTGGCCGTACTGCTGCGGGTCGGCGTAGCCGGTGTCGTAGGAGCCGCCGCCGTAGGACTGGGTGCCGATGTACGGGTCCGAGTAGGCGGCGTACTGCTGCTGGCCCGTGGTGTCGTAGCCCTGCTGCTGTCCGTACCCGGAGTAGTCGTAGGCGTAGCCCTGGTCGGCGCCCTGGGCGGCGGCCGCGTACTGGTCCTGGGCCGGGGCGGCGTATCCGTCGCCGTAGACGCCGTAGGTGCCGGTGTCGTCGGGCACGGGCTGCGGCTCGTAGACGGCGCTGGTCTCGGCGGCCGTCGGCTGGCCGGAGCGCGCGGGCGTGAACACGTCGTCACGGTCGTGGTCGTCGTCCGCCGCGTAGGCGGCGCGGTCACGGCCCCGGCCGGCTTCGTCGCCGTAGTCGCCGTAGTCGCCGTCGGACGCCTCGAGGCCGGAGACCTCCAGGGTCGGCTCCTGGCGTCCGCGGTCACCGCGGCGGCCCTTGGCGGCGGACAGCATCGGGGCGTTCACGGCCCAGCCGGCCGCGAAGCCGCGGCGGAACGACAGGGTGACGTAGGTCTGCCCGACGGCGAAGGCGGCGGCGCCCAGTCCGATCACCACGACGGACGGGATCAGCACACCGACCACGACGCCGAGGAAGCCGACGAACGCGAGCAGCCGCCAGCGCAGGCGCGCCTTGTACTGCAGCAGCACCTCACCCAGCAGCCACAGCGCGACGATGCCGAACGCGATGTAGAGGACCGTCCAGCCCATGTACGCCCCTCTCCCAGTGGCCGCTACGCAGTGTGTCGTACGTCGGTGCGACCGGTCTAGGCCCGCGGCGGGTGGTGCAGGCCCAGGTTCTCGTAGATTTCCAGCGTCGCCGTGGAGTTGTTGAGCGTGATGAAGTGCAGTCCGGGCACTCCCTCGGCCAGCAGCCGTGCGCAGAACTCCGTGGCGAAGTCGATGCCAATGGAGCGTACCGCCGCCGGATCGTCCTTCGCTGCGAGGATCCGCTCTTTCAGGGCGTCCGGGAACGTGGCGTTACTGAGCTTCGGCAATCTTTCCAGCATCTTCACGCTGGTCACGGGGATGACCTCGGGAATGACGGGGGTCGCGCAGCCGGCCGCGTCGACTCGGTCACGCAGGCGCAGATAGGACTCGGGCTGGAAGAACATCTGCGTGATCGCGTAGTCCGCGCCCGCCCGGCACTTGTCGACGAAGTGGGCGACGTCGGTGTCCCAGTGGTCCGACCGCGGGTGCATCTCCGGGAAGGCGGCGACGCCCACGCAGAAGTCACCCGCCTCCTTGATGAGCCGGACCAGTTCCGCGGCGTAGGTCAGGCCCTGGGGGTGCGGGACCCACTCGCCCATGGGGTCGCCGGGCGGGTCGCCGCGCACGGCGAGCATGTTGCGGATCCCGGCGTCGGCGTACTGGCCGATGATGTTGCGCAGTTCGGCGATCGAGTGGTTGACCGCGGTGAGGTGGGCGACCGGGGTGAGGGTGGTGTCGGCGACGATCTGCTGCGTCTCCTTGACCGTGCCCGCGCGGGTGGAACCACCGGCCCCGTACGTCACGGACACGAAGTCCGGGGCCACCGCCTCGACCCTGCGCAGGGCGCTCCACAGGTTCCGCTCGCCCTTGGGGGTCTTCGGCGCCGAGAACTCGAAGGAGTAGGTCGTCTTGCCGGCGGCGAGGATGTCACGCACGGTGCGGGCGCGATCAGTCCTGGTGGATGCGGTTCCGAGGGCCATACGGGCAGGTTAGTCAGGGGTCGGCGGTCCCCCAACCAATGGGGGGAGATTTGACCGAATTGCCGACTTGTTGTCCACCCCTTGGACAAACCCGAGACGGAAGGGGGCGCAGGGGCGTGCGCCGCTATGCCTGCCGGAGCCGCTTCGCGAACTCCGCCGCGGCGGCACCGGGGTCGTCCGCCTCGGTGATGGCCCGTACGACGACGATCCGGCGGGCTCCCGCCTCCAGCACCTCGTCGAGGTTGCCCAGGTCGATGCCGCCGATGGCGAACCAGGGCCGCTCGGTGCCGAGGGCGGCGGTGTGACGGACCAGGTCGAGGCCGGGGGCGTGGCGGCCGGGCTTGGTGGGGGTGGGCCAGCACGGGCCGGTGCAGAAGTAGTCGACACCTTCCTGGACCGCCGCAGCCTCGGCCTCCTGGACGGCGTGCGTGGACCGGCCGATCAGGACGTCGTCGCCGAGGACGGCGCGGGCGGCGGGGACCGGGAGGTCGCCCTGGCCGAGGTGGAGGACATCGGCGGCGGCGGCGTGGGCGACGTCCGCCCGGTCGTTGACCGCGAGCAGCTTGCCGTGCCGGGCGCACGCCTCGGCGAGGACCGCCAGGTGCTCCAGCTCCTCGGCGGCCTCCATGCCCTTGTCCCGCAACTGCACGATGTCGACCCCGCCGGCCAGGACCGCGTCCAGGAACTCCGCGAGGTCGCCCTGCCGCTTGCGGGCGTCGGTGCACAGGTAGACCCGGGCGTCGGCGAGCCGGGCCCGTGCGGTGACGGCTGCGGTGTCGGACATGCGAGTGGTCCCCCGGTGTCGATGTCGGTGTCGGTTCGGTGTCGTTCGAGCGCTGTGCGGGCCCCGTGGGCGCTTCGGACCCTATGCCGCCGCCGGACGGACCGCGACCCGCGCCCCCACGAACCGCGACCCACCCCCTCACGGCCCGGGACCCGCCCCGGCGGACCTGCCCCCGAGCACACGGGGGCCGGGCCGGCACGGACCGCACCGGGACCGCGGCCCGGGTGGTCGTGGCCCTGGGTGCTCGCGGCCCGGGTGCGAAGGGTATGGCGGGTCCGGCGCCGTGGAACGCGGCGCCGGTACCCCGTTGTCGTGCCCGTGGTCGATCCGCTGCCGGCTCAGACCGCGAGCGCCTGGGCGCGGCGTTTCACCTCCGTGCCGCGGTTCTCACTGAGCGCCTGCGCGGGCGTGCCCGGCAGGGTGGGGTCGGGGGTGAAGAGCCATTCCAGCATCTCCTCGACCGTGAAGCCGTCGTCCCGCAGCAGCGTCAGGGTGCCGGAGAGCCCCTTGACCACCTTGTCCCCGTCGATGAAGGCGGCGGGGACGTGCAGTGCGCGGTTCTCACCCCGGCGCACGGCGATGAGCTGGCCCTCCTTGACCAGCTGCCGCACACGCGTCACCTCGACGCCGAGCATCTCGGCGATGTCGGGGAGGGTGAGCCATTCGGGGACGAGAGCATCGATCCTTGCGTCAATCTCGGTCACGGGACAAGCCTGCCATCTGCCACCGACAGCCGGAAGCCGACCCCGCCCACCTGGGCGGACGGGTCACCCGGAACCACCCTTCACCGCGCCCCGCGGGCTCACGCCGTCGCCTTCTTCAATGGCCTCGCCGGGTCCGTGAGGAGGTCCGCGTCCATCGCCGTGCCCGCCTCGATCAGCCGCCTCCCCTGGGCCAGGTCCCGCGGCCGGCCCACCGCCAGCAGCGCAACCAGCCGGGCGTCCCTGAGCCAGCAGACCGTCCACGCCGGTCCCGAGGGGTCCCCGCGCCACAGGGTGCGGTCGGCGTGCGCGTGGTGCCCGGCGTACTGGACGAAGCGCCCGAACTGTTCGGACCAGAAGTAGGGCACCGGGTCGTAGACCGCCGGCGCCTCGCCGGTGGCCGCCGCCAAGATGTTCGCGGCGACCGTGCGAGGCCCCTGGAGGGCGTTGTCCCAGTGGTGGACCAGCAGGCGCTCGCCGTAGCGCCCGGACGGGAAGGAGGCGCAGTCGCCGACCGCGTACACGTCCGGTACCGAGGCCCTCAGATGGCGGTCGGCGACGACCTCGCCGTGCGCGCCGAGCTCGATCCCGGAGCCGGCCAGCCGGCCCGTGGCGGGCCGGGCGCCGATACCGACCACGACCGCGCCGGCCGGCAGCCGTGAACCGTCCTCCAGCAGCACCGCGCCGGGCTCGACGCGCTCCACGCGCGCGTGCGTGCGCAGGTCCACACCGGCGTCGGCGTACCAGGCGGCCATGGGCGCGGCCACCTCCGCGGGCAGCGCCTCGGGCAGCGGCCGGGCGGCGGCCTCCACGACGGTGACCGCGCAGCCCGCCTCACGCGCCGCGGTGGCGAACTCCGCGCCGATCCAGCCCGCGCCGACGACCACGACGTCGTGCCGTCGTGCCAGCACCGGCCGCAGCCGCTCCGCGTCGTCCAGGGTGCGCAGCAGGTGCACCCCGGGGACCCCCTCCGCGCCAGGCAGCCGTACCGGTTCGGCGCCCGTCGCGACGACCAGCACGTCGTAGGGCACGGGACCGTCGGCCGTGTCCAGCTCGTGGTCCGCGGGGCGCAGACCGAGCACCTCGCGGCCGAGCCGCAGGTCGATGCCGAGCGCCTCGAAGTCGACGTCGAAGGCCGAGTCCTCCGCCTTGCCGAGCAGCAGCGCCTTGGACAACGGGGGCCGGTCGTAGGGCTGGTGGGGTTCCGCGCCGATCAGGGTCACGCTGCCGGTGAAGCCCTGTTCGCGCAGGGCCACCGCGGTCTGGACGCCGGCCATGCCCGCGCCCGCGACGATCACCCGCCGCGGCTCGGGCGGTTCCCGGTCCTGCGTCTGCTCGCTCACCCGATCACCATAGACACCGGGGATTTCCCCGTCAGTCCCCCCGTGCGGTCCGTCGAGCGCTCGAGCCGCACGGGGCTCCCTTACCGGAGCGTCGGTCCGAGGGCTAGGGTGGCCACCGTAAAGCACTCGCGGGAGCCCGGACGCACCGGGCTGAGAGGGAGGCTGGCGGCCTCCGACCGTACGAACCTGATCCGGGTCATGCCGGCGAAGGGAGGGGCTGGACGCCCATGTCGCCCACGGGTACCTCAGACGTCCTCGTCGTCGGGGGCGGAATCATCGGTCTGGTCACGGCCTGGCGGGCCGCGCAGCGCGGTCTCGCCACGACGGTGGTGGACCCCGAGCCGGGCGGCGGCGCCGCCCAGGTGGCCGCCGGGATGCTGGCCGCCGTGACGGAACTGCACTACGGCGAGCAGACCCTGCTCGGCCTCAACCTGGCCTCGGCCGAGCGTTATCCGGAGTTCGCGGCCGAACTCGCCGAGGCCGCGGGCCAGGACCTCGGCTACCGCCGCTGCGGCACACTCGCCGTCGCTCTGGACGCCGACGACCGTGCCCACCTGCGTGAACTCCACGCGTTCCAGCAGCAGTCGGGGCTGGAAGCGCAATGGCTCTCGGGGCGCGAGTGCCGGCGTCTGGAGCCGATGCTCGCACCGGGCGTGCGCGGCGGGCTGCGGGTCGACGGCGACCACCAGATCGACCCGCGCCGGCTGGCGGCCGCGCTCGTGACCGCCTGCGAGCGCGCGGGCGTGGTCCTCGTGCGGGCGTGGGCCGAGCGGCTGACCGTCACGGGCGACCGGGCGACGGGCGTCGTCACCGCCGACGGGACCGCGCTGCACGCCGGGCAGGTGGTGCTCGCCGGGGGCAGCCTCAGCGGGCGGCTCGCCGGGGTTCCGGACGGCGTGCTGCCGCCCGTGCGGCCGGTGAAGGGACAGGTGGTGCGGCTGACGATGCCGGACCACCGGCCGCCGTTCCTCGGCCGCATCGTGCGCGCGATCGTGCGCGGCAGCCATGTCTACCTGGTGCCGCGCGAGAACGGCGAGCTGGTGATCGGGGCGACCAGCGAGGAACAGGGCTGGGACACCACGGTGACCGCGGGTGGCGTGTACGAACTGCTGCGCGACGCACACGAGTTGGTGCCCGGGATCACCGAACTTCCGCTGGTCGGGACGCAGGCCGGGCTGCGCCCCGGCTCCCCCGACAACGCGCCGCTGCTCGGCCGCAGCGCGCTGGACGGACTGCTGCTGGCCACCGGGCACTTCCGCAACGGCGTACTGCTCACACCGGTCACCGGGGACGCGTTGGCCGAGGTCCTCACGACAGGTGAACTACCGGAAGTGGCACGGCCGTTCACACCGGAGCGGCTGCCCGCTCCGGCCCTCACCGAGATGCCCGCATGAGCGGCACGGTCACCGTCTCGGTCAACGGGGAGCCGCGCCGGGTGGCCGCCGGCACGGCGCTCGACGCACTGGTCGGCACGCTCACCCGGGCGCCGTCGGGGGTCGCCGCCGCCCTCAACGAAACCGTCGTGCCGCGTGCGCAGTGGCCCACCACCCCCCTGTCGGACGGGGACCGGGTGGAAGTCCTGACCGCCGTCCAAGGAGGCTGACCATGGCCGACGATCCGTTCGTCCTCGGTGGTACGACGTACACGTCCCGCCTGATCATGGGCACCGGAGGGGCGCCCAGCCTCGACGTGCTGGAGCGGGCGCTGGTGGCGTCCGGTACGGAGCTGACGACCGTCGCGATGCGGCGGGTGGACCCGTCGGTGCACGGCTCGGTGCTGTCGGTGCTGGAGCGGCTGGGCATCCGGGTGCTGCCGAACACGGCGGGTTGTTACACCGCCGGCGAGGCGGTGCTGACCGCGCGGCTGGCGCGGGAGGCGCTGGGCACCGACGTGGTCAAGCTGGAGGTCATCGCCGACGAGCGCACGCTGCTGCCGGACCCGGTGGAACTGCTGGACGCTGCGGAGACGCTGGTCGACGACGGGTTCACGGTGCTGCCCTACACCAACGACGACCCGGTGCTGGCGCGGAAGCTGGAGGACGTCGGCTGCGCGGCGATCATGCCGCTGGGGTCGCCGATCGGGTCCGGGCTGGGGATCCGCAACCCGCACAACTTCCAGCTGATCGTGGAGCGCGCGTCCGTGCCGGTGATTCTGGACGCCGGGGCCGGGACGGCGTCGGACGCGGCGCTGGCGATGGAGCTGGGGTGCGCGGGGGTGATGCTGGCGTCGGCGGTGACGCGGGCTCAGGACCCGGTGCTGATGGCCCACGCGATGCGGCACGCGGTGGAAGCGGGGAGGTCGGCCCGGCTGGCGGGGAGGATTCCGCGGAGGTACTTCGCGCAGGCGTCGTCTCCCGCGGAGGGCATGGCCGTGCTGGATCCGGAGCGGCCCGCGTTCTGATCGGCGTCGCGGTGTCCGCGGTGGCCCCTCCACCGCGCGGCATCCGTTCCGGCCGGCCGAGCAGCGGACGTCTCTCCGCGGACGCCTTCCGCACGGGACTGCCGCGGACGTCTCCCGCGGGCGTCGTCCGCCGTCGGCGCCCGCGGATTCACCCACCCGGGCCGCCTGCGTGGGAAGCGTCACAGGTCGGCTGCAGTCGCGCTGCGATCGTGGGAGAACGGGGTGGGTGCCTGAGTGACGGCTCGTAGACTCACCTGCGTGGACACGACCCTTCAGGACCCTCTGGTCGGGCAGGTGCTCGACGGCCGGTACCGCGTCGACGCGCGGATCGCGGTCGGCGGGATGGCCACGGTCTACCGGGCCGTGGACACCCGCCTGGACCGCGTGCTCGCGCTCAAGGTGATGCACCCGACGCTCGCCGCCGACGCCTCGTTCGTCGAACGGTTCATCCGCGAGGCGAAGTCGGTGGCGCGGCTGGCGCACCCGAACGTCGTGCAGGTCTTCGACCAGGGCACCGACGGGCCGTACGTCTACCTGGCGATGGAGTACATAGCCGGCTGCACCCTGCGCGACGTGCTGCGCGAGCGCGGGGCGCTGCAGCCGCGGGCCGTCCTGGACATCGTGGAGCCGGTCCTGGCCGCGCTCGGCGCCGCGCACCGGGCCGGTTTCGTGCACCGGGACATGAAGCCCGAGAACGTGCTGATAGGGGACGACGGCCGGGTCAAGGTCGCCGACTTCGGCCTGGTGCGCGCCGTGGACACGGTGACGAACACCACCGGCACGGTGCTCGGCACGGTGTCGTACCTGGCGCCGGAGCAGATCGAGAGCGGCACCGCCGACCCCCGGGTGGACGTGTACGCGTGCGGCATCCTGCTGTACGAGATGCTGACCGGCGAGAAGCCGCACGAGGGGGACTCCCCCGCGACCGTGCTCTACAAGCATCTGCACGAGGACGTGCCGCCCCCGTCGGCCACCGTGCCGGGGATGGCCTACGAGCTGGACGAGCTGGTGGCCTCGGCGACCGCGCGCAACCCGGAGCTGCGTCCGCACGACGCGGTGGCGCTGCTCGGGCAGGTCCGCGCGGCGCGTGGCGGGCTCACCGGGGAGCAGCTGGACGCGGTGCCGCCGCAGGCGCTGTCCCGGCCCGACCACCACGACAACGGGGAGGACCGCACGAGCGTCATCCCGCGGGCGCTGACCACTCCCGCTCCCGGCCTCGCCCACGCGGGAGGATCCCCCTCCCGCCCGCTGCCCGGGAACGAGGACGGCGCGGCGGCCGACCCCTTGCACCGCACCAGCCGCCTCCAGGCCCCGCCCCCGCCGCCCCGGCGCCGCGCGGCGCTGCCGCGGGGCCCCATGGCGATCGTCGCGGCCGTGCTGCTGGTCCTCGGGGTCGGCACGGGCCTGTGGTACATCAACTCCGGCCAGTTCACCAAGGTCCCGCCGCTGCTGGCGAAGACCGAGCGGGAGGCCAGGGACCGGCTGGCGGACGCCGGGCTGGACGTCGGCGAGGTCGAGGAGGCGTACAGCGACACGGTCGAGCGGGGCACGGTGATCAGCACCGATCCCGCCGTGGGCGCCCGCATCCGCAGCAACGACGCGGTGTCGCTCACCGTCTCCAAGGGCCCGCAGACCGTGCGGGTGCCCGACCTCGACGGCTATCCGCTGGACAAGGCGCGGTCCGTGCTGAAGGACGAGGGCCTGGAGCCCGGCATGGTCACCCGCGAATTCAGTGAGGACGTGCCCCGGGGCTCCGTGGTCTCCACCGAGCCGGGCAAGGGCACCAAGGTCCGCGCGGACTCGGCGGTGGCACTCACCGTGAGCAAGGGCCGCCCGGTCGACGTGCCCGATGTGTCCGGCGACGACCCGGCGGACGCCCGCGCGGAGCTGGAGGAGGCCGGCCTGGAGGTGCGGATCGCCACCGAGCGGGTCCACTCCGAGCACGACGCGGGAAAGGTGGCCCGGCAGTCGCCGGAGGGCGGCCGGGGGGCCGCCGAGGGCGACACCGTGACGCTGACGCTCTCCAAGGGGCCGGAGATGGTCGAGGTCCCGGACGTGACCGGCGACAGCGTCGGCGAGGCCCGGGACAGGCTGGAGGGTGCCGGGTTCCGGGTCAAGGAGGACAGGGGTCTGTTCGGTCTGTTCGGCGACACCGTCGAGGGCCAGTCCGTCGACGGTGGCGACACCGCGCCCAAGGGTTCGACGATCACCATCGAGATCGGCTGACGGGCGGACCGTACCGGGCACTCCCGCGGGCATGACACCCTGAACGGGTGAAGAGTCCCCTGTCCGGCCCCTCCCGCAACCCCGTCGGCAGTCACGTCCCGGTGGCCGGCGGTCTGCACTCCGTCGGCCTGTCCTACGCCCGCGACCTGGGGGCGGAGACCCTCCAGGTCTTCGTCGCCAACCCGCGCGGCTGGGCCACACCGGTCGGCAGTCCCCGGCAGGACGAGGCGTTCCGCGCGGCCTGCGCGGCCGAGTCGCTCCCGGCGTACGTGCACGCCCCGTATCTGATCAACTTCGGGTCCCACACCGAGGCGACCGTCGAGCGGTCGGTGGAGTCGCTGCGGCACTCGCTGCGGCGCGGACGGGAGATCGGCGCGCTGGGCGTGGTGGTGCACACCGGGAGCGCGACCGGCGGGCGGGACCGGTCGGTGGCGCTGAAGCAGGTGCGGGAGTACCTGCTTCCGCTGCTCGACGAGCTCACCCACGACGACGACCCGTTCCTGTTGCTGGAGCCGACCGCCGGGCAGGGGGCCTCGCTGTGCTCGCGGACCTGGGACCTCGGGCCGTACTTCGAGGCGCTGGACGCGCATCCGAGGCTGGGGGTCTGCCTGGACACCTGCCACGTCTTCGCAGCGGGGCACGACCTGACCGGTCCGGACGGGATGCACCGGACGCTCGACCTGCTGGTGGACACCGTCGGCGAGGGGCGGCTGAAACTGATCCACGCCAACGACTCCCTCGACGTGGTCGGCGCGCACAAGGACCGGCACGCCAACATCGGCGCCGGCCACATCGGTGAGGATCCGTTCCGGGCGCTGATGACGCACCCGGCGACCGAGGGCGTGCCGCTGATCATCGAGACGCCCGGCGGGAAGCAGGGGCACGCGGCGGACGTGGAGCGGCTGAAGAAGCTGCGGGACGCCTGACGCGCGCCGGGCCGTCCTCCGGGGTCAGAGCTCGGGGCCCTCGCCGGGCTCCTCCTGGTAGGAATAGCGCTGCTCCTTCCAGGGGTCGCCGACGTTGTGGTAGCCGCGCTCCTCCCAGAAGCCCCGCCGGTCGGTGGTCATGTACTCGACGCCGCGGACCCATTTGGGTCCCTTCCAGGCGTACAGATGGGGGACGATCAGCCGCAGCGGGAAGCCGTGCTCGGCGGTGAGCAGTTCTCCGTCCTTGTGGGTGGCGAAGAGGGTGCGCTCGGAGGCGAAGTCGGCGAGCCGCAGGTTGGAGCTGAACCCGTACTCCGCCCACACCATCACATGGGTGACCTCGGGCGCGGGCGGGGCGAGGTCGAGGATGGTGCGGGCCGGGATCCCGCCCCATTCCGCGCCGACCATGCTGAACTTCGTGACGCAGTGCAGATCGGCCACGACGGTGGTGTACGGCAGGGCGGTGAACTGCTCGTGGCTCCAGCAGTGCTTCCCGCCGTCGGCGGTGGCGCCGAAGACCCGGAACTCCCAGCGCTCCGGCCGGAACTTGGGAACGGGGCCGTAGTGCGTCACCGGCCAGCCGCGTTGCAGTCGCTGCCCCGGCGGAAGCTCGATTCCTGCCACTCCCTCTGAATCGCGCGCTCCCGATTCGCGTTCCGCCGGCTGACCCATGTCTCCATCCTGACAGACCCGGGGCGATGCCCAGGACCCGGCTTCCACGAAGTCGGACAATCCTCGGCAAAATTCACTAAGCATGTCCTTACTTACTAAGTCAATGCTTACTGGACGATCTTCCCTGTCGGTGGAATCATGCGGCGCACCTGGCAGTTCACCCGCGTGGAAGGAGCCTCTGCGATGCAGGGCGACCCCGAGGTCATCGAATTCCTCAACGAACAGCTGACCGCCGAGCTGACCGCCATCAACCAGTACTTCCTGCACGCGAAGATGCAGGAGAACTTCGGCTGGACCAAGCTCGCGAAGTACACGCGCCACGAGTCGTTCGACGAGATGAAGCACGCCGAGGTGCTGACCGACCGGATCCTGTTCCTGGAGGGGCTGCCGAACTACCAGCGGCTTTTCCACGTGCGGGTGGGGCAGACCGTCCGGGAGATGTTCGAGGCGGACCGGCAGATCGAGGTGGAGGCGATCGACCGGCTGCGGCGCGGGATCAGGGTGATGCGCGAGAAGGGCGACATCACGTCGGCGAACATCTTCGAGTCGATCCTCGCGGACGAGGAGCACCACATCGACTACCTCGACACCCAGCTGGAGCTGGTGGAGAAGCTCGGCGAGGCGCTGTACATCGCCCAGCTGGTCGAACAGCCTGAGGGCTGAGAACAGCCGGAGGGGCTAGGCCGCCGCCTCGTCGAGGTCCGGGACCGCGGGGAGGTCGGCGAGCACCGGCTTGCCCTGGTCGGCCAGATCACGGCGGGGGCACGCGCCCCTGCCCAGGAGCGCCTGGATACGGCGGACGCAGGAGCCGCAGTCCGTGCCGGCCTTGCAGGCGGACGCTATCTGGCGCGGGGTGCAGGCACCGTCCTGCGCGTGCTGCTTGACCTGCTGCTCGGTGATCCCGAAACAACTGCAGATGTACACGCGGCTCACCTCCCGACGGGTAGTGCTGGGTCGTGCCATCTCCGACCCTTGATCGGTGAGGCTAACCTAACCTTACCTGTCGCCCCAGAAGCGCAAAAGCGGGGTGGGGCGGGTATCGATGTGATCCCCGCCCCACCCCACTGCCGTGGTCCTCGCCGTCACCGGGTCCTCGCCGTCACCGGCGAGGACGGCCGGCTACTGGTCGCGGTACATCTCGGCGACGAGAAATGCCAGGTCCAGCGACTGGCTGCGGTTGAGCCGCGGGTCGCAGGCCGTCTCGTAGCGCTGGTGCAGGTCGTCGACGAAGATCTCGTCGCCGCCGCCCACGCACTCGGTGACGTCGTCGCCGGTGAGCTCCACGTGGATGCCGCCCGGGTGGGTGCCGAGCGCCTTGTGGACCTCGAAGAAGCCCTTGACCTCGTCGAGCACGTCGTCGAAGCGGCGGGTCTTGTGCCCGGAGGCCGCCTCGAAGGTGTTGCCGTGCATCGGGTCGGTCACCCAGGCCACGGTGGCGCCGGACGCGGTGACCTTCTCGACCAGCTCGGGGAGCTTGTCCCGGATCTTGTCGGCGCCCATGCGGACGATGAAGGTCAGCCGGCCGGGCTCGCGGTCCGGGTCCAGGCGCTCGATGTACTGGAGCGCCTCCTCGGCCGTCGTGGACGGGCCGAGCTTGATGCCGATGGGGTTGCGGATCCGTGAGGCGAACTCGATGTGCGCGTGGTCCAGCTGCCTGGTGCGCTCACCGATCCACACCATGTGCGCGGAGACGTCGTACAGCTGACCGGTGCGCGAGTCGACCCGGGTGAGCGCCGACTCGTAGTCGAGCAGCAGCGCCTCGTGCGAGGAGAAGAACTCGACGGTCCTGAACTCCTCCGGGTCGGCCCCGCAGGCGTGCATGAAGTTCAGCGCGTTGTCGATCTCGCGGGCGAGCTGCTCGTAGCGCTGGCCGGAGGGGGACGACTTCACGAAGTCCTGGTTCCAGGCGTGCACCTGGCGCAGGTCGGCGTAGCCGCCGGTGGTGAAGGCGCGCACCAGGTTCAGCGTCGAGGCGGAGGCGTGGTACATCCGCTTCAGCCGCTCGGGGTCGGGGACCCGGGCCTCTTCGGTGAACTCGAAGCCGTTGACGGAGTCGCCCCGGTAGGTGGGCAGGGTCACGCCGTCGCGGGTCTCGGTGGGCTTGGAGCGGGGCTTGGAGTACTGGCCGGCGATACGGCCCACCTTCACCACGGGCACGGACGCGGCGTAGGTGAGGACGGCACCCATCTGGAGCAGCGTCTTGAGCTTGTTGCGGATCTGGTCCGCGGACACCGCGTCGAACGCCTCGGCGCAGTCGCCGCCCTGGAGGAGGAACGCCTCTCCCTTGGCGACGGCCGCCATCCGGGCGCGCAGCTGGTCGCACTCGCCCGCGAAGACGAGCGGCGGATACGACTCGAGGTCCGCGATCACTGCGCGCAGAGCCTCGGCGTCGGGGTACTCGGGCTGCTGCGCCGCGGGCAGGTTTCGCCAGGTGTTGCCAGCGCTCGGGCTGGTCTTAGCGTTCACGGTCACGGCTCCACATTACGGGGTCGGACCCCCCGTCCATCCCGCCGCTCACCAAGTGAGACACGGGTCGCTCCGGCGCGGGCCCGCGCTCCGCGGCACGCGGCGCGGCCGGGCTGAGGCACCGTGGGCGCGGCGCGGCGGCGAAGGGATCACGACAGAGGTGGCCGCGCCGGACCACCGACCAGGGGAGACGTCCGCGCCGGCCGTTCGGGCGGACGGCCGGGTTCGGGGCCGACCGAGTTCGGCAGGCCGAGTGCGGGGTGCTCCACCGGGCCGGGGCGTCCACGAGCAACGGGACACGGCAGCCCGGCGGCCGCCGTCCTCGCCGTACGGGGCCTCGGTCTCCGTCCGGTCCAGGAGGGGCGGTCGTCGGTGCACCTGCCGGACGGCCGGGTCAGCCGGCGGGCCGCGTGCGGGTCCGGGGCGCGGGCGTCGTAGTGGTCGGCCACCGGGGAGGGCGGCGCGCAGCAGGGGTGGACCCGCCGGGCACGCCGAGCGCGGCCGGGCGGTCCCGGTGAGCCGCCGGCGCGGCCCGGGCCGGGCGCGTGGCGCGGGCAGGCGGGGCCGGGGCCGGGCGGCTCGACGGACGACGGCGGTCACCGGAACGCACCCTCGGTCCACCGCTGATGCGCTAGGGTCGGGGGCATGTTCGCGCACTCGACCCGCTCCTGGTGGTGGACCGCTCCTCCGGCGGCCCACTGACTGCGCGTACGCACCGACTTCGCGAAGGCCGCCCGAGGGGCGGCCTTCGGCGTGTCCGGGGCCGTTCCTCACCACGCACGACCGTGACGCACCCACTGCGACGGAAAGAGGAACGCCCACCATGGACCTGGCACACCTTCCGCACGACGACCGCCCCTTCGCCCTGCTGCGCCGCCGCACCCCCGGCCACGACCACGCCGTGGTCGAGCTGCTGATCGGCCCGGTCGCCACCCGCGAACACCTGGCGGAGCTGCCGGACGAGGGGCTGGCGCTGGTGCCCTTCCGGCAGATCCGCGAGCGCGGCTTCGACGTCCGCGACGACGGCACCCCGCTGCTGGTGTTGGTGCCCGAGGAACGCCACGAGATCCCGCTCGCGGACGCCCTGTCGCGGCTGCCCGGACACACCGTGCGGGTCGAGGACGGGCGGTTCGACGTGGACGACGAGGAGTACGCGCGGATCGTCGGACGGGTGCTGGACGAGGAGATCGGGCGGGGCGAGGGCGCCAACTTCGTGATCCGGCGGACCTACGAGGGGCGGATCCCCGGGTTCGGGCGGGCCGACGCACTGGCGCTGTTCCGGCGGCTGCTGGAGAGCGAGCGGGGCGCGTACTGGACGTTCGTCGTGCACACCGGGGAGCGGACGCTGGTCGGGGCGAGCCCCGAAGTGCATGTGCGGGCGTCCGGCGGGACGGTGGTGATGAACCCGATCAGCGGGACCTACCGCTACCCCGCCGGGGGCCCGACGCCGGAGCACCTGCTGGACTTCCTCGCCGACGGCAAGGAGATCGAGGAGCTGTCCATGGTCGTCGACGAGGAGCTCAAGATGATGTGCACCGTCGGCGACATGGGCGGGGTCGTGGTCGGGCCCCGGCTGAAGGAGATGGCGCACCTCGCGCACACCGAGTACGAGCTGCGCGGCCGGTCCTCGCTGGACGTGCGCGAGATTCTCAAGGAGACCATGTTCGCGGCAACCGTCACCGGGTCGCCGGTGCAGAACGCCTGCCGGGTGATCGAGCGTCACGAATCCGGCGGGCGCGGCTACTACGCGGGCGCGCTCGCGCTCATCGGCCGGCACGCGGGCGGCGGGGACGGGGAATCCGCCGGATCCCAGACCCTCGACTCCCCCATCCTCATCCGGACCGCCGACATCGACGCGGCCGGCCGGCTGCGAGTGCCGGTCGGCGCCACGCTGGTGCGCGGCTCGGACCCGGCGGGCGAGGTCGCGGAGACCCACGCCAAGGCGGCCGGGGTGCTGGCCGCCCTCGGCGTGCGCCCGGGGCGGCCGCAGGAGGAGACCACGGCGCCCGGCCTGGCGGACGACCCCCGGGTGCGGGCGGCGCTGGACGGGCGCCGGGCCTCGCTGGCGCCGTTCTGGCTGCGGATGCAGGAGCGGTCGTCGGAGCTGGACGGGCACGCGCTGGTCGTCGACGGGGAGGACACCTTCACGGCGATGCTCGCCCACGTACTGCGCTCGGGCGGGCTCGAGGTGACCGTACGGCGGTACGACGAGCCCGGACTGCGCGAGGCGGTGCTCGGGCACGACGGGCCACTGGTCCTGGGGCCCGGTCCCGGTGACCCCTCCGACACGGCCGATCCGAAGATGCGGTTCCTGCGCGGCCTGACCGCCGAGGTGATCCGGAACAGCCGGCACGGCGTCCTCGGGGTGTGCCTGGGGCACGAACTGATCGCCGCGGAACTGGGCCTGGAGATCGTCCGCAAGGAGGTCCCGTACCAGGGCGCCCAGGTGGAGATCGACCTGTTCGGACGGGCCGAGACGGTCGGCTTCTACAACAGCTTCGTGGCTCGCTGCGACGACGAGGCGGCGGCGGAACTGACGGCCCGAAGGGTGGAGGTGAGCCGGGCCGCGAACGGCGAGGTGCACGCCGTGCGGGGCCCGGGCTTCGCGGGGGTGCAGTTCCATCCGGAGTCGGTGCTGACCCTGGACGGCGCCGCGGTGGTGCGGGAGCTGGTGGGTCAGCTGCGCGGCACCAGCACGTTCTCCGAGCGGCGGCCGGCGATGTAGTCGAGCACGTTGTTCACCGTGGTCTCGATGATCTGGCCTACGGCGTCCACGGTGTAGTACGCCTGATGGGAGGTCACCAGGACGTTCGGGAAGGTGACGAGGCGGGCCAGGGTGTCGTCCTCGATGGCCTCCAGGGACTTGTCGAGGAAGAACAGCCCTGCCTCCGCCTCGTACACGTCCAGGCCGACCCCGGTGAACCGGCCCGCCCGCAGCTCGGTGACGAGGGCGGCGGTGTCGATGAGGCCGCCGCGGCTGGAATTGATCAGGATCGCGTCGTCCTTCATCGACTTCAGCGCGGCGGCGTCGATGAGGTGCTGGGTCTGCGGCATCAGCGGGACGTGCAGGGTGACCAGGTCGGACTCGGCGAGCAGCTGCTCCTTGGGGACGTAGGTCATGCCGAGTTCCAGGCAGGCGGGATTCTCGGCGACGTCCCAGCCGAGCAGCCGCATGCCGAAGCCGTGGGCGATCCGGGCGAACGCCTCGCCGATCTTCCCGGTCCCCAGGACGCCGGCGGTGCGGCCGTGCATGTCACGGCCCATCAGCCCGTCGAGCCGGAAGTCGAAGTCGCGGGTGCGGGTGGAGGCGCGCACGATGCGGCGGTTGACCGCCATGGCGAGCGTCCAGGCGAACTCGGCGACCGAGTACGGCGAGTAGTACGACACCCGGGCGACCGTCAGTCCGAGCCGCTCGGCCACCGACACATCGACATTGTTGAAGCCGGTGGAGCGCTGGGCGATCATCCGGGTGCCGCCGGCCGCCAGGTTCTCCAGCACGGCGGCACCGAGGTCGCAGTTGACGCTGGTGGAGATCACCTCGTGGCCGGCCGCGATGGGGACGGTGTCCTCATTCAGGAAGACGTCCAGGCCGCGCACCTCGTGGTGGCCCCGGAAGGCCTCCTCCACCAGGGGCTTCTCGTCGGCCTGCACACCGAACGCGAGGATCTCCACGGGTTCCCTCCCGGGGTCGTGCCGTGATCATTGCCGTATGCGCGAATATACGGGAGCCCGGGACCGGGACGCAGTGCCTCCCGGCCCCTCCCGCCGGCCGGGGGTCCCGGGCCTCCGCGCCCGGCGGCCGGGCCGGGGGTCAGCCGAAGAACACCCCGGCCTCGGCGTAGCGGGCGGGGTCCACCAGCCGCGGCGGGGCGGTCGCCTCGGCGAGGGGCGAACGGACGACGTCCGCGCCGCGCAGGGCCACCATCGTGCCGAAGTCGCGGTCGCGGACGCAGTCGATCGCGTGCAGACCGAAGCGGGTGGCGAGCCACCGGTCGAAGGGGCTGGGCGAGCCCCCGCGCTGGGTGTGGCCCAGCACCGTGGTGCGGGCCTCCTTGCCGGTGCGCTGCTCGATCGCCCGGGCCAGCCACTCCCCGACGCCGGACAACCGCACCTGCCCGGTCGAGCCGTGCGCGGCCGCGCCCAGCACCACCCTGCCCTCCTTCGGCACGGCCCCGTCGGCGACGACCACGATCGGCGAGTACGACGCCCGGAACCGGGACGTCACCCAGCCGCACACCTGCTCCACGTCGAAGGGCTGCTCGGGGATGAGGATGGCGTTCGCGCCGCCGGCCAGGCCGGAGTGCAGCGCGATCCAGCCGGCCTCGCCGCCCATCACCTCGACGACGAGCACCCGCTTGTGCGACTCGGCGGTGGTGTGCAGCCGGTCGATGGCCTCCGTCGCGACGCCGACGGCGGTGTCGAAGCCCAGGGTGTAGTCCGTGCCCGGCAGGTCGTTGTCGATCGTCTTGGGCACGCCGACGCAGGGCACGCCGTGCTCGCCGGCGAGACGCGCGGCCGCGCCGAGGGTGTCCCGGCCGCCGATGGTGATCAGCGCCTCGACGCCGTGCCCGGCGAGGTTGTCCTTGATGCGGCGCACCCCGTTCTCGTGCCGCAGGGGGTCGGTCCGCGAGGAGCCGAGGATGGTGCCGCCGCGCGGCAGGGTGCCGCGCACGGCGGGGATGTCGAGGCGGACGGTCGCGTCCTCCAGCGGCCCGAGCCAGCCGTCCCGGAAGCCGACGAACTCGTAGCCGTACTCCTGCACGCCTTTGCGGACGACGGCCCGGACCACGGCGTTCAGCCCCGGGCAGTCGCGGCCTCCGGTCAGTACTCCGACCCGCATGATGGGAAGGTCCCTTCGCCGCGTTGTCCCGACGTGTCCACGCTAGCGGGCGGACGGCTCGCCGGGCGGGTTCACTCGTCGTCGAGTCCCCGCTCGATCGCGTATCGCACCAGCTCGACCCGATTGTGCAGCTGGAGCTTGCCGAGGGTGTTCTGGACGTGGTTCTGCACGGTGCGGTGGGAGATCACGAGGCGTTCGGCGATCTGCTTGTAGCTCAGTCCCTTGGCGACCAGGCGCAGCACCTCGGTCTCCCGGTCGGTGAGGCGCGGCGCCCTGGACTCGGCGTCGTCCGGGGCGGAGGCGGGTTCGGAGGCGAGGCGGCGGTACTCGCCGAGGACGAGTCCGGCCAGTCCGGGGGTGAACACCGGGTCGCCGACCGCCGTGCGGCGCACAGCGTCCTGGAGGTCCTCGGTGGAGGCCGACTTCAGCAGGTAGCCGGTCGCGCCCGACTTCACGGCCTCCAGCACGTCGGCGTGCTCACCGCTCGCCGACAGCACCAGCACGCGCAGCGCGGGGTCGGCGGCGACCACTTCCTTGCAGACCTGGACGCCGGGCTTGCCGGGCAGGTTCAGGTCGAGGACGAGGACGTCGGGGGCGGTGGCCTTGGCGCGGCGCACGGCCTGGTCCCCGTCGCCGGCCGTGGCGACCACGTCGAACCCGGACTCCGCGAGGTCACGGGCGACGGCGTCGCGCCACATGGGGTGGTCGTCGACCACCATCACCCTGACGGATCCCGGGCGGTCCGGGCCGCCCCGGCCGTCCTCGCCGCCCCCTGCCCCGTGCCGTCCGGCTGCCGTGTCCGTCATCGCCGTTCCGCCTTCCCCCGCACGTCCCGCGTGCCGTTCCCGTCCTTCGGTACCGTCAGCTCGACCTCCGTGCCCTGCCCGGGCACCGAGACCAGTTCGGCGCTGCCGCCGAGGTCGCGCAGCCGCCCCCGGATCGACAGGGCCACTCCGAGGCGTCCCTCGCCCTCGGCCTCGGCAAGTCGTCCCTCGGGGATGCCCGGCCCGTCGTCGCGCACGGTGACGATCACCGCGTCGGGTTCGTCCTCGACCAGGATCCAGGCGCGGGACCGCTCCCCGGCATGCCTGCGGACGTTGTCCAGGGCGGCCCCGACGGCCGCGGCCAGTTCCCGCGCGGCGGTCGGCGCGAGCAGCACCGGTGCCCCGGGCTCGGCGAGGCTCACGCGGGCCCCGGCGTGCGGGGCGAGCAGGGCCCGCAGATCGACCGGGCCGTCCTGCGCCGCCTCCCCGTTCCCGTCCGCGTCGCCGTCCGCGGCCCCGGCCCGTACGGCGGCTCCCCCGGCGGCGTCCCCGGACACCCGGGGGACCGGTACCAGGCCGCCGGAGACCAGCGTGCGCAGGGCCACCTCCTGCTCCCCGGCCAGCCGGCCCAGCTCGGCCGCCTCCCCGCCGATCACGGTCCCGCGCCGTTGGACCATGGCCAGCACCTGGAGCACGCTGTCGTGAATGTCCCGTGCGAGGCGTTCGCGCTCCCGGGTGGCGGCCTCGATCTCCAGGGCGCGGGCGAGGGTGCGCTCGGAGGCCCGTGCCACCTCGACGACGTAGCCGATGGCGATGGAGGCGACCCAGACCAGGATCACGTTGTGCACGGTGTCGCGTGCGGGGCTGCCGCGCTCGACCAGATTGGCGACGGCGACGAGCGTGGAGGCGACGGCCGCCCAGCGCCAGCCGCCCTTGATGGCGAAGGCCAGCACGGCACCGGCGGTCCAGATGGACGGCAAGGTGGGGCCGCCCGCGTCGACCCGCTCGGGTGCGTCGGCGAGCGGCGTGAGCAGGACACCGACGAGCGCGATGGTGAGGTCGGCGGTGAGGAAGGGCCGGGTGCAGCTCGCGGCGTTCGCCACCTTGGGCAGGGTGGCGAGGGTCCACACGGCCAGTACGGCGAAGTAGCCGACGGCGAGCCAGGGGCGGGCGAACTTCTCGTGGGCGGCGGCGAACAGGCCGACCGCGTACACCATCGTGAGCACCCGGTAGCCGGCGAGCGCACGCCACAGCGGCTGCTCGACCGACATCCTCATGGCTCTCTCGCGCCCCGGCATGTCCCCCACCCTCTCGGCCCGGAACCCTCTCCGGGCCGGACCACGACTAGTCGGCCCGATCCCCGCGGGCGCGCTCCGCCTCGGCCCGCTCCCTCTCGGCCCGCTCCCTCTCGGCCTGTTCCCTGTCGGCCCGCTCCTTCGCGGCCCGTTCCTCGGCGACCAGTTCCTTCTCGGCCCTGATCTTCTCGGCGTGTTCCTTCTCCGCACGGGCGAGGGCCGTCTTCGCCGCCTTCTCGGCCTCCTTCTCGGCCTTGGCCGCCTCCGCGAGCTGCCGCTTCATGGCGGTCGCGTACATGTCGACGTACTCCTGGCCGGAGAGCTGCATGATCTCGTACATGACCTCGTCGGTCACCGCACGGAGCACGAACCGGTCGTGTTCCATGCCCTGGTAACGGCCGAAGTCCAGCGGCCTGCCGATGCGGATGCCCGGCCGCATCAGCTTCGGGACGACCTTCCCGGGCGGCTGGATCTTTTCCGTGTCGATCATGGCGACCGGGATCACGGGCGCGCCGGTGGCCAGCGCCACCCGCGCGAGACCCCCCGGCTTGCCGCGGTACAGCCGGCCGTCGGGCGAGCGCGTGCCCTCGGGGTAGATGCCGAAGAGCTCACCCCGCTCCAGCACTTCGATGCCGCTCCTGACCGCCGCCTCGCCCGCACCCCGCGCGCCGGAGCGGTCGACCGGGAGCTGGCCCACGCCCTTGAAGAACGCGGCGGTCAGCCGGCCCTTCACACCGGGCGTGGTGAAGTACTCCGCCTTGGCGATGAAGGTGACCTTGCGGTCGAGCACCGCGGGCAGGAAGAACGAGTCGGAGAACGACAGGTGGTTGCTGGCCAGGATGGCGGGACCCTCGGCGGGAACGTTCTCCAGGCCTTCCACCCAGGGCCGGAAGGCGAGCTTCAGCGGCCCCCCGATGGTGACCTTCATCGCGCCGTACAACAACCGAGTGCCTCCTGTGTCTGTCGGTCAGACCATATCCCGGAGCACCGTCAAAGGCTCCGACGGCCCTGGTCGGTGTCAGTGCGGTCGCGTACGGTGAAGGTCCCGCACCCCGCGTGCGGTCCCGCGGCCGGCCCGCGGTGACCGCTTCCACGGTGCACCCCCTGCCCCGTCGGGCCAGCCCTTCTCACGAACAGGAGGCCGAAGGTGCCGCTCCTGCCCGGAGCCGAGCCGTTCCGCCACGAGGGCGGGGAGGTCGCCGTGCTCCTCTGCCACGGCTTCACCGGTTCGCCCCAGTCGCTGCGCCCCTGGGCCGAGCATCTCGCCGGGCACGGCGCGACCGTCTCGCTGCCGCTGCTGCCGGGACACGGCACCCACTGGCGGGATCTGCGGGTGACCGGCTGGCAGGACTGGTACGCGGAGGTGGACCGCGAGCTGCGGCTGCTGCGGGAGCGCTGCGCCCGGGTCTTCGTGGGCGGGCTGTCCATGGGCGGTGCGCTCGCCCTGCGGCTGGCGGCCCGGCACGGCGACGCGGTGAGCGGGGTCGTGGTGGTGAACCCGGCGAACCGGGTGCACGGACTGGCGGCGCACGCGCTTCCGGTGGTCCGTCATCTCGTCCCCGCGACGAAGGGCATCGCGAGCGACATCGCCCGGCCGTCCGTCACGGAGCTCGGATACGACCGGGTGCCGCTGCACGCGGCGCACTCGCTGCGGGCCTTCCTCGGGCTCGTCGACAGCGAACTGCCCCGGGTCACCCAGCCGCTGCTGCTCCTGCGCAGCCCGCGGGACCACGTGGTGCCGCCCGCGGACTCGGCCCGGATCCTCGGCCGGGTGTCGTCGGCGGACGTGACGGAGGTTCTGTTGGAACACAGCCACCATGTGGCGACGTTGGACTACGACGCGGAGCGGATCTTCGAGGAGAGCACCGCGTTCATCCGCCGGCTCGCACCCGGCGCCGTCAAGGAGCCCGGTCTCGGCAAGGAAGGGACGACCGCAGGTGGCTGAGCACGACTCGGACCGCGAGGACCGCGAGGGCCGTGAGCCGGAGGAGAAGGGCGTCCCCCTCGACGAGGAGGCCGCGTGGGCGGCGATCGTCGCGGGGTACGGGGAGGAGCCGCCGGACCCGCCGGGCGCCAAGCCGTTCAAGTCGGTCGAGGACCTGGCGCTGCTGGAGCCGGAGACCAACGACGGCGGGGCTCAGGCCGCGACGTCGCGCGGGGTGGAGTCCGAGGGCCCGCGGAAGGCGGAGGACGAGCCGGCCAGGCCGCTGGGCGGCTCGGTGTCGTTCGCGCCCGGGGTGGGCCCGCGCGACTACACCGCGGGCGAGCCGTCCGACGACGACCTCGACGAGAACGACGAGGGCCACTTCGTGCCACCGGAGCCGCCGCCGCTGCCGGAGGCCGACGTGACGGCCAAATTCGCCTGGCTGGGGGTCCTGGGCGGGCCGCTGCTGCTCCTGCTGGCGGTACTGCTCGGCTGGCACATGACCTGGTGGCTCACCACGGTCGGCGTCGGCGGCTTCCTGGGCGGCTTCGCCACGCTGGTGATGCGGATGCGCACGGACGACGAGGACGAGGACGACCCGGGCCGGGGCGCGGTGGTCTGACGGGCCCCCGGACCGGGCCGGAGCGTTCCGGGATCAGCCGGCGGGCACCCTGAGGGCGGCCAGGACCGGCAGGTGGTCGGTGGCCGCCCTCAGGTCCGCGTCGGTCACGCCCGGCACGTCGAGCGGCACGCCACAGCCCAGCACCTCGACGCCCTTCGTGGCGAAGAGTGCGTCGATGCGCTGGTGCGGCTCGGTGCGCGGCGACGTGTGCTCGCCGCCCCACGGGGCCGCGGCGTGGCAGTCCGTCAGGTCCTCGGCGACGCGCCGGAACGTGCGTCCGTCCGGGGACTCGTTCATGTCGCCGCCGGCGACGGCGTGCTCCACGCCCATTCCGGCGAGCCGGTCTAGGAGCATGCCGCCCTGCTCGTACCGCTCGTCCTTCCGGAGCGACAGGTGGCAGCTGAGCACGCCGAGCCGGACACCGCCGAACCGCACGACCGCGGTGGCGAAGCCGCGGCGGTGCAGTCCCGGGGTGAGCGGCAGCAGCACGTCCTCGGTGCGCTCGACGGTGGTCCGCAGTGAGCACAGCAGCGCGGGGCCGGCGGCCGTGGCACCGCCCGAGAGGATCACCAGACCGCAGGCCGAGGCGAGGCCGGCCAGCTTCTTGCGCCAGCGGAAGAAGCGCGGCGCCTCCTGGACTAGGACCAGGTCGGGGGCGCAGGCGGTGATCACCCGGGCCAGGGCGGCGGTGTCGTCGCGCATCGAGCGGATGTTGTACGACAGGACGCGGATGACGGCCGAACCGTCGGCGTCGGTCCGGGAGTTGGGGAGCAGCGGGGTCGTCGCCATGCGGTTCAAGATACGCCGGTTCGCCCGTTTACGTCCGCGCCTCGCCCTGCCGGGGATCCTGGCGCCGGGGGGCGGGAACGGCGGCGCCCGCCGTCCCCGAGGGGGAGCGGGCGGGCGGCGCCGTGTGCAGGGGGTGGTTCACATGACCGGGTCGGGCTCCCGGGCCAGGTCGGCCGCGCCCACCAGGCCGGCCTTGTTGCCGAGCCGGGCGGCGAGCACGTCGGCGACCGGACGCCAGTTGCCGCCGACCAGCCAGCGCTTGTACGACTTGCGGATCGGGCCGAGGACCAGCTCCCCCTCGTCGGAGAGGCCGCCGCCGACGATGAACGCGGAGGGGTCGAAGAGGGAGGCCAGGTCGGCGAGGCCGGCGCCGACCCAGCGGGCCAGCTCGCGGTAGGAGTCGACGGCGACCGGGCAGCCCTGCCGCGCGGCCATGGAGATGTGCTTGCCCTCGATGCCGTCGGGGGTGCCGTCACCGAGGCCCAGCAGCACCTCGGCGTTCTCGGGGGTGGCGTTGGCGCGCTGCTTGGCGTACCGGACCAGGGCGCGGCCGGAGGCGTACTGCTCCCAGCAGCCCTGCGAGCCGCAGCCGCACAGCAGGCCGTCGGGCACCATGCGGATGTGTCCGAACTCGGCGGCCACGCCGAAGTGGCCGCGGCGCAGCTTGTTGCCGATGATGATGCCGCCGCCGAGGCCGGTGCCGAGCGTGATGCAGATGACGTTGCGGTGGCCCTTGCCGGCGCCGAACTTGTACTCGCCCCAGGCCGCGGCGTTGGCGTCGTTCTCCACGACGACCGGGAGACCCACGCGGGCCTCGACCTTCTCCTTGAGCGGCTCGTTGCGCCAGTCGATGTTGGGCGCGAAGTACACCGTCGAGCGCTGGCGGTTGACGTATCCGGCCGCACCGATGCCCACGCCGACGATGTCGTGCCCGGCACGCGCTCCCTCCACCGCGGAGGCGATGGCATCCACGATGGCCTCGGACGTGCCCGGGGTCGGCACCTTGTGGGTCGAGAGGATGTTGCCGTCCTCGTCGACCACGCCGGCCGCGATCTTCGTGCCGCCGATGTCGACGCCGATGGTGAGTCCCATGAATCCCTCAGTTTCGGTCGAGCCCCGCTACCGCCAACGGTACCCGAGGCCCTGCCCTTGGGGTTCCGCCGTCCGCCCGGTGGGCAGGCCCGGCGGGGCACGGGGACCCCTCCGGCTCGACCGTCAGTCCAGGTCGATGCGCTCGCCGGGACCCGGCTCGTCGCCCCGGTCCCGGTCTTCCGCCACGTCACGGGGATCGGCGTCGCGGGCGCCGGTGTCCCGGGAGGTCCAGCGGCGCTCCTGGTCCTGGACGGCGGAGCGGTAGGCGGCGAGGAGTTCGTTGCCCGCGGCGGCGAGGTGGTCGAAGACGTCCGGGTGGCGTTCGACGACGGGTTCCACGGCGGCCCTGGCCTGCTCGACGACCTGTCGCACCATCTGCTGCGCGGTGGGGCCCGCGACCGCGCCGAACAGCGGCGTGCCCAGCCCGGAGAGCCGGTCCGCGACGGCGTCGACCAGCTTGCGCAGTTCCTCGGCGGCGGAACCGGGCGGCGGTCCGTGCTGGGCGCGACGGCGGGCCTTCTCCGCCTCCAGGTCCTCGGCGCAGGCCGTCGCCCAGGCGTCGGCGTCGGCCGCCCGGACGTCGTCCACGGCCTGGTCGTCGGCCTCGTCCCCGGCGTTGTCGAACGGGGGGAGCTGTTCGCTCATGACGGACTCCTGACTACGGTTCGCCCCTCCGACGTTACCCGAACGGGCGTACCGGCTTCACCGGCCGCGCGGCCACAGCCCCGGATCCGGCCGGAACCGGATGCGCAGCTCGCCCTCGCGCAGGGCGGCGCCGTCGACGGTGCAGCGGCGAAGGGCGGAGGGGAGCGGCACGATGCGGCGGAACGGACCCGCGGCGACGACGAGTTCGTCGCCGCGCCGGACCAGGTCGAGGTCCTCGCGCCGGGCGCCGGGGAGCGGGATGTGCCAGACGAGGACGCCGTCGTCGGCCCGCCGGTCGGCGACCGGCCACTCGACGGCGCCGGGGGCCGCGCCGCGGGTGGTGCCGGCTCCCGGGACGGCGAGCGCGGCGAGGTCGTCGGGGCCGCGCGGGTCGCGGCCGAGGTGGGCGACGGGGTGGACGTCGTGGGTCTGGCGCCACTCCTCCAGGACCTTGCGCTGCTGGGCGACGGGGCCGGCGAGCCAGCTGTCCTCGAGCCTCTCGGGCAGCACGCGGGAGGCCACCAGCGCGTCGGTGGGCAGGGCCCGCAGGGCGAGGCCGAGGGCGGCGGTGCGCACGGCGTCGGCGCCGGCCGGTCCGGGCTCGGCGACCAGGCGTACGGCGGTGCCGCGGTCGGCGAGGACGGCCTCGACGGCGGCCAGCTGGAGGTCGAGGCGGGCGGCCGTCTCGTACAGCCACTCGGCGGGCAGGGGGACGCCGGCGAGGCGGCCGAGGACGGGGCGCAGGGCGCGGGCGGCCTGCCGCTCGGGCGGAAGCAGGCGGCGCAGGTAGCGGCGCAGCTCCTCGGGGAGCGCGAGCAGGGAGAGGGCCTGCGGGGCGGGCGGCAGGTCGACGACGAGGAGGTCGTACGCCTCCGAGAGGGCGGCGTCGCGCAGGGCGCGGAGCAGGGCGAGCTCCTCGGCGCCGGGCAGCGGCCCGATCTCCTCGGCGTCGAGCCGCGAGGCGCCGAGGAGATCCAGGGCGGAGGAGGCACGGTCCTGGAGCGCGGCGAGGTCGTCCCGGAAGTCCCGGGCGGCGTCGGGGCGCCGCGCGGTGAGCAGGGGGGCCACCTCGACGGGGTCGCTCCCGACGGCCGCCCCCAGCACCGCCCCCAGGGTGTCCGTCCGGTCGCAGCCGAGCAGGAGGGTACGGACGCCCTGACGGGCGGCGGCGAGCGCGGTGGCGGCCGCGACGGTGGTCCGCCCGCTGCCTCCGGGCCCCATGATCAGGAGGGTACGCATGAGGGTGAACGCTACCCGCGCACCGCCCGGGGACGGCCGAGGCTCTCTCCGCCCGCGTGGGCGGGAAGCGTCCGCGGCCCGCGGGGACGCACGGCGGAGCCCACGGTCGCGGTGCGGGCGACGGCGGCCGGGGCGGGGGCCGCCGGCGCGCCACCGCCCCCGCAAGGGCCGGGGGACGGAGGGCCGGGGGCCGGGGGACGGAGGGCCGGGGGACGGAGGGCCAGGCCCTACGCCGCCGCCGACTCCACGCGCTTCTTCAGGCCGGCCAGGGCGCGGTCGATGATGACCTTCTCCGCCTTGCGCTTGATCATGCCGAGCATGGGGATCTTGACGTCGACGGTCAGCTGGTAGGTGACCTCGGTAGTGTCCGGGCCGGCCGGCCTGAGGATGTAGGAGCCGTCGAGGGAGCGGAGCATCTGGGACTTGACCAGGGTCCAGGAGACCTCGTGCTCGCCGGTCCAGGTGTACGCCAGCGTCTGGTCGTCCTTGATCGCACCGGCGTCCATGACCAGGCGCACCTGCTCGGCGCGGCCCTGGCCGTCCGTCTTGAGGACCTCCGCCTCCTTCACCTCCCCGGTCCAGTCCGGATAGCGGGCGAAGTCGGAGATCACCCCCATGACCTCGGCCGGTGCCGCCTCGATCGTGATGCTCGAGCTGGTGTGTTCCGCCATCGCCGTGGCTCCTCCGGATGCGGGCCGGTACTCCCATCGCCGTGCGCGACCTGCCCGCGCACGTCCGTGCAGCGTGAAGGCTACCGCGCGGTCGGCCGCCCGAACTCACCCCACCTGGGACGGCGTCACCATTCCAGCGCCCAGGGCGTCCCGCTGCCCGCGAAGTGCCCCACGTTGACGCACTCGGTGGCACCGATGCGCATGCGCCGCACCAGCGGCTGGTGCACGTGCCCGAACAGCGCGTAGCGGGGCCGGGTGCGGTGGATCGCGTCCAGCAGGGCCCGGCTGCCGCGTTCGAAACGGCGCGCGACCGTGTCGTAGACCAGCTCCGGCACCTCCGGCGGGATGTGGGTGCACAGCACGTCGACCTCGCCCACCGCCTCGATCTTCGCCGCGTACTCGTCGTCCCCGATCTCGTACGGCGTGCGCATCGGCGTGCGCAGGCCGCCGCCGACGAAGCCGAACGTCCAGCCGCCGATCTCCACCCGCTCGCCGTCGAGGACGGTCGTGCCGGGCCCGGCGTACTCCTGCCACAGAGCCGGCATGTCGACATTGCCGTAGGTGGCGTACGTCGGTACCGGGAACGCGGCGAACAGCTCGGCGTACTGCTTGCGGACCGCCTTCTCGATGACCGCCGCCCGGTCCGCGCCGATGCCCGCCCACAGCCGTCTGCCGAACTCGCGCGCCTCCTCGAAGCGGCGGGCGGTGCGCAGTTCCACGATGCGATCGGCGTTCTCGACGCCGAAGAGGTCGGGGAAGATCCCGCGCGAGTGGTCGGCGTAGTCGAGGAAGAGGACGAGGTCGCCGAGGCAGATCAGCGCGTCGGCGCCGTCGCCCGCTCTGGCCAGGTCGCGTGCGTTGCCGTGCACGTCGCTCACCACATGGACGCGGGTCCGCCGGTTGCCGCCTGGTGTGGGTGCCATGGCGATCAAGGGTAGGCGTGGGCGTCCGGCGTGAACAGTGGCGACTGGACCTGCGGTTACTGGCTGGTCGGTCACGGGGTGGACTACTGTGCGCAAAGGAACACCGGCCTGTGTGACGCAGCGAACATCTCGCCGGGACCCCCTGTCCTAAAAGCCATACCAGCGAGTAACGTCCGGGCAGTCCAGTCGTGCTCGGGATTTCAACAGGTGAATCCGCGAGCACCCGCCCGAGCCTTGGACCGCACCGTCGCATCGCACAACGTCGTGGCGCCGGCGCCCTAAGAGGAGCAGCAGTCTTGCGCGAGTTCAGCCTTCCGGCTTTGTACGAGGTCCCCGCGGACGGCAATCTGACCGACATCGTCCGCAGAAACGCCGCGCAGCACCCGGACGTCGCCGTGATCGCCCGCAAGGTCGGCGGCGCCTGGCAGGACGTCACGGCCACCGCCTTCCTCGCGGAGGTCCGCGCCGCCGCCAAGGGCCTGATCGCCTCCGGGATCCAGCCGGGCGACCGGGTCGGCCTGATGTCGCGCACCCGCTACGAGTGGACGCTCCTGGACTTCGCGATCTGGAGCGCCGGCGCGATCACGGTGCCGGTGTACGAAACCAGCTCGCCGGAGCAGGTGCAGTGGATCCTCGGCGACTCGGGCGCCACCGCCTGCCTCGTGGAGCTGGACCAGCACGCCACCGCGGTCGACTCCGTCCGCGACCGGCTGCCCGACCTCAAGCACGTCTGGCAGATCGAGGCCGGCGCGGTGGAGGAGCTGGGCCGCCTGGGCCGGGACGTGACCGACGAGACGGTGGAGGAGCGCAGCTCCGTCGCGAAGGCCGACGACCCGGCGACCATCGTCTACACCTCGGGCACGACCGGCCGGCCCAAGGGCTGTGTGCTCACCCACCGCAACTTCTTCGCGGACTGCGGGAACGTCGTGGAGCGGCTTCGGCCGCTGTTCCGCACCGGCGAGTGCAGCGTGCTGCTCTTCCTGCCGCTCGCGCACGTCTTCGGCCGACTGGTGCAGATCGCCCCCATGATGGCGCCGATCAAGCTGGGCTGCGTCCCGGACATCAAGAACCTCACCGACGAGCTGGCCGCGTTCCGTCCGACGCTGATCCTGGGCGTGCCGCGGGTCTTCGAGAAGGTCTACAACTCGGCGCGGGCCAAGGCGCAGGCCGAGGGCAAGGGCAAGATCTTCGACAAGGCGGCGGACACCGCCATCGCGTACAGCAAGGCGCTGGACGCGCCGTCGGGCCCGTCCTTCGGGCTGAGGATCCGGCACAAGGTGTTCGACAAGCTGGTCTACAGCAAGCTGCGCGCCGTGCTCGGCGGCAAGGGCGAGTACGCCATCTCCGGCGGCGCGCCGCTGGGCGAGCGCCTGGGCCACTTCTTCCGCGGCATCGGCTTCACGGTCCTGGAGGGCTACGGCCTGACCGAGTCCTGCGCTCCGACCGCCTTCAACCCCTGGGACCGGCAGAAGATCGGTACGGTCGGGCAGCCGCTGCCCGGCTCGGTGGTCCGGATCGCCGACGACGGGGAGGTGCTGCTGCACGGCGAGCACATCTTCAAGGAGTACTGGAACAACCCCCAGGCCACCGCGGAGGCCCTGGCGGACGGCTGGTTCCACACCGGCGACATCGGCACCCTCGACGAGGACGGCTATCTGCGGATCACCGGCCGCAAGAAGGAGATCCTGGTCACCGCGGGCGGCAAGAACGTCGCCCCGGCCGTGATCGAGGACCGCATCCGCGCACACGCGCTGGTCGCGGAGTGCATGGTGGTGGGCGACGGGCGGCCGTTCGTGGGCGCGCTGGTCACCATCGACGAGGAGTTCCTGGCCCGCTGGGCCGCCGAGAACGGCAAGCCGGCCGGTTCCACCGCGGTGTCGCTGCGCGAGGACGCGGACCTGCTCGCGGCGATCCAGGCGGCGATCGACGACGGCAACGCGGCGGTGTCCAAGGCGGAATCGGTGCGCAAGTTCCGCATCCTGCCCAACCAGTTCACCGAGGAGTCGGGGCACCTCACGCCGTCGCTGAAGCTGAAGCGGAACGTGGTGGCGAAGGACTACGCCCACGAGATCGAGGCGATCTACGCGAAGTAGGGCGCCCACGGGGCCGGGCGCGGTCCACGGCGGCGTTCCGTCCGTGGCCGGTCGCGCGGCCCCCCGGCCCTTGCGGGCGTCGCCTACAGCAGCGTCTTCAGGCGCTCGGCGAGCAGGTCCCAGCGCCACTTCTCCTCGACCCAGACCCGGCCCCGCTCCCCCATGCGGCGGCGCAGCTCGGCGTCCCCGAGCAGGGTGACGATGCGGTCGGCGGCCTGGTCGGCGGAGCCGCCCGGCACCACCCACCCGGTCTCGCCGTCGAGCACCGCGTCCGGGGCGCCGCCGGAGTCGCCGGCGACGACCGGCAGCCCGGTCGCGGAGGCCTCCAGGTAGACGATCCCGAGCCCCTCGACGTCCAGCCCGCCGCGCCGGGTCCGGCAGGGCATCGCGAAGACGTCCCCGGCCCCGTAGTGCGCGGGCAGCTCGGACCAGGGCACGGAGCCGGTGAAGCGGACGGAGGCGGCGACGCCGGTCTCCCGGGCGAGCCGGCGCAGATCCTTCTCGTAGGGACCGCCCCCGACGATCAACAGTACGGCGTCCGGCTCGGCGGCGAGGATCGCGGGCATGGCCCGGATCAGGGTGTCCTGGCCCTTGCGCGGCACCAGCCGGGAGACGCACACGACCACCGGCCGGTCGGTGAGCCCCAGCCGCGCGCGAACCTCGTCGCCGCCCGATCCGGGGTGGAAAATCTTCTCGTCGACGCCGGGGGGCAGTTGGACCATCCTCGACGCCGCCGGGCCGGTCAGCGCGCCCGCCAGCCGCGAGCGGGTGTACTCGCCGAGGTAGGTGAGGGTGTCCGTGGACTCCCCGATGCGGCGCAGCAGCTGACGGGCGGCGGGCAGCTGCGCCCAGCCCGCCTCGTGGCCGTGGGTGGTGGCCACGATGCGTTCGGCGCCCGCGCGGCGCAGCGCCGGCGCCATCAGCCCGAGCGGCGCCGCCGCGCCGAACCACACCGAGGTGCAGCCGTGTTCGCGCAGCAGCCCGACGGCCCGCCGGGTGGCCTGCGGGGTGGGCAGCAGCATCGTGGTGCGGTCGCGCACGACAGTGAAGGGCTGCTCGGCGTCGAAGGCGGCGGTCGCCTCGACCCCCTCCCGGGAGCGCTTCCAGGTCGAGGCGTAGACGACGAGGCGCTCCGGATCCAGCCGCAGCGCCATGTTGTGCAGGAACGCCTGGATGCCGCCCGGCCGGGGCGGGAAGTCGTTGGTCACGATCAGGGTCTTGTGCATCGCCGCCGACCCTACCGAACCCGGTTCGGCGTCCGGCCACGGCGGCGCCCCGTGGCACTCGCACCGGGGTCCGCGACATCATGGCCCCACGGCACCGCACACGGACGGGCAGGGATCGCGTGAGGACGACGGGCGCACGGGGCTCCCCCACGGGGCTCCTGATCACCTGGGGCCTGACGAGAACGGCCCTGCTGCTGTGCGTGCTCGGGGTGATCGTCCTCCCCGGGCCGGACGTCACCAGCGACGTGTCGGTGATCTACCGGGGCTGGTACGACGTCCTGCGCACCGGGACGTTCCCGCTGGACGACGTCACCTGGCAGTACCCGCCCGCCGCCGCGCTCGCGATCCTCTCCCCCGCACTGCTGCCGTTCTGGGACTACGCGACCGCGTTCTTCGCCCTCGCCCTCCTCGCCGACCTGGCCACGCTGGTCCTGTTGCGGCACGCGGGCCGCGGTCCCGGCCGCTCGCCGCGCGGGGCGTGGGTGTGGGTGGCGGGTGTGCCGCTGCTCGGGCCGACGGTGTACGCCCGCTACGACGTGATGGTGACGGCGGTGGCGGTGGCCGCGCTGCTGGCCGGTGCCCGGCACCCCCGGCTGATGGGGGCACTGGTGGCCGTCGGGGCACTGCTGAAGGTGTGGCCGGCCCTGCTGCTGCTCGGTGTCCGACGGCGCGTCGCCTGGGCGGCGGCCGCGGTGACCGGCGCCGCGGTGGCGGCCGGGTTCGCGGCGCTGATGCCGGGGGCGTTCGCCTTCCTGACCTTCCAACGGGACCGGGGCACGGAGGTGGAGTCGCTGGGTGCGCTCGTCCTCCACGTGGCCCGGCACCTCGGCTGGGAGGGGGAGGTGCTGCTGAACTACGGTTCGGTGGAGTTCGTCGGCCCGTATGTCGCGTGGGTGAGCACGGGCGCGCTGGTCCTGACCGCGGTGGCCTTCGCGTGGCTGCTGCGGTGGCGGCTGACGGCCACCAGGTTCGCACCGCACACCGCGGCGGAGGCCGCGTTCACGGCGGTCCTCGTGTTCACCGCCACGAGCCGGGTGATCAGCCCGCAGTATCTGGTGTGGCTGGTCGGGCTGGCGGCGGTGTGCCTGTGCTTCCGCGGGAGCGGGATGCGGCGGCCGGTGCTGCTGGTGCTGGCGGCGTGCTGCGTGACGGTGCTGGAGTTCCCCGTCTTCTTCGCCCACGTGGTGGCCAGCGACCCGCTCGGCATCGCGCTTCTCGTGGTCCGCAACGCCCTGCTGACCGCCGCGGCCCTCCTCGCCGCCCGCACCCTGTGGCGCACCACCGTCTCCCCCGGACTCCCGGAGGCACCGGCCGGTCAGCCGGCCCCGAGGCCCGGAACCTCGGTCTCCTCCTGATCCCGGCCGCGCCGCAGCGCCATCACCAGCACCGCGCACTGGACCGCCATGACCACGGCCGATGCCACGGCCACCCCTACCAGGCCGAGCCCCGTCAGCGCGTACGCGAGGGCGAGCTGGACCGCCGTACCGAGCACGGTCACGCGCAGCAGCACCGGGGCGCCCCGCTGCCCTCGAAGACCCCGCCGAGCGCGATGCAGCAGGCCATCAGCAGCAGGTAGGGCCCGGCGCAGCGCAGGAACAACGTTCCCGCACGGGCGACGTCCGGGCCGGCGCCGAAGGCAGCCGTGATCCACGGAGCGGTGGCGTGCAGCAGGAGGGCGGCGACGGCACCGGCCGCGCCGGAGGGCAGCACGGCCTGCCGCCCGATCGCCCGCACCGCGTCCCGTCCGGCCCCGCGCGTGCCTCGAGACACCGGCGAGCTTCTTCCACCGCGACGGCGCCCCGGTGCGCGCCGAGGAGGCCGGCGACCTGTTCCGGCAGGGCATGCTGCGCGTCGCGCGGGCCACGGGCGAGGCGGAGCGGGCGTGGCTGCGGGAGGCCCTGGCCGAGCTGGAGCAGTCCGGCTGACTACCCGAGTTCGGTCCGCAGGTAGTCCCGCCAGCGTCGGGTGAAGTCCTCCGGCGTCGTCCCGAGGACGTCGCGCATCGCGGTCTCGACCGCGCCCTCGCGCCGTCCGTGGGCGCCCACCGCGCGGTAGAAGCCCCGCAGTCGTTCCTCGCCCCACTGGTCGGCGATCAGGCGGCAGGCCGTCCAGCCGCTCTCGTAGGCCCGGGCGAGGCGGCCCGCGGCGCCGGCGAACCGGAAGTCCTCGTCGTCCGGCAGTCGCGAGGGCACCTCGCCCCGGTCCACCGCGTGGGCGAGTTCGGGTGCGGCCTCGGCCGGGGTGCGGCCGGTGCCGCGGTAGCCGGCCCAGTCGGCGAGGCCCTCCGAGAGCCACAGCGGAGTCGCGTCGGTGGTGTGGGCGCGGGTGGCCACGTGCGTGGTCTCGTGGGTGAGCACGACCTGCCGGCCCGAGTCGCCCAGCACGCCGAAGGCGTCCGGGTTGACGATGATCCGGTCCGCGGGTGCCCGTGCCCCCGTGCCGGTCTCCCCGGTGGTGACCGCCGCGATGCCCCGGTAGGAGGAGGCGGGCGAGCCGAGCAGCCCGGCCATGCCTTCCAAGGACTGCGGCACGAGCAGCACCAGGCGCCGCGGCCACCGCGTGCCCCACGCCTCGGACACCGCGGGGACCGCGCGGTCGGCCAGCTCGGCGTAGCCGCGCAGTTCCTCCGCGGGGCGTCCGACGCCCAGCACCAGGGACCGGCTCCCCGTGACGGCCCGTACCGCGCCCTGGTCCCAGAGCTGCTGGCCGGACTTCTCCGCCGGCCGCTCGGACTCCACCGCCCAGCGGCCGTCCCCGTCCCGGCTCAGGCGCAGGGTGCGGGCGGTGACGACCGGGGAGCGGTCGTACCCCGCGACGCGGTAGCCGAGGTCCGCCGAGGCGGTGGCGGTGTCGCCGCTGCGGTGCAGCGAGGTAAGGCGGTAGGACCAGTCCGCCAGCGGCACCGCGCGCAGGCGGGCGTACCCGTCACGGGTGCCGGTGCGGGCGTAGGCGGCGGGGTCGCGGTCGAGGACCGCCCCGGCCCGCCGGTCGAGCAGCGCCTGCACCTCGGCGCGGACGCGGTCGCCCGCGGGACCGCCGCCACAGGCGACCAGGGAGACGAGCAGCAGACACAGCGCCACCACGGACGCCCCCGGAACCCGCCTTCGACCAGCCACCTTCCCGAGGGTAAGGGCCCCGGCCGGTTCCGGTCAGACCCTGGTGACCGACGAGATCGGCATCATCCCGACCGGGTCGTAGCGCACGCCGGCGCCGGGATGGGGCGCGTGGATGACCTGGCCGTTGCCGACGTACATCGCGACGTGGCTGGCGTCGGCCCGGTAGAGGACCAGGTCACCGGGGCGCGCCTCGGACAGCGGTACCTGCCGGCCGGCGTACCGCTGGGCCTGCGAGGTGCGCGGCAGGGCGACCCCGGCCTGCGCGTACGACCACTGCATGAGGCCGGAGCAGTCGAAGCCGCCCGGCCCGCTGGCACCCCAGACGTAGGGCTTGCCGAGGGCGGAGTGGGCGGCGGCGACGGCGGCGGCCGCGCGCCCGGAGGCGACGGCGGCGCCGGCGGGGCCGGGCAGGTCGTGGCGGCCGGAGCGCTGGGCCCGGTCGTAGGCGGCGCGTTCGCCGTCCGGGAGGGAGTTCAGCAGCCGCCGGGCCGCGGCGAGCTTGTGCTCGACGGTCTTCTTGTGGGCGGCGGCGGCCCTGCGGCTGCGGTCCAGTTCGCCGAGCTTGCGGGCCGCCTCGGCGCGGTCCTGGGCGAGGGTGCGCAGGGCCGTGCGCAACTCCCTCAGCTCACCGGCCTGGTGGACGGTGATCCGGTCGAGTACGGAGGCCTTCTCGAGGTAGTCCTCGGGGTCCTCGGAGAACAGCAGGGCGAGGGAGGGGTCGAGGCCGCCGGAGCGGTACTGGGCGCCGGCCAGCGAACCGAGCGACTCCCGCATGGTGTTGACGCGCTGTTGCTGCCGGGCGATCTCGTCCTGGGCGGTGCGGATCTGCCCGCGCAGGGTGTCGGCGCGCGCGTCGGCCTCGTTGTACGCCTCGGTCGCCCGCTCGGCCTCCTCGTAGAGGCGGTCCACCTCGGCCCCGGTGTCGTCGGGCGGCGCGGCGGTGGCCGGTACGGCCCCGAGGACGGCGGCCGCCGCGGACAGCAGGCCGACGGCGACGGTGGCGCCTCGGTCCGGCCCGCAGGACGGTTCAAGTCGGCGATGGGACCCCACGGGAAGCCGCGCTCCTTCCGCTGACGGACAGGGAAACGCGGCAGACAGTAGCCCCGCAGCGGGGTGACGACCAACGGCGTCGGCGGCCACGCACGGTGACGCCCCGCCACTGACGCAGGTCAGGGGCGGGGCGCGGGTGCGGACGGGGCCTGCACGATTCCCCCGAACGGAGGCACCGCCTCCCGGCCGGGGGCGGGTTGCTAGACCCGGACGCCGAACATGAAGGGGCCGCCGATGGTGTTCATCGACTCGTAGCGGACGACCGTGCCGGTGCGCGGGGCGTGGATGATCTGTCCGTTGCCGGCGTACAGCCCCACGTGGTGCAGGTCGTTGAAGAAGAAGACCAGGTCTCCGACCTTCAGCTGGCTCACCGAGTAGATCCTGGTGCCCGCGCCGGTCTGCGCCTCGGAGGTGCGCGGAATGGCGACGCCGGCCTGGGCATAGGCCCACTGGGTCAGGCCCGAGCAGTCGAAGGAGGACGGGCCGGTGGCACCGTAGACGTAGGGGGTGCCGAGCTTGCTCTGGGCGGCGGCGTACGCGGCGGCGGCGCGACCCGAGCCGGCCGGGACGTCGGCGGTGAGGGCGTCGCGCTCGCTGGCGCGGCTGGCGCGGTTCTCCTCCTCGGCGAGCTGGGCCTTCTCCGCGGCGGTGAGGGTGTTGAGCAGCTTCTGCGCGGCGGCGAGCTTGCCCTGCACCTCCTGCTTCTTCTTGCCCAGTTCGGTGCGGGTGGAGGCGAGGTCCTTGAGCTTCTCGGCCGCCTCGGCGCGCTGCTGGGCGAGGTCGCGCTGCTTCTCCTGGATCTTCTTCAGCGCGTCGACCTGCTGGGTGCTCAACTGGTCGAGCGCGGACGCCTTGTCGAGGTAGTCGTCCGGGTCGGAGGAGAGGAACAGCTGCACGGAGGGGTCGATGCCGCCGCTGCGGTACTGGGCGCTGGCCATCGAACCGAGGCCGTCGCGCAGCTCGTTGAGCTCCTGCTGGCCGCGGGCGACGTTGTCCTGGATGGTGGAGATCTCCTTCTGGAGCTTCTCCTGCTTCTCCTTGGCGCCGTTGTACTTCTCGGTGGCGTGTTCGGCCTGCTCGTAGAGCTTGTCGACCTTCGCCTTGACCTCGTCCTTGCTCGGCTTCTCGCTGGGGGCGGCATGGGCCGCCTGCGAGCTCAGGGCTACGGCAGCTGCGGCAGCGGTGGTGAGCACGGTCACACGTGCGCGGCTCGGCTGCTTGGGACGACGGTGGGACGCCACGGAGACGAGCTCCTTCTCGAGAGTGATCGCGCGGGCGGAGGTTCGGAGCCGACCCTAGTGATTCTCTTGTGATCAGTTCAAATCCCCAGTCACAAAATCTTTGTTACAGCGCGTTTATTCGCCCCCAACTCACCTGCTGTGATGTCCGGCTGACACTACGTTGCGTGACGGAACCGTCAATTCGGGCATGACGCCCGTACGTTGCAGGAGGGACGGAAGTCAACCAGATGTCAGGAAAGCCTCTTCAGGAGTACCGCCGACGCGATCGGGCGGGCACCCGCGCGGGCCACTCCGTCGGCCACCTCGCGGTCGGTGGAGGCGACGATGACGGGCCGGCCCGGTGGCTCCGCCCGCACCAGCTGACGGATCAGCTCGTCCGCGGTGACCCCCGGCTTCGAGAACAGCACCCGCACCCCGCGCGGCGGCGCCAGCAGCACCGGCGCGGCCAGTTCGGCGCCGTCGAAGACGCAGGTGACCTCGGCACCGGTCTGCGCCGCGAGCTGGGCGAGCTGGCCGAGCAGCCGGAGCCGCTGCTTCTCGAGCGGCATCTGGGGATAGCCGGTCTTGGTGACGTTGTAGCCGTCGACCACGAGGTGGGCCTGCGGCAGCGCCAGCAACTGGTTGAGGACGGCCGGGTCGTCCTCGGACAGGGCGCGGGCGGCGATGTCCTTGGGGGTCATGCGTCCGGGCTCGACGGCGTCCACCGTCTCGGCGGGCCGCACGGACACCGGCGGCAGCGCGAGCTCGCGCCGGAGCCCCTGGGCGGCGTCCAGGACGGTGTCCAGCAGCAGCCGGACCCGCATGTCCTCGACGCTGCGGCCCTCGCGTGCCGCGCGGCGCGCGGCCTCCAACGCGGCCTCGGTCTCGCCCAGGCGTGCCTTGAGGCGCCGGCTCTCGCTCTCGGCGGCCGACACCTGGGCCTGCCCCTCGGCCCGCACGGCCTCCATCTCGCCCCGGAGCTTGCGCAGGGCCGCCTCGCCGCGCTTGACGTCGCTGAGCGCGGCGCGCAGCTTGCGGTGCAGTGACTCGGCCTCCTTGCGGGCCGACTCCAGCTCGGTGCGCAGCCGTTCGGTCTCGGTGCGGGTGTGTTCACGAGCCCGGTCGAGTTCGGCGCGCAGCCGCTCGAGCTCGGCGCGGGTCTCCTCGTCGGCGCGCTCGGCGTCCGCGCGCTGGGCCTCCTCGCCTGCGGCGGCCACCAGCTTGACCCAGCCCGCCGGGCGCAGTACGTAGGCCGCGGCCGCCACGTCGAGCGGGTCCGCGGCCGGGGGCGGGGAGCCGGAGTCGAGGGCGCCGGTCAGTTCCGGCTGGGCCTCTCTCAGTTTCTCCCCGATGCGCTGACGGAACAGCGGATCGGTCTCCAGGGCCGCGGCCATCGCGTTCCCGGCGAACTTGGCGCGGCGGTTGGGGGCGAAGCGGGCGTACTGCCTGAGCTGGGAGGGCAGCTCGGCGACGGTGAGCCCGCCGAAGCCGTCGGCGACGATCTGGAGGACCCGGCGGCGCACCCCGTCGGGCAGCGGACGGTCGAGCACCTCAGCGGCGCCGTCCTGCGGCCCCCCGCCTGCGGTCTCCACCATCCGTCACACCCCAATGCTGTGCGCGACCCGCGTGCGGGGGCGCCGTCAGCGGGGCCCGCTCCCGTTCAGGAGCCGGCACCCGGCCTGTCCACGAGTTCCACCTGGTCCACGGCGTTGCACCAGCGGCACCGCACCGACTCGATCGTCTCATTGAGCACCTCGCGCTCCTCGACCGTCGGCTCTCCGGCCAGATCGAGGTGGACGTACTCGACGACCTTGGAGGAGCGGGTCACGTCGAACCGCGTGAGGTTGCCGCAGAGGGTGCAGCGCCACCGCGTCGTGGCGGTCGGCAGGGGAACCGTCATCGTGACTGTGCTCTTTCCTTCTAGGGTCTTCCATTGTCGGCGACGCGCCGGTCGCCCGGTGCGTGTGGCTCGTAACCCTACGGCCTGGCGGGTCCTCGCCGCCCGCCTGTCCACGGCGGCGAGGCGATCTGTGCGGTTGCGCCCGGTTACGTCATGCTCTGTGTCCATGATCCGCAACTGGAGCGCGCCGGCCGTCAGGTCGGTCCGGCGCCCGTCGGCCCCGGTGACCCACTCCCTCATCGTCCTGTGCTGCCTGGTCTTCCTGCTCGGGCCCGGCTCGGGCCTCAATCCGGCCTACGGCTCCGGCGACGACCTGCTCGCCGCGCAGCGGGAATACTTCCGGCGCTGGGGAGTGATCCCCGCAGACCTGTTCGAGGGCTCCCCGGGAGCGCTCCTCACCCCCGCCACCGCGCTGTTCGTCCACGGCAGCTGGGTGCATCTGCTCGGCAACCTGCTCTTCCTCCACGTCTTCGGGGCGATGACCGAGGAGCGGATGGGCCGCGTGCAGTTCACCCTGTGCTACGCGGGCTGCGGCTACCTCGCCCTGCTGGGCTACGCCGCCGCCAACGCGGACTCCGGGCAGTCCCTGGTCGGTGCCTCGGGAGCGATCTCGGCGGTCCTCGGCGCCTTCCTGTTCCTCTTCCCCCGGGCCCGGGTCACCAGTCTCCTGCCGTTCCTGTTCTTCCTGCCGGTGCGGTTCCCGGCGTGGGTGGTGCTGCCGTTCTGGGCGGCGTTGCAGTGGGCGGCGGCAGAGCGGGCGTCCGATGGGCCGGGGGTGGCGTATCTGGCGCACCTGGTGGGCTTCGCACTGGGCTTCGGCTGGGCGTGGGTGCGCTTCGGACGGGCGACTAGAGTGAGGGTCGCCCCTGCTCCGGCCACCGAGGGAGAGAACCAGCCGTGATCACCGCGATCGTCCTCATCAAGACCAGCGTGGACCGGATCCCCGAGATCGCGGAGCGGATCGCGGCGCTGGACAGCGTCAGCGAGGTCTTCTCCGTGACCGGGACGTACGACCTGATCGCCATGGTCCGGGTCAAGGAGCACGAGGACCTGGCGGAGATCATCCCGGGCCGCATCAGCAAGATCCCGGGCGTGGAGGCGACGGACACGCACGTGGCGTTCCGCACGTACTCCCAGCACGACCTGGAGGCGGCGTTCGCGATCGGCCTGGACAACTAGCACTGGTTCCGGGGCCGGTCGTTCGGATCACGCCACGGACGCGGGGTTCGGCACGCGCATCCGCGGCGTCGCCGTCGGCCCCCGACGCTCCGGGCGCCGGGGCGCGGCCGCCCGACACCGACGGCTCCGGACTCCTCTCCGCAGGGCGCGAGTTGTTCCGGCCGGAGGGACCGGCCCGGCCCGTACAGGACCCCGCCGGACGCTCGGGCGCGGGCGCCCACGGAGGTGCCGGGCACAGACGCCCGCCACGACGTCCTGCCCGCCCCGATACCCGCCGCTCAGGCCCAGCTCCGCGGGGCCGGACTCCTCACCGACGCCACGGACCGCGCCCTGCGGACGGTCCTCCCTGGCACCCGACTGCCGGCGCGCGCACGGGCGCATCCCCGGGGCGCCGACCGCAGGTCACGCCGAGGTGTCCGGCACGCACCGACCGTTCTCGGTGCGGTAGGTCCAGCGCGCCCCGTCCCGCACGAGTTCCCTCACGGCCCGCACGAACCGCTCGACGTGCTCGTCCGGGGTACCCGCGCCGAAGCTGACCCGGATGGCGTTGAGGGACTTCTCGCCGGGCGCCGCCTCGGGGGCGCCGCACTCGCCCTGGTTCCGCGGGTCCCCGCCGAGCAGCGTGCGCACCAGCGGGTGGGCGCAGAACAGTCCGTCCCGTACGCCGATGCCGTACTCGGCGGACAGCGCGGCGGCGAAGTGGGAGCTGTTCCAGCCCTCGACCACGAAGGACAGGACGCCCACCCGCGGGGCGCCGTCCCCGAACAGGGACAGGAACCGCACCTCGGGCACGTCCGCGAGTCCTTCGCGCACCGTGCGGATCAGCCGCTCCTCGTGGGCGATCAGCGCGTCGAACCCGGCCTCGGCGAGCGCCGTGCAGGCGGAGGCGACCGCGTGGGCGCCGATCACGTTGGGCGAGCCGGCCTCGTGGCGGGCCGTGCCGTCGTGCCACTCGACGTCCACTCCCCCGTCCGCGCTCCGGGTGACCCGGCGGCTGGCGCCGCCCCCGGCGAGGTAGGGCTGTGCCTCCCGCAGCCAGTCGGAGCGGCCGGCGAGGACTCCGGAGCCGAAGGGGGCGTACAGCTTGTGCCCGGAGAAGGCGACCCAGTCGACGTCGAGTTCGCGCACGCTCACCGGGTGGTGCGGGGCCAGCTGGGCGGCGTCCAGGACGATCCGGGCACCGTGCGCGTGCGCGGCGGCGGCCAGTTCCCGCACCGGCCACAGCTCGCCGGTGACGTTCGAGGCGCCGGTGACGCAGACCAGGGCCGGGCCGTGGGGGTCGCGGGCGGCGAGGGCGCGCTCCAGCGTCTCGACCGCCCGGAGCGGGCTGCGCGGGGCGTCCAGGCAGGTGACCCGGGCCCCGCGCCAGGGCAGCAGGGAGGCGTGGTGCTCGGTCTCGAAGACGAAGACCTCGCATCCGGCCGGGAGCGCGGTGGCGAGCAGGTTGAGGGAGTCGGTGGTGGACCGGGTGAACACCACCTGGTCGTCGGCACGGCAGTCGAGGAAGCCGGCGACGGTCCGGCGGGCGTTCTCGAACAGGTCGGTGGAGAGCTGGGAGAGGTATCCGGCGCCGCGGTGGACGCTGCCGTAGTAGGGCGCGTACGCGGCCACGTCGTCCCACACCCGCTTCAGCGCGGGGGCGCTCGCGGCGTAGTCGAGCGCGGCGTAGGTGACCTCGCCGCCGGTGACGAGCGGGACGGTGACGTCCGCGCCCAGCACGGGCAGCGGAGCACCGACGGACTGAGCGGCGGCAGGGGTGGACAGAGGCATGGCTGAACTCCCGGAGAGGCGGGCGGGACCCCCGCGCGAGCGCACGTCGCTCCAGCGCTGCAGGGGTGAAAAAGGGGACGCGGAGGCGGGGCTCTGCGGCCCTAGCGCATTCGCTTGCTCACGGAAGGCTCCCTCGAACGACCAGGACCCCTGGCCCCACACGTGCCACAGTGTGCGAGGGGTCCGCGCTTGCCGTGGGCCTTGCTGCTCACGGCCTGGTCCTCACCCGGGGCACCCCGCCACGGACGGAGGGTTGCCGGACAGCCGGCCGGGGCCTGATGGCTGTCGCTCATGACCTGATCCCAGATCTTGCCACACACTCCCGCATGCGCAAGGGCGCGGTCCGGCATGCGGACCGCGCCCTTGGTCACATCCGTGTGCGGTGTCAGGCGTTGCTGACCGCCACCCAGCGGTCCAGCACCCGCCTCGCGGCGCCCGAGTCGATCGCCTCCGCGGCCCTGTCCATCCCGGTGCGGATCTGTTCGGTGAGCGTCCCGGTGCCAGGCTCCAGCGCCACCAGTGCCGCCGCCGAGTTCAGCAGCACGGCGTCGCGCACCGGCCCCGGCTCGCCGTCCAGCAGCCGCCGGGCGACCTCCGCGTTGTACGAGGCGTCGGCGCCGCGCAGCGCCTCGACCGGCACCAGCTCGATGCCGACGTCGCGCGGGTCGAAGGTCTCCTCGGTCACCTTGCCGTCGCGGACCACCCACACCCGGGAAGTGGCGGTGGTGGTCAGCTCGTCCAGGCCGTCGTCACCGCGGAACACCAGTGAGGAGTGGCCGCGCCCGGCGAAGACACCGGCCATGATCGGCGCCATCCGGGGGTCGGCGACCCCGACGGCCTGGGCCTTCACCCGGGCCGGGTTGGCCAGCGGACCGAGGAAGTTGAACACCGTCCGGATGCCGAGCTGCCCGCGCGCGGCGGCCACGTGGCGGAGCGCCGGGTGGAACTTGACCGCGAAGCAGAAGGTGATCCCGGCCTCCTCGGCCACCTCGGCGACCCGCCGCGGGGTCAGCTCGAGGTTCACGCCGAGCTTCTCCAGGACGTCGGAGGCACCGGACGCCGAGGACGCGGCCCGGTTGCCGTGCTTGACGACCTTCGCACCGGTGCCGGCCACCACGATCGAGGACATCGTGGAGATGTTGACCGTCTTGGCGCCGTCCCCACCGGTGCCGACGATGTCGACCGTCGCGCCGGGCACGTCGATCACGTTGGCGTGGTCGTACAGCGCCCGTACGCAGCCGGTGATCTCGTCGACGGTCTCGCCCTTGGCCCGCAGCGCCACCGCGAACCCGGCGATCTGCACGTCGGTCGCCTCACCGCGCATGATCAGGTCCATCGCCCAGGCGGTGTCGTCGGCGGACAGGTCCCGGCCGTCCAGCAGGCCGTTCAGCAGGGCGGGCCAGGAGCGGCCCGCCGCGGTGTCGCCTCCAGCGGGGGTCACAGCGCTCATCAGCCGCTCCTGGGTCAGAAGTGTCCCGCACTGCGGGACGCGGATCTCGACGGCTCCACCCTATCCAGCCCCGGGCACGGCGAAGGGCCCCGTCCGAACACCGGACGGGGCCCCTCCTCCGTTGCGTGGCGAGCGCAGCGATCAGTGGTGGCCGTGGCCGCTCGTGATCTCCTTGTACTCCTCGACGGTCGGCTTCGGGATCTGGGACTCCTCGCCGTAGTACGCCTTGCTGAGCTTGGCGCGCAGCTTCTCGGAGCCCTTGACCTTGCGCCGGACGCCGTTCTCGTCGACCGTCGGGCCGATCTCGACCGGCTTGTACTGCTCGTGCGCGGTGAGGGTGTAGAGCTGCTCCTGGCTGAGCGGCTCGTGGACCTCGATGAACTCACCGTGCGGCAGGCGCTTGATGATGCCGGACTCACGGCCGTGCAGCACCTTGTCCTTGTCCCGGCGCTGGAGGCCGAGGCAGATCCGCTTGGTGACGACGAACGCCACGACCGGACCGACGAAGAAGCCGATACGGACGAACCAGGTGACCGCGTTGATCGACAGGTTGAAGTGAGTGGCGAAGATGTCGTTGCCACCACCGATCAGCATGATGATGTAGCCGGTGACCCAGGCGACACCGAAGGCCGTACGGGTCGGGGCGTTGCGCGGCCGGTCCAGGATGTGGTGCTCGCGCTTGTCCCCGGTGATCCAGGACTCGATGAACGGGTAGAGCGCGATGACGCCGAGGAAGAGGCCGAACAGCACCAGCGGGATGAAGACGCCCAGGACCAGGGTGTGGCCCCAGAAGTTGACCTCCCAGCCGGGCATGGCGCGGACCAGGCCCTCGGCGAATCCCATGTACCAGTCGGGCTGGGCTCCGGTGGAGACCATGTCCGGGCGGTAGGGGCCCAGGTTCCAGATCGGGTTGATGGAGGCGATGCCGGCCAGCAGCGCGGTGAAGCCGAAGACCAGGAAGAAGAAGCCTCCGGCCTTGGCCATGTAGACCGGCAGCAGCGGCATGCCGACGACGTTCTTGTTGGTCCGTCCGGCACCCGCGAACTGCGTGTGCTTGTGGTAGAAGACCAGGATCAGGTGCGCCACCACCAGGCCGAGCATGATGCCCGGCAGCAGCAGGATGTGGATCGAGTAGAACCGGGCGACGAAGTCGGTGCCCGGGAACTCCCCGCCGAACAGGAACATCGAGATGTACGTGCCGACGATGGGCACGGACAGGATCGCACCCTGGGTGAAGCGGACACCGGTGCCGGAGAGCAGGTCGTCCGGCAGCGAGTAGCCGGTGAAGCCGGTGAACATGCCGAGCACGAACAGCAGGAAGCCGAACAGCCAATTGATCTCGCGCGGCTTGCGGAAGGCGCCGGTGAAGAAGACGCGCATCATGTGGACGAACATGCCGGCCAGGAAGATGACCGCCGCCCAGTGGTGGATCTGCCGGATGAGCAGACCGCCGCGCACGTCGAAGCTGATGTCCAGGGTCGAGGCGTACGCCTCCGACATCAGCTGCCCCTGCATCGGGATGTAGCTGCCGTGGTACTCCACCTCGTTCATCGACGGGTGGAAGAACAGCGTCAGATACACACCCGTGAGGATGATGATCAGGAAGCTGTAGAGGCAGATCTCGCCCAGCATGAAGGACCAGTGGTCCGGGAAGATCTTGCGCATGTTGGCCTTGGCCAGGGAGTAGATCCCCAGCCGGCCGTCGGCCCAGTCGGCGACGCGTTCGCCGGCCGGTGCCTTCCCGCGAGAGCGGGACTCGGTACTCGTGTTGGTGCTCATCCGCGCTCCCAGAATGCAGGACCGACGGGCTCGTCGAAGTCACCGAGCGCTTCGAGGTAGCCCTCGTCGTTCACGCCGATGCGCAGCTGCGGCAGTGCGTGACCGGCGGGGCCGAAGATGACCTTGGCACCGTCGGAGAGGTCGAAGGTGGACTGGTGGCACGGGCACAGGACGTGGTGCGTCTGCTGCTCGTACAGGGAGATCGGGCAACCGACATGGGTGCAGATCTTCGAGTACGCGAGGATGCCCTCGTGCGACCAGTCGAGCGTGCGCTTGTCCTTGATGTCGCCCGGCTGGATGCGGACGAGCATCAGGGCGGCCTTGGCGATCTCGTTGTTGAAGCTGTGGTCGTGCTCCTCCAGGCCCTCGGGCTTGGCGAAGGTGAGCGAGCCGACCACGATGTCCGAGGGACGCATCGGCTCGTTGGTGTTCATGTTGACCAGCAGCTTGCCCTTGGACCACAGGGTGTGGCGGAGCTTGTTCTCCGGCAGCGGCCCGAGGTCGCGCAGCAGCACGAGGCCGGACAGCGGCACCAGGGTGAGCGCGCCGAACATGGTGTTGCGGATCAGCTTGCGCCGGCCGAGCTGCGACTCCTTCGCCCCCTGGCGGAAGTCGTCCATGACCTTCGCCCTGACCTCGGGCTCGGCCGCGATCGGGTGGCGCTCGTCGGTGAGCTCCGCGTCCGACATCAGCGTGCGGGCCCAGTGGACCGCGCCCGCGCCGATGGCGAACAGCGCGATGCCGAGCGTCACGCCGAGCGCGAAGTTCAGGGCGCTGATGTGGCCGAGCGGGAAGATGTAGACGATCTTGTCGACCGGGATGGCCACGAACGAGGCGATGAAGCCGATGGTGGCCAGCATCGACGCCGTGAACATGAGGGCGACCGCGCGCTCGGACCGCTTGGCGGCCCGCTCGTCGATGTCCTGGATCCGGTGCTCGTGGGGCGGCAGGCCGGGGTCGGCGAACGGGTCCTTCTCGTCCGCGACGCGCACCGCGCCGGTGTCCTGCGCGGCGGGCAGGTTCTCTTCAGGGATGTCTTGGCTACTCATGACTTCTTGGCCTTTGCGGTCCGAGCGGCGACCCACACAGCGACGGCGATCAGACCACCGAGACCGAAGATCCAGCCGAACAGGCCCTCACTGACCGGGCCGAGCCCGCCCAGCTCAAGACCGCCGGGGCTCTCGCTCTCATCGCTGTTGACCGCGTTCAGGTACGCGATGATGTCCTTCTTGTTCTGCTCCGGCAGGGTGGTGTCGGGGAAGGAGGGCATGTTCTGCGGGCCGGTGAGCATGGCCTCGTAGACATGCTTCGGGTCGACGTCCTCCAGGCCCGGCGCGTACTTGCCGTCCGTGAGGGCACCGCCCTTGCCGGTGAAGTTGTGGCACTGCGCGCAGTTGTTGCGGAACAGCTCACCGCCCTTGGCGATGTCGGCACCCTGCGGGCCGTACTGCTCCTCGGCCGGCACCGCGGGGCCGGCGCCCAGGGAGGCGACGTACGCCGCCAGCTGGTCGATCTCGGCCTGGGTGTAGACCGGCTTCTTGCGCGGCAGCTGCGCGCCCTTCGAGGTGGCGGCCGGCATACGGCCGGTGGCCACCTGGAAGTCGACGGCCGCGGCGCCCACGCCCACCAGGGGCGGGCCGTCGGTGGTGCCCTGACCGCCGGTGCCGTGGCAGCTGGCGCAGCCGACCGAGTAGAGCTTCTTGCCCTCCTCGATGGTGAGGGACTGGGCGGTTTCGTCGGCCTGCGCCTTGTCCGCGGGCGCGAACACGGCGTACAGCCCCCCGGTGCATGCCAGCGCGAGGAGTAGGACGACGAGCGCCGCCAGCGGGTGGCGTCGTCGTGCGGAGAGCTTTTTCACGGATTACCCCGGTGTCAGGATCTTCTGCGTCGATGCTTCTGGTTGGTGCGCTGCGGGAGCGCGGCGGATGCGAGCCCGGCTACTTGATCATGTAGATCGTGGCAAAGAGGCCGATCCAGACGACATCGACGAAGTGCCAGTAGTAGGACACGACGATGGCCGCGGTCGCCTGTTCGTGGGTGAACCTCCGGGCCGCGTAGGTCCGGCCGAGGACCAGCAGGAAGGCGATCAGACCGCCCGTCACGTGCAGGCCGTGGAAGCCGGTGGTCAGGTAGAAGACCGAGCCGTAGGGGTCGGACGAGAGCGACAGGCCCTCGTGCTTGACCAGCTCCGTGTACTCGAAGACCTGACCGCCGATGAAGATCGCACCCATGATGAAGGTGACGATGAACCACATCCGGAGCTTCTTCACGTCACCGCGCTCGGCGGCGAACACGCCGAGCTGGCAGGTGAGGGAGGAGAGCACCAGGATCGTGGTGTTCGTCGCCGAGAACGGGAAGTTCAGGGCGTCGGCCTTCTCCGACCAGAAGTCGGGCCCGGTCACCGATCGCAGGGTGAAGTACATCGCGAAGAGGGCCGCGAAGAACATCAGCTCGGAACTCAGCCAGATGATGGTTCCGACGCTGGTGAGGTTCGGCCGATTGACCGACGGGTGCGCGTGCCCGGTATCTACTGTCGTTGCTGTCGCCACGCCGACATTATGTCGGTCGCTTATCCCGCCCTCACCCCGGGGGGTGCCGTTCGGTGTGTTCGGCCCCTCTGTACTGCCCGGATGGCCCTACCGGGCGACCCGTCGAAGTCGTGTGCGAACCGGTGTTGACAGGCGGGCGGAAGGAGTAGCATCCGCGCCATCGGTACCCGAAGTTCCCGACAATGCCGTGCCTCACTCTCGATGCGTGGAGGAACAATGCAGGCGACCGCCACGGTGCTGGTCTACAGCGACGACGCCAACACCCGGGAGCAGGTGCGGCTCGCCACCGGCCGGCGGCCGGCCCCGGACGTCCCCGTCGTGGAGTTCCTGGAGTGCGCGACCGTGCCGGCGGTCCTCGCAGAGCTGGAACGGGGCGGCGTCGACGTCTGCGTGCTGGACGGCGAGGCCGTGCCGATGGGCGGCATGGGGCTGTGCCGGCAGATCAAGGACGAGGTCTTCGACTGCCCGCCGGTGCTGCTGCTGATCGGACGGCCCCAGGACGCCTGGCTGGCCACCTGGAGCCGCGCCGAGGCCGCTGTGACGCTCCCGGTGGAGCCGGTGGAGTTCGCCTCCGCCCTGGCCTCGCTGCTGCGGCCGAAGAGCGCCCTGAGCGCCTGAGCGGCGTTCGCCGCGGTCCCGGCCCTCACGCCGACTGGGGACGCAGCCGCGCCGTGTCCTCGGAGCGCGGGGCGTCGGGCCCGGCGCCCACCACGGCGCTGCCCTCGCGCCACTTCTCCCAGGAGAGGTTCCAGTCGCCGTAGCCGTTGCCGAAGGTCTCCATGGTGTCGCCGTCGGAGTTGACGACCTCCACGACGTCGCCCTCCCGCACGGTGTCGAAGAACCACTGGGCGTTGTCGGTGCTCATCCCGACGCAGCCGTGGCTGACGTTGGCGTAGCCCTGCGAGCCCACGGACCAGGGGGCGGCGTGCACGTATTCGCCGCTCCAGGTGACCCGGGTGGCGAAGTGGACCGGCAGGTCGTACGACTCGGCCGAGCCCTCGGCGATGCCGACGGTGCTGCTGCGCATGCGGACGAAGCGTTCCTTGGCCAGGACGACCTTGACGCCGTTGCGGGTCTCGAAGCCGGGCTTGCCGGTGGTGACGGGGATCTTCTTGATCTCCTCGCCGTTGCGGTAGACGGTCATCGCGTGGGCGGCGGCGTCGGTGACGGCGATGACGCGGTCCCTGGTGCGCAGGGTCAGCGGCTTGACGCTGCCGCCCCGGACGCGGTCGTCGATCCTGATGCCCTCCAGGTTGCTGCGGGCCTGGACGGTGGCGTGGGCGGGCCAGTACTCCTTGGGGCGGTAGTGGAGCTTGCGGTCGTCGACCCAGTGCCAGGCGCCACTCACCGCGGGCGTGGACCGGACCTTCAGGGCGCGCTCCACCACGGCCCGCTGTGCGGGGTCGGTGACCGGCATGCTCAGCTCCGCGGTGACGGGCTGGCCGACGCCGTACGTGCCCGCCCGGGGACCGAAGGTGACGCCGAGGCGCTTGGTGGTGGGTCTGCCGGTGGTGAAGGAGACGACCTCGCGGCCCGGTGCGCCGTCCTCGTTCTCGGTGCTCACCCGCACCGTGTAGCGGGCGTCGGCGGCGAGCGGGGAGGTGCTGTGCCAGCGGGTTCCGTCGGCGGAGAGTTCGCCCGCCACGTAGCGTCCTGCGGCGTCCACGGCGGTGACGTCCGTGATGCGGCCGTCGGCGTCCTCGGCGACGACCTCCAGCGGCTTGTCCGGATCGGCCTTCTCGCCGTCCTCCCCCAGGCCGGTGAAGGAGATGTGGTCCGCCGCGTCGTACGGCTCGGCGGACAGCGGGTCGCCGGCGGCGCCGCAGCCGGTGACGCCCGCGCCGAGGGCGATCACCAGCAGCGTGCAGCCGACTACGGTGCGGGTGCGTGGTCTCATGACCTCACGCTAGGGAGCCGCGTCAACTCCGGCGCGCTGGGCAACTCGATCGAGTGATGCAGATTGCGGCGAACGCAGGGGCCCGGACCCTCCTGTCGGAGTGTCCGGGCCCCTGAGTGCCGTACGGCGTGTTACTGGGTGCGGTTCTCACCGCGGTAGTACTCGAAGACCCAGCCCCACAGGCCGATCAGGATGAGCGGCGCCGAGAAGTACATGAGCCACCAGCCGACCGCGACCGAGGTGAAGGCCAGGGCGCCACCGAGCGCCAGGGAGAGCGGCTGCCAGCTGTGCGGGCTGAAGAACCCGACCTCGCCGGCGTCGTCCGCGACATCCGCCTCCTTGTTGTCCTGTGCGCCGACGTCGACCCGCTTGGCCGTGAAGCCGAGGTAGAAGCCGATCATCACGGCCAGGCCGAAGGCCAGGAAGAGGGCGGTGGTGCCGGCCGGCTCCTTCGACCACACGCCATAGACGACCGCCATGACGAGGATGAAGACGCCCAGCCACATGAACATCTTGCCCTGGATCTTCACTTGCCGGCCTCCTTGCCGCCGGCGAGGGCCTTCTCGCCGTGACCGATGTTCTCGAGCTCGTCGAGCGCGGCGATCTCCGGGTGGTGCAGGTCGAACGCCGGGGATTCACTGCGGATGCGCGGCAGCTTCACGAAGTTGTGCCGCGGCGGCGGGCAGGAGGTCGCCCACTCCAGCGAGCGGCCGTAGCCCCACGGATCGTCGACGCCGACCGGCTTGCCGTACTTGGCCGTCTTCCAGATGTTGTAGAAGAACGGCAGGACCGACAGGCCGAGCAGGAACGAGGCGATCGTCGAGACCGTGTTCAGGGCGGTGAAGCCGTCGGCCGCGAGGTAGTCCGCGTACCGGCGCGGCATGCCCTCGGCACCCAGCCAGTGCTGGACCAGGAAGGTGCCGTGGAAGCCGATGAACAGCGTCCAGAAGGTGATCTTGCCGAGGCGCTCGTCCAGCATCTTGCCGGTGAACTTCGGCCACCAGAAGTGGAAGCCGGCGAACATCGCGAACACCACGGTGCCGAAGACGACGTAGTGGAAGTGCGCCACCACGAAGTACGAGTCGGAGATGTGGAAGTCCATCGGCGGCGAGGCCAGGATGACACCGGTCAGACCACCGAAGGTGAAGGTGATCAGGAAGCCCATCGCCCACAGCATCGGGGTCTCGAAGCTGAGCGAGCCCTTCCACATGGTGCCGATCCAGTTGAAGAACTTCACACCGGTCGGGACGGCGATCAGGAACGTCATGAAGGAGAAGAACGGCAGCAGGACACCGCCGGTGACGTACATGTGGTGCGCCCACACCGTGATCGACAGACCCGCGATGGCGATGGTCGCGCCGATCAGGCCCATGTAGCCGAACATCGGCTTGCGGGAGAAGACCGGGATGACCTCACTGATGATGCCGAAGAACGGCAGCGCGATGATGTACACCTCGGGGTGGCCGAAGAACCAGAACAGGTGCTGCCACAGCAGCGCGCCGCCGTTGGCCGAGTCGAAGATGTGGCTGCCGAACTTGCGGTCCGCCTCCAGCGCGAAGAGCGCCGCGGCCAGGACCGGGAAGGCCAGCAGGACCAGCACACCGGTCAGCAGCACGTTCCAGGTGAAGATCGGCATGCGGAACATCGTCATGCCGGGGGCGCGCATGCAGATGATCGTGGTGATGAAGTTGACCGAGCCGAGGATGGTGCCGAAGCCGGAGAACGCCAGACCCATGATCCACATGTCGGCGCCGATGCCCGGCGAGCGGACCGCGTCCGACAGCGGGGCGTAGGCGAACCAGCCGAAGTCGGCCGCGCCCTGCGGGGTGAGGAAGCCGGCCACCGCGACCAGCGAGCCGAACAGGTACAGCCAGTAGGCGAACATGTTCAGCCGCGGGAACGCCACGTCGGGCGCGCCGATCTGGAGCGGCATGATCCAGTTGGCGAAACCGGCGAACAGCGGCGTCGCGAACATCAGCAGCATGATCGTGCCGTGCATCGTGAACGCCTGGTTGAACTGCTCGTTCGACATCAGCTGCAGGCCCGGCCGGGCCAGCTCGGCCCGCATGACGAGCGCCATGAGGCCACCGATGCAGAAGAACACGAACGACGTCACGAGGTACAGCGTGCCGATCGTCTTGTGGTCGGTGGTCGTCAGCCACTTGACCACGACACTGCCACGGTTCTGGCGCCGCACCGGCAGTTCGTCCTCGTAGTGGGACCCTGCCGCGGCACCCTGGGGTTCGTTGAGGATGCTCACAGGATGTTCGACTCCCGGTTCTTCTCGTGGCCCGACTGCGGGATACCCGCGGGCACGTAACCGGTCTGCCCCTTCTTCACGAGGTCCTTCAGGTGCTGCTCGTAACGCTCGGGGGAGACGACCTTCACGTTGAACAGCATCCGGGAGTGGTCTTCGCCGCAGAGCTCGGCGCACTTGCCCAGGAAGGTGCCCTGCCTGTTGGGGGTCACCTCGAAGGCGTTGGTGTGGCCCGGGATGACGTCCTGCTTCATCAGGAACGGCACCACCCAGAAGGAGTGGATGACGTCACGAGAGGTCAGGACGAACCGGACCCGCTTGCCCTCGGGCAGCCACAGGGTGGGCCCGGGGTTGCCGGTCTGCGGGTTGCGGGTGGAGGGGGTGCCGCAGTCGTAGACGCCGCCGGCGTCGGCCGGGAACGCCTCCTTGTAGCGGTCGGGGATCGCCTCGAGTTCCTTGGACGACCCTGCGTCGCCCGTGGAACCCTCGACGTTCTCGACGTAGTTGAAGCACCAACTCCACTGGAAGCCGACCACGTTGACCGTGACGTCGGGCTTCTTCTCGAGCTTCAGCAGCTCGGATTCGTCACGGGCGGTGAAGTAGAAGAGCACCGAGACGATGATGAGCGGAACCACCGTGTACAGCGCCTCGATGGGCATGTTGTACCGGGTCTGCGGAGGAACCTCGACCTTGGTGCGGCTGCGCCGGTGGAAGAAAGCACTCCACAGGATCAGGCCCCACACCAGCACGCCCACGGCGAGCGCGGCGGCCCAGGAGCCCTGCCACAGGGAGAGGATCCGCGGAGCCTCTTCCGTGGTGGGGGTGGGCATGCCAAGGCGGGGGAAGTCCTCCCATGTGCAACCTGTGGCGGTCGCCAGGACCAGGCCCGCGGTCAGTGCCTGCAGCAGCTTCCGCCGCATCGGGCGCCGCGGCGAGCGGTCGGAGCCGTTGGGACTCACGTAGCGCCTTCCCGAGAGTCTCGCCCGCGCTGTACGGCTGCGGCCTGGCCTTCTCGCTGGTCGGTCGCCGCCCTGCGTCGGGCAGGGGTTTGGATGTTTATGCGGACCAAACCCTAGCCGACGCTCTCCGGGGGGTCGCGGGGAGGGTCGGCATACGCGCCGCCGGTCACCCCGAAGGGGTGGGAGAGGGCAGAACCGGGCGCCCGATGACTCGGAGATGACCCGTGTGTCGCGGGTGCCCGTACTTCGCATGGTTCGCACGGATGTCGCCGCCCCTTCGGGTCCGCCGCCCCGGCCGGCGATCTAACGTTGCCGTGTGGCCTACTTCGATGCAGCTTCCGGTGCCCCGCTCCATCCCGTCGCCCGCCAGGCCCTGATGGCCTCCCTCGACGAGGGCTGGGCCGATCCGGCGCGGTTGTACCGGGAGGGGCGGCGGGCCCGGATGCTGCTGGACGCGGCGCGCGAGGCGGCGGCGGAGGCGGTGGAATGCCGCCCGGACGAGCTGGTGTTCACCACGTCCGGCACCCGGGCGGTGCACTCCGGGACGGCGGGTGCGCTGGCCGGGCGGCGGCGCGTCGGACGCCACCTGATCGTGTCGGCGGTCGAACACTCGTCGGTGCTCCACGCCGCCCAGGTGCACGAGGCCGAGGGCGGGACGGTCACCGAGGTCGCCGTGGACCGCACCGGCGCGGTGGCGCCGTCCGCCTACGCCGAGGCACTGCGGCCGGACACGGCGCTGGCGTGTCTCCAGTCCGCCAACCACGAGGTGGGCACGGTGCAGCCGGTGGCGGAGGTGGCCGAGGCGTGCCGGGTGGCGGGGGTGCCGCTGCTGGTGGACGCGGCCCAGTCGCTGGGCTGGGGTCCGGTGCGGGGCGACTGGTCGCTGCTCGCGGCGAGCGCCCACAAGTGGGGCGGGCCTTCGGGCGTGGGCCTGCTCGTGGTGCGCAAGGGCGTGCGGTTCGCGCCCCAGGGGCCGGTGGACGAACGGGAGTCGGGGCGGGCGGCCGGTTTCGAGAACCTGCCGGCGATCGTGGCGGCGGCGGCGTCGCTGCGGGCGGTGCGGGCCGAGGCGGCCGAGGAGTCGGCGCGGCTGCGGGAACTGACGGACCGGATCCGGGCGGGCGTGCCGGATCGGGTGCCGGACGTGGAGGTGGTCGGCGATCCGGAGCGCCGGCTGCCCGGGATCGTCACCTTCTCGTGTCTCTATGTCGACGGGGAGACACTGCTGCACGAGCTGGACCGCGCCGGTTTCTCGGTGTCGTCCGGTTCCTCGTGCACGAGCAGCACCCTGACGCCCAGCCACGTGCTGAAGGCCATGGGGGTGCTCAGCGAGGGCAATGTGCGGGTCTCCCTGCCGGCCGGGACGCCGAGGGAGGAGGTCGAGCGGTTCCTGTCCGTCCTGCCCGGGGCGGTGGCCGGGACGCGGGAGAAGCTCGGGGCGCCGGTCGGCGCGGCGGCGGGCGGCACCGGGCGGGGGGACGACGCGCTGGTGGTGGACGCGCGGGGACGGCGGTGCCCGATCCCGGTGATCGAGCTCGCCAAGGTCATCGGGGACGTGCCGGTGGGCGGCACGGTGCGGGTCCTCGCGGACGACGAGGCGGCCCGGCTGGACATCCCGGCGTGGTGCGAGATGCGGGGGCAGCAGTACGTGGGTGAGGAGCCGGCGGACCGGGGCTCGGCCTATGTGGTCCGCCGGGTCTCCTGAGGGCTGCCGGGAGCGCGGGCCGGCCGGTCAGGCCAGGTGCTGCTGCACCTCGGCGGCGGCCTCGTCGCCGTAGGCCTTGGTGAAGCGCTCCATGAAGTGGGCGCGGCGCAGCTGGTACTCCTGGGTGCCGACCGTCTCGATCACGAGCGTGGCGAGCATGCAGCCGACCTGCGCGGCGCGCTCCAGGGAGACGCCCCAGGCCAGGCCGGACAGGAAGCCGGCGCGGAAGGCGTCGCCGACGCCGGTCGGGTCGGCCTTGCGCTCCTCGTCGGGGCAGCCGACCTCGATGGGGTCCCCGCCCGCCCGCTCGATGCGGACGCCGCGGGAGCCGAGGGTGGTGACGCGGTGGCCGACCCGGGAGAGGATCTCGGGGTCGGTCCAGCCGGTCTTGGTCTCGATGAGTCCCTTCTCGTACTCGTTGGAGAAGAGGTAGGTCGCCCCGTCCAGCAGTATCCGGATCTCCTCGCCGTTCATCCGGGCGATCTGCTGGGAGAAGTCGGCGGCGAACGGGATGCCGCGCGAGCGGCACTCCTCGGTGTGCCGAAGCATGCCCTCCGGGTCGTCGGCGCCGATGAGGACCAGATCGAGACCGCCGACCCGGTCGGCGACGGTCTTGAGTTCGATCAGGCGGGCCTCGCTCATCGCGCCCGTGTAGAAGGAGCCGATCTGGTTGTGGTCGGCGTCCGTGGTGCACACGAAGCGGGCGGTGTGCAGGGTGTCGGAGATGCGCACGGATTCGGTGTCGACGCCGTGCCGGTCCAGCCAGGCCCGGTACTCGTCGAAGTCGAAGCCCGCGGCGCCGACGAGAATGGGCCGGGTGCCGAGCTGGCCCATGCCGAAGGCGATGTTCGCGCCCACGCCGCCCCGGCGCACGTCGAGGTTGTCGACGAGGAACGACAGCGAGACCGTGTGCAGTTGGTCCGCGACGAACTGGTCGGCGAAGCGCCCGGGGAAGGTCATGAGGTGGTCGGTGGCGATGGAGCCGGTGACTGCGATGCGCACGGCGTGGATTCTCCTGAGGGAGGCGGATTGACAGTTCACGCTACCGGGTGGGGACTGCCCGCCCAAGCAGCCAAAACTACCCGATAGTAGATCTTTCTTCGCACGGGCGGGCATGCGTACGGTGCGGACATGACGAACCTCAAGGTCCACGCCCCTGCCCCGGCCGACATCGACGGCGACCTGGCGTCGCTGCGGGGTGACTGCGCCCGGATGGCTCCCCACTGGACGGTTCCGGACCGGGTGGCCGCCCGTCCGGTCTCCCCCTCGCTGATCCACGGTGTAACGGTGCCGCCCGCGTCGGCACGGCTGCTGGACGCGATGTCGGAGTACGGCGACTGAGCCGGCGCCGGCCGGCCCGGCGCGCCCCAGGGGAACCGTGCGCTCCCCCGCTGCGTCCCATCGCTGTCCCCCGTAAAGGGGATGCGGGATACGACCCATCAGCGGTCCCGGTACGACCGGGCAGGGTCTTCCGGGACAGCTGCGCAGCCGAAGGAGCGATGCGGTGAACACCGAGCGACCCGACCACGACGACGCCGAGGCGAGGCCCACCGGCAGCCCGCGCGAGACGGGCGCCTCCGGCAGCGACGGGGACAAGGGCACGGCGGCGGCACGAGAACGCCGGGGAGACCCTGCCGCGGGCGCCGGGTCGCCCGGCGCCGGGGCGGGGACGGGCGACAGCGGCTCCGCGGAGACCGACGCCGGCGGGACCGGCACTCGCGAGGGCGCGGCCGGGAACACGGACGCCGGGAAGAGCACCGGAGACACGGCCGACGGACCGGAGACCCCGAACAAGGACGCCGGGACGGACACGGCACGGGCTGCGGAGCCCGGTCGCGGTGGCGCCGCCGGGGACGGGGAGACCGGCACCGGGGACGGAAAGGCCGGAGCCGAGGACGGGGACGAACCGGCCGGCCTCGCGGACCGCGGTGCCGGAGCCCGGGAAGACGGGGACGAACCGGCCGGCCTCGCGGACCGCGGTGCCGGAGCCCGGGAAGACGGGGACGAACCGGCCGACCGCGAGGACCGCGGTGCCGGAGCCCGGGAAGACGGGGACGAACCGGCCGACCGCGAGGACCGCGGTGCCGGAGCCCGGGAAGACGGGGCGGGCGCCGTCGCCGGGCCCGCCGTCGAGCAATCCGTCGCCCCCGCCGCCGACGAGCGCCGAGACGACGAGCTCCGGGGCGGTGGGCCCCGGGACAGTGGGCCCCGGGACAGTGGGCGCGGGGAGAGTGAGCCCCGTGACGGGTGGCACGCCGGGGAGTCCCGTGACGGGGAGCCCGCCCCGCCCCGCCGGCGGTCCGCGGCGCTGGTCGCCTCCGTCGCCGCCGCCGTGCTGCTCGTCGGCGGGGGTGGGGCGTATCTCGCCGCCACCGCGTCCGGGGGTTCGGGCGGCGGGGCGACGCCCGGGGCGAACGGGGACGGGACTCCGCCGCCGCTCGTCCTGGACGGGTACTCCGAGGGCGGGGCGCCCGGTGTCGCGCCCGGGGAGCCCAACCCGTACGGCGCCACCTACCGCGCCGAGGGCGCGCTCCCGGACGGCCCCGGCTCGGCACCCGTGTACGGGGCGCGGGGACAGGTCACCCGGGAGCAGGTCGTGGCGCTGGCGAAGGCGCTCGGGGTCGACGGGAAGCCCGTGGCCGAGGGCGAGAGCTGGCGGATCGGCGGCCAGGACGGCGCCGGGCCCACCCTGCGGGTGGACCGGGACGCCCCGGGCACGTGGACGTTCAGCCGGCACGTCCCCGGCACCGACGACTGCAAGGGCGACGTGTGCCAGGCGCCGCCCGCCGACGCGCGGCCGGTCGGCGAGGAGGCCGCGCGGAAGGCCGCCGCGCCCGTGCTGAAGGCGGTCGGGCAGGACGCCGCGAAGATCGACGCGGGCCAGGTCACGGGTGCCAACCGGGTGGTGAACGCCGATCCCGAGATCGGCGGGCTGCCGACGTACGGCTGGACGACCGGCGTGATCGTCGGCGCCGACGGCACGGTGGTGGGCGGCAGCGGCCGGCTGGCGGCGCCGGTGAAGGGTGACGCGTACCCCGTGGTGGACGCGGACCGGGCGCTGAAGCTGATGAACGCGGCCCCGGAGCCGGGCCCGCGCGGCGGCATCGGCGGCTGTGCCACTCCCGTACCGCTCGAGGAGCCGCGGGAGGAGTGCGGCTCGTCCACCGGCCCTGCCCGGAAGGAGACGCTCACCGTGGAGCGGGCCGTGTTCGGGCTGGCCGCGCACTCCGTGGGCGGGCGCCAGGCGCTCGTCCCGTCCTGGCTGTTCGAGGTGCGGCCGGCGGGCACCGAGGACGCGCTCACGGTGACCCACCCGGCGGTGGACCCGGAGTTCCTCGCGTCCCCGACGTCCGAGCAGCCGAGCCCGCGGCCGTCGGCGCCGGGAGACGGGCCGACCTCGGCACCCGCCCCGGACGACGTCGAGGTGGAGGGCTACACCGCCGAGGGCGACGAGCTGACCGTGACGTTCACGGGCGGGGTCTGCGCCGACTACCGGACGACGGCGGTCGAGACCGGGGGCGAGGTGAAGGTCACCGTCACCGAGAAGCCCTGGCCCGGCAAGGTCTGCATCATGATCGCCAAGCAGTACCAGCAGACCGTGCGGCTGGACGCGCCGCTCGGCGACCGTGAGGTCGTCGGCTCGGACGGTGAGCCGGTCCCGCTGCGCAAGGACGGCGCCCGCCTGCCCGCGCCGCCCTCCGGCACCCGGTAGGCCGGGAAGCGGAGCGACAAAGGCGGCGGCCCCGTCACGGGGGCCGCCGCCTTCGCGCGTGTGCGTCGCCCGGAACGGGTCCCCGGCTCAGCTGAAGGAGTCGCCGCAGGCGCAGGAGCCGGTGGCGTTCGGGTTGTCGATGGTGAAGCCCTGCTTCTCGATGGTGTCGACGAAGTCGATGGTGGCACCGCCGAGGTACGGGGCGCTCATGCGGTCGGTGACGACCTTCACACCGTCGAAGTCCTTGAGCACGTCACCGTCGAGGGAACGCTCGTCGAAGAAGAGCTGGTAACGCAGGCCGGAGCAGCCGCCGGGCTGAACGGCGACACGCAGGGCGAGGTCGTCACGGCCTTCCTGGTCGAGCAGGGCCTTGACCTTGGCCGCGGCGGCGTCGGTCAGGATGATGCCGTCGGTGACGGTGGTGGTCTCGTCCGATACGGACATCTACATCTCTCCCGGTTTGTACGGAGACTGCTTGCCGACGGTTGCAACCGGCGGGGCCGCGGATTCATTCCGGGCCGGGCGCTCGCTTTTCGGCTCCGTCCTCATGCTCGCACACGCCGCGCGGAGCGGAAAACGGCCCTAGTGGGATCTTTCGGGAGGGCCGGGTGGGCCTTTCGGGAATGAACGGGCACTCCAAGGGATTCACGTCACATGGACGCTATGGCCCATCGTCAAACTGACGTGAACCCGTTATGATAGATAGCGTCAAACCGACGAAAAGTCGCCGCAGAACAGAAAGGGTGCGTGTCGTGACCACCGCCCAGACCCAGGAGCTCGACGTACAGCCGACGCCCCTCGCCCTGCTGCTCCTCGGCCGTGAGGCCGATCCGAACAGCGAGCGTGGCGTGGAGTGTCCCGGCGAACTGCCCTCGCCGTCCGACCCGGACCTGGTGGAGCGCGCCCGCGCGGCGAAGGAGAAGCTCGGGGACAAGGTCTTCGTGCTCGGCCACCACTACCAGCGCGACGAGGTCATCCAGTTCGCCGACGTCACGGGCGACTCCTTCAAGCTGGCCCGGGACGCGGCGGCTCGCCCGCAGGCGGAGTACATCGTGTTCTGCGGTGTGCACTTCATGGCGGAGTCCGCGGACATCCTCACCGGCGACGGCCAGAAGGTGGTCCTGCCGGACCTCGCCGCCGGCTGCTCCATGGCCGACATGGCCACGGCCGAGCAGGTCGCCGAGTGCTGGGACGTACTCACCGAGGCCGGCATAGCCGAGCAGGTCGTGCCCGTCTCCTACATGAACTCCTCCGCCGACATCAAGGCGTTCACGGGCAAGCACGGCGGGACGATCTGCACCTCGTCCAACGCCGCGCGAGCCCTGGAGTGGGCCTTCCAGCAGGGCGAGAAGGTGCTCTTCCTGCCCGACCAGCACCTGGGCCGCAACACCGCGGTGCGGGACATGGGGATGTCCCTGGACGACTGCGTCGTCTACAACCCGCACCGGCCCAACGGCGGGCTGACGGCGGACGAGCTGCGCGCCGCGAAGATGATCCTGTGGCGCGGGCACTGCTCGGTGCACGGCCGGTTCAACCTGGACTCGGTCAAGGACGTGCGCGAGCGGATCCCGGGCGTGAACGTCCTCGTCCACCCCGAGTGCCGGCACGAGGTGGTCACCGCGGCGGACTACGTCGGCTCGACCGAGTACATCATCAAGACGCTGGAGGCGGCCCCGGCCGGCTCCAAGTGGGCCATCGGCACGGAGCTGAACCTGGTGCGCCGGCTGGCGAACCGGTTCGCGCCCGAGGGCAAGCAGGTCGTCTTCCTCGACAAGACGGTCTGCTTCTGCTCCACGATGAACCGCATCGACCTGCCCCACCTGGTGTGGGCGCTGGAGTCGCTCGCCGAGGGCAACCTGGTCAACCGCATCGAGGTGGACAGGGAGACCGAGGCGTTCGCGAAGCTGGCGCTGGAGCGCATGCTGGCGCTGCCGTAACCGCCGGCCCACTCGCCGTCACCCCGGGTCGGGCTCCCGCCCGGGGTGAGCGGGGTCGAGGCTGAACACGCCACCGCCCGGTGTGGGCACCACCAGGGTGCGTCCGTCGACCAGCACCTCGGGGCCCTCGTCGGCGGCGCGCTCCGGCTCGGTGCGCGGCGGCGTCCGCCACAACCGGTCGCCCGTGCGCGCGTGGAGACCGGCCACGCTGCCGTCGCCACCCGCCGTGTACACGGTGCGCGTCCGCGCGTCGTACCGGGCCGGCCCCGGCTGCCGGACGCCGGTCCGGCTGCGCCACAGCGCCCGGCCCGACGAGGGGGACACGGCCGTCAGCTCGCCGTCCGACGAGGTGAACCACAGGATGCCGCCCGCCAGGGTCGCGTGCCCGCGGTACGCCTCGGCCAGCTTCGTCCGGGCCAGCGAGCTCCCCGTTCCGTCCATCAGCACGATCTCGGCGTACGTCTGGTCGCCGTCCGGCGCCGCCGGGCCCCACGTCAGCAGGACGAGTTGTCCGTCGTACGCCCCGAGCAGGTCGGTGTCCGGAATCGCCAGGGGCAGGCTCCGGGCCGTGCCGTCGGTGAGGTCGAGCGCGACCATCAGGGAGTCCTGGCGGTCCCCCTCCGTCTGCGAGAAGCACTGGAGGTAGAGGACACCGCCCACCGGGGTGGGACCGCAGGAGTGCTGCCCGGGCAGGGCAGCCCTCCAGCGCTCGCTGCCCGTGCGCGGCGAGCGGGCGGTCAGTGAGCCGCCGTCCTCCGGCAGCACCACCAGATCGCCGACCACGACCGGGGCGGCGTTCACCTCGTCGACCTGCCGGGCCCACAGCCGTTCGCCGGTCGCGGCGTCGAGAGCGAGGACGCTGGTCACCTCGGCGTCGGCGGCGTCGCGCGAGACGGTCTGGCGCACCAGCACGGTGTCGTCCCGAACGCCCAGGACGGTGGAGGAGTACACCCCCTCGTCCTGCCCGGCCCGGGCGGTCCCGGCGCGCCAGACGGTCCTGCCGGTGCGCCCGTCCAGGCGTACGGGAAGGGTCCGGTACCCGGCGCAGTAGAGCGCGCCCGCGGCCACCTGGCAGCCCGGGACGGTGGCTTCGACGGAGGGGACGTCCAGGGCCTGCCGCGCGCCGCGCGGGGCGGGCTCGTACACCGTGGTCTGCCAGGGACGCCAGGCCTGCGGTCCGTCCCCGCCGTCGGCCCGTCCCGCGCCGGTGAGCGAATGCGCCGTGAGGCCGACCACGAGAGCCCCGACGAGTCCGGCGACGGCCGCCAGCGTCCGGGGCCGTAACCGGCGTGCGCGCGCCTTACTGTCCGGCGGGCCGGACGGACCCGGACGGCGCGACGCGGCTCGATCCGGCCGGCTGTCTCGCAGGAGCACCGTGGCCGGGTCGTCCGCCTCCGCACCGGACAGAACCGAGGCGAACTCCTCGGCCAGCTCGTCGAGTCCGGGCCGGTGCGCGGGCTCCTTGGCCAGGCAGCGCGCCAGGATGCCGCGCAGCGCCGCGTCCACCCCGTCCAGCTCGGGCTCGCCGTGGACCACCTGGTACGCGGTCGGATAGGTGCCGCCGGCGTCGAACGGCCCTCGCCCCGTGGCGGCGTACGCCAGCAGGGACCCGAGGGAGAAGACGTCCGACGCCGGGCCGGCCTGGCGGGCGTCGGTGAGTTGTTCCGGGGACATGAAGGGCGGGGTGCCGACCATCTGGCCGGTCTCGGTGAGTGTCTGGTGATTCTCCACCGCCCGGGAGATGCCGAAGTCGATGACCCGGGGGCCGTCCTCGCCGAGCAGGACGTTGGCCGGTTTCAGGTCACGGTGGACCACCCCGGCCCCGTGGATGTCCCGCAGCGCCTCCACCAGGCCCAGCGCCAGCCGCCGCAGCTCGGACCCGGTGAGGACGCCCCCGTCCCGGACCCGCCGGGCGAGGGAGGGCCCCGGCACGTACTGGGTGGCCATCCAGGGGCGCGCCGCGTCGGGGTCCGCGTCCAGGACCGGGGCGGTGAAAGCCCCACTGACCTTGCGGACCGCCGCGATCTCCTGCCGGAACCGGCTGCGGAACACCGGGTCCTCGGCGTGGTGGGCGTGCACCACCTTCAGGGCCACGTCACGCCCCGAACGCGCCCTCCCCCGGTAGACCACGCCCATGCCCCCGGCCCCCAGCCGGTCGAGCAGCCGGTAGCCGCCGACCGACTTCGGGTCGTCCCTGTGCAGCGGCACGCCCGAACTTCCTTCCCCCGAAATGCAGTTCGCGACCCACAGGATACAGAACGGCACACAGGGGGGCCGGGCACCGGCCGGCGGGGCCGGTGCCCGGCCGGCCGTCACACGTCCGCGGGCTCCGGCTCCGCCGCGTCCGTCCGCCGGGCCGCAGGGCCCTTCTTCGCCGCGCGCTTCTTGGCCCGGCGCTCCTTGCGGAGTTCGATCATCGCGTACAGCGTCGGCACCAGCAGCAGGGTGAGCAGTGTCGACGTCACCAGACCGCCGATCACGACCACGGCCAGCGGCTGGGCGATGAAGCCGCCCTCGCCGGTGATGCCGAGCGCCATCGGGAGCAGGGCGAAGATCGTCGCCAGGGCCGTCATCAGGATCGGCCGCAGTCGGTGGCGGCCACCCTCCAGTACGGCCTCGACGACGCCGTAGCCCTGCCGGCGGTACTGGTTGATCAGGTCGATCAGCACGATCGCGTTGGTGACCACGATGCCGATCAGCATCAGCATGCCGATCATCGCCGGGACACCCATCGGGGTGCCCGTGGCGACCAGCAGACCGATCGCGCCGGTCGCCGCGAACGGGATGGACACCAGCAGGATCAGCGGCTGGACGAGCGAGCGGAACGTGCCGACCAGCAGCATGAAGACGATCGCGATCGCCGCCAGCATGGCCAGGCCCAGGCTGCCGAACGCCTCCTTCTGGTCCTCGGACACGCCGCCGATCTCGGCCGTCGCACCCGCGGGCAGCGTCAGCGAGTCGATCTTCGCCTGGAGGTCCGCGCTCACCGCTCCGGTGTTGTCACCGGTCGGCCTCGCCGTGACGGTCGCCGCGCGCTGACCGTCGATACGGGTCATCGACACCGGGCCGTCCACCAGCTCGACGGTGGCGATCTCGCCCAGCTCCACCTTGCCCAGGTTCAGCTTCTCGAGCTGCGCCAGGGTGGTGGCCGGCTCGGCCGGCTGGATGACGACGTCGCGCTCGGTGTCGTCCAGGATCGCCTTGCCGGCCGGGGTGCCCCGTACCGCCTGGGCGACGGCGCCGCCGAGGGTTCGGTCGTCGAAGCCCGCCGCCGCGGCCTTGTCGTTGGCCCGCACCGAGATGCGCGGCACGCTCTGCGCCAGGTCGCTGGTGACGTCCGTGACGTCGTCCAGGGAGGCCACCGCGCTGCGGACCTGGTCGGCCGCCTTGCGCAGCACCTGCGCGTCGGCCGCCTTGACGACCACGCTCAGGTCCTGGCTGCCGAAGCCGTCACCGGCGGCGACGGTGGTGGTGCCGATGCCGTCGAGCCCGCCCAGGCCCTGCTCGAGGTCGTCCTGCACGTCCTCGAAGGACGCCGAGTCCTCCAGCATCACCTGGTACATCGCCTGGTTGGTGTCCGTACCGCCGCCGAAGGCCGCCATCCAGCCGGACGAGCCGACCGTCACCTGGAAGTCCTTCACGCCGTCGGTGCCGGCGAGCACCCGCTCGACCTTCTTCGCCTGCGCGTCCGTCGCCGCCAGGCTGGTGCCGGGCTTCAGTTCCTGCCGGACGGTGAGGACCTTCTGCGCGCCCTGGTCGAAGAAGTTGGTCTTCAGCAGCGGCGCCATGGCGAAGGTGCCGATCAGCACGACGACCGCGATGGCCACGCTGGTCAGGCGCCGGCGGGTCGCGAAGCGCAGCACGGGGACGTAGAGGCGCTGCAGACGGCTCCGGGCCTCCTTCTCCTCGGCCAGCCGGCGTGCCTCCTCCGCGTCCTCGGGAGTGCCCTTGGGAGCACGCAGGAACCAGTACGACAGCACGGGCACGACCGTCAGCGACACCAGCAGCGAGGCCAGCAGCGCGGCCGTGACGGTGAGGCTGAAGGAGCCGAACAGCTCGCCCACCATGCCGCCGACCAGGCCGATCGGCAGGAAGACGGCGACCGTGGTGAGCGTCGAGGACGTGACCGCGCCCGCCACCTCGCGGACGGCGTTCAGGATCGCCGCGCGGCGCTCCTCGCCGTAGCCGAGGTGCCGCTTGATGTTCTCCAGGACGACGATGGAGTCGTCCACGACCCGGCCGACGGCGATGGTCAGCGCGCCCAGCGTCAGCATGTTCAGCGACAGGTCGCGCGTCCACAGCACGATCAGCGCGAGCACCACGGACAGCGGGATGGACACCGCGGTGACCAGGGTCGAGCGGACCGACGCCAGGAAGACGAGGATCACCAGCACCGCGAAGAGCAGGCCCAGGGCGCCCTCCGTGGTCAGGCCCTCGATGGCCTCGGCCACGGCCGGGCCCTGGTCGCTGACCACGGTGAGCGTGGCGCCGTCCCCGAGATCCCTGCGCAGCTGGGGCAGCTTGTCCTCGACGGCCTCGGAGATCGCGACGGCACTGCCGTCGTGGTCCATGGTGGCCATCACGGCGAGGCTGGGCTCGCCGTTGGTGCGGGTCAGGGAGTCGGCGCGGGCCTCCCGCTGCCCGACCTCGGCCACGGCTCCGAGGCGGACCGGCTTGCCCCGGCCGGGCTCGGCGGTGACCATCAGGTCCTCGATCTGCTGCAGCGAGGTGAAACCGCCGCCCACCTGGACGGTGCGGTTGGCGCCGTCCTCGTCGAAGGAGCCCGCCGGGACGGTCGCGCCACCGGCCTCGAGGGCCTTGGACAGCGACTGCGGGGTGAGACCCGCCCTCGCCAGCTTCGCCGCGTCCGGGGTGACGGTGACCTGCAGGTCCCGGACACCGTCCACGGTGACCCGGCCGACGCCGTCGATGTCCTCCAGGGCCGGGACGACCGTCCTGTCGAGCCGGTCGGCGAGCGCCTGCTGGTCCCTGCCGGAGGTGGCGGCGAGGACCACGGTCGGGATGTCGTCCGTGGAACCGGCGACGACCTGGGGGTCCACGTCGTCGGGGAGCTGGACGCGGGCCCGGTTGACGGCCTGCTGCACGTCGGCGACGAGCTGCTCGGTGTCGTTGTCGTAGTCGAAGGACGCCATGATCACGGCGTTGCCCTCGCTCGCCGTGGAGGTGACACCGGTGAGGCCGTCGACGGCCTCCAGGTTGTCCTCGATGGGCTCGACGACCTGCTTCTCGACGACGTCCGGGGACGCGCCCTGGTACGGCGCCACCACGGAGACCATGGGCAGTTCGATGGTGGGGAGCAGTTGTTGCTTGAGCTGGGGTATCGCGATCGCCCCGAAGACGAGCGCGACGATCGACATCAGTCCGATCAGTGCCCGTTGCGCGAGGCTGAACCTGGACAGCCAGGACATGGGTCAGGGTCTCTCTTCTGTGAGCGGCAGAAGTACGGTGGTACGCGTACGGGCGCGGCCGGGCGCCCGCTCTACACCCTGGGCCATCCACGTGGACCGATTCGTAGACCCGAGGTCCATTTCCTTATACGGCGCCTACTCCGCCCGCAGTACGGCCGTACGCCCTCACTCCACCCTCGGACGTACCAGGCCGGTCTCGTAGGCGATCACCACCAGCTGGGCCCGGTCCCGGGCACCGAGCTTGGCCATGGCCCGGTTGACGTGCGTCTTCACGGTGAGCGGGCTGACCTCGAGGCGTTCGGCGATCTCGTCGTTGGAGTGCCCGCCGGCGACCTGCACCAGCACCTCCCGCTCGCGCACGGTGAGGGACTGCAGCCGCTCGGCGCGGGCCGGATCGCGCTCGGCGTCGGCCGCCGTGCCCTCCTGGGCGAGGAAGCGGGCGATCAGCCCCTTGGTGGCGGCCGGGGACAGCAGCGCCTCGCCCTCGGCGGCGATGCGGATGGCGTTCAGCAGTTCGTCGGGCTCGGAGCCCTTGCCGAGGAAGCCGGAGGCACCGGCCCGCAGCGACTGCACCACGTAGTCGTCGACCTCGAAGGTCGTAAGGATCACCACGCGGACCGCGGCGAGCCGCGGATCGGCGCTGATCATGCGGGTGGCGGCGAGTCCGTCGGTGCCGGGCATCCGGATGTCCATGAGCACGACGTCGGCGCGCTGCTCCCCGGCCAGCCGTACCGCCTCAGCGCCGTCGGACGCCTCGCCCACCACCTCCATGTCCGGCTCGGAGTCGACCAGCACGCGGAAGGCGCTGCGCAGCAGTGCCTGGTCGTCGGCGAGCAGGACGCGGATCGTCATACGGGCTCCCCCGGAGCGGCGGTCGTGCGGGTCTTGACGGGCAGGATCGCATGGACGCGGAAGCCGCCGCCGTAGCGGGGACCGGTGGTGAGGGTGCCGCGCAGGGCGGTGACGCGCTCGCGCATGCCGAGCAGTCCGTGCCCGCCGCCGGGGGTGGGGGCGTACTCCTCGCCGGGGCCGTCGTCCAGCACCGTGATCTCGATGTTCGGCCCCACCCGGACCACGCTGACCTCGGCCTTCGCCTCCGTGCCGGCGTGCTTCTGGACGTTGGTGAGGGCCTCCTGGATGATCCGGTACGCGGCCAGGCCGACGGCAGCGGGCAGGGCGGTGCCCTGGTCGGCGCGGGCCACCTCGACCCGCAGTCCGGCGTTGCGGAAGGTGCCGGCGAGTTCGTCGAGGCGGTCCAGGCCGGGCGCGGGCTCGGTCGGCGCCTCGGGGTCCCCGGACTGGCGCAGCAGCCCGACGGTCGCCCGCAGTTCGTTGAGCGCGGAGCGGCTGGCCTCGCGCACGTGGGAGAGGGCCTCCTTGGCCTGGTCGGGCCGTTTGTCCATGACGTGGGCGGCGACCCCGGCCTGGACGTTGACCAGGGCGATGTGGTGGGCGACGACGTCGTGCAGGTCGCGGGCGATGCGCAGGCGTTCCTCGGCGACCCGGCGGCGGGCCTCCTCCTCACGGGTGCGCTCGGCCCGTTCGGCGCGTTCGCGGATGGCCTGGACGAACGCGCGGCGGCTGCGGACGGCGTCCCCGGCGGTGGCGCCGATGCCGGTCCAGGCGAAGATCGCCAGGTTCTCCTGGGCGTACCAGGGCAGGGGCCCGGCGATCATGGCGGTGCCGGTGAGCACGGTCATGGTGAGCAGGCCGATGCGCCAGGTGGTCGGGCGGTCGGTGGTGGAGGCGACGGTGTAGAGCGCGATGACCGCGCACATGGCAACGGGGGCGCGGGGGTCGCCGGTGACGGACTCCACCACCGAGACTCCGCCGGCCAGGGCCAGCACGGTGCGCGGGGCGCGGCGGCGGAAGACCAGCGCGGCGGCGCCGAGGGTCATCAGCACCAGGCTGAGCGGGTCGGGGGTGCGCAGTCCCCACGAGACGCCGTCCGGGCTGTGCGGCTCGACGAAGGAGCCGGCCACCATGCACGCGAGGACGGCCGTCGCGAGGCCCGCGTCCAGGGCGAAGGGATGTGCCCGCAGCCGGCACCGGGCGCGCTCGAGGGTGCTCACGAGCGTTCACCGTACGGCGTGCGCCGGGTTCCCGGTACGGGGGCCGGGGGTGCGTGGGCCGGGCGCGGCCGGGCCGGGGTTCACGCCCCCGGGATCAGTCCGTCGTCGCTCAGCAGCTCCCGGACCTCTTCGAGGGTGGCGTCCGGGGACGGGAGGATGAGGTCCGACGGCTCCAGGGAGTCGTCCGGCACGGGCTCGCCCAGTTCGCGCACCTTGGTCAGCAGCGACTGGAGCGTGGCGCGGAAGCCGGGGCCGTCGCCGTGCTCCATCTCGGCGAGGAGTTCCTCGTCCAGCTTGTTCAGCTCGGCGAGATGGCCCTCGGCAAGGACCACCTGCCCCTCCCCCATGATCCGCACGATCATGTCGCCCTCCTCGGCTGGGCCCCGGCTGCCGTCGGCGGTCACTGCTTGTCGAAGCGCGGGGTGTCCTGCGGCTGCTGCTGGGACTGCTGCTGCGCGGTGCCGCCCTCGATGGCCTGCTGGCCACCGGTGGGGCCGCCGGCCAGCTCGGCCTTCATGCGCTGGAGTTCCAGCTCTACATCCGTACCACCGGAGAGCCGGTCCAGCTCGGCCTGGATGTCGTCCTTGTGCATGCCGGAGGGGTCGTCCAGGGCGCCGGAGGCGAGCAGTTCGTCGATGGCGCCGGCCCGGGCCTGGAGCTGGGCCGTCTTGTCCTCGGCCCGCTGGATGGCCAGCCCGACGTCGCCCATCTCCTCGGAGATGCCGGAGAAGGCCTCGCCGATCCGGGTCTGCGCCTGGGCCGCGGTGTAGGTGGCCTTGATGGTCTCCTTCTTGGTGCGGAAGGCGTCCACCTTGGCCTGGAGCCGCTGGGCCGCGAGGGTGAGCTTCTCCTCCTCGCCCTGGAGCGTCGCGTGCTGGGTCTCCAGGTCGGTCACCTGCTGCTGGAGCGCCGCGCGGCGGGACAGCGCCTCGCGGGCCAGGTCCTCGCGGCCCAGCGCGAGCGCCTTGCGGCCCTGGTCCTCCAGCTTGGACGACTGCGACTGGAGCTGGTTGAGCTGGAGCTCCAGCCGCTTGCGCGAGGTGGCCACGTCGGCGACGCCGCGGCGGACCTTCTGGAGCAGCTCCAGCTGCTTCTGGTACGAGTAATCGAGGGTTTCGCGAGGGTCCTCGGCCCGGTCAAGGGCCTTGTTCGCCTTCGCGCGGAAGATCATCCCCATACGCTTCATGACACCGCTCATGGGCTTCGCGCGCCCCCTTCTGACGGACTCCGGCTCCAGCTCCTGCGACAGAACCCACAGTACGGGCCCTGCCTCCATTACCGCACTGTTCGGGGACGGATGTGCTCCTCCCCAAGGACGACTGAGTGCCCTCCCGATCCGGCCCTGGGAGTAGGTGGACCCCGGGGCCGTGTGTCCCCTCTGTCCCTTTGGAGACGATCGGTGTTGCCGGATCGTTCCCCGAGGGGCTGGGGTCCAACCCCGGGCACCCCGTACCCTTGGCTTTTGTGTTCCGTAGCCGTGCCAAGGAAGAGAAGGCACCGGTCGCCGACAAGGCGACGGTGACCGACTCCAAGCAGACCCGCCACCCGGAGGCCCCCAAGGGCCGTCCCACGCCCAAGCGCAGCCAGGCCCAGAGCCAGCGGCGCAGCGTGGCCAACACGTCGATGACGCGCAAGGAGGCCGCCAAGCGGCAGCGTGAGGAGCGCCGTGCCGCGCTGGAGCGCCAGCGCCAGGCGCTGGCCAGTGGCGACGAGCGGTATCTGCCGGCCCGTGACAAGGGCCCCGTCCGCAGGTTCGCGCGCGACTTCGTCGACTCGCGGTTCAACATCGCCGAGTGGTTCCTGCCGATGGCCGTGGTCATCCTGGTGCTGAGCATGGTCCAGGTGCCCGCGCTCCAGAACGCCGCGCTGCTGCTGTGGCTCGTCGTGATCGTGATGATCGTGCTCGACTCGATCGTCACCGGCTTCCGGCTCAGGAAGGCGCTCACCGAGCGCTTCCCCGACGTCAACCGGCGCGGTGCGGTGGCCTACGCCGTGATGCGCACGCTCCAGATGCGCCGGTTGCGGCTGCCCAAGCCCCAGGTCAAGCGCGGAGAGCGGCCCTGAGCACCACGCCGTTCGCCGACGGCGCCGCACCGGCCCGGCTGGAAGGGCTCGGCGGTCTGCGGGACGTCGTGCGGCAGGAGTTGGTGGCCCGCCAGCTCGACGAGCAGATAGTGGGGCGCTTCCCGGTCGGGCGGCGGTTGCGCGTGCTCGACGTCGGCATGGGCCGGGGCACGCAGGCGCTGCGTCTGGCCCGGGCCGGTCACCAGGTGACCGGCCTGGAGCGGGACGCCACGATGATCGCCACGGCCCGTGCGGCGCTCGCCGGGGAGCCGGAGGGCATCCGGGAGCGGATGCGGATCATCGAGGGGGACGGCCGGGACACCGGTGTGCACTTCCTGCCGGGCAGCTTCGACGTGGTGCTGTGCCACGGGGTGCTCATGTACGTCGAGGAGCCGGACCCGCTGCTGGCGGGGCTGGCGCGGATGCTGGCACCGGGCGGCCTGCTGTCGCTGCTGGTGCGCAACGGCGACGCGCTCGCGATGCGCCCGGGGCTGTCCGGCGACTGGGCCGGTGCGCTGGCCGGTTTCGACACCACGGCCCACCGCCCGCACTCTCGAACCGACGTGAACGGGGGGACCGTCTCCCGCCCGGGGCACGACGTCCGGGCCGACCGGCTCGGGACGCTGACGGCGACGCTCGCGGGCATCGGGGCGCCGCTGCACACCTGGTACGGCGTACGGGTCTTCACGGACACGGCGGCGGACGGCGCCCAGCCCCAGCACGACCTGGAGATCCTGCTCGCGGTCGAGGAAAAGGCCGGGCGGACGGATCCCTACCGCGGGGTGGCGGCGCTGCTGCACCTGTGCGGCGTACGGGGCTGAGGCGACGGACGGCGGGCGGGAACCGCGGAGGTTCCCGCCCCCTAACTCACGCCTCTTCGGCGTGCAGGCTCATCGGCCCGTAGATCTCCCTGGTGTCCTCCAGCAGCCGCACCTGGTCGGCACCTCCCTCGCGCAGGGCCTTCCAGTTCTCCCCGATCCAGGACTCGGCGTCCCCCTGCGTGGGGAACTCCTCCGGCGGCACCGCGGGCTCGACCTGCGTCCCGTCGGCCTTCTCGAACCGCCACGTCCATGCCGCCATGTACGCCTCCCATGGGTGTGAGCACACTGCACAGCAGGAGCCGGATCTTGGTCCGGCTCCTGCCCAAGAGCCTAGTCGGACGCGCAGGAGCCGTGGGGACACGGGAAAATCGGCCGCGTGGAACTGACTCTGCTCGGCACCGGTGCCCCCGCGGGACTGCCCCGCCCCGACTGTCCCTGCGCCGCGTGCGCGTCCGCGCTCGGCCCGGACGCCCGCGCGGCCACCGCGCTCCTGGTGGACGGAGCGCTGCTGCTCGACCTCACCCCCGGCGCGGCGTTCGCCGCCGCGCGTGCGGGACATTCGCTGGGCGGGGTGCGGCAGGTTCTGCTGTCCCACCCGCACGAGGGGCCCGCCGTCGAGGTGCCGGCCGGGCTGCCGCAGCCCGCCCGGGTCCCGGACGGGCGGGAGCTGGCGCTGCTGACCGGCCATCGGGTGCGGGCGGTGGCGCTGGACGCGCCCGGCACCGGCTACGCGGTGACCGGCCCGGACGGGCAGCGGCTGCTGTACCTGCCGCCGGGCGGCGCGCCCGCGGGGCTGGAGGAGCCGGCCGAACCGTACGACATGGTGCTGGTGGACGTCGTGGGACGCCCGGACGCGCTGGCCCGGCTGCGGGCGGTGGGCGCGGTGGGGCCGACCACCGACGTGGTCGCCGTCCACCTGGACCACGACGTACCGCCCGGCGCGGAGCTGCGGCGCCGGCTCGCCGCGGCCGGGGCGCGGGCCGTGCCCGACGGGGAGACGCTGGCCGTGGGGGCCTACGAGGACGTGCCCGACGTGCCGCGGCGGACGCTGGTGCTGGGCGGGGCGCGCTCGGGCAAGTCGGTGGAGGCCGAGCGCCGCCTGGAGTCGTTCCCGGAGGTGCTGTACGTGGCGACCGGCGGGTCGCGCAACGGCGACACCGAGTGGTCGGCCCGGGTCCTGGCCCACCAGGAACGGCGGCCCGGGTCCTGGCGGACCCTGGAGACCTGCGACCTGGTGCCGCTGATCGAGGACGACGGGCCGCCACTGCTGGTGGACTGCCTGTCGCTGTGGCTGACGGACGCGATGGACGCGGTCGGGGCGTGGGACGACGCGGAGTGGGCGGATGGCGGGGAGCGGGCGCTCAGGGAGCGGGTGCGGGAGCTGACGGAGGCGGTGCGCGCGACCCGGCGGACGGTGGTGGCGGTGTCCAACGAGGTCGGATCGGGCATCGTCCCCGCCACCGCGTCCGGCCGCCGGTACCGGGACGAACTGGGGCGGCTGAACGCGGCGTTCGCGCGCGAGTGCGAGCAGGTGCTGCTGGTGGTGGCGGGGCAGGCGGTGGTGCTGCGGGGGTGAGGTCCCGGTGGCGGGTCAGCCCCGAGGGGGCCTCGGCTTCCTCGCGACGATCCGGTACGCGTTGGCGAACGGCGTGCGGCGCAGCAGCGGGGACAGGACGAGGTCGGTCACCGCCGCCACGGCAACCAGCGGAGCGCCGGCGCACAGCAGGACCGAGCGCAGGTGCCGCCGGTACGGCGGCGGCGGGACGGCCCGCCACGGGGCGTCCGGGGCGGGCAGGACGTGCGAGAGCGCCAGGGCCGCCGCGCCCGCCAGGTCGTGGGGGACGTGGGCCGCGCGGTGCCCGGCGGTGACGATCTCGCAGCCGCGCTCCTCGAGTTCCGCGCGGAGGTTGTGCGGGGGCAGCAGGTGCAGTTGGCGGGGCTGGTCGTAGGGCAGCCACCAGCGGCCGAGCAGGACGGCGAACAGGCAGCCCGGGTCCAGGGTCTCGACGAGCAGATGGCCGCCGGGACGCAGGGCGTCGAGGGCCGCGTGCAGCTCGGCGCGGGGGTCGGTGGTGTGCTCCAGGTGGTGGAGGACGCTCACCACGTCGTAGCGGGCGGTCAGCCGGGCCCGGATCCGCGGGTCGGTCAGCGGGCCGACGTGGGCCTCCTCGACGCGGCCGAGCGTGCGGGCGTGTTCGACGCGGGCGGTGAGGTCGGTGCCGTCGAAGGCGGTGTACGGGAAGAACTCCCGGGCGGTCTCCGGGAAGCGGGCGTGTCCGGTGCCGACGTCCAGCCAGCTCTCCGGTTCGCCGAAGCGCAGCATCGCGCGGGCGGCCGAACGGCGGCGGTGCCGGGCGGCGCGCAGGGCGAGGACGTACTCGGTGGTGTGGTCCCGGGGGGCGCCGCGCACCGCCCGCCGGCAGGAGGCCAGGCCCTCGGCGGTGAGCCGGGGGTTCTGGAAGGTGTGGCCGCAGTCCTGGCACTCGTCCACGGTGAACAGACCCGGACGGTGCCGGCGCAGGTCGCCGGTGCGCAGCCGGGTGCGCAGCCGCACGGAGCCGCACCAGGGGCAGTGCTCGCGGTACGGCTCGTGCACCCGGACGGAGCCGTGGGGGGCGGGGACCGCGGGGGTGGGTGCGGCGGCGGGTGCGGCGGCGGTGGGTGCGGACATGGGCGGCTCCGGGGCGAGAGGGCGTACGGCGCGGAGGCGGTCGGGTGGGAACGGGACGGGTATACGACAATCCCGGGCAAAACGGTACGCAGGAGACGGCGCTCCGGGGCGCAACGGCGGTGGGGCGGCGTGGTGGCGGCGGGGCACGGACACGGTGGCGACGGGAGCACCGCCGCACTGGTGACGGGAGCACCGACGCGGTGGCGACGGGGACGCCGGCGTCGTGGCGGCAGGGGCGCCGTTCTGTTCGACCGGGGCCGGTACTGTTCGGCGAATGAGCTCGCTTAATCTCGACGACTTCACCGATCTGATCGAGCGTCCGGACGGCGGGGTGCGCCGTGACGCGGAGGCGCGCCGGGAGCGGCAGACCGTGCCGCCGGGTGCGCTGGGCCGCCTCGACGAACTGGGTGAATGGCTGGCGGCGGCGCAGTCCGCGGTGCCGGTGCGGCCGGTGGAACGGCCGCGGGTCGTGCTGTTCGCCGGGGACCACGGCATCGCCGGGTTGGGTGTCTCCGCACGGGCCGCGGGCAGCGCCGGGGAGCTGGTGCGCGAGGTGCTGGAAGGCGGCCGCCCGGTGTCCGTGCTGGCCCGGCGGCTCGGGGTGCCGGTGCGGGTGGTCGACATGGCCCTGGACTGCGATCCGGCGTCGCTGCCCGAGGACGTGGTGCGCCACCGGGTGCGGCGCGGCAGCGGGCGCATCGACATCGAGGACGCGCTGACCCCGGAGGAGGCCGAGGCGGCGTTCCTGGCCGGGATGGCGGTGGCCGACGAGGAGGCCGACTCCGGCACGGACCTGGTGGCCCTCGGCGATGTGAGCGTGGGCGGGACCACGGCGGCGGGCGTGCTGGTCGCCGCGCTGTGCGGGACGGACGCGTCGGTGGTCACCGGACGCGGCGGGCTGGCGATCGACGACCTTGCGTGGATGCGCAAGTGCGCGGCGATCCGCGACGCGCTGCGGCGGGCCCGGCCGGTGCTGGGCGACCAGGTGCAGTTGCTCGCGACGGTGGGCGGGGCCGACCTGACCGCGATGACGGGCTTCCTTCTCCAGGCGGCGGTGCGCAAGCTGCCGGTCGTGCTGGACGGGGTGGTGACGGCGGCCTGCGCGCTGGTCGGGCAACGGATCGCGTTCCGGGCGCCGGACTGGTGGCTGGCGGCGCACGAGAGCGGCGAGCCGGGCCAGGCCAAGGCGCTGGACCGCATGGCCCTGGAACCGCTCCTGTCGCACGGGGTCAGGGTCGGCGAGGGCACGGGCGCCCTGCTGGCCCTCCCCCTGGTCCAGGCGGCCGCCGCCCTCTCCGCGGAACTCCCTGAACGCCCGAAGGAGTCCGAAGAGCCCGCGGAGGACCGGGAGCAGGACCGGGAGCAGGAGCAAGAGCAGGAGCAGCGCCACGAGCGCCTGCCGGAGCAGGGCCGGGGGCCGGATCCGGAGTAGTGGGTTCGGCCCTGCCGCGCCCTGGACGGGGACGCGTCAACGGCGTTCGAGCGCGCGGGGCGGGGTCGGGTCGGGTTTGCCGCCGATCCAGTCCTGGACGGTGCGGCGGGGGCCCGACCAGCGGCGGTCGTGGTGGTAGGCGCGCAGGGTCGCCCTGGCGCGGGCGCGCGGGCGGCGGCGGTAGAAGCGCCTGGCCCAGGGCGAGCCGGGGCGGGCCAGCCGCAGCGCGCCGATCAGGGCGATGACGGGGACGACCACGCCGAAGACGGCGATGCGCACCTTTCCCTTGCTCAGGGCGATCAGGGAGAACAGCGAGCCGATGCCCACATTGGCGACGACGCTCGCGCGGTCCTGGAGCTCGTCCTCCGAAAGGTCGTCGACGCCGAACGGCAGGAAGCCCGCGAGGAGCAGACCGGCCAGCGCCGCGGTGAGGACGACCGCCTCGACGCTCTTGCGGCCGGCCTCGGTCCAGTAGACGTCGTCGAGGTGCAGGATCAGCGCGAACTCGTCCAGCACCAGACCCGCGCCGACGCCGAAGACGACCGCCGCGAGCGCCGAGCCGAAGCCGTGGCGCCCGCCGGCCACCGCGGCGAAGCCGCCGACCACGGTGAGGACCACGCCGGGCACCACGTGGTGGATGTGTACGCCGCCCGCCTCGACGTTGCCGAAGGGCCCCTTGCCGGCCCGGATCATGCGGGTGACGACCCGGGTGATCAGGAAGGTGAGGACGAAGGCGGTGAGGGCGAGGAGCAGCGGGAGCTTGCCCGGCTCGATGATGTTCCGCTCCAGCCACTGTCCCATATGTGCACTTTAGCCACAGTCGTTGCACCCCGCCGGACGCGCCCGGACGACCGGCCGGTAATCTGCGCCGGTGTCCGAGCCCACCGCGACTTCGCCGGCCGACGGCCTCCGCTTCGCCTTCGGCACCCTCACCGTGCTCCCGGTCCGGGTGACGCGCTGGGACCGCGCGGCCGCACGCGGTGGCATGCTGTGCGCCCCGCTGGCCGGGCTGGTGGTCGGCGCCCTGGCCGCCGCCACCGGACTACTGCTGCTGGTCCTGGGCTCGGGCCCGCTGCTCGCCGCCGTCGCCACCGTGGCCGTACCGGCGCTGCTCACCCGCGGGTTCCACCTGGACGGGCTTGCCGACACCGCGGACGGGCTCGGCAGCGCCAAGCCCGCCGAGGACGCGCTGCGGATCATGAAGCAGTCGGACATAGGACCCTTCGGCGTGCTCACGCTCGTGCTGGTGCTGCTCGCCCAGGTGGCCGCGCTGGCACGGGCGTACGACGACTCCTGGACCCGGGGCGCGCCGGCGGCCGTGGTCGCGGCGGTCACCGCCCGGCTCGCCCTGACCCTGGCCGCTCGCCGGGGAGTGCCGGCCGCCCGTCCCGAGGGGCTGGGCGCCGCGGTCGCCGGGGTGGTGCCGGTCGCGGGCGCGCTGGTCGTCGCGCTCGCGGTGACCGGGGCGGCGGCGGCCGGCGGCGCCCTGCTCGGACCGTACGGCGCCGGCCGCGGCGTCCTCGCGGTCGTGTCGGCCGTCGCGCTCGCCGAACTCCTGCGGCGGCACTGCGTGCGGCGCTTCGGCGGCGTCACCGGGGACGTGTTCGGCGCTGTCGCGGAGACGGCGGCGACTGCGGCGCTGGTCGTCTCGTCACTGGGCTGAGACGATCGCCCTTCGGCGCCGCCGGTCCCGCCGGCCCCGCCGGTCCTTCGGGCCCGGGGTCGGCCGGTTCGCCGGGGCGGCGACCCCGTCAACGACCGCCCGGTAGGCCGGGAATCAGCAGGTACGCACCCACCGCGACCACCCACAGGCATGAGCGAACGCTCATACGAGCGTAGTCTCGTGCCGGGTGTTCGCGCACCGGGAAGGCCCCGCCCCCACCGCACCCCGAGGTCGCAACTAGGGTCGGCTGCCGGGCCCGGTCGACCCACACCGTTCGGCCACAGCAACTTCACATCGGAAGCGAGATTTCACCACCGTGACTGCTCTCACTCTCAGCACCGCCGCGGCGGCCGGCCTGCGGGCCGACGCGATCGTGATCGGTGTCGCCAAGAGCGACCGGGGACCGGTCGTCGTACCGGGCGCCGAAGCCGTGGACAAGGCGTACGACGGCAGGCTCGCCGGCGTCCTGGAGACCCTCGGCGCCTCCGGTGCCGAGGGCGAGGTGACGAAGCTCCCCGCGCCGGCCGGATTCAAGGCCCCGCTCGTGGTGGCCGTCGGCCTGGGCGCCCAGCCCGAGAAGGACGCCGGCTTCGACGCCGAGGCGCTGCGCAAGGCGGCCGGTGTGGCCGCCCGCACCCTCGCCGGCTCCAGGAAGGCCGCCTTCGCCCTGCCCCTGACGGACGCGGCCGACGCCGGCGCGGTCGCCGAGGGCGTACTGCTCGGCGCGTACACCTTCGACGCCTACAAGGACAACGCCAAGGACGCCAAGGACCGGAAGAACGGGAAGGGGCCGCTCGCCGAGGCCGCGCTGCTCGGCGCCCGGCCCCGCGACAAGGCGTACAAGGCCGCCGTGGAGCGTGCCGTCGCGGTCGCCGAGGAGCTGAACCGCGCCCGCGACCTGATCAACACCCCGCCGAACGACCTCAACCCGGAGGCGTTCGCGGCCGTCGCCCAGGCGGCGGCCAAGGAGCACGGCATCAAGGTGCAGGTGCTCGACGAGAAGGCGCTCACCAAGGGCGGCTACGGCGGCATCCTCGGCGTCGGCGCCGGCTCGGCCTCGGGCCCGCGCCTGGTGAAGCTGTCGTACACCTCCTCGAAGGCCAAGCGGCACCTCGCCTTCGTCGGCAAGGGCATCACCTACGATTCGGGCGGCATCTCGCTGAAGCCGGCCGGGCACAACGAGACGATGAAGTGCGACATGAGCGGTGCCGCCGCCGTGTTCGCCGCGGTCGTCGCCGCCGCCCGGCTCGGCCTCGAGGTCAACGTCACCGGCTGGCTGGCGCTGGCCGAGAACATGCCCTCCGGTTCCGCCACCCGCCCCGGTGACGTGCTGCGCATGTACAGCGGCAAGACGGTGGAGGTCCTCAACACCGACGCCGAGGGCCGCCTGGTGCTCGCGGACGCGCTGTGGGCCGCCTCGCAGGAGAAGCCGGACGCGATCGTCGACGTCGCGACCCTGACCGGCGCGATGATGCTCGCGCTGGGCAGCCGCACCTTCGGCGTCATGGCCAACGACGACGCGTTCCGCACCGCGGTGCACGAGGCCGCGGAGGAGGTCGGCGAGCCGGCATGGCCGATGCCGCTGCCGGAGCACCTGCGCAAGGGCATGGACTCGGCCACGGCCGACATCGCCAACATGGGCGAGCGCATGGGCGGCGGGCTCGTCGCCGGGCTCTTCCTGCGCGAGTTCGTCGGCGAGGGCATCACCTGGGCGCACCTCGACATCGCCGGGCCGGCCTTCAACGAGGGCGGGCCGTTCGGCTACACGCCCAAGGGCGGCACCGGGTCGGCGGTGCGGACGCTGGTCCGCCTCGCGGAGCGGGCCTCGGCGGGCGACCTGGCCTGACCGGAAGGACCGGCGGTGCCCCGTGTGCGGGTAGGACGGGGCCCCGCCGGCCCGGCGGCCGGACGTTCGCGGGAGATCGCCGCCCCGGGCCGTACGCGCCGCCGCGCAGGTCGCCGCGCCCTCGGGGCGGGCCGGCGCCTCTTTTCCCCCGGGAGTGGGACGTCTCACACCCCGGCCCCGCGTCTCGTCCGGTGCCGACAAGTGCGAAGATGGGGCTCGGCAGGACAGGGCCCCACCTAAGGGCCGAAAAATGAGCGGCCGGACACCAGCCGCCGACCGGTCACTGGAGACCGGCGTGGCGCACATGCATGGAGGACGTGACGTGGCGAACGACGCCAGCACCGTTTTCGACCTAGTGATCCTCGGCGGCGGCAGCGGTGGGTACGCCGCGGCCCTGCGCGGGGCGCAGCTGGGCCTGGACGTCGCCCTGATCGAGAAGGACAAGGTCGGCGGCACCTGCCTGCACCGAGGATGCATCCCCACCAAGGCCCTGCTGCACGCGGGCGAGATCGCCGACCAGGCCCGCGAGAGCGAGCAGTTCGGTGTCAAGGCGAGCTTCGAGGGCATCGACATGCCCGCCGTCCACAAGTACAAGGACGACGTGGTCGCGGGCCTGTACAAGGGCCTGCAGGGACTGGTCGCCTCCCGCAAGGTCACCTACATCGAGGGCGAGGGCCGGCTGTCCTCCCCCACCTCCGTCGACGTGAACGGTCAGCGGGTCCAGGGCCGCCACATCCTGCTGGCGACCGGCTCCGTGCCGAAGTCGCTGCCGGGTCTGGAGATCGACGGCAACCGGATCATCTCCTCGGACCACGCCCTCGTGCTGGACCGCGTGCCGGAGTCCGCGATCATCCTGGGCGGCGGTGTCATCGGCTCCGAGTTCGCCTCCGCCTGGAAGTCCTTCGGCACCGACGTCACGATCATCGAGGGCCTGAAGCACCTCGTCCCGGCCGAGGACGAGAACTCCTCGAAGCTGCTGGAGCGCTCCTTCCGCAAGCGCGGCATCAAGTTCAACCTGGGCACCTTCTTCCAGAAGGCCGAGTACACCCAGGGCGGTGTCAAGGTCACCCTCGCCGACGGCAAGGAGTTCGAGGCGGAGCTCCTCCTCGTCGCCGTCGGCCGCGGCCCGGTCTCCCAGGGCCTGGGCTACGAGGAGGCCGGGGTCGCGATGGACCGCGGCTACGTCCTCGTCGACGAGTACATGCGCACCAACGTCCCCACCATCTCCGCCGTGGGTGACCTGGTCCCCACCCTCCAGCTCGCGCACGTCGGCTTCGCGGAGGGCATCCTGGTGGCGGAGCGTCTGGCCGGTCTGAAGACCGTCCCGATCGACTACGACGGTGTCCCGCGGGTGACGTACTCCCACCCGGAGGTCGCCTCCGTCGGTCTCACCGAGGCGAAGGCCAAGGAGATCTACGGCGCGGACAAGGTCGTCGCTCTGAAGTACAACCTGGCGGGCAACGGCAGGAGCAAGATCCTGAAGACCGCGGGCGAGATCAAGCTCGTCCAGGTCAAGGACGGTGCCGTGGTCGGCGTCCACATGGTCGGCGACCGCATCGGCGAGCAGGTCGGCGAGGCCCAGCTGATCTACAACTGGGAGGCGCTGCCGGCCGAGGTCGCCCAGCTCATCCACGCCCACCCGACGCAGAACGAGGCGCTCGGCGAGGCCCACCTGGCCCTGGCGGGCAAGCCCCTGCACGCGCACGACTGACCCTCGGTCACGGACGCGACGACACAGACTTCCGCACTTCGTTAGGAGCAACCGAAACCATGGCGGTTTCCGTAACCCTTCCGGCGCTCGGCGAGAGCGTCACCGAGGGCACCGTCACCCGCTGGCTGAAGGCCGAGGGTGAGCGCGTCGAGGCCGACGAGCCGTTGCTCGAGGTCTCCACCGACAAGGTCGACACCGAGATCCCTGCCCCCGCCTCCGGCGTGCTGTCCTCCATCAAGGTCGCCGAGGACGAGACGGTCGAGGTCGGTGCCGAGCTGGCGCTGATCGACGACGGCAGCGGCGCCCCCGCGGCCGCCCCGGCCCCGGCCGCCGAGCAGGCCGCCCCGCCGGCTCCCGAGCCGACGCCGCAGGCCCAGCCGTCCACCGAGCAGGCCGCCCCGGCTCCGGCGCCCACCGCCGAGGCCGCGGCCGGCGGCGGCTCCGCCGAGGGCACGGACGTGGTCCTGCCCGCACTCGGCGAGTCCGTCACCGAGGGCACCGTCACCCGCTGGCTGAAGTCGGTCGGCGACAGCGTCGAGGCCGACGAGCCGCTGCTCGAGGTCTCCACCGACAAGGTCGACACCGAGATCCCCGCCCCCACCTCCGGCGTGCTGCTGGAGATCACGGTCGGCGAGGACGAGACGGCCGAGGTCGGCGCCAAGCTCGCCGTCATCGGCGCCCCGGGTGCCCAGGCCGCCGCGCCGGCCCCGGCCGCCCCCGAGGCCCCGGCCCAGCCCGAGCCCGCCCCGGAGCCGCAGCAGGCGGCGCCCGCCCCGGCACCGGCTGCCCCGGCTCCGGCCCCGCAGGCCCCGGCGGCCCCGCAGCAGCAGGTCGCTCCGGCTCCCGAGCCGGCCCCCGCGGCTCCGGCGCCCGCCCCGGCCCCGGTCACCCCGGCTCCGGCCGCCGCCCAGCCGGCGGACGACGGCGCCTACGTCACCCCGCTGGTGCGCAAGCTCGCCGCCGAGAACGGCGTCGACCTGTCCACCGTCAAGGGCACCGGCGTCGGCGGCCGCATCCGCAAGCAGGACGTCATCGCCGCCGCCGAGGCCGCGAAGGCCGCCGCCGCCCCGGCCCCCGCCGCCGCGGCTCCGGCCGCCGCGAAGAAGGCCCCGGTCCTCGAGGCCTCCCCGCTGCGCGGTCAGACCGTCAAGATGCCGCGCATCCGCAAGGTCATCGGCGACAACATGGTCAAGGCCCTGCACGAGCAGGCGCAGCTGTCCTCGGTCGTCGAGGTCGACGTCACCCGTCTGATGAAGCTGCGCGCCCGGGCCAAGGACGCGTTCGCGGCGCGCGAGGGCGTCAAGCTCTCCCCGATGCCGTTCTTCGTCAAGGCCGCGGCTCAGGCGCTGAAGGCCCACCCGGTCATCAACGCCAGGATCAACGAGGCCGAGGGGACCATCACCTACTTCGACGCCGAGAACGTCGGCATCGCGGTGGACTCCGAGAAGGGCCTGATGACCCCGGTCATCAAGAACGCCGGTGACCTCAACCTCGCCGGCATCGCCAAGGCCACGGCGGAGCTGGCCGGCAAGGTCCGCGGCAACAAGATCACCCCGGACGAGCTGTCCGGCGCGACCTTCACCATCAGCAACACCGGTTCGCGCGGCGCGCTGTTCGACACGATCATCGTGCCCCCGGGCCAGGTCGCGATCCTCGGCATCGGTGCCACGGTCAAGCGTCCGGCCGTCATCGAGACGGAGGACGGCCCGGTCATCGGCGTCCGCGACATGACGTACCTGACCCTCTCCTACGACCACCGCCTGGTGGACGGCGCCGACGCGGCCCGTTACCTGACGGCGGTCAAGGCGATCCTCGAGGCGGGCGAGTTCGAGGTCGAACTCGGTCTGTGATCCGCGGTCGCTGATCCCGTCCCTCGGTGCCCCCGTCCGGAAGTCTCCGGGCGGGGGCACCGTCGTGTGCGCGTGTAAGTCTCGTCTCACCTGGGGGAAAGCGCGCCCGCGCGTCTCTCCGGGACGGCGTGTCGGCCGTATTGTCTAAACGTCAACGCCCCAGGGGGCCGGTGGGCCCCTCCCTAAGGAGCTCCTCATGACCGCGCCCGTCGTCCACTCGCTGCGCGAACAGATCCGCGAGCACATCCTGGAAGGGATCATCAGCGGACGCTGGAAGCCGGGCGAGCGGATCGTGGAGCGGCGGATCGCGACGGAGCTGGAGGTCAGCCAGACGCCGGTGCGGGAGGCGCTGCGCGAGCTGGAGTCGCTGCGTCTGATCGAGTCGGCGCCGAACAAGGGCGTGCGGGTGCGGAACCTGACCGCGGCCGACCTGGAGGAGAGCTATCCGGTGCGGGCCGGCCTGGAGGCGATCGCGGCGGAGCTGGCGGCGGAGCGGCTGGCCGAGGACTGCTCGGCGCTGGAGCCCCATGTCGCGGCCCTGTACGAGGCCGACCGGATGGCCGACGGCACGGCGCAGGTGCGGCACACGGTGGGCTTCCACCGCGAGCTGGTCCGCGCGGCCGGCAACTCGGTGCTGCTGCACACCTGGGAGGGCCTGGGCATCGAGGTGTTCACGGCGCTGTCCATCCGGTGGCTGGGCACGGTCCAGCAGTCCTATGCGGAGGAGCACGAGGAACTGGTCGCCGCGTTCCGCCGCCGCGACCCGCGCATCCCGGAGATCGTGAAGTCCCACGTCCTGGGCTGCGCCCCGAGGGCCTGACCGCACGGCCGGGCGGCGCCGTGGTGGCCGCGTCCCGGTGTCCCCGGCCCGCCCGGGCGTGGCCCGCCGGCGGATGGGCCACCCGCCCGACCACCGGGCCAGCCCCGGACCGGCCACCCACCCGAGGTCGACCCACCCCCGGGCCGGGCACCCACCCGGGATCGGCCCAGCCGAGCACCACGCCGCTCAGACGCCGCCCCACCTGCGCAAACCGCCGGCCAAAGCGTCACCCCGTGCCACCACATGAGGCACCCCGTGCCGACTTTCTCGTGATCAAGAGATTTTGCTCCTCAACCCTTTGATCGATCATCGATCAGGGAGTTACAGTCGCCGACGGGCTCAGCGGCGCACGCCGCACGGTGTCACCACACCGGAGCCCGAGCCCTGTCCTGCCAAAGATCTAGGGCACCCCCGAACCCTTACCGATGAGGGAACCCCTTCGACTGAGGAAGGCGGCGACATGACCGACCCCAACGCCACCCAGCCGAGCGAGCTCGACCAGCTCCCGGACCGCGACCCCGAGGAGACCGCCGAGTGGCAGGCCTCCCTGGACGCCGTCACCAAGGCGGCCGGGCCGCATCGTGCCGCGTACCTGATGCGCCGCACGCTGGAGCGCGCCGAGGGCGCCGGCATCGCGCTGCCGAAGCTGCTCGAGACCGACTACGTCAACACCATCCCGACCGCCGCCGAGCCCGCCATGCCCGGCGACGCCGAGCTGGAGGCCCGGATCACCGCGTGGAACCGCTGGAACGCGGCGGCCATGGTGACCCGCGGCAGCAAATACGGCGTCGGCGGCCACATCGCCACCTTCGCCTCCGCCGCCTGGCTCTACGAGGTCGGGTTCAACCACTTCTTCCGCGGCAAGGAGGGTGACGGCTCCGGCGACCAGCTCTACATCCAGGGCCACGCCTCCCCCGGCATCTACGCCCGCGCCTTCCTCGACGGCCGGCTGAGCGAGGAGCAGCTCGACAACTTCCGCCGCGAGGTCGGCGGCAACGGCCTGCCGTCCTACCCGCACCCGCGCCGCCTGCCCTGGCTGTGGGAGTTCCCGACGGTGTCGATGGGCCTCGGCCCGATCTCCGCGATCTACCAGGCACGCTTCAACCGCTACCTGACCAGCCGCGGCATCAAGGACGTCGCGGAGTCCCACGTGTGGGCGTTCCTCGGCGACGGCGAGATGGACGAGCCCGAGTCGACCACGGCACTCACCCTCGCCTCCCGTGAGGGCCTGGACAACCTGACCTTCGTGGTCAACTGCAACCTCCAGCGCCTGGACGGTCCGGTCCGCGCCAACTTCAAGGTGGTGCAGGAGCTGGAGGCCCAGTTCCGCGGCGCCGGCTGGAACGTCGTCAAGACGCTGTGGGGCACCGCCTGGGACGAGCTGCTCCAGCTCGACACCACCGGCGCGCTGGTCCGCCGGTTGCGCGAGGTGCCGGACGCCCAGTTCCAGACGTACCAGACCCGCGACGTCGCCTACATCCGCGAGCACTTCTTCGGCGCGGAGCCGGCCCTCGCGGAGATGGCGAAGCTGCTGTCCGACGACAGGATCGTCGAGTGCTTCCACGGCTCGCGCGGCGGCCACGAGGCCCGCAAGGTGTACGCGGCGTACAAGGCGGCCCTGGAGTTCAAGGGCGCACCGACGGTGATCCTGGCCCAGACCGTCAAGGGCCACACCCTCGGCAAGGGCTTCGAGTCCAAGAACGCCAACCACCAGATGAAGAAGCTGACGGTGGACCAGTTCAAGGAGATGCGCGACCGGCTCGGCCTGCCGATCCCGGACAGTGCCTTCACCGACGGCCAGGTGCCCTACGGTCACCCGGGCGCGGACTCGCCCGAGGTGCGCTACCTCCAGGAGCGGCGCGCCGTCCTCGGCGGCCCCGCCCCGGCCCGCCGGGTGCACCCCGTGGCACCGCTCCCGGCCCCGGCCGACAAGGTCTTCGCCGCCTTCGACAAGGGCTCCGGCTCGCAGCAGGTGGCCACCACCATGGCGCTGGTGCGGCTGCTGAAGGACCTGGTCCGCGACAAGGAGACCGGCAGGCGCTGGGTCCCGGTCGTCCCCGACGAGGCCCGCACCTTCGGCATGGAGTCGCTGTTCCCGTCGCTCGGCATCTACTCGCCCAAGGGCCAGACGTACGAGCCGGTCGACCGCGACCAGCTGATGTACTACAAGGAGGCCGTCAACGGCCAGATCCTCAACGAGGGGATCACCGAGGCCGGCGCCCTGGCCGACTTCATCGCGGCCGCCACGTCGTACTCCACGCACGGCGAGCCGATGATCCCGCTGTACATCTACTACTCGATGTTCGGCTGGCAGCGCACCGGCGACCAGTTCTGGCAGCTCGGCGACCAGCTCGGCCGCGGTTTCGTGGTGGGCGCCACCGCCGGCCGCACGACGCTGACCGGCGAGGGCCTCCAGCACGCCGACGGCCACTCCCCCGTCATCGCCGCGACCAACCCGGCCGCGCTCACCTACGACCCGGCGTTCGCCTACGAGGTCGCCACGATCGTCAAGGAGGGCCTGCGCCGGATGTACGGCGCGGCCGAGCCGGGCGAGGACCAGGACGTCTTCTACTACCTGACGGTCTACAACGAGCCCGTCGAGCAGCCGGCCAAGCCGGCCGGCGACGGTGTCGACGAGGGCATCATCAGGGGCCTGTACCGCTTCAACACCGCCGAGTCGGCGGGCCTGAGTCCGGCCGCGAACGCCCCGCGCACCCAGCTGCTGGCCTCCGGCACGGCGATCCACTGGGCGCTCAGGGCCCAGCGGATGCTGGCCGAGGAGTGGGGCGTGGCCGCCGACGTGTGGTCCGCGACGTCCTGGACCGAGCTGCGGCGCGACGCCCTGGAGGCCGACGCGGCGCTGCTGCGCGGCGAGGAGCGCGAGCCGTACGTGTGCAGGGCGCTGGCCGGCGCCGAGGGCCCGGTGCTGGCGGTGTCCGACTACATGCGCCAGGTACCGGACCAGATCGCGCAGTGGGTCGAGCAGGACTGGTCCTCGCTGGGCGCCGACGGCTTCGGCCTGTCCGACACCCGTGAGGCGGCCCGCCGCCACTTCGGTGTCGACGCCGAGTCCATCGTCGTGGCGACGCTGGCCCAGCTCGCCCGCCGCGGCGAGGTGAAAGCGGCGGCCGTGAAGGAGGCCCGCGAGAAGTACGGCCTGTAGCACGGGTCTTCGCTGGAGGGGTACGGCCGCGGCCGTACCCCTTCGCTGTCGGTGGGCCCCGGCATGATGGCCGTATGCGTGCTGCACGGCTCATCAAGATGGTGCTGCTGCTCCAGTCCCGGCCGTCCATGACCGCCGGGGAGCTGGCGCGGGAGCTGGAGGTGTCGGAGCGGACGGTCACCCGGGACGCCCAGGCGCTGTCGGAGGCGGGTGTGCCGGTGTACGCGGACCGGGGCCGGGCCGGCGGGTACCGGCTGGTCGGCGGGTACCGGACGCGGCTGACGGGGCTGCACCGCAGCGAGGCGGAGGCGCTGTTCCTGTCCGGGGTGCCGGGGGCGCTGCGCGAGATGGGCCTGGAGGACGCGGCGTCGGCGGCGCGGCTGAAGGTGTCGGCGGCGCTGCTGCCCTCGCTGCGGGACGCCTCGCGGACGGCGGCGCAGCGGTTCCACCTGGACGCTCCGAACTGGTTCCGCGAGCCGGAGACGCCCGCGCTGCTGCCGGCCGTCGCGGACGCCGTGTGGGACGACCGGCGCATCGGCGCCCGCTACCGGCGGGGCGAGGACGAGGTGGTGCGGGAGCTGGAGCCGTACGGGCTCGTGCTCAAGGCGGGCGTCTGGTACCTGTGCGCGCGGGTCGTGGGGCGCGAGTCCTTCCGGGTGTACCGGATCGACCGGTTCACCGCGGTGGAGGCGGGCGCGGAGCGCTTCGAGCGGGACCAGGGGTTCGACCTGCCCGCGTTCTGGGAGGAGCGGGCGGAGCAGTTCGCGCGTTCGATCCTGCGCACCCGGGTGGTGGTGCGGCTCTCGCCGGAGGGCGTGCGCAGGCTGCCGTACGCCGTGGACGCGCTGTCCGCGCGGGAGGCGCTGGCGGACGCGGGGCCCGCGGACGGGGCCGGACGGGTGACGGTGACCCTGCCGGTGGAGTCCGAGGAGGTGGCCCACACCCAGCTGACCGCGCTCGGACCGGAGGCGGAGGTGCTGCAGCCGCCCGGCCTGCGGGAGCGGTTCGCCGCGGAGGCGCGGCGGCTGGCGGAGCTCTACCGGACGGTACCGCCCGTGACGGTCCCCGGCACTCCGGGTGCGTCCCCCGCGCCCAGGGCAGATGCTTGACGCGTGATGGACGAGACGGAGTTCTGGGAGCTGATCGACACCGCCCGCGAGGACGCCGAGGGCGATCCGGAGGAGCAGGCCGACCTGCTCGTGGACCGGCTCGTGCAACGGGATCCGGAGGCGGTCCTGGACTTCGCCCGGCACTTCGAGTCCCGCTATCACCGCGCCTACCGGTGGGACCTGTGGGGCGCCTCCTGGGTGCTGCTGGACGGGGCCGGCGACGACGCGTTCGACTTCTTCCGGTGCTGGCTGATCGGCCAGGGCCGCGAGGTCTTCGAGGGCGCCCTGCACGACCCGGACTCACTGGCGGACCTGCTCGAGGACTTCGACGAGGAGATCGACGGCGACGGCGAGGAGCTCGGCTACGCGGCGGACGAGGCGTACGAGCAGCTGACCGGCACGGTCGCCCCCGACCTGGACCTCCCCGCGGCCCCCGCGGAGCCCGAGGGCACCCCCCTCGACTTCGAGGACGACTCCGTGCTCGCGGAGCGCTACCCCCGTCTCTGGGAGCGCTTCCGGGGGTGAACGGGGGCGGGGTCGGGCGGCGGTGGCCCCCGCGCGTGCCCGCCGGCCCCCTGCCCGTCACCGCGCGGCCGCCGCGGGACCCGTGGCGTGCGCGGGGCGTCCCTGGAGGCGTGCGGCCATTTCCCGGATGTCCGGGAGGCGGGCGTGCAGGGCCGCGCCGGGGCAGCTGGTCATGAAGCCTTCGTTGTGGCCCGCGAGGGCCGGGAGCGTGGCCGTGGTGCCGGCCGCGTACCGGCTGCCGCCGTTGCTGGACACCAGCCGGACCTCGCCGCGCGGGTCGGTGCCGCTCGGGCCCAGCTTCCAGGCGGCCAGCGCGGCGATGGAGCGCACCATCGCGGGGGGCACGGTCGCACCCTCGGTGAACGTGCCGAGCGCGGCGATCCCGGTGGTGCGGTGGTTGAAGCCCTGGGTGTGGGCGCCGGTGACGGCACGGTCCACCCCGCCCGCGCGGCCCTCGTAGATGATGCCGCAGCGGTCGACGAGGAAGTTGTAGCCGATGTCGTCCCACCGGCGCCCGTCGGTCTGGCCCTCGTACAGGTGCCGGATGATGCCGGGCGCATCGGCGCAGTCGTACCCGTTGGGCGAGTCGGTGTGGTGGACGAAGACGGCGACGACCTCGTCGTCGTAGCGCGGGGGCGGCTGCTCCCGGCCGGCGTCGCCCAGCCAGATCGAGCGCGGCACGACGGGTGGCCGGGGGGCGGTGTACGGGGCGGGGGCGCGGGGGGTGGCGAGGGCGCCGGAGGAGCGGGCGGCCCGTTCGACGCCGTGGGCGCACAGCACCAGGGCGACGGCCGCGGCGAGGCCCGGCAGACAGCCGAGCGCCACGACGACGGCCCGGGGCAGGCGCGCGGGGCCCGCCCCGCCGGGTATCCGGGCGGCGCCGCGCCTTCGCGTCCCACGCCGTCCTCGCACGACACGCATGCACCCACTGTGGGTCCGGACCGCTCGGTCGGCGAGGTGTGCTGTGCCACCCGGTGGAACCATCGTCCGGGTCCGGGGCGTTTCTCCGGGTACGCGCGTGCCCGCCCGTCGTCCGGCGGCCCCCGGGCACGTGGCTGATCAGCGGGCCCCTTCCCCACGTACTAGGGGGCCCGAGAGAAAGGCGGCGTGCGTGGACCTGCTCGACATCCTCCTGCTGCTGGTCGTCCTGGCGTACGCGGCGTCCGGCTACCGGCGCGGGCTGCTGGCGGGCTGCGTCTCGCTGGCCGGTTTCGTGGGCGGCGCGGTGGTCGGCGTGTGGCTGTTGCCCTGGGTGATGGACCTGGTCACGCCGGGGACCACACGGGCGACGGTGGTGGCGGTGGTCACGGTGCTACTGCCGGCCGTGGTGGGCCAGGAGCTGGCGGGGCGGCCCGCCCTCCGGTTGCGCCGGGGGCTGGCCCGGGGGCCGCTGAGGGTGGCGGACGGGATCGGCGGGGCCGCGGCCGGCTCGGTGGCCGTGCTGATCGTGGCCTGGGTGGCCGCGAGCGTGCTCGGCGCCTCCTCGTCGCCGCTGGTCACCTCGGCCATCCGGGACTCGCGGCTGCTCGGCGCGGTGCAGCAGGCGATGCCGGACGCCACCCCCGCGTGGTTCTCACGGGCCACGTCCGCGCTGACCGAGGCGGGCTTCCCGCAGGTGTTCAACCCGTTCGAGAGCGAGTCGACCGCCGAGGTCGCCGAGCCCTCCGGTGACAGCGTCACGCCCGCGGCCACCGCCGCGGCCCGGCGCAGCACGGTGAAGGTCGAGGGCGTCGCCGGCACCCAGGGGCGCGAGGGCAGCGGGTTCGTGTACGCGCGCGAGCACGTGATGACCAACGCCCATGTGGTGGCCGGCATCGACGAGCCGACCGTGCGGGTCGGCGGGGTCGGGCGGGCGTACGGGGCACGGGTGGTGCTGTTCGACCCGCAGAAGGACGTGGCCGTGCTGTACGTGCCCGGTCTGCGGGCGCCGGTCCTGCGGTTCGACGACGAGGCGGGGCGCGGTGACGCGGCGGTCGTCGCCGGCTATCCGCAGGACGGCGGCCTGAACCTCCGGGCGGCGACGGTCGCCGGCCGGGTGGAGGCCCGGGGCCAGAACATTTACAACGACCGGACGGTCACCCGGGAGATCTACTCGATCCGCTCCACCGTGCGCCCGGGCAATTCCGGCGGGCCGCTGCTGACCCCGGAGGGCCGCGTGTACGGGGTGGTGTTCGCCCGTTCCACCTCGGACGCCGAGACGGGGTACGTGCTCACGGCGGCCGAGGTCGCCGACGAGGCGGAGCGCGCGGCGGACGCGACGCGTGCGGTGGACACCGGGGACCTGGTCACCTCGTAGGGACGGGGCAGTTCCTCGCGGGGCAGCCTCTCGGGGAGGTGGGCCCGGTCAGCTCAGGGGCCGGCCCATCAACACGTCGTCCACGTATGTGCCGTCGACGCAGAACTCCTCCGGCTGGACGCCCGTCACCACGAAGCCCTCGGACTCGTACAGCGCGCGGGCGGTGGTGTTGTGGCCGAGGACGCGCAGGGTGATGCGGCGGGCGCCGCGCCGCCGTGCCTCCTCGACGGCAGCCCGCACCAGGGCCCGTCCCACGCCCCTGCCGCGGGCGTCCTCGGCGACGGCGAGGCCGCGGATCTGCCGTACGTGCGCGTTGGAGGCGAGCGCCGTGGGGAAGCCCAGGCGGACGTAGCCCACGAGGCGGCCGTCGTACTCGGCGACGAGATGGTCACGGGGCCCGGAGCGCTCGCTGAAGAAGGAGTCGTACGGCGGCTTCGGGGGCGGGGTGACCGCGTGCAGCGGGGACCAGGTGTCGCGGTCGAGCCGGGCCAGGTCCTCCTCGTCGTCGGGGCGCGCGGAACGTATGTGCGGTTCGGGCATGGCGGCACTGTACGGCGGGGGCGAGGTCCGGCTCGCGTGATTTTCGGGCGCGTGGGGGCAGGATGGGCGCCATGGAACGTATCCGAATCGCGGTGGCCGGTGCGTCCGGTCTGATCGGTGCCGCCCTGGTGCGGTCCCTGACGGCCGACGGCCACGAGGTGGTGCGTCTGGTGCGGGGCGCTCCCCGGGCGGCGGACGAGGTGCGGTGGGATCCGGAGCGGGGGTCGGTGGACGCGGCCGGGCTGGCCGGGTGCGACGCCGTGGTGAACCTGGCGGGGGCCGGGGTCGGCGACCGCCGCTGGACGCCGGAGTACAAGGCGCGGATCCGCGCCAGCCGGGTGGGGGGCACGGCCGCGCTGGCCGGGGCCGTGGCGGGGCTGGATCCGGACGTGCGGCCGCGGGTGTTCGTGAACGGCAGCGCGATCGGCTACTACGGCGAGACCGGCGATCGGGCCGTCGACGAGAGCGCGCCGGCGGGCGAGGGCTTCCTGCCGGCGCTGTGCGTGGAGTGGGAGGCCGCGGTGGCGCCGGCGCGGGAGGCGGGCGTGCGGACGGTGTTCGCCCGGACCGGGCTGGTGGTGGCGCGCGGGGGTGGTGCGTGGGGCCGGCTCTTCCCGCTGTTCAGGGCGGGGCTCGGCGGGCGGATGGGCGACGGGGGCCAGTACTGGTCGTACATCGCCCTGCACGACGAGGTGGCCGCGCTGCGCCATCTCCTGGAGACCGAGGGACTGTCGGGACCGTTCAACCTGACCGCGCCGCATCCGAGGACGAACCGTGAGATCACCGAGGCGATGGCGCGGGTGCTGCGCCGGCCGGCGATCTTCACGGTGCCGGCGCCGGTGCTGCGGACGGTCCTCGGGGAGATGGCCGGCGATGTGCTCGGCAGCGCGCGGGTGCTGCCGACGCGACTGCTGGAGTCGGGCTTCCGGTTCGCCTTCCCGGACATCGAGGAGGCGATCCGGGCAGCGCTCTGAGCGTGTGTTCCCGATCGGAACCGTGCGCCGTGCGACCGGAGGCGGCCGATCCGGGTCGGGCATGCGACCGCCGTGCGCCCGTGCCCTGGCGATGCGCGACTGCCCGGGACCGATCACGGCCCTAACCTCGTCCCGAACTCGGGTATCCCTGGGGCCTGTTGAGGGCATGACGTCTCCAGCGCCCGCGCAACCTCGAGGAGGGGCACGTGCCAGAGCCCACGTACCAGGCGGACGTCGTCGTCGTGGGAGCCGGGGTCGCCGGACTCTCCGCGGCGCAACGACTGACCAGCGCAGGAGTCACCACCACGGTCCTGGAGGCCGCCCCTTGCGTGGGCGGCCGCCTGGCCACCGAGAAGGTCGACGGCTTCCGGCTCGACAGAATCGGGCAGTTGCTGTCCACGGCGTATCCCGAGCTACGGCTGACCCCCGGCCTGGACGGGCTCGCCCTCCGCCCGTTCGCGCCCGGCGTGCTGCTGCACAGCGACGGGCGACATCATCGCGCCGGCGCTCACAACGGCGCGGGGGGCGCAAGGGGCGCACTCCATACCGTGCGCGCTCTGGCGAGCGCCCCTCGGACGGGGGCGGCGCCCAGGCGGCCGATGGCCGTGCCGGGGCGGCAGGTGTCCCTGCCGCGCAGCCGGACCGGCGCCCCCTTGGGCAGCGCGGTCGACCAGGCCCGCCTCGGCGCCGCGTTCACCCGGCTGGCGGGGACGCCGGTGGACCGGCTCCTGGCCCGGCCCGAACTGCCCGCGGCCGAGGCGCTGGTGGCCCGAGGGCTGCCCGCCCGGACGATCGACGGGTTCCTGCGTCCGCTGCTGGCGGCGCTGCTGTGCGACCCGGACCTGACCACGTCCAGCCGCTGCGCGGACCTGGCGCTGCGCGCTTTCGCGAGCGGGCGGCTGTGCCTGCCGGAGGGCGGGGCCGAGGCGCTGCCGGAGCTGCTGGCCCGGACGCTGCCGCCGGGTACGGTGCACACCGGGGTGCGGGTCACCTCCGTCTCGACGACCTCCGTCACCACCGCCGAGCACGGGGAGTTCCGCTGCCGGGCGGTGCTGATCGCGACCGACGCGCGGGCCGCGGCGGAACTGCTGCCGGGGCTGCGGGCACCGGACTTCCACCCGGTGACCGTGGTGCACCACACCACGGACGAGCCCCCGGCGACGGGCGCCGCGCTCCTGCTCGACGCCGACCGGGGCGGGCCGGTGGCGCACACGGCGGTGATCAGCCGGGTCGACCCGGCCCGCGCCCCGGCCGGGCGCGCGCTGGTCTCGTCGACGGTGCTGGGCCGGCCCCCGGCCCATGTGGACACGGCCGTCCGGATGCACCTGGCCCGCCTGTACGGCCTCTCCACCGCGCGCTGGGAGACGCTCGCCGTCCACCACACCGCCGAGGCGGTGCCCGCCATGCGCCCCCCGCACGACCTGCGCCGCCCGGTGCGGCTGCTGGCAGGGCTGTACGTGTGCGGCGACCACCGCGACACCAGTACGGTCCAGGGCGCCCTGCACTCGGCCCGCCGGGCGGCGGCGGCGATCCTGACCGACCTCGGAGCGGACCGCCCCCTGCACACCGCCGACCCATTGCCGGCAGCCCGGGCGGCCTGACCTCCGCTCCCGCCGCCCTCCGCCCGCCCCTCGACCTCGTCCCGGGCGGGCGGCCCGGGTCGGCAGTGGCCCGGAGTCCTCAGGACCCCGCCCAGATGACGCCCCACCTGTCGGCGCGCTCGGATCCCGGGGCGACGCGCCGACCGCCACACGGCCCGCCCACCCCCGCCCACCGCACCACCCCGGCAACCGCACCAACCGAGCGGCCGGTCCGAGCCGGGAGCGGCCCGGATCCGCAGCGCGGCCCGGAGTCCTCAAGCAGCGCGGCCCGGAGTCCTCAGGACACGCCCCAGATGACGCCCCACCTGTCGGCGCGCTCGGATCCGGGGGCGGCGCGCCGACCGCCACGCGGCCCGCCCACGGGCGCCGCGGCCTGCGGCACGGCCGGGCCGCCTGCTCACCGGGTCGGGGCCCGGCCGCCCGACCACCCACGGCCGGCGAGCACGCAACCCCAGCGCCGCGTCCCACACCCCCACGAGCAGGGACGAACCGCCGCCGCGCCGACCCCACGGACACACCCACCCACCGGCGAACTCGCCACCCCGTCGCCTCCGCACGACCGGCCGCACGGACCGTCACCCACGCGGCGGGCGCGGCGCCCGGCCGGGCTCGCCGGTGCACCGCGCCCCCGAACCACCCCGGGTGCGCCTACCCGTACGCCGCCACCCGGTCGCGGTAGCTGCGGACCGGGGCCGCGTCGCGGTAGGGCTCCAGGCGGCGTTCGAAGTCGCGGACGTACTCCACCGCCCGTACCGAACGCATCTCGGCCGCTTGGGCGGCCGCCTCGGCGGCGAGCTGGCAGGCCTGGTCCAGCTCGCCCAGGCCGAGGCGGGCGGTGGCGAGGACCACGCGGCAGAACAGACGGCTGCGGGCGTAGCCGGGGGCGCGCAGCTGCAGTGAGCGCTCGGCGTGCTGGGCCGCTGCCCGGAACTGCTGGAGGTCGCGGTGGCAGTGGCCGAACTCGTCCGCGAGCTGGGCCTCGTCGAAGAACCGGGCCCAGTACGGCACCTCGTCCCCGGGCCGCGCGCTCTCCAGTGCGCGCTCGGCCCGTACCAGCGCGGTGGTGCAGGCCCGCACCTCGCCGAGCACCGCGTGCCCCCGTGCCTCGGCGGCGTGCAGCAGCGCCTGCACGAGCGGCGGCACGGATCCGCCCGCGCCCTGCTGGGCCACCCGCGCGAGTTGCACGGCCTCCCGCCCGTGCCCGAGGTAGACGGCCTGTCGGCTCATGGTGACCAGCACGTACGCTCCGTAGGCCCGGTCCCCCGCCGCCTGCGCCAGCCGCAGCGCCTGCACGAAGTAGCGCTGGGCGAGCCCGTGCGCGGCGATGTCGTACGAGGTCCAGCCGGCCAGCCGGGTCAGGTCGGCGGCGGCCGCGAACAGCCGGCGGCCGGTCTGCTCCCCGTAGGTGCCGCGCAGCATGGGCTCCAGCTCGTGCTCCAGGTAGCGCACGAGGGCCTGGCGGGCGTGGCCGCCGCCGTAGGCGTCGTCCAGGGTGCGGAACAGTTCGCCGACCGAGCGCAGCGCGGCGATGTCGCCGCCGGAGACCTTCTGCCCCGGCCCGCGCTCGGCCTGCTGCCCGCGTCGGCGCGTGCCGAGCTCCGGCGGCCCGGCGGTACGGGTGCCGGGCCGGCCCTGGGCGGGGACGCGGACGGCCGGCTCGGCGCGGGCGACCTTCTCGTCGGCGCGCCCGATCAGCCAGTCCCGGCTGGGCACGACGAGCCCCGCCGAGGTGAAGGCGATCTTGCGGAGCTCGGCGTGACTGCCCGAGTCCTTGCGCCACAGCCCGCTGACGATGTCGACGGCCTCCTCGGGCGTCGCGGCGAACTCCAGCCCCGCGTAGACGGGCGCGCAGGCGTCCAGGCCGAGGTCCTGCGCGGTGAGGCGGCGGCCGAGGCGGCGGGTGAAGACCTCGGCGATGAGCGCGGGTGTCGTACCCCGGGGCTGCTGGCCGCGCAGCCACCGGGTGACGGATGTCTTGTCGTATCTGAGGTCGAGCCCGTGTTCGAGACCGAGCTGGTCCACGCGACGGGCGAGTCCCGCGTTGGAGAACCCCGCTTCTGCGATGAGCGCGGCGAGCTGGCGGTTGGGGGTGCGCTGCGCGGGTCGTTCCGTCATCTGCGGTGCGGTCTCCTGCCTTCCGGCGAACGATGTGCCCGGATTGCCTGTGAGCAGCCCTTATGGCCTCGTGGACGGCGCGAATGTAGCGGAGAGTAAACACCCCATCGCACATTTCGACAGCCATTCATCCGATCGTGTGAGGATTGGACCCAGGCTGACGGTCCGCGGCCGTTCCGGTGCCGGACCGGGGACGGGCCGGGGACGGGCCGTGGGCCGATCGTCCTCACCCACCGGGCCGGTCGGCCTCCGCGCGGGGGCCGACCGGCCGCCGGTCCGGGGCCGGTCGTACGGTCGTACAGTGGCGTGGGCGCGTGTCGCGCCTTACGAACCTTCCAGGGAGGCGCTTGCCGTGAGTGAGTTGCGGTTCGTCCGTATGGGTTTCGGTACCGAGGCCGTGGACTACCGGGTGGCCTGGGACGAGCAGCGCCGGGTGCACGCAGCGCGGTTCGCCGACGAGGTGCCCGACACCGTGATCCTCCTGGAGCACCCGCCGGTCTACACGGCCGGCCGGCGCACCGAGCCGGGCGAGCGGCCACTGGACGGCACCCCGGTCATCGACGTGGACCGCGGCGGCAAGATCACCTGGCACGGCCCCGGCCAGCTGGTGGGCTACCCGATCCAGAAGCTGCCCCGCCCGGTGGACGTGGTGGCGCACGTGCGGCGGCTGGAGGAGGCCCTGATCCGCGCCTGCGCGGAGTTCGGCCTGGAGACCACCCGCGTCGAGGGCCGCAGCGGGGTGTGGGTGCTGGGCGACCCGGTCGAACAGCGTCCCGCGCTCGGCGGACTCTCCCTGGACTTCGACCCCCGGCTGCACGACGAGGAGTTCGACCCGCGGCTGAACGGCCCCGACTACGCGCCCTCCAACGCCGGGCAGCGCCGTGAGGACCGCAAGATCGCCGCGATCGGCATCCGCGTCGCCAAGGGCGTGACCATGCACGGCTTCGCTCTCAACGTGAACCCCGACAACAAGTGGTTCGACCGCATCATCCCGTGCGGCATCCGCGACGCCGGCGTCACCTCACTGGCCAACGAACTGGGCCGGGACGTCACGATCGAGGAGGTGCTCCCGGTCGTGGAGCGCCACCTGCGGCAGGTGCTGGAGAACGCGGATCCCCAGCCGCGCGAGGTCGAGCGGGCCTCGGCGTAGAAACCGGTGACCGTGCGGCTCCCTGGCCGTGCGCCCCGCCCGCACCGCGCCGGGCAACCATCGAAAACACGGGCGTACCCTTGAGGACGCCGAAGAATCAATCGCTAGGGAGCCGACGTGTCCGCAGTCGCACCCGACGGACGCAAGATGCTGCGCCTGGAGGTCCGCAACAGCCAGACCCCCATCGAGCGCAAGCCCGAGTGGATCAAGACCCGGGCGAAAATGGGTCCCGAATACACGCAGATGCAGAAACTCGTCAAGAGCGAGGGCCTGCACACGGTCTGCCAGGAAGCCGGCTGCCCGAACATCTACGAGTGCTGGGAGGACCGCGAGGCGACCTTCCTCATCGGCGGCGACCAGTGCACCCGGCGCTGCGACTTCTGCCAGATCGACACCGGCAGGCCGGAGGCGCTGGACCGCGACGAGCCCCGCCGCGTGGGTGAGTCCGTGGTCACCATGGACCTGAACTACGCCACCGTCACCGGCGTGGCCCGCGACGACCTCGAGGACGGCGGCGCCTGGCTGTACGCCGAGACCGTGCGCCAGATCCACCAGCAGACCGCGAACCGCGAGGGCGGCCGCACCAAGGTGGAACTGCTCGCCCCCGACTTCAACGCGGTCCCCGAGCTGCTGGAGCAGGTCTTCGCCACCCGCCCGGAGGTCTTCGCGCACAACGTGGAGACCGTGCCCCGGATCTTCAAGCGCATCCGCCCCGGCTTCCGCTACGACCGGTCGCTGAAGGTCCTCACCGCCGCCCGTGACTACGGCCTGGTCACCAAGTCCAACCTGATCCTCGGCATGGGCGAGACCCGCGAGGAGGTCAGCGACGCGCTGAAGCAGCTGCACGACGCCGGCTGCGAGCTGATCACCATCACCCAGTACCTGCGCCCGTCCGTGCGCCACCACCCCGTCGAGCGCTGGGTGAAGCCGAACGAGTTCGTGGAGCTGAAGGAGGAGGCCGAGCAGATCGGCTTCTCCGGCGTGATGTCGGGCCCGCTGGTCCGCTCCTCCTACCGGGCCGGCCGCCTCTACCAGATGGCCGTCGAGAAGCGCGGTACGTACATCGCGACCCAGGCCGTCTGACGCCGCGTCACCCCCCGCGTCCGGCCAGGATCCGCGACTGTGTGAATTCGCGCACAAGCACCTACTTGCGAGTAGTGACCGATATGACGCGGTCCCGACCGTCCTCCCAGTTGAGGGCACGTGTCGGGGCCGCGTCGGCGTTCCGCTCCACCGCATCGGCGCTTCATGGGTGTTTGACCGGCCGGTCACCCGCTGGTAACACCGAACAGTGACCCTGGAGTCACAGGTCGTACACCCGTTCCGCTTCGAGGGGGGACCTCCGTCATGCAGGCCGCGCCCGTCCGCGCCAACGCCATCCCGTCCTTCACCACCGCCCTGCGCGCGGTGGAGTCGCTGCTGATGAGCGGAGGCCAGCGCACCGCCCGCCGCAACGCCTGGACCTCCGTACTGGAGGACCGCCGCCGCGCCAAGGACCGGATCGAGGCCCAGCGGGTGCTCGAGCAGACCTGACGAGCCGCCCGGCGATCCTCCCCTGACCCCGCCCGCTCCGCCGTCCCGCCCCCGCGCGGGCACTGCCGTCGTCGGTGCTCCCGGGGGCACGTAGACTTCGTGGCATGGCGAGGAAGGAAACCGCAGCGGACGCTGCGAACCCCGGGCGACTGAAGCAGATCGCCCTGACCTACAAGATGACCCGCAGGGCCGACAAGAAGATCGGTCTTGTACTCGCGGCTGTCGGAATCGTCACCTTTGGTGTCTTCCTCGCGATCGGTTTCTTGATCGGTCACCCCATCTATCTCGGCATCCTGGGCCTCCTGCTCGCCTTCCTCGCGACGGCGATCGTGTTCGGGCGCCGGGCCGAGCGGGCGGCCTTCGGGCAGATGGAGGGACAACCGGGCGCCGCCGCGGCCGTGCTCGACAACATCGGCCGGGGCTGGACCACGACCCCCGCGGTGGCGATGAACCGCAACCAGGACGTGGTGCACCGCGCGGTCGGCAAGGCCGGGATCGTGCTGGTCGCCGAGGGCAACCCGAGCCGGGTGAAGAACCTGCTCGCCGCCGAGAAGAAGCGGATGAACCGCATCGTCGCGGACGTCCCGGTGCACGACCTGATCGTCGGCACCGGCGAGGGTCAGGTCGAGCTGAAGAAGCTGCGCACGACCATGCTCAAGCTGCCGCGTGTCCTCACCGGCCCGCAGGTCACCGCGACCAACGACCGGCTGCGCGCCCTGGGCGACCTGATGAGCAACATGCCGCTGCCCAAGGGTCCGATGCCCAAGGGCATGAAGCTGCCCAAGGGCGGCCCGAAGGCCCGCTGAGGCCCGTCCGCCACCGCTCACGTCGATGGGGGCGCCCGGAGTGATCCGGGCGCCCCCATCGACGTATGGGCGCGGCGGTGGCCGTCAGATCCGCACCTCGACCGTGCGGGCCAGCCGGTCGTGCAGCCCGCGGCCGTCGCGGTCCCAGATCAGGGCGGGGACCGCGAGACACAGCAGGACCGAGCGCAGCAGGCCGCGCACCGGGTTGACCCGGCCGGTGTCGAGGGCGACCACGCGCAGACCGAACAGGCGCTTGCCGGGGGTGAAGCCGACGGTGCCGACGGTGAGGACGCTCAGCACGAAGAAGATCAGCAGTGTCCAGTTGCTCGTCGCCTGGTCGTAGCCGTGAGTGATCAGACCGTATGCGATCAAGAGGCACAGGCCCCAGTCGACGGCGAGGGCGCCGAGCCTGCGCCCGGGACGGGCGATCGAGCCCGGCCCCTCCTCCGGCAGACCGAGTTGCTCGCCCCGGTACCCGAACGTCGCACCGGCGTCCTCCATGGCCGCCCGCGGTCCGGAAAGCCACGATCCGATTGCTTGCCTGTTGTCCACCCGTCCACGGTACTGCGCCCGTATATGACCGGGGGACGGCGGGGTGTGAACGGGCTACGGTGGGAGAGGGGCCGGTTAACTTGCGCGAAACAAATGGGTCACGCCCGAGAAATCACCCGTCCCTAGGGTCGAGTGCAGCGTGTGCCACCCGCACTGGCCGCACGAACGATCTACCACCCCGGCGGGACTGTCGGGAGTAGGAGGAGCTGGATGTTCCAGAACGCCGACGAGGCCAAGAAGTTCATCGCGGACGAGGACGTCAAGTTCATCGACGTCCGCTTCTGCGACCTCCCGGGCGTCATGCAGCACTTCACGGTGCCTGTCGATGCGTTCGACCCCGACGAGGAGCTCGCGTTCGACGGATCCTCGATCCGTGGATTCCAGGCCATCCACGAGTCCGACATGGCGCTGCGCGCGGACCTCTCCACCGCCCGGGTGGACCCGTTCCGCCGCGACAAGACGCTGAACGTCAACTTCTTCATCCACGACCCGATCACGGGCGAGCAGTACTCCCGCGACCCGCGCAACGTGGCGAAGAAGGCCGAGGCCTACCTCGCCTCCACCGGCATCGCGGACACCGCCTACTTCGGCCCGGAGGCGGAGTTCTACGTCTTCGACAGCGTGCGCTTCAAGACGTCCGAGAACGAGTCCTTCTACCACATCGACTCCGAGGCGGGCGCCTGGAACACCGGTGCGCTGGAGGACAACCGCGGCTACAAGGTCCGCTACAAGGGCGGCTACTTCCCGGTCCCGCCGGTCGACCACTTCGCCGACCTGCGCGCCGAGATCTCCCTGGAGCTGGACCGGGCCGGCCTGAAGGTCGAGCGCCAGCACCACGAGGTGGGCACCGCCGGCCAGGCCGAGATCAACTACAAGTTCAACACGCTGCTCGCCGCGGCCGACGACCTCCAGCTCTTCAAGTACATCGTGAAGAACGTGGCGTGGCGCAACGGCAAGACCGCGACCTTCATGCCGAAGCCGATCTTCGGTGACAACGGCTCCGGCATGCACGTCCACCAGTCGCTGTGGGCCGGCGGCGAGCCGCTGTTCTACGACGAGCAGGGCTACGCGGGCCTGTCCGACACCGCCCGCTACTACATCGGCGGCATCCTCAAGCACGCGCCGTCGCTGCTCGCCTTCACCAACCCGACGGTGAACTCCTACCACCGTCTGGTCCCGGGCTTCGAGGCCCCGGTGAACCTGGTGTACTCGCAGCGCAACCGCTCCGCCGCGATGCGCATCCCGATCACCGGCTCGAACCCGAAGGCCAAGCGCGTGGAGTTCCGCGCGCCGGACGCCTCCGGCAACCCGTACCTGGCCTTCTCGGCGCTGCTGCTGGCCGGCCTGGACGGCATCAAGAACAAGATCGAGCCGGCCGAGCCGATCGACAAGGACCTCTACGAGCTGGCCCCCGAGGAGCACGCCAACGTGGCGCAGGTCCCGACCTCCCTCGGCGCGGTCCTCGACCGCCTCGAGTCCGACCACGAGTTCCTCCTCCAGGGCGACGTGTTCACGCCGGACCTGATCGAGACGTGGATCGACTTCAAGCGCGCGAACGAGATCGCCCCGCTCCAGCTGCGTCCTCACCCGCACGAGTTCGAGCTCTACTTCGACGTGTGATGTCGCCCCAGGCCGGAGCGGGCAACCGCTCCCCTGGGCCGTCTGTGGGCCGTCGGCCGTGTCCCTTCCTCGAGGAAGGGGCACGGCCGACGGCCTTTTTCCGGCCCGGCCTGCCGCTCGACGGGGCGGGCCCGCCGGATCGTGCCGCGCCCGGCTGGGGCAGATGGGCAGGATCCTTCGCACAGGCGGGGGCGACAAGCGACGAAGGCCACGCCGCAACGTCTTGTCAGTGACTCCGGCTCCTGTGCGCGGGGCTGGGCCGGACGGAGATCATCAGGGACTCGCGGCCACGGGGGGTGGGTAGGAAGGTCCCCGGCACCCAGCCCGGGACCGGAATCGGTATGCGTGGCCCCACCCCGTCTCCGCCCCTGCGGCACCGGTGCCTGGAGCATCCTGGCGCTGGACGGAGCGGGCCTGGTGCCCCCACCGACGCGCACGGCGATATCCGGGGCGGGCCGGCGTCGTGTGTCCGGAATGCTTCCCCCGGTGGGCGCGGAGGGGGATCATTGGCCGTGACACTGTTGTTCGAGAAAGGTCACGAGAGGTCACGGGGATGTCCGAACGGGACGACGAGGAGCACGAGTTCGACCTCAAGTGGGCGGACGGTGCCGAGCACAAGGAGCCCTCGGCGCGGGCCCGCATGCTCGCCGCGCGCTGGAAGGCCAACCCGCCCGGACCGGTCCCCTTCCGCCCGGACCCCGAGCACACGGCGTCGTCCGGAAGGTCGTCCTGGGTGTCGACGGCGGTGGTGCTGGGCTGCGTCGCGGCCGTGATCGTGCTCCTCGGCTACCTCAACTTCCGCCCCTACTGACATCGGGCCGACGGCCGCCGCCCGCCGCTCGGCGCGTTCCGGTTGCTGGAGGCACGCGGCGGGGTGCACCGGCTGCGGGCCGCGGTCGGACTGCTGGACGACCCGGACGTGAAGCTGCGGCGGTGGGCCGGGCAGTCCGTGCAGGGCCGGCACGCGTCGGCGGACACCGTGCGCGGTGATCCCGAGGTGGGGGACCTGCTCGATCGGGCCCGGCACCTCTTCAGCGACCACGTCCTCACGCGTCGCAAGCGGGAGGCGGGACCGAGCGGATGATCGCAAGGAGCGGGATCGCCGGGCGCCCCGAGGTGGAGGGCGCCCGGCGGGCGGCTCAGCGGTGGTAGCGCATGAAGGCGCGCACCATGTGGCACGTGGTGTCCGACGGCGGGTGCACACCGATCAGCTCCGCCGTGCTCCGGATGGTCTCGTTGCGCGCCTGGCCGGGGTGGTGGACGCCGGAGTCGAGCAGGGCGATGGCCAGCCGCATCGCTTTCAGCCGGCGGTTGTGGGTGATGTACCACTCGCGCGGCCGGCCCGGGGGCAGCGGACGCTTCTCCACGGGCGCGCAGGGCAGTTCGAGCAGGACGGGACGCTTCGCGGTGGACTGGGTGGGCAGGGGCTTCGGCTTGAGTGCGGCAGCGGGCACAGGCATCCTCCTGTCGCGGTCAGGGCACCCCGCCGAGGTCCACGACGACCCCGGCGACTCCCTCGAACACTGCTCCCATTCTACTGCCCGGCACTGACATTCCGTGGGTCACGGAAGGGCCATAAAGCCCCAGCTCAGCCACGAAATTGAGCGCGCGTCGCGTGCGGTTCACGAGATGCGCATGAGGCGCCAGGAATTCGAACAGAGCACCCTTGCGGCGAAGGACGGGGGTTGGGTGCCCCGGCGGCCCGGGCGTAGCGTGGACGCATGGAGATCTGGATCAATCCGGCCTGTTCGAAGTGCCGCAGCGCCCTCAGCCTGCTCGACGCCGAGGGCGCCGACTACACCGTCCGCCGGTACCTCGAGGATGTCCCCGGGGAGGACGAGATCCGGGAGGTGCTGAAGCGGCTCGGGCTGGAGCCGTGGGACATCACCCGCACCCAGGAGGCCGCGGCGAAGGAGCTGGGGCTCCGGGAGTGGCCGCGGGACGCCGGTGCGCGCGACCGGTGGATCGCGGCGCTGGCCGAGCATCCCAGGCTGATCCAGCGCCCCATCATCACCGCGGACGACGGCACGGCGGTGGTGGCGCGCACCGACGAGGCAGTCCGGGACGCCTTGTCCCGCTGAGGACCGGTAGGGGCCGTTTGTCCGGCGGCGGGATTTCGGCGGTCCGCGCTGTTACCCTCCGCCGCCATGAGCTTCGGTGATCAAGGAAATCCCTACGGACCCCACGGCCCCCAGGACACCCGGGCGCGGACGCAGGAGTGGCGACGCGGTCCCGGCGGGCCGCGGCGGGGTCGGCCCGCGGTGGGCGGCGCGGTGGCGGCGGCGCTGGTCGCGGCCGTGGCGATGGGCGCGGTGCTGTACGTGAACGGCGACGGCGGCGAGGACCCGGCCGAGGCGTCCGCGTCTGCCCCCGCCTCCGCCTCCGCCGAGGGGTCCGTGCCCTCCGTCACCGCCTCCCTGCCCGCCGGCGCCCCCGCGGCCCTGCCGTCGCTGCTCGCGCGGCCCGTGGTCCGGCCGGAGCAGGCGTTCCCGGAGCGGACCGTGCGGCTGCGGGACGGATCGCGGTACGAGCGGGTCGACCTGGCGACCACCACGAGCTGCGCCCGGGGCATGTCGCCGGACCTGGCCACGCTGACCGGCCAGGGCGAGGGTTGTGTGCGGCTGACCTCGGCGCTGTTCACCGACGCCGCGCGGCGCTCGCAGGTGACGGTCACCGTGGCGAGTTTCCGGCGGGTCGAGGACGCGTCCACGGTCTTCACCATGGCCTCCATGGATCCGGTGACGTACCAGACCGTCTCGCTCGATCCCCCGCCGGGAGCCGGACTGCCGACGGTGCCGCCCGGCTCGGCCGGTGTGTTCCGGCGGGTGATGACCGTGCGGTCCGTGGTGTTCGCCAACGGGCAGTGGGGCGACGGCGCCGAGACGGGGGAGGCCGAGCTCACCGGCCAGACGGAGGGGCTGCTGGGGTACGTGAACGACAACGTGGTGGCGTACGAGGAGGGCTCCTGATCCGACGGCCCGCCCCTCCTGTGACGCAGGTTACTTCGGCGACTTGAGCCGACCGCTGAGTAACTCCGTTCGGTATCTCGTACATAACGGCGTACGCTCCCCTACCTCTTCAGGAGGCGCGCATGTCGCGCAGGAGAACTCTCGGCCCCAAGAAGAAGCTCGCGCTGCTGGTCAGCGCCGCGACGGTGGCCGGAGGCGGTGCCTTCGTCATGGCGAACACGTCGAACGCCGCCCCGACGCCCACCACCAAGGCGGCGGCGGACTCGACCGTCTGCCAGGGGCTCGCCACCGCGCTCGCCAACAACCAGAAGTTCATCGAGGGCCAACGGGCCGAGCCCGACGCACAGTCCGAGGCGCGGATCGCCAACCGCGAGGCGGTCATCGCCGAGATCCAGCGCAAGCAGGAGGCGTCCGGCTGCGAGGTGGGGGAGTCGGCTCAGGACTCCCAGCCCGCGCAGCCGGAGCAGCCGGCCCCCTCGGCGCCGGCCCAGGGTGAACAGGCCGGTGGCGAGCAGGCGGGCGAGGACGCCCAGGCCGGTGCCGGTGAGCAGGCCGGCGGGGACGCCCAGGCCGGTGCCGGTGAGCAGGTCTGCAACGGTTCCACGGTCACCGTCTCCGGCGAGGGCGGCGCTCCCGCCGCGTCCAGCAACCAGTTCCCGGCCGGCACCAAGCTGAAGGTCACCAACCTGGACAACAACAAGTCCACGACGGTGGAGGTCACCTCGGTCTCCGGCAGCTGCGTCCTGCTCAACAACGCGGCCTTCGAGCAGGTGCGCGAGCCCGGCAAGTTCCTGATCCGCCGCGCGGTCATCGAGAAGGTGGGGTGACGCCCTAGGGATTCAGGAATTCCCTGAGGTGGCGGCCCACTTCGGGGGGCGGGACGTGCGGCAGCGCGTGATGGGAGACGTCCGGAAGGATGTGCGTCTCCACGTGCCGCAGCCACGTCCCGGCCCGGGCCGCCACCTCGTGCGTGTCGTGCGTCCTGCTCTCCCCGGCCAGGAGCAGCAGGACCGGCGTCTCCAGGCCGCGCAGCGCCTCGGGCGCCGGGCGGGGCCCGGTCACCGGCCTGGTCGAGGGGAAGCCCGTGGCCGCTTCCTGGAGCCGGAGCCAGTCGGGGTCGAGGTCCGCTCCCCCGGTCTCCCACTCGAGGAACGCCCGGGTCCGCCGCGGGGCGGGCCGCAGCAGCATCGGCAGTGCACGCAGCAGGTAGGCCGCCCGGTACCCGGCGAAGCACTGGGTCGGGTCCAGGAGGACCAGGCGGCGCACCCGGCCGGGCGCGTGCAGGGCGTGGTGCAGCGCGATCCACCCGCCGTGGGAGTGGCCGCCGAGGGCGGTGTGCGCGAGGCCGAGTCCGTCCAGCAGCGCGTCCAGCCAGGTCATCAGGTCGGCGACCGTGCGGGCACGGCGGTCGGCGGCCGGCGTGCTGCGGCCCGGCGCCCCGATCAGGTCGGCGGCGTACACCCGGTGGGTCGCGGCGAGGTCCGCGGCCTGCGCGAACCAGGACGCCGAGGTGGCTCCCCCGCCGCCGGGAAGCAGCACCAGCGGGAGCCCGTCGGCCGGGCCGCAGACGTTGACGTGCGTCGCGCCGAACGGTGTGGCGACGGTGAGTGAGCCGCGCCCGACCGGCCACTTCGCCAGGACCCCGTCGTACGCCGCCAGGAATCCGTCCATGTCGTACGAACCGCGACCGCCCATGAGCCCCCAGCCCTCCACCTCGCGCGCCGCCCCCGATCGCCTCGCTCAACAATATACTCGCCGAACGAGATAAATGCCGGAGTCGTGAGCGGGAGGCGATCGTGCGGGACCGGGGACGGACGCGGCCACAGGAACCGGAACCGGAGTCCGGAGGCGCCGAGATGGAGATCGTCCATCTGCTGCGGGCGGTGACGGTCGAACTCGGCCTGCACAGCGCCCGATTCGCACAGCGCAACGGCATGCACCCCACGGACGTGCGGGCCCTGATCGCCCTCATGGACGCCCTCCGGGCCGGCGAGGAGACGACCGCCGGGAGCCTCGGCGCCGCACTCGGGCTGAATTCGGCGGGGACCACGGCCCTCGTCGACCGGCTGGAGCGGCTGGGCCTGGCGCGCCGGATCAGGAGCGAGCTGGACCGGCGCAGGGTGGTGGTCGAGGTGACCGAGCGCGCCGTGGAACTGGGACGTGCCTCCTTCGGCCCGCTCATCGACCGGGCGGTCGCGCTGCTGCGGGAGTACGACGAGCGGGAGCTCGCCGCGGTGCGGGGATTCCTCGCGGGGATGCGGGAGGCGGCTGCCGCGGGCGAGTAGCGGGCGGCCGCCCGTCGGGAGGGTCCACCGCGGCCACCCCTGACCACAGCCATCCGCCGCAGCCGCCCATCGCATACGAACGACCGGGTCGCGCGCGTGCTCACACGGTGAAATGAGCCACAGCATGACCAGGTAACACGGGGTTCACATACGGGCAATGGACGGGAAATCGCCTGTTGACAGGCTGCGGGGCATCGAGCGGTGCCCCAGTGCCGCAGCGCCGCCGCACCCGCACATGCGCCCAGACCCACCCCCGAAGGATGTGGACCGTGAGCTTCAAGGCTGAGTACATCTGGATCGACGGCACGGAGCCGACGGCCAAGCTGCGTTCCAAGACGAAGATCCTCACCGACGACGCCAAGGGTGCCGAGCTGCCGATCTGGGGCTTCGACGGGTCCTCCACCAACCAGGCCAAGGGCCACGCCTCGGACTGTGTGCTCAAGCCGGTCTTCGTCTGCCCCGACCCGATCCGCGGCGGTGACGACGTGCTGGTGCTGTGCGAGGTCCTCAACACGGACATGACGCCGCACGAGACCAACACCCGTGCCGCGCTGGCCGAGGTCGCCGAGAGGTTCGCCGCGCAGGAGCCGATCTTCGGTATCGAGCAGGAGTACACGTTCTTCCAGGACGGCTACCCGCTCGGCTTCCCCAAGGGCGGCTTCCCGGCTCCGCAGGGCGGCTACTACTGCGGCGTCGGCTCCGACGAGATCTTCGGCCGTGACGTGGTCGAGGCGCACCTGGACAACTGCCTGAAGGCGGGCCTGGGCATCTCCGGCATCAACGCCGAGGTCATGCCCGGCCAGTGGGAGTTCCAGGTCGGCCCGCTGGCCCCGCTGGAGGTCGCCGACCAGCTGTGGGTGGCCCGCTGGCTGCTCTACCGCACCGCCGAGGACTTCGGCATCGCCGCCACCCTCGACCCGAAGCCGGTCAAGGGCGACTGGAACGGCGCCGGCGCGCACACCAACTTCTCCACCAAGGCGATGCGCGAGAACTACGACGCGATCATCACCGCGTGCGAGTCGCTGGGCGAGGGCTCCAAGCCGCTCGACCACGTCAAGAACTACGGCGCCGGCATCGACGACCGCCTCACCGGTCTGCACGAGACCGCCCCGTGGGACAAGTTCTCCTACGGCGTCTCCGACCGCGGCGCCTCGGTGCGCATCCCGTGGCAGGTCGAGAAGGACGGCAAGGGCTACATCGAGGACCGCCGCCCCAACGCCAACGTCGACCCCTACGTGGTGACCCGTCTGCTGGTCGACACCTGCTGCACCGCCCTGGAGAAGGCCGGCCAGGTCTGATCCCGTTCGCTCCGCACGAGGGGGGCGCCCGCCGTCACGGTGGGCGCCCCCCTCGCGTTGTCCTGCGGGGCGCGCGCAGGCGCCCGCAGGACACAACGCGCCGAGGGCGTCGGCTTCCCACCGCCGCGGGCGTCCGGGCGGTGAGCGGGGCTGCTGTCCGCGCCCGGCGTCTGGTTCAATGGGGCCATGGCCGGCTTCCGGAAGTGCCTCGCGACGGGTCGTCACGACCTCGAGCCCTTCTGGCCTTCCCGTCAGCACGACGACTTCGACCGGGTGTGTTGCCGCGCGACGACCGCGCCGGCCCGCTGAAGCCGTACATCCCGGCCCTCGACGCCGTACCCGGCTCCCGGCCCGCGCGCACCGACGTACGTCCCTCGTCGAACCTCTCGCGCGAAAGAGCTGACCTCTCATGGCGACCACACGTTCCCTGTCCCCCGCTCCCCCCTCCGCCCCGTCCGAGAACGGCGCACGGCACCGGCTCAGGGCCGTCGGCCCGGACGAGGTGGTGGGCGTCGCCGGCCTCCTGCCGCCGGACGCCACCTGGCTGCCCGCGCCCCAGCACGCCCTGCCCACCCTGCCGGGGCAGCCGCCGATGGTCGGCTACCTGGTGCTCGTCCCGGCCGACCGGCAGCCGCCGGTCCGGTCGGCCGCCACGACCGGCGACCCGGCGGTCCCCGCCCACGACCCGCTGATCCGCGTCGACGGCCTCCAGCGCACCGCCCACGTGGACGGACGGCAACTCGACCTGACGTACCTGGAGTTCGAGCTGCTCGCCCACCTCGTGGCACACCCGGGCCGGGTGCACACCCGCGACCACCTGGTCGCCACGGTGTGGGGCTACGACCATGTCGGCGACGGCCGCACCGTCGACGTCCACATCGCCCGGCTGCGCCGCAAGCTGGGTACCGGGCACCGGGACACGATCCGCACGGTGCGCCGCGTCGGCTACACGTACGTGCCGCCGGCGGGACGCTGACCGCGGCCGGCGGCGCGGATCTGCCGGCAGCAGATTCCCGTTCCCCCGCGCCGCCGCACCGGGCAGAGTCGGCCCCATGAAACTTCTGATGCTGGGTGGCACGGAGTTCGTGGGGCGGGCCGTCGTGGAGGCGGCCCTCGGCCGGGGCTGGGACGTGACCCTGTTCCACCGGGGACGTCACGAACTCCCGGCCGGAGTCAGGACGTTGCACGGCGACCGCACCGCGCTCGACGGTCTGGCCGCGCTCGACGAGGACACCGGCGAGTGGGACGTCGTCGTCGACACGTGGTCGGCCGCCCCGCGCGCGGTGCGGGACACGGCCCGGCTGCTGCGGGGCCGCGCCGGACGGTACGTGTACGTGTCGAGCTGCTCGGTGTACGCCTGGGCCCCGCCCGCCGGGTACACCGAGCGGGCTTCCCTGGTCGAGGGCGCCTGCCCGGACGCCGCCCGCACCGACTACGCGCGGGACAAGCGGGGCGGCGAGCTCGCCGTCCTGGACGCCTTCGGCGCGCACCGGTCGCTGCTGGTGCGTGCCGGGCTGATCCTCGGCCCGTACGAGAACGTCGGGCGGCTGCCCTGGTGGCTGGCCCGGACGGCCCGCGGCGGACCGGTCCTCGCGCCCGGGCCGCGCGACCTGCCCCTGCAGTACGTCGACGTCCGCGACCTCGCCGACTGGGTGCTCGGGGCGGTTGAGCGGGGGCTGAGCGGGCCGTACAACCTGATGTCCCCGCAGGGACACACCACCATGGGCGGGCTGCTCCAGGCGTGCGCCGAGGCGACCGGGGGCGCGGCCGAACTGCGGTGGACCGCGCCGGAGGTGATCCTCGACGCGGGCATCGAGCCGTGGACGCACCTGCCGGTGTGGGTGCCGCCGGGCAGCGACATGCACGACGCGCTGCACTCGGCGGACGTGTCCCGCGCGGTCGCGGCGGGACTGCGCTGCCGGCCGGTCACCGAGACCGTGACCGACACGTGGGCATGGCTGCGGGACATCGGCGGGACGGCACCGCGGCGGCCGGACCGTCCCGGCGTGGGACTGGATCCCGAGGTGGAGGCCGAGGTGCTGGCGACGGGAGGTGTACACAGCACCACCTCATGAGCGGGGCCCCTGCCCCGTGACGGCCCCTGCCCCGCTCGACCAGACTGACGCCCATGAACACCACCACGAAGAGCGACGGCGACGCGTCGAGGGCACGGGGGATGGTGCGCGCCGCCTGGCGGGGGCTCGTGCTGGCGGTCGTCTCACTGCCCCTGGCCGTGCTGTGCTTCACCCTCACCGCCGTGTCCCTCGCGCTGATCCCGGTCGGCATCGGCCTCGTCACGACCCCGTACGTGCTGACGGGTGTGCGGACGTTCGCGAACCGGCGGCGGGTGCTGGCGGCCGAGTGGGGCGGGGTGCGCATACCGCCCGCCTACCGGCCGGTCCCCGAGGACGCCCCTCCGTGGACCCGCACCTTCGCGCTGCTGGGCGACCCGGCCACCTGGCGCGATCTGCGGTGGCTGCCGGTGGACATGACGGCGGGATTCGTGACCGCGCTGCTTCCGGCCGTGCTGGTGCTCTACCCGCTGGAGGGCTTCGCGCTCGCGGCCGGGCTGTGGCGCACCATGACCGGCGGGCCGTACGGCGAGTACGGCCCGTACTGGTACGGCTTCGTGCCGGTCGACGACCAGACGTCCGCGTTGGCCGCCGGCGGCCTCGGCGCCGTCCTGCTGATCGTCGCGCACCGGTACACCGTGCCCGCCTTCCACGCGCACTTCCGCCTCACCCGGGCCGTGCTGGCCTCCAATCAGCGTGAACTCGCCGAGCGTGTGCGGGTGTTGACGGAGACACGGCGGGACGCGGTGGACGCCTCGGCCGCCGAGCTGCGACGCATCGAACGGGACCTGCACGACGGGGCGCAGGCACGGCTCGTCGCCGTGGGCATGGACCTCGGCACGATCGAGGCGCTGCTCGACAAGGACCCGGAGAAGGCCAGGGAGCTGATCGCGCAGACCCGCAGGTCCTCCGTGGAGGCCCTGACCGAGTTGCGCGAACTGGTGCGCGGCATCCACCCGCCGGTGCTGGCCGAGCGGGGCCTGGGCGACGCGGTGCGGGCACTGGCACTGCGGCTGCCGGTGGACACCGAGGTCACCGTGGAGCTGCCCGGGCGGGCCGAGGCACCGGTGGAGTCGGCCGCGTACTTCGCGGTGAGCGAGGTGCTCACCAACGCGGTGAAGCACTCCGGCGCGGACCGCGTCTGGGTCGACCTGCACCACGCCGACGGCCATCTGCGGATGTCCGTCACCGACAACGGCAGGGGCGGCGCGGTGATCGGCGCCGGCTCGGGGCTGACCGGGGTGGAGCGGCGACTGGGTACATTCGACGGCGTCCTGGCCGTCAGCTCTCCCGCGGGCGGCCCCACCATGGTCACCATGGAGATTCCTTGCGCGTCGTCCTAGCCGAAGACCTGTTCCTGCTGCGCGACGGACTCGTCCGGCTCCTCGAGGCGCACGGCTTCGAGATGGCGGCGGCCGTGGAGTCCGGGCCCGAGCTGGCCCGGGCGCTGGCCGAGCTGCAGCCGGACGTCGCCGTGATCGACGTCCGGCTGCCGCCGACCCACACCGACGAGGGGCTCCAGTGCGCGCTCCGGGCCCGCCGGGAGCGGCCCGGACTGCCGGTCCTGGTGCTCTCGCAGCACGTGGAGCAGCTCTACGCGCGGGAGTTGCTGGCCGACGGCAGCGGCGGGGTGGGGTACCTGCTCAAGGACCGGGTCTTCGACGCGGAGCAGTTCGTGGACGCGGTACGGCGGGTGGCGGCGGGCGGTACGGCGATGGACCCGCAGGTCATCCAGCAGCTGCTGGCGCGCCAGTCGCGCGACGACCACCCGTTGGCGCGGCTGACGCCCCGCGAGCGGGAGGTGCTGGAGCTGATGGCCCAGGGGCGGTCCAACACGGCGATCGCGGGGAAGCTGGTGGTGACGGAACGGGCCGTCGCCAAGCACACCGCGAACATCTTCGCCAAACTGGGACTGGAGGTCTCGGACGACGACAACCGTCGCGTGCTGGCGGTTCTCGCGCATCTCGACCACGGCCGGTGAAACCGGTCCCGGACTCTCACAGCCCGTGGACGGTCGACAACTCCCGGTGTTTGCAACGGTGTTGGAACAACTGTGATCCGACGAACCTCTCGACGATTTCCGTGACGGGTGAACACCCGTGGGGCGGCTCCCGTACTCAAGGGAGCCGCTTCACTCCTGTCGGGCGCCTCGATGCCCCGCAAGGGATGCCCCGCAAGGAAGTCAGAGGAGTTCCATGGGACGCAACACAAGAAAACGCCGTACGCCGCTGGCCACCAAGGCCATAGCCGCATCGGCGGCCCTAGCGCTCGGTGGGGGCGGGCTGATCTGGGCGAACTTCTACGCTTCGGCGCACGAGGACAACTCACCGGACAACTGGACGAAGGCGAGCTCGGCGCAGATCGCCACGATCGACTGTCCGGACGTCGGCCAGCAGCTCACCGACGTGCCCGACCGGGCGCGTGGCGAGGTGGACGCCGAACTCGCCTCGCTGGACCAGCAGATCACCGACGCCTATCAGCGCCTCGTCACCACACGGCAGGCTCAGGCCGGGGACGCGAATTTCGTCCAGAACTCCATTCTGGGTCCGCTCAAGGACCGGCGGACGGCGATCATCGACCGCATCCAGCTGGAGATCAACCGTGCGGGTGGCCAGGACCAGGACGAGCTGGACCAGCTCGCCGGCTGCAAGGGCGTACCCGCGGAGCAGCCGCAGCCCAACGACGGCGCCCAGGACGGCGGCCAGGACCAGGACGGCGGCCAGGACCAGGACGCTGGCCAGGACCAGGGCGACGGTGGCCAGGACCAGGGTGACGGCGGCCAGGACCAGGGTGACGGCGGCAACGGCGGACAGGCCGGCAACGGCCCCGTGGCGGACGACTTCATCAACATCGAGGACGTCGAGCCGAACTCCCGCAACCTGCCGAACGGGCTGGCCGCGAACGGCGACGGCGGTTCGACGGGCACCTTCACCACCGAGTGCGGCACCAACGAGAACGAGAACCGCAACTCGGACAACGTGATCGTCGCTCCCGGTGTCAGCAACGGTGCCCAGCACCAGCACGACTACGTCGGCAACCAGGCCAACAACGCCTTCGCGAGCGACGAGGACCTGGCCAACGGCGACACGACCTGCCAGAACCAGGGCGACAAGTCGACGTACTTCTGGCCGGTGCTGCGGATCCAGGACGGTTCGCAGGACGTCGACCAGGACCAGCCCGGCGGCGGTCAGGACGGCAACGTCGGCAAGATCGTCGAGCCGAGCCAGGCCGACCTGAAGTTCGTCGGCAACCGGACGAGCGACGTCGTCGCGATGCCGACGGGTCTGCGCATCATCACCGGTGACGCCAAGTCCTTCACCAACGGCCTGAACAACGCCAACACCTCCTGGAGCTGCACCGGCTTCGAGGACCGTCAGGTGACCGACAAGTACCCGATCTGCCCCGAGGGCAGCAGCGTGGTCCGGACGTCCAACTTCCAGAGCTGCTGGGACGGCCAGAACATCGACAGCGCCAACCACCGCACGCACGTCGACTTCGTCGAGGCGGACGGCAGCTGCTCGAACGGCTTCCAGGCCATCCCCCAGCTCCAGGTGCGCCTGGTGTACGACATCCCGGCCCCGCAGATCGACAACGGGCAGCTGGTGAACCCGTTCGCGGTGGACTCCTTCCCGGAGCAGCTGCACAAGCCGATCACCGACCACAACGACTTCATCAACTTCTTCGACGAGGACCTGATGAACGAGATGGTCGACTGCATCAACAACGGCCAGGACTGCCAGTAGTCCGGGACCGGTGAGCGAGAAGCCGGCGGTGGGAACCTCCCACCGCCGGCTTCTTCGTGCGCCCGGCCGCGACGGCGCCGTCAGCCGTGGTGGCCGCCACCGCCGTGGCCGCCCCGGTTGTGGCTGCCCCCGGGGTTCATGTGCTCGGAACCCTCCTCCAGCGTGCCGCCGAGCGTGGACCGCAACCGCACGACCGTCTTCTCCTGGCCGACGGCGACCCATTTGCGGCCGACGAGGTAGTAGCCGCCGTAGTCCTTCGCCCCGTTCAGCCACTCGCGCTGGCCGCGGTCGGTGGCGAAGGTGGCGAGGACGAACTTGCCGTCGCTGATGTCACAGAGGGCCTGCCGGATCTCGTCGGCGTCCGTCTGCATGTTCGGCCTGCACTTCACCTCCGCGGCCAGATGCTCGAGGCTGCCGGTCGCGGTCTCGGGCACCTCGCTCTTCTCGTCGCCACCGGACCCGCAGCCCGCCAGCGCCAGGGCCGCCACCGCGCCGGTCAGCGCGAGCATCGGTCGGGTCAGCCTCATGTGTTCCTCCGGTACTTCGGCGACATACCGCACGGAGCCCCCGGCGAGGGGCCCTCGCCTCTCATACGGCCGCGACGTCCGCGACGCTCAATTCCCGGTGCGGCGCGGGCACTCGCGTGCGAGGGTGGCCGTATGGACCGGGACTGGGAAGAACGTGCGGCCGCCGCCTGGGCGCGTCTCGACGACTACGCCGAGGAGGACGCGGCGGCGTTCCGCGCCGTGATCGACGCGCTCGTCGCCGAGCTGCCCGAGGGCAGTCCGCTGGGCCCCTTCGAGCGGGCCTGTGCCTTCGACTCGACGGGACACCCCGCCGACGCGGTCCGGCTGTACCGGGAGGCACTGGACGGCGGGCTGACGGAGGTAAGCCGCCACAAGGCGAGGCGGGCGAGGATCCAACTGGCCAGCTCGCTGCGCAACATCGGCCGGGCCGAGGAGGGCGTCGCCCTGCTGACGCCCGAACTGCACGCGCCGTCGGACGAGTTGGACGACGCGGTGCGGGCCTGCCTCGCCCTGTGCCTGTCGAGTCTGGGCCGTGACCGCGAGGGGCTGTCACTGGTCCTCGAGGCGCTCGTTCCCCACCTGCCGCGCTACCAGCGGTCGATGGCCCGCTACGCGCGCCTGCTGGTGGAGCCCGGCAGGGCGTGACGCCGCGCGGCCAGGTGACCATCCACCGGTTCGCTCGTTGCGCTGGACGTGCAGTCACCGGATGTCGCCCCGCACCCCGCGCCCTCCTCCCCCGCCGGCCCGGCCGTCGACGTCGAACAGGCCGAGGCGGCGCTCGTGGAGCACTATCCGCGGCTGGTCCGGCTCGCCTACCTGGTGCTGCCGCCCGGCCGGGCGCGGGGCCGGCGGGTGCTGACCGCCCACGCCCTCACCCAGGGCGCACTGCCCCGCAGCCCCGGCCCGGTGCCGGCCATTCCCGCCCAGCCGGCCGGCCGCGAGGGCGACCCGGGATACGGCCTGCTCCGCGCCCGGGTGGTGCGGGCGGCACTGGCGAGAAGCCTTCCGCTGCGGCGCCGGACGTGGGCGATGCGGACGCACCTGCCGCCGCTGCTGCCCCAGGTGTGGGGCCTGGCGCTGTTCCCCCGGTCCGGCGGGGCCGACGAACTCGCCCTCGAGGAGCGGCTCGCCGCCCTGTCCGGGCCGGCCCGTGCCGCGTACGTGCTGCGCGGCCTGGAACGGCTGCCGGACGGGGACGTGCGTGGGGTCCTCACCGCCGCGGGCGTGGCCGACGCGGACGCCGCGCTGCGCGAGGCCGACCGGCTTCCCGCGGACCACCGGCTGCTGCACTCCCCCGAGTTCGACCCCTGCTCGCTCCAGGCCCGGCCCACCGACCTGATGCGCCGCCGCCGGCGCCTGAAGGCCGCACTCGCCGCCGGCGCCGCGCTCGCCGTGTGCGGGGCGCTGCTCGGGCTGCCCGGCGACGGCTGGGGGCCCGACGGCGCCGCCGCGCCCCCGTACGCGCGCAACCCGGCAGCCGAGGCGGCCCTGGACCCGGGGCGACTGACCCGGGTCTCCCCCACCGCCTGGAAGACCTCCCCGCGCACCGACTTCACGGTGTGGCCGGCGCGCGGTGACCTCAAGGGCGACGAGGCGCTGCTGCGCCGCGCCCTCGCCGTGTGGGCCCGCCCCGGTGGCAGCGTGCGGGTGGCGGCGACCCCCGGCACCCCGTCCGGCGGCCCCGCCGGACCGCCCCAGTTGCTGTACGCGGGGACGGTCGACAACGCTCGCGTGGTGCTCCTCCACGACGGTCTGCGCATCGCCCGGTACGCCGAGCCCAAGGACGGCACCGAGGGCGCCGCCCTCGACTTCGCCCGGGTCGACGGCGCCGACCGGGCCGTGGCGAGCGCGGTGGTGCTGGGCCGGGCGGACGGCAACGTGCGTTATCTGACGGCGCCCTGGGTGCGCGGGGCCGCCGCCCGGGACCTGCGCAGGCCGGACTCCGGCGCGTCGGGCCTGACACTCACCGGCGGGGTGACATCACCGCTGGCCGGTCCCGCGCTGCAGCGGGGCGCGTGCACCTCGTGGACCGCGCTCCAGCTGACCGACGAGGCCGGGACGCGGCTGGTCACCGACCTGGGAGAGCTGGTGCCCGCACACCTGACCGCGGGACGGCCGGGGGCGGTCGGCAAGACCGCCCGGGCCGGGGCGCTGCGCACCTGGGCGCCGTTCGCCTGCTCGCTGACCGCGATGCGCTCGGCGGGTGTGCGGAGCGTGAACGCCTGGCCGTTCGCCGAGCAGCCGCTGCCCGACGGGAGCGGATCGGCGGCGTGGGTGTGCACACGGGCCGAGACCTGGCGCGGCGGCGGCGCTCGGGTGCTGGCTCAGTTCCACACCCCGGGCGGGCCCCACGGGGCGGTGGCGGCCAGGGCCGAGGGCAGGCCGGCCTGCGGGCCGCGCGAGCCGCACGTCCTGGCCGGGGTGCTGTGGAAGGCGGCGACCGGCGCCTGGTACCTGCTGGCGGCGGGCAGCCGCGGCACCGCCTCCGTGCGGGCCACGGGCGGCGTCGAGGGCTCCGCCGCGGGGCACCTGCTGACCGTCCGGGCCGCGCAGGGCGCGCGGGCCGACCTCAGGGGCACCCTCGAGAACGGGCGCGCGGTCAGCGGACTCGGATGACCGTGTGAACACTCCTGGCCACTCCGGACCGTTCGAGGCTGGAATCGATCGGTAAGGTGTTCGCATGACTACCGGGGTACGCCGCAGATTGGGCGTCGAGGAGCGACGGCAGCAGTTGATCGGCGTGGCCCTCGAACTGTTCAGCCGCCGCTCTCCCGACGAGGTCTCCATCGACGAGATAGCGTCGGCGGCGGGTATCTCGCGCCCGCTGGTCTACCACTACTTCCCCGGCAAACTCAGCCTGTACGAGGCTGCGTTGAAGCGTGCCTCGGACGACCTGGCCTCCCGGTTCGAGGAGCCGCACGAGGGCCCGCTGGGGGTGCGGCTGCGGCGGGTGATGGGCCGGTTCTTCGACTTCGTGGACGAGCACGGCCCCGGTTTCTCCGCCCTGATGCGCGGCGGCCCGGCGGTCGGCTCCTCGACCACCAACGCTTTGATCGACTCCGTGCGACAGGCCGCCTATGACCAGATGCTGTCGCACCTCGGTGTGGTGGGCGAGGCGCCCCCGCGTCTGGAACTGGTCGTGCGGTCCTGGATCTCGCTGGCCGAGTCGACCGCGCTGATCTGGCTGGACGGGCGGCGCATCCCGCGCGCCGAGCTGGAGACCCAGCTGGTGCACGACTTCGCCGCGCTCGCCGCCGTCGCCGCCGCCCACGACCCGGAGCTGGCCGCGCTGCTGCGGGCCCTGCTCACGGACGAGCCGGGCGACGGGCCGTTCGCCGACCTGGCGACGCGGCTCATCACGCTGGCGTCACCCTGACCGGTGACCGGTGGCCGGGGCGGCCTGCCCCTCCACCTGGCGGGGCCCGGGACCGGCGGGTCCTACTCGCCCTCGAACGTGCGGTAGGACGCGTTTAGCTCGCGCACCTCGGCGGAGGCGTGCAGCACCAGGCCCTCGGTCGGCTCGACGTACTGGCGCAGCAGCCCCAGCACGGCCTCGGTGAGTTTGGCCCTGGTCTCGTCGGTGCGGCCGGGCAGCAGGGCGATGTGCACGTGGACGTGGGCGTGGCCGTCGGTGTCGGGGCCGACGACCACGTCCTCGGTGCGGCGGAACCGCGTCTTGCACGCCGGCGGCCTGGCGGCCGCGATGTCGACGACGGCGGTGTGCAGGTCCCGAGCGAGAGCCGGCCGGTCGAATCCGTCCGCCAGACGGTCGGAGTAGTCGACGGTGATCTGCGGCATGAGCCCTCCTGTCCAAGGTCAGAAGGGCTCACACCAGCCGCAGCTCCCTACCGGGTCAGCCGCCCGTGGTGAACACGGCGACCGTGCGCGCCGGGACGGTGAACGTGCCCGTGCCCTCGGCGTACGACGAGGTCTTCACGACCGTGTCGCCACCCGCGGCCTGCACCGGGTGCAGACGGTAGTCCGTCCCGGAGAGCGCGACGACGCGCTGCTCCTGCCGCTCGGGCGTCGCGTTGAAGACGACGACCAGGTCGCCGAGCCTCATGGTGATCACGCCGGGCTTCTCGTCCTCGCCGGACAGCGGGAACGACAGCCGGGACTGCACCTGCTCGGCCGTACCGAGGGAGAAGACGTCCTCCGTCGTGCGGATCCGCAGCAGATCCTGGTACGCGGCCGAGGCGCCCTCGATCTGCGGGCAGCCCACCTCGACGGCGGTGAGCAGCGGCTTGGCGTAGGGCCACTTGGCCTCGTTGTCGGCGGCCGGCGGCAGACCGCGGCCGAAGCCGTTGCCGTCCGCACAGTTCCAGTGGATGGCGTTGAACCAGTCGCCGCTGTCGTAGGAGTTGCGGTCCAGGGACTTGGAGCGCAGCAGGTCGGTGCCGGCCTGGGAGAGCGCCGGGCCCTGCGAGAGGGTGGCGGTGGCCATGGCGAGGACCTGCATCCGTGCCCGGTCCGCCGCGGACGTGTCCTTCGGCAGCTTGAAGGCGAGCGCGTCGAACAGCGACTCGTTGTCGTGCGCGTCGGCGTAGGCGAGGGCGTCGCCGGGGGCGTCCGCGTATCCGGCGGGCGAGCCGTTGTAGTCGACCTGGCTGCCCTTGACCTCCTTGCCGCTGGTGTCGGTGAAGGTGTACGCGGCGAGGTTGCCGCTCAGCCCGACCTTGATCAGGTCCTGGTAGTGCAGGAGCCGGGCCCGCTGCTCGGCCTCGGTGCCGTTGCTCTTCGACGAGTTGGGGTCGGTGTACAGGCCGGAGGCGAAGCCCTGCACGCCCGGGTCCTCGTCGAAGGGTCCGCCGCCGCGCACGGCGTCACGGGCCCGGTCGGAGAAGGTGGCGATGCCGGTGCCGGCCATGTTCTTCTGCGTGGCCTGGACGAAGCGGGCGTCGTCGGCGACCTCACCGAAGTTCCAGCCCTCGCCGTACAGGATGATCTTCTTGCCGTCGACCCCGTCCTTCTCCGGGGTGAGGGCGTCGAGGGCCTTGCGGACGGCGAGGATGTTGGCCTTCGGGTGGTGGCCCATGAGGTCGAAGCGGAAGCCGTCGACCTTGTACTCCCGGGCCCAGGTGACGACCGAGTCGACGACCAGCTTGCCCATCATGGCGTTCTCGGTGGCCGTGTTGGCACAGCAGGTGCTGTTCGCGACCGAGCCGTCGGCCAGCAGCCGCTGGTAGTAGCCGGGCACGATCCGGTCCAGGACGCTGGTCCTGGCCTGGCCGCTCGCGGCCGTGTGGTTGTAGACGACGTCCATGACGACGCGCAGGCCGTCCTCGTTGAGCGCCTTGACCATCCGGCGGAACTCGACCGTGCGGGCGGTGCCGTCGGGGTCGGTGGCGTAGGAGCCCTCGGGGACCGTGTAGTGGTACGGGTCGTAGCCCCAGTTGTAGGCGTCCTTGGCGGCGATCTTCGCCACGCACTCCTGCTGCTCGGCGGAGTCGGCGGCGTAGGAGGCGAGGTCGCAGTCGACGGTCGCCTGGTCCGACGTCCTCTCGGGGATGGTGGCGATGTCGAACGCGGGCAGCAGGTGCACGTACGAGGTGCCGGACTTCGCCAGCTCGCGCAGGTGCCGGGAGCCGTCGCTGTCCTTGTCGGTGAAGGCGAGGTAGGTGCCGCGGTCGCTCGCCGTGCGGTCCTCCACGGAGAAGTCCCGGATGTGCAGTTCCTGGATCTGGGCGTCCTTCAGCGGCACGGCCTTCGGCTTGTCCAGACCGGCCCAGCCCTTGGGGGCGAGGGCGCGGTCGCGGAGGTCGACGACCAGGCTGCGCTCGGAGTCGGTGGTCAGGGCGACCGAGTAGGGGTCGGTGACCTTGTTGGTGACGATCTCGCGGGCGGTGGGCGCCCAGACCTTCACGGCGTACCGGTACGGCTTGCCCTTCCAGGAGGCCGGGCCGGTGACGGACCAGACGCCGGTGGCGTCGTCGCGCTTCATCCGGACGGTGGAGCCACCGATCTCCAGGGAGACGTTCTGCGCGGTCGGTGCCCACACGGAGAGCGTGGGACGGCCGTCCCGGAAGACCGGGCCGAGCTTCGCCCCGGTGGCACGGTCGGCGTAGAGGTCGTCCAGGACGCCGGCGATCTGGACGCCGGTCGCGGCGAGCACGGCGCCGTTGGCGGCGCGCTGGGAGGCGACGACCTGGCCGCGCAGGGCCTCGCGGACCCGGTCGCGGTCACGGGGGTCGACGGACCAGGCGGTGGCGTTCCCCAGGTGCGGGAACTTCTCCTTCTGGGCGCCGGTGAGGGACGTCTTCGCCAGCCGCAGCCAGCGCTCGTCGTCGCTGGTCAACGCACCATCGGTGACCTTGATGGAGCCGTTGCGGGAGTAGAGCAGCTGGGTGGAGGCGGCGGCCTCGGAGCCGTTCCACACGACCGTGTTCCGGTCGATCCAGACCGCCTTGGAGGTGGCCGGGTCGAGGGCGGCCGCGGAGCCCGCGGGCTGCGGCAGCAGGTACTTCTCCTGGCCGTTCAACAGCCACACCTCGTGCCCGTTGGCCTTGAGGTCGAGCGACTGGTCGGACGGGAGGTCCTTCTCGTCGCCCTTGTGGATGATGTAGCTGAGGCTGGTGGCACCCTCGGTGAGCGGCACCTCGAAGACAGCGCCATAGGCATCAGTCTTCACCGGCTTCAGCGGGTTCGACCACTCGGTGGGGTGCGCGGCGCCGGTCCACACGTGCAGGCCCCAGCCGTCGTAGTTCCCGTCGGCGCGGTGGTAGTGGAGCACCGCCTTGGTGCGGTCCTGCGCCGGGTACTCGGGCCGTTCGGTGGTGACGGTTTCCTTGCCCTGCTCGATCCAGATCTCGCCGGTCCTGGTGACGTCGATGGTGCGGTCGGTGGAGACGTCCTTGTTGCCGTCCTTGTCGATCACCAGGAAGCCGACGTCGGAGGCGCCGGGCTTGAGCTTGACGTAGGCGAAGGCGCCGTAGGCGTCGCGGCCGGCGAAGGGGTGGCTCTTCGGCCACTCGGTGGCCTCGCCCTCCGCGAGGTCGCCCCAGGCGTACAGACCCCAGTCGTCGTAGTCGCCGTCCGCGCGCTTGTAGTGGACGACCGCGTAGTCGCGGGAGGTGGCGGTGGGCGGCGACTCGACCGGCGGGGTGCCGGTGGTGGAGCCGGCCAGGGCGCTCGCGGTGCGGCCGGCCGAGTCGATCACGACGGCCTTGTAGCGCAGGGCGGTGCCGGCCGGGACGTCCGCGTCGATGGTGTGCGTGACCTTGTACGGGGCGTGGTCGGCGGAGCCGAGGGTGCGCCAGGGGCCGTTGCCGGTCTGGGCGGCGAAGACGACGCGGTTGAGCTGCCCGCCGTCGACGTCGGCGGTGAGCGCCACGGTGCCGGTGGCGCCTGCCTCGGGGGCCTCGAGCGTGAGGGTGGGCCCGGTGGCGGGCCGGGCGAGCGGGCCCGTGGCCTCGAGGACGATGGCCGAGCCGGCCGGGACGGTGACGGTGATCTTCTTGTCGGCGTCGCTGGTGACCGAGGCGTCGGTGCCGTGGATGCCGCGGAAGGTCATGCCGGCGGAGTTGGTCGCGAAGGTCGCGGTCTTCTTCTCCGCGGCGTTGTTGAAGGCGACCACGTATTCGGTGGTGTCCTTGCCGGTGCCGGTGCGGGAGAAGGCGTAGACGCCGGGTCCGTCAGCCGCGTGGCGCTCCTGCTGGATGCCGTCGGTGAGGGCCGGGTGGGCCTTGCGCAGTTTGGCGAGAGCGCTGATCTGCCGGTAGAGCGGTGCTCGCGTGTCGTAGCTGTCGTCGGCGTGGGTGCGGTCGGTGCCGATCAGGTCGTCGTCGAGGTAGTCGGCGGTGCGGGAGGCGAACAGGGTCTGGCGGGCGTCCTTGTCGCCGCCGGCGCCGGTGAAGCCCTGTTCGTCGCCGTAGTAGACGACCGGGTTGCCTCGGCTGAGGAACATCAGCTCGTTGGCGAGCATGTCCTTCTTCAGCAGTGCGGCGTCGGACGCGTTCGGGTTGTCCTGCTTCAGGAACGTGCCGATGCGGCCCATGTCGTGGTTGCCGAGGAAGGTGACCTGCTCGTAGGCGTTGGCCTTGTCGGTCGCGTACTTGTAGTCGTCGCCGAAGACCGCCGCGAGCTTCCTTGCGCTGCCGCCCTGGGAGGCGTACTGGCGGGCGGCTTCCTGGAAGGGGAAGTCGAGGGTGGCGTCGAGGCGGCCCTCGGTGACGTACGGGGCGGTGATGTTCGTGTCGGCGGAGTAGACCTCGCCGAACATGAAGAAGTCGTCACGGCCCTGCCTGGCCGCGTAGGCGTCCAGAGCGGTGGCCCACTGGGTCCAGAACTCCATGTTGACGTGCTTCACGGTGTCGATCCGGAAGCCGTCGATGTCGAAGTCCCTGACCCACCGCTGGTAGATCTTCTCCATGCCCTCGACGACCTCGGGGCGCTCTGTCCACAGGTCGTCCAGGCCGGAGAAGTCGCCGTAGGTGGTGGACTCGCCGGCGTAGGTGGAGTCGCCCCGGTTGTGGTACATCCGCGGGTCGTTGAGCCAGGAGGGGACCTTGATCCGCTTCTTGGCGTCGGGAACGGCCGGGGTACGCGGGAAGGAGTCGGCGTCGACGCGCGGGAACTCCCGCGAACCGTCGGCGTAGTCGGCGTCGTCGAAGGGGCGGCCGTCCTTGGTCAGGTACGGGAAGGCGCCCTTGGAGAGGTAGGTGTAGGACTTCTCCTCGTAGTCGACGACGTCGGCGGTGTGGTTGGTGATGACGTCGAAGAAGACCTTCATGCCCTTGGCATGGGCCTTGTCGATGAGGGTCTCGAGATCCTCGTTGGTGCCGAAGTGCGGGTCGACCTGGGTGAAGTCGGTGATCCAGTAGCCGTGGTAACCGGCGGAGGCGTCCTTGCCGGTGCCCTGCACGGGCTGGTTCTTGAAGATGGGCGCCATCCAGATGGCGGTGGTGCCCATTCCCTTGATGTAGTCGAGCTTCTTCGTCAGGCCCTTGAGGTCGCCGCCCTGGTAGAAGCCCTTGTCGGCGGGGTCGTACCCGGTGCTGAGCCGCGAACCGGTCAGACCGCCGCGGTCGTTGCCGGTGTCGCCGTTGGCGAAACGGTCCGGCAGGACGAAGTAGAACTGCTCGCGGGTCAGGTCGTGCCGTGCGGGCGACTTGGCCAGCGTCGCGTCCGAGGGGGGCGCGGGCGGGGTGTCGGCGCTGGCCGCGAGGGGCTGCACCAGGGCGGCGGCGAGCGCGGCCACGGTGACGGCGGCGACCCTTCTGCCCTGTACGGTGCGGCGCCTCGCGGGCGCCGGCCATCTGGGTATCACAGGCGTGAACTCCTTGCGACTACGGCTCATTGGGTCCGACCCCACGCCACGGCACAGCCTGTTTCCGGCCACGTCACCGGGGCGCCGGCGTGACCGTATCGCCGGAGAAAGGTTTACAGCAAGAGTTTTGAAAGCCGTAGCAAGACTTTTCACCGAAGCGGGCCCCGAGCGGAGACGCCCTGACCGCCCAGCCGGTACCGCACGTGGGCCTCGCCCCAGGCCCACGAACCGCTGTTCGCGCGCCCGCACCACCTCGGTGGAGAGCGGCCCGCGAGGTGCCGGCGGACCTCCGGATCGGTCCACGTGCGGGTGTGGTCCTGGGAGGTCCCGGGCCTGCACGGGGCGCAGGAGGAGGCGCCGGGTCGTCCCCGTCAGGGGCCAGGGCGTGAACGGGACGCGGCAGGCAGGGGGACGAGGGTGTCACCTGCCGCGCCCGGGGGTGTCCACTCAGCAGGAGGACTTGCCCGCGTACACCGCCAGGGCCGTGTTGCTGCCCAGGGTGGCCGTGAGCTGGCCGGAACCGTTCACCGTCACCTGCGTGTTGTTCTGGACGTTGCAGTACGTGCCCGCCGGGAGGGAGGTCTGGTAGGTGCGGGTCAGCGAGCCGGACTCGTGGTTGATGGCCACGAAGCCCTTGCTGCCCCGGCCGAACGCGATCGCGTCGCCGCCGTTGTCCCACCAGTTGGTCACCGACTGGCCCCGGGTCGCGTTACGGAAGGCGACCATGGATTTGATCTCCGGCCAGGCGTGCTGGCACTTCCAGCCGCTCTGCCAGCAGGCGTCGACCCGGCCGCCGTTGGGCGGTCCCGCGTCGTGGTCGGTGAACTCGTAGCCGGAGTTGATGTCCGGCGCGCCGTAGGGCCAGGCCAGCATGAAGACGTTCGCCAGGGTGTAGGTGGCGTTGTCCTTGTAGCTGAGGGTGGAGCCGTTGCGCTCGGTGTCGTGGTTGTCGACGAAGACGCCGGAGAGGGAGCTGTTCATGTAGCCCCAGCCCTCGCCGTAGTTCTTCAGGTAGGCGAGGTTCTCGTTGTTGAAGACCCGCTTGAGGTCGTAGGCGTAGCGGAACTCCTGGACGTCCCCGTTGCCGGTGTACTCGGTGGGCTGGACGGCCTCGCCGGTGCCGAAGATGACCTCCTGCTTCCAGTACGCCGAGGGGTTGGTCAGGCGGGACTTGATGGTGGCCAGGTCGGCGGCCGGCATGTGCTTGGCGGCGTCGATGCGGAAGCCGTCCACGCCGAGGGAGAGCAGGTCGTTCATGTAGCGGGCGATGGCTCCGCGGACGTAGTCCTCGCCGGTGTCGAGGTCGGCGAGGCCGACCAGTTCGCAGTTCTGGACGTTCCAGCGGTCCTGGTAGTTGGTGATGTGCGAGGTGCAGTTGTCGAAGTCGTACGTGGAGTACAGGCCGGGGTAGTTGTACTTGCTGTACGACGAGCCGCCGGTGCCGGTGCCGGTGCCGGCCGACATGTGGTTGACGACCGTGTCGACGACGACCTTGACGCCGGCCGCGTGACACGTGTCGACCATGGTGCGGAAGGCGGTGCGGTCGCCGAGCCGGCCGGCGATCCTGTAGCTGACGGGCTGGTACGAGGTCCACCACTGTGAGCCCTGTATGTGCTCGGCGGGCGGGGAGACCTGGACGTAGCCGTATCCGGCGGGACCGAGGGTGTTGGTGCACTCGCGGGCGACCGAGGCGAAGTTCCACTCGAACAGGACGGCCGTGACGTCCTTGGTGCCGGGCGGCGACGCCTCCGCGGTGGTCGGGGCCATGACAACCGAGACCACCGCGAGGGCGGCGGCTCCGGCAAGGGTTCTGCGTGCCATGTGGGGTTCCTTCTTCATCGAAGGGGGTGGGGAACGCCGACAGGCGCCTGAATGTTCTTGCAGAAACCTTCAGAAACCTTGCGGCAACGCAGATGTTAAGGGCCCACAACCCAAAAGGGCAGCGGGCCGTACGAAGTTGAAGGAAAAAAGTTGCGACCCGGCCACGGAGCGGACCTCATGGACCGGCCTCGGACCGGACCTGCGACTCCTCGTCGGACCCCGTGTGGACCCCGCGTCGGACCGGGCCCGGGGGCAGCCGAGGGGCCCCGGGGCATCAGCGCCCGGGGCCCGTCGACCGCGGCTGCCTCAGGCCGTGGTCCACCACACCGTGGTGTCGCCCGGCACCTTCACCTCGCCGCCCGTCTCGGCCACCTCACCGCTGGCGAGCAGCACCCGCCCGTACGAGGGGGTCGTCACCGACTCACCCGTGGTGTTGGCCACGCACACGAACTCCCCGCGCCGGAAGGCCAGCACGCCCTTCGGCGCCCGCAGCCACTCCACCGCGTCGCCCGGACCCAGGTCCGGGTGCTCCCGGCGCGCGGCGAGCGCGGCCCGGTACAGCTCCAGCGTCGAACCGGGCACCCCGGTCTGCGCCTGGACGCTCAGCTCGCCCCAGCCCTCCGGCTGCGGAAGCCAGCTGCCGCCGTCGCCGAAGCCGTACGAGGACCCCTCGCACGTCCACGGGATCGGCACCCGGCAGCCGTCACGGAAGCCGTCCTGACCCGCGCCCCGGAAGTACGCCGGGTCCTGGCGCACCTCGTCGGCGAGGTCCACGACGTCCGGCAGGCCCAGTTCCTCGCCCTGGTAGACGTACGCCGAGCCGGGCAGCGCCAGCATCAGCAGCGTCGCCGCGCGGGCCCGGCGCAGGCCCAGTTCGCGGTCGCCGGCCAGGCGGATCTGGGTGCCGAGGCCGGGCGGGTTGGCGAAGCGGGTGGCGTGCCGGGTGACGTCGTGGTTGGACAGCACCCAGGTGGCCGGGGCGCCGACCGGGCGCATCGCCTCCAGGGTGCGGTCGATGACGGCACGCAGCTCCTCGGCCTCCCAGTAGGTGCCCAGGTACTGGAAGTTGAACGCCTGGTGCAGCTCGTCGGGGCGCACGTAGTTGGCGGTGCGCTCCACGGTCGGCGTCCACGCCTCGGCGACGAAGATACGCCCGCCCGTCTCCCGCCCCCGCCCTTCTGCGGAAGGCCCTTCGGGCCCCATTGCATCCGAGTACTCGTCGAGGATCAGCCGCCACTGGCGGTAGATCTCGTGGACGCCGTCCTGGTCGAAGAACGGCATGACATCGTTGCCCAGCAGCTTCAGCTGCTCGTGGGATCCAAGGTCCGGCAGGCCCTCGGCCTTCACCATGCCGTGCGCCACGTCGATGCGGAAGCCGTCGACGCCCATGTCGAGCCAGAACCGCAGGATGGAGCGGAACTCGTCGCCGACCGCCGGGTGCTCCCAGTTGAAGTCCGGCTGCTCGGGGGCGAAGAGGTGCAGGTACCACTCGCCGGGGATGCCGTCGGGCTCGGTGACCCGGGTCCAGGCCGGGCCGCCGAAGATGGACTCCCAGTCATTGGGCGGCAGTTCGCCGTTCTCGCCCTTGCCGGGACGGAAGTGGTAACGCTCCCGCAGCGGCGAACCGGGGCCCTCGGCGATCGCCCGCCTGAACCACTCGTGCTGGTCGGAGGAGTGGTTGGGGACGAGGTCCACGATGATCCGCAGGCCCAGGGCATGGGCGTCCCGGATCAGCGCGTCGGCGTCGAGCAGCGAGCCGAACATCGGGTCGACGGCGCGGTAGTCGGCCACGTCGTAGCCGGCGTCGGCCTGCGGGGAGGCGTAGAAGGGGCTGAGCCACACGGCGTCCACGCCGAGGTCGCGCAGATACGGCAGACGGGAGCGGATGCCCTCCAGATCACCCATGCCGTCGCCGTTGCTGTCGGCGAAGCTGCGCGGGTACACCTGGTAGATCACCGCGTCCCGCCACCAGTCACGGCGCCTGGCGACGGTGGCGACAACCGAATCGGTCGGAGAGGTCGGGGCCGGGGCGGCGGAGTGCTGCTGGCTCATGTCGTCCTTGATGCGATGGGGTCCTCCCGCGCGGACGGAACCGGAAGCGGGGGACGGAATGACGGTCATCGGGTCGAGGGTGGGGGCGGCGGGATGAGAAGGCGGCCGCGGTGACAGCGGGGTCGGATGGACACCGCGGCCGCCTGCCCGCGCGGTCAGGCGCGCGGGAGTCCTCGCACTCGGGGGTCAGCCCTTCGTGCCGCCGGCGGTGAGGCCGCTCACCAGGTTCTTCTGCACGAGGTAGAAGAACGCGGAGACGGGTATCGCGATCAGGACCGCGGTGGCGGCCATGAGGTTGCGCTGGGCGTCGTGCTCGCTGACGAAGCTCTGCAGACCGACCGCGAGCGTGTACTTCTCGTCGTCCAGCATGAACGTCGTGGCGAAGGCGACCTCGCCGAACGCGGTGATGAAACTGTAGAACGCGGCGACCGCCAGGCCCGGCTTGGACAGCGGAAGGATCAGCCGCGAGAACGTACCGAAGGGGGTGAGCCCGTCGACCCGTCCCGCCTCGTCGATCTCGAACGGAATGGTGTCGAAGTAGCCCTTCATCAGCCAGGCGCAGTACGGCACCGCGGTCGAGCAGTAGACGAGGATCAGGCCGAGGTAGCTGTCGATGAGCTGGAGCTCCGACAGGATCTGGTACATCGGCACCATCAGCACGGCCACCGGGAACATCTGGGTGACCAGGAGCACCCACATGAACTTCTTGTACCCGGGGAAGCGCATCCGCGACACGGCGTAGCCGGTGGTCGCGGCCACCATGACGCCGATGAGCGTGGTGCCGAGAGAGACGATCAGCGAGCTCTTCAGCCAGTCGAAGAAGTTCGTGTGCTGGAGGACGAACGCGTAGTTGTCCAGCGTCATCTTGCCCCAGATGCCGCCGGGGCGCAGATAGTCGTCCTTGTCCGGGCCGAGCGACAGGAAGACCAGCCAGGCGACCGGGAAGAGCGCGATCAGGCTCGCGGCGACCAGGATGCCGTGGGAGGTGAGCCTCGCCAGCGGGCTGCGCTCGCCGCGGCCGCGCACCGTGCGGGGCGGGGTCGCGCCGCCGGCCGGCCGGTCCGCCGGAGCGGCGGTCTTGACGGTGGTGGTGCTCATGGGGACTCCTGCCTCAGATCGCGAGCTGCTGCTCATTGCGGTTCAGCCAGCGGCGGTAGAAGGAGGTGAAGACGATCAGGATCGCCAGCAGCAGCATGCCGTAGGCGGCGGACTCGGCGAACTCGCGCGGCTGCTGCCCGAAGCCCAGCTGGTAGGCCCAGGTGACGAGGATCTGTGCCTCGGGGGCGGTGTTGCCGAACAGCAGGAAGATGATGGCGAACTGGTTGAAGGTCCAGATCACGCCGAGCAGGACGACCGTGGAGCTGACCGAGCGCAGGCCGGGCAGGGTGACGTGGCGGAAGCGCTGCCAGGCGTTCGCGCCGTCCATCTCGGCGGCCTCGTACAGGCTGGCGTCGATGGACTGGAGGCCGCCGAGCAGGGAGACCATCATGAACGGCACACCGCACCAGGTGTTGACCATGATCGCGGCGAACCGCTGCCAGAAGGTGTCCTCCAGCCACTGCGGCGCCGGCAGGCCGAGGGCGTCCAGGCCGGAGTTGATGATGCCGCTGTCGGCGAGCATGAAGCGCCAGCCGAAGACGGTGACGAAGGTCGGCACGGCCCACGGCAGGATGAGGACGAGCCGGTAGAGCGTGCGGCCCCGCAGCTTCTGGTTGAGCAGCAGGGCGAGGCCCAGGCCGATGCCGTAGTGCAGGGCGACGCAGGCCGCCGTCCACACGATCGTCCAGATGAAGTGGGACCAGAACCGGTCGTAGGAGGTCTCGCCCCACAGGATGTCGGCGTAGTTGTCCAGGCCGATGAACTTGTAGGTGGCCTCGATCTCGTTGACGCCGATGGTGCGCGCCGAGTTGAGGCTGTCGGCGTCGGTCAGCGTGAGGTAGAAGCCGTACGCCAGGGGATACAGCACGAGGACGCCGAGCACGACGGCCACCGGCGCGATCATGGCGTAGGCGTACCAGTGCTTGGCGAATCCGCGCTTCATGCGGCGGACCGGCCCGGGCCGGGGCGCGCGGTCACCGCGGCGCTTGCCGGTCGCGCGGTCGATGGCGACTGTCATGGTTCGACACCTTCTGGATGATCAAGGAGGACGGCACACAGCCCGCAGGCCGCCGGACCCCTCCCTGCACGGGGCGGATCCGGCGGCCACACGGGTTTACTTGCTGAAGTCCGGCACCAGCTTGACGATCGCGGTCTCCGCGTCGCCCAGGCCCTTGTCCAGGGACTCCTTGCCACCGGCGATCTGCGGGAGCTCGTCGTCCAGCGGACCCCACAGCGAGCTGTACTCGGGCAGGGCCGGGCGCGGCTGGGCGGCGGCGAGGACCGTCTGGTAGCCGGCGATGCCCGGGTCGGCCTTGACCTGGTCGGTGTAGGCGTCGTCACGCGTGGGCAGCGTGGAGTTCTTCAGCGCGATGGTCTCCTGGGCCTTCGCGGAGGTCATGAAGTTCAGGAACTTCAGCGCGGCCTCCTGCTTGTCCTTGGTGGAGCCGGCGTAGACCGAGAGGTTGTGGCCGCCCGTCGGGGCGCCCGCCTTGCCGCTGGAACCGGCCGGGACGGTGGCGATGCCGAGGTTGTTCTTGTCCTTGAACGCCGAGCCCTTGTAGAAGTTGGTGATCTCCCACGGGCCCTGGATGATCGAGGCGACCTTGCCGTTGACGAAGGCGTCCTGGATGTGGGCGTAGGCGTCGGCCGTGGTGTCGGCCTTGTGCAGGCCCTTGCCCTTGAAGAGCTCCAACCAGGTGCCGTAGGCCTTCTTGGCCTCCGGCGACTTGACGGTGATCTTCTTGGCCTCGACGTCGACGGTGTCGGCGCCCTCGCCGTAGAGGAAGGACTGGGCGTAGTAGGCCTGGGTGGAGCCCCAGTAGCCGTCGACGCCGGTCTTCGCCTTGATGGTGGCGGCGGCCTTCTTCAGGTCGTCCCAGGTCTTGGGGGCCTCGACGCCGGCCTTCTCGAAGAGCTCCTTGTTGTAGACCAGAGCGAGCGTGTCGGTGACGAACGGCACGCCGTACGTCTTGCCCTCGTACTTCGCCTGCTCGAGCAGGTTGGACTTGAACTGGCTCTGCTCCTTCAGGGCCTCGGTGCCGTCCAGCGGCAGGAAGAAGCCCTTCTTGGCGAAGGCCGGGGTCCAGCCGACCTCGGAGCGCAGCACGTCGGGGGCACCCTTGGAGCCGGCGGCGGTGTCGAACTTGTTCTGCGCCTGGTCGAAGGGGACGTTGACGTAGTTGACCTTGATGTCCTTGTTGGCGGCCTCGAACTCCTTGACCAGGGCCTTGTAGGTCGGCGCCTCGTTGGTCGCGTTGGAGGTGTCCCACCAGGTGATGGTGACCGGGCCGTCCGCCTTGTCGCCGCTGTCGCTGTCTCCGCCGCAGGCCGTCGCCGCGAGGGCGAGGGACGCCACCAGCGCGGTGGCCGCTATGCCACGCCGCATGAGTTCTCCTTGAGGGTGAAAGCCCGTGTGGTGCGAGGGCGGCCCCGTCTGCCGCTCCCGCCGACTTGCCGACTGCGCCGTTGCGGCCGCCGGGCGACGTGAACGTAACAGCCGTGCAACCGATCCGAAAGACCTTGCTGAAAAATTTTGCAAGCGGCCTGGAGAGTTATGCCGCCGTGACCTCCCCTCCATCGCCGCGCGACGCGCGTTTGCGGGCGTAGGGCGGGGTCCGCACGGGTGTGCAAGACTCTGCAAGCACTTGCCATCCGTTTCCACGGGGGGAATCATCCGTTGCGGAACGGTCGCCGACCACGACGTGAGGACCGCGATGACCCAGCAGCCCACAGCGGGCCGTCCTACGGCGCGCAGCAGGCATGCGCTCGGTGTGCAAGGGCGGAAACGCCCGCTACAGTCCGGTTCTGTGACCACACGACTTGCCGACATCGCCGCTCAGGCGGGGGTGAGCGAGGCGACCGTCAGCCGCGTCCTCAACGGCAAGCCGGGCGTCGCCGCCACCACCCGCCAGTCCGTGCTCGCCGCCCTCGACGTCCTGGGTTACGAGCGCCCCGTGCGGCTGCGGCAGCGCAGTGAGGGTCTGGTCGGTCTGATCACCCCCGAGCTGGAGAACCCGATCTTCCCGGCGCTGGCCCAGGTCATCGGCCAGGCGCTGACCCGCCAGGGCTACACCCCGGTGCTCGCCACCCAGACCCCGGGCGGGTCCACGGAGGACGAGCTGACCGAGATGCTCGTGGACCGCGGGGTCGCCGGCATCATCTACGTCTCCGGACTGCACGCGGACACCACGGCCGACATGCAGCGCTACGAGCGACTGCGCGCCCAGGGCGTGCCGTTCGTGCTGGTCGACGGCTTCTCCCCGAAGGTGCAGGCGCCGTTCATCTCCCCCGACGACCGCGCCGCGATGGCGCTCGCCGTCACCCACCTCGCCTCGCTCGGCCACACCCGGATCGGTCTGGCGCTCGGGCCGAAGCGTTTCGTCCCGGTGCAGCGCAAGATCGAGGGCTTCGTGCGCACCATGCAGGAGCAGTTGGGCCTGAGCGCCGAGACGGTCGAGACGGAGCTGATCCAGCACTCGCTGTACACCCTGGAGGGCGGCCAGGCCGCCGCCACCGCCCTGATGGAGCGGGACTGCACCGCGGTGGTGTGCGCGAGCGACATGATGGCCCTGGGCGCGATACGGGCGGCCCGGCAGCGCGGACTGGACGTGCCGAAGGACATCTCGGTGGTCGGCTTCGACGACTCGCCGCTGATCGCCTTCACCGACCCGCCATTGACCACGGTCCGCAAGCCGGTCCCGGCGATGGGCCAGGCCGCGGTGCGCACGCTGCTGGAGGAGATCGGCGGGACGCCCGCGCCGCACAGCGAGTTCGTGTTCATGCCGGAGCTGGTGGTGCGCGGTTCGACCGCCTCGGCCCCCGGTGACAGGTTCCGCCCCTAGAGACCGGCACCGACCAGGGAGAAACGAATCACCTTCAGAGGTGGTAAATCCTCCTCGGGGCGGAGAAAGCGACTTTTCACGCACTGCCACGGGAGGACTGCGCGGCTCTTCTCCCGCAGGAGAACATGCGAGCCGGTCCCGCCCGGGGGATGATCTGAAGGGGAGCGCTTTTCTGGCAAACTCTCTGCCTATGGGTGACACGACCGTGACAACGACGGAAGGCCGGGAAGAGGTCGTTCCGCATCCCGTCGCGGACGGGACGGGGCAGCGGTTCGTGCGCCGTCTGCGCACCCCTCGCCGACCGCGGGTGTGGTTCGAGATCCTGCTGATCGCGGTGAGTTACTGGACGTACTCGCTGATCCGCAACGCCGTGCCCGAGCAGAAGTCCGAGGCACTGCGCAACGCCGACTGGATCTGGCGGCTGGAGCACCAGCTCGGCATAGCCGTCGAGGAGTCCGTCAACCACGCCGTGAACTCGGTGACCTGGCTCGTCGTCGGCATGAACTACTACTACGCCACCCTGCACTTCGTCGTGACCCTGGGTGTCCTGGTGTGGCTGTACCGCAGACACCCCGGCCGCTACGCGGCGACCCGGCTGGTGCTGTTCTCCACCACGGGTGTCGCCCTGGTCGGCTACTACCTGTATCCGCTGGCCCCGCCGCGGCTGATGAGCGGCCGGACCTTCGTCGACACCGTCCTGGTCCACCAGACCTGGGGTTCGATGGCCTCCGGCGACCTGAAGAACATGTCCAACCAGTACGCCGCCATGCCGTCGATGCACATCGGCTGGTCGGTGTGGTGCGGGCTGACGATCTTCGCGCTGGCCGCGGTCCCGTGGGTGCGCGTACTGGGTCTGGTGTACCCGGCGGCCACTCTGGTGGTCATCGTGGCCACCGCCAACCACTTCTGGCTGGACGCGGTGGGCGGCGTGCTGTGCCTCGCCTTCGGCTACGGGGTCGCCCTGGTCTGGTACGGCAGCCAGCCCTACGCCCTGCCGAGGCTGGTGCCGGGCCGGGCACCGGGCGGCGGAGGCCTGCTGCCGGTCCGCTGACGGGGCGCTGCCTCCCGGCAGGGGCCCGGTGCGTCATGACCCCCCGTAGAACAGCTCCTCCACCACGCCCCGCGCCCTGCGGGCCGTGCGACGGTACGCGTCGAGCATGTCGCCGGCGTGGCCGGGGCCGTAGCCCAGGTAGCGGCCGACGGCGGCCAGCTCGCGCGGGTCGGTGGGGAAGGTGTCCCCGGCCCGGCCCCGGACCAGCATCACCGCGTTGCGGACCCGCGTGGCCAGCACCCATGCCTCGTCCAGCGTGCCGGCGTCCTCGGCGGAGATCAGTCCGGCCTCGCGGGCGGCGGCCAGGGCCGCCCTGGTCCGGGTGGTGCGCAGGCCGGGCTCCCGGGCGCCGTGCCGCAGTTGCAGCAGCTGCACGGTCCACTCCACGTCGGACAGCCCGCCCGGCCCCAGCTTGGCGTGCAGCTTGGGGTCGGCGCCGCGCGGCAGCCGTTCGGACTCCATGCGCGCCTTCAGCCGCCGGATCTCGCGGACCGCGTCCTCGCCGAGGCCGTCCGCCGGGAAGCGCAGCGGGTCGATCAGCTCGGTGAACCGGCGGCCCAGGTCCTCGTCCCCGGCGACCCGTTCCGCGCGCAGCAGTGCGTGCCGCTCCCACACCAGCGACCAGCGGCGGTAGTACGCCTCGTACGACTTCAGGGTGCGCACCATCGGCCCGGACTTGCCCTCGGGGCGCAGGTCCGCGTCGATGAGCAGGGGCGGGTCGGCGCTGGGGATCTGGAGCAGGCGGCGCATCTCGGAGACGACCTTGTTGGCGGCCTCGGCGGCCTCCCGCTCGTCGACGCCGTCAACTGGCTCGTGCACGAACAGGACGTCGGCGTCGGAGCCGTAGCCCAGCTCGTGCCCGCCGAACCGGCCCATGCCGATGATCGCGAACCGGGTGGGCAGGCTGTCGCCCCAGCCCTCCCCCACCACCGCCCGGAGCGTGCCGGCCAGGGTGGCGGCCGTCAGGTCGGACACGGCGCCGCCCACCAGGTCCACCAGGGCGCCCTCGTCGGCCTCGGCGGGCTGGGACTCGGTGCCGTAGGAGCCGACGATGTCGGCGGCGGCCGTGCGGAACAGCTCGCGGCGGCGGACCCCGCGGGCGGCCGTCACGCCCTGGGCCGCGCCGTCGGCCCGGCGGACCGCGGCGAGTATCTCCTGCTCCAGGTGGGCGCGGGAGCGGGGCCGCAGTCCCCCGCCGTCCCCGTCACCGAGCAGCGCCACCGCCTCGGGGGCGCGCATCAGCAGGTCGGGGGCGAGCCGGCCGGCGGACAGCACCCGGGCGAGGTTCTGCGCCGCGGCGCCCTCGTCGCGCAGCAGCCGCAGGTACCAGGGGGTCTTGCCGAGTGCGTCGGAGACCTTGCGGAAGTTGAGAAGACCCGCGTCCGGTTCGGCGGAGTCCGCGAACCAGCCCAGCAGCACGGGCAGCAGGGTGCGCTGGATCGCGGCCTTGCGGCTCACGCCGGAGGCCAGCGCCTCGAGGTGGCGCAGCGCGGCGGCCGGGTCGGCGTAGCCGAGGGCGACCAGGCGCTCGCGGGCGGCCTCCGCGCTGAGCCGGGCCTCACCCGGGGCGAGCTGGGCGACGGCGTCGAGCAGCGGCCGGTAGAACAGCTTCTCGTGCAGCCTCCGTACGACGGAGGCGTGCCGCTTCCACTCCCGGTTCAGGGTGGCCACCGGGTCGGTGCGCAGACCGAGGGAGCGGCCGAGGCGGCGCAGGTCGGCCTCGCCCTCGGGGACCAGGTGGGTGCGGCGCAGCCGGTGGAGTTGGATGCGGTGCTCCATGGAGCGCAGGAAGCGGTAGGCGTCGTCGAGCTGGGCGGCGTCCGCGCGGCCGACGTAGCCGCCGGCGGCGAGTGCCTCGAGCGCCTCCAGGGTGCTGCCGCTGCGCAGGGAGACGTCGGTGCGGCCGTGCACCAGCTGGAGCAGCTGGACGGCGAACTCGACGTCGCGCAGGCCCCCGGGGCCCAGCTTGAGCTGGCGGTCGACCTCGGCGGCGGGGATGTTCTCGACGACCCGGCGGCGCATCTTCTGCACGTCGGCGACGAAGTTCTCCCGCTCGGCGGCCTTCCAGACCAGCGGCTGGAGCGCGGCGACGTACTCCTCGCCGAGCGTCGCGTCCCCGGCGACCGGTCGGGCCTTGAGCAGCGCCTGGAACTCCCAGGTCTTGGCCCAGCGCTGGTAGTAGGCCACGTGGGAGGCGAGGGTCCGCACCAGCGGGCCGTTGCGCCCCTCGGGCCGCAGGTTGGCGTCGACGGGCCAGATGGTGCCCTCGACGGTGCTCTCGGAGCAGATCCGCATCATCTGCGAGGCGAGCCGGGTCGCGGCGCGCAGCGCCTTGCCCTCGTCGGCCCCCTCGGCGGGCTCGCCCACGAAGATCACGTCGACGTCGGAGACGTAGTTCAGCTCGTGTCCCCCGCACTTGCCCATCGCGATCACCGCGAGCCGGCACAGCGCGGCGTCCTGCGGCGCGGCGGCCTCGGCGAGCGCCAGGGCGGCGCGCAGGGTGGCGGTGGCGAGGTCGGCGAGCTCGGCGGCGGTCTCGGCGACCTCGATGGTGCCGCAGACGTCACGGGCGGCGATGGACAGCAGGCAGCGCCGGTAGGCGACGCGCAGGGCCACCGGATCGGCGGCGCCGACCAGCTCGCGCTCGAACTCCTCGACACCGGGGTGGAGATCGCGCGGCTCGTAGGTGACGAGGGCCTGCCAGTCGCTCGGGTGCCGGGCGAGGTGGTCGCCGAGGGCGGCGGAGGCGCCGAGCACCCCGAGCAGCCGGTCCCGCAGCGGCTTGGCGGCGATCACCGTGTCGAGCAGTTCCCGGCGGGCGGTGGCACCGGGCTGGGCCTCCAGCAGGCGCACCAGGCCGAGCAGCGCGAGATCGGGGTCGGCGGTGGCGCCGAGGGCGTCGAGCAGCACGGGGTCGTTGCGCACGGGGGCCAGTTCGGGGCCGTCCAGCAGGCGCTCGGCGGCGGAGGCGTCGGTGAACCCGTGCCGCAGCAGCCGCGTGAAGGTGCTGCTCCTGCGCCCCGGCGCCGACGTCATGCGCGGCCTCCCTCGGTCCTCGGGCGAAGCCCCGTACCGGCTTCGTACTGGCCATGAGCCTAACCGGAGCGGGCACAGCGGGCGCCGGGAGTCGCGGGGCGATGAGTTTCGCCGCGGTGCGGAGTCGGAGTGGGGGAGAGAACGTCCGGCTGGGCGGCCGTGGCCGGCGGCCGGAGCGCCGAGCGGCCGCGTCGCGGCCCCGTCCGTGGAGGGCACCGTGACCAACAGGACACCCCAGACCCGTATCGACCCGCGCTACAGCGACCCGGGGGCGAGCGCGACTCCCTGGGCCGAGGCGGAGGCACTGCTCAGGGACGCGGAACTGTTCTGGATCTCCACGGTCCGCCCGGACGGCCGCCCCCACGTGACCCCGCTCCCCGCGGTCTGGTCGCAGGACGCACTGCACTTCTGCACCGGACCGGACGAGCGCAAGGCCCGCAACATCGCGGAGCATCCGGACGTCGTGCTGACGACCGGCACCAACACCTGGAACAAGGGCTACGACCTGGTGGTGGAGGGCGCGGCGGTGCGGGTCGCCGACGAGGCGCGGCTGCGCGAACTGGCCGCGGCGTGGGAAGCGAAGTACGGGAGCTTCTGGCACTTCGAGGTCCGCGACGGGCACTTCCACCACGGACCGGGACGGGCGGTGGTGTTTTCGGTGGCGCCGCGCACCGTTTTCGGATTCGGTAAAGGACAGCCGTTCAGCCAGACGAGGTGGCGGTTCGACCGGTCCTGATCAACCCCCGACCCCCAACCCCAACAGCCGACGAAGGAGCACGCACATGGACATGACCCTCGAGGTGATCCCGCTCCCCGTGAGCGACATCGATCGCGCCAGGGACTTCTACCGGGACAAGGTCGGCTTCCACGTCGACATCGACGAGGAGGTCATGCCGGGCATGCGCCTCGTCCAGCTGACGCCGCCCGGCTCCGGCTGCTCGATCGTCCTCGGCGACACCGTCTGGGAGGGGCTGGCGGGCCCCCGCCCCGCCCCGGGCTCCTACCAGGGCCTCCAGCTGTGCGTCGCCGACATCGAGGCGGCCCGCGCGGAGCTGACCGGACGCGGCCTGGAGATCTCCGAGCCCGTCCGGTACGCCCCGGACGACGGCGCCACCTTCATGTACTTCACGGATCCGGACGGCAACGGCTGGTCGATCCAGGAGTTCCGCCGGCGTGCGAAGGAACCGCTGCACAGGCTCCTGGCGGACCTGGCGCAACGGGGCGGCCAGTAGCGGCAACCGGCGGGCCGCCCCGGCGACTTGGGGCTCCCGGACCGCCCCGGCCCCGTGAGGCCGGGGCGGCTTCCGCCGGGCCGGGATCCGGGGGTGGTCCGTCTCCTCTCCTCGACCGCGGTGATCGCGGATCGGACATTTCCTTTTCGATTCTTGTCGACAAAGCGTGTCAAACGTGACCAGAGGGCCACTCGACGCTGGACCGCATGCAGGCATTCGACGAGGAGAAGTCGCCGATGAGTGAGTCCGTACGAACCGGAGCCGGAAGCACCGGAGAGAAGGTCAAGGCGGAGACCTCCGCAACGGCCGATCAGGCCAAACAGGCCGCGAGCCAGGTCGCGGGCACGGCGGCGGAACAGGCCCGGACCGTGGTGGGTGAGGCGCGGCAGCAGGCCGGAACGGTCATCGACGATCTGCGGAGCCGCGCGATGGACGAGGCCGATGGCCAGACCCGGCGCGCGGCCGGCGCACTGCGGCAGTGGGCGGACGACCTCTCCGGCCTGGCCGAGAGTGCCCGCGACGAGTCGCCCGCACGCAGTCTGGCGGCCCAGGCGGCCGACCGGGGGCACCGGGCGGCCGACTACCTGGAGAAGCAGGGGGCCGAGGGCCTCGTCTCCGACCTCCAGGGCTTCGCCCGCCGCCGCCCCGGAGCGTTTCTCGGCGGCGCGCTGCTGGCCGGACTGGTCGCCGGGCGCCTGGCCAAGGCGGCCGGGGCCGCGTCCCGGTCCGACGGATCCGGGCAGGGGCCGGACCAGGGGCAGGCCATCGCGGGACCGGACACGGGCGCGCTGGACGCGCCCGCCTCGCAGGCCCTGCCGCCGGGGCCCCCGACGGGGTCCGTGGCGGGAACCCCGCCGGTGGCACCCCCTGCTCCACCCGCTCCACCCGTTCCGCCCGCCGTCGGTACGCCGCCGGGCGGCATGCCGGGTCGCCCGTACCCGGAGGTGTGACATGGCGTCGATCCACCCCACACCCGGCTCGGCCGAGCCGCAGGGGCAGGACAGGTCCATGGGCGAGCTGCTGTCGACGGTGACCGCGGACCTCCAGGCCCTGTTCCGTCAGGAGGTCGAGCTGGCCAAGGCCGAGATCAGGGAGGAGGCGACCCGGGCGGGCAAGGCCGCCGGCATGTACGGCGGGGCCGGTTTCGCCGGCTACATGGTCCTGCTGTTCCTCTCGCTGGCCGCCATCCTCGGCCTGTCCAACGTGATGGACGGGGGCTGGGCCGCTCTGATCGTCACCGCGGTGTGGGCCGTCGTCGCGGCCGTCCTGTACCAGCGGGGCCGCGCGCAGATGCGCACCGTCTCCCCGAAGCCCGAGCGAACCGTCGAGACCATGAAGGAGAACGCGGAATGGGCACGTCACCCGACCAAGTGAGGGCCGAGATCGAAGCCACTCGCGAGCGGCTGTCCACGAACGTCGACCAACTCGCCGACCGGACCAGTCCCCGACGGGTCGTCCGCCGCCGCACCCAGAGGGTGCGTGGCGCGGTGTCGGGCCTCCGTGATCGGGTCATGGGCACCGCGTCCGACACCGCGCACGGCGTGTCCCACACCGCCCAGTCCGCGGCCGGTTCCCTCCAGGAGGGCGCCGGCCGGGCGGCCGGCACGGCCCGTGAGGCGGTCGGCCAGGCGGGACAGGCGGTGCAGGAGGCGCCCGACATGGCACGCCGCCAGACCCGGGGCAATCCGCTGGCCGCGGGCCTGGTCGCCTTCGGGGCGGGCCTGCTCGCGTCCTCGCTGCTGCCGACCTCGCAGGCCGAGCAGGAAAAGGCGTCGGAGCTGATGCAGAGTGACGCCCTGGAGCCGGTGAAGCAGGCCGCCACCGAGTCCGCGCAGCACCTGAAGGAAGGCGCGAAGGAAGTCACCCAGAGCGCCGCGGCCGAGGTGAAGGACACGGCGGCGCAGGGCGCCCGTGCCACCCAGGAAGAAGCGCGTGGACAGGCCGGCCAGGTCACCGAGCAGGCGCGGGACTCCGGGCAGAGCCTCGCGGACGAGGCCCGGAACCGCTCCGGCCCCGTGTGAGGCTCCCGCTCGCGCACGTATGAGGCTCCGCCTCGGGCACGTGTGAGGCTCCCCCTCGGGCACGTGTAAGGCTCCCGGCGGTCGTCCCCCGTGCGTCCCCGGGCGCTGCCGTCGAGCGCGCCGCATCCCGAGCCCCGTCCCGGCCCGTCGTCCCGGCCGGGGCGGGGCTCGGCGGCGAGGGGCGCATCCCGCCGGCTGTGCCCGGGAAGCCGGCCTTCACGGCAGAAGGGGACGTTCATGATGTGCGGCCGGGTCGGCGGGTGGTCGCCGACGGCTACGAGGCCGGCTTCCACTCGTCGGAGAGAAGGCCCAGCAGCACCTCGTCCAGGAACTCGCCCATCACCCACGCCGAGGACCGCAGCACGCCCTCACGGACGAAGCCGTTGCGCTGGGCGGCGCGCAGCATCGCGGCGTTGTCCGACAGCGTCTCGATCCGGAGCCGCCGGAAGCCGCGCACGACGAAACCGTAGTGGCACAGCACGGCGACCACGTCGCTGCCGTACCCCTTGCCGCGGGCGGACGGCAGCAGGCCGAGCCCGATGTGCGCGTTCCGGTTGTGCGTGTCGATGCCCCACAGCGACGCCGTGCCGACCAGCGTGCCGCCCTCCAGCTCCACCACGGAAAACGGGACGTGCCGCTGGTTCGTGTCGTCCACCACGAGCGGCGAATCCTTCGAGCCCGGCGTCATCGGGCGCCACGGACCGCCCTCGGCCCGGGAGGAGTTCACCACGTCGTCGTAGAGCTCCGTTTGCAGGACCGGGATGTCTTCTTCGTGCCTGGCCCTGAGCCCGACCTTCGTCCCTTTCAGCATGGGCGCTTCCTATCGGCCCGGACCGGTGCGCCGCAAACCATTTGGCTTGCGCTGAGGGCCGGTTGGGGCACGGGGCCGGCACCGGGCTTCCGCCCGTCGTCACTCGATCGGGGCTGACGTCGGCATATGCGCCGAGGGGCGGGCTCCGCGCTTCTACCGTGCGGGGCATCGCATGTGTCGCGTACCGGCAAGAGGGGTTGCGGATGCTCGTCGAGGGAACGGCCGCGGGGGCGGACGGCGGGGAGGCCGATGAGGCGGGGTGGGAGGTCGATCCCGAGGACGAATGGGGGCTCGCCGTCGTCGCCACGGTGGGGCGGCAGTTGAAGCTGCGCCGGGAGGCCGCGGGGATGCGGGCGGGTGAGTTCGGCGCGGCCGTCGGGTACGGGGAGGACCTCGTCTACAAGATCGAGAGCGGCAGGAGGATCCCCCGGCCCGAGTATCTGGACCGGGCGGACGAGGTCCTGCGGGCGGCCGGCTTGATCTCCGCGATGAAGGAGGACGTGGCGAAGGTCCGGTATCCGAAGACGGTTCGGGATCTGGCCAAACTGGAGGCGCGGGCGGTCGAGATGTTGTCGTACGGCAGTCACAACATTCACGGCCTGTTGCAGACCGAGGAGTACGCACACGCCCTGCTGGCCACGCGCAGGCCCGCCATGACGGAGGACGAGTTGGAGCGGGCGGTCGCCGCGCGCATGGCTCGACAGACGGTCTTCCAGCGGAGGCCGGCGCCAGAACTCAGTTTCGTCCAGGAAGAGGTCACCTTGCGACGCCCCGTCGGGGGGAGGGCGGTGCTGCGCCGACAGCTCGAACACCTGCTGGAGGTGGCCGAGTCGAGGCACGTCGACATCCAGGTGATGCCCCACGTCACGGGGCGACCATCCCGGGACGGGAGGGCGCGTGCAGGTGCTGAAGTTTCCGGACGGCACGGCGATCGGCCGGGCCGATGACGAGTTCGGCAACCGTCCGGTCTCGGACCCCAGGCAGCTCCGGGTCCTCGAACTGCGCTATGGCATCATCCGGGCCGAGGCACTGACCTCCCGGGAATCGCAGGCATTCATCGAGCAACTGCTGGGGGAAACATGAGCCATTCTTCCGACATCGCCTGGATAAAGAGCAGCTACAGCGACAGCAGCAACCCGAACGACTGCGTAGAAGTAGCCCTGTCCCCGACCACCGTCCAGATCCGTGACTCCAAGGTCCCCCACGGCCCCCGCCTCGCCGTCGCTCCCGGCACGTGGACCGACTTCCTGGCGCACGCGGCGGCTCGGTGAGGGCCCTCGCCCCGGGGGCAGGCCTCGGTCCACACAGGTGAACGCCGGTGAAGGTGACGCCCCGTCGGCGTCGACCTCTCCGCGGAGTCCGAGCAGGGGGGTGGGCCCGCATGTCGGGATCTTGAGCGGCTGGTGCGTCATGTCGCGGCGGATGCCGCGGAGTTCGTCTTCACCGGCACGGCACTACGCGCCGAGCAAGCGCTTTCTGTTCGCAGAGAACAGGGCGGCGTTCAGCGGGCTGACAAGGGTTCGCGCGGTCCCATGGGGTGCGTTGGGGCGTAGCCCCAGGTGAGAAGCGCGAATTGCCAGGGAAACAGCGCCAGGAAACCGTCAGCTCGCTGAACCGGCGGAGCACACCTCGGGCCCCGCCCTCGCCGGTACGGCGAGCCTGGCATGGGGACGATCACGCGGGCCGCGGCGCCCACCGCCTTCGGTCGGCGGGACGCGGACGGGGCCGACGGTCCGCGACCGTCGGCCCCGTCCGCTGAATCAGCGGGACACCTGCTTTGACCTGCGCCTACAGCACCGGCAAGTTCTTGCGCAGCTCGAACGCCGTGACCTCCGAGCGGTACTCCTCCCACTCCTGCCGCTTGTTGCGGAGGAAGAAGTCGAAGACGTGCTCGCCCAGGGTCTCGGCGACCAGGTCGCTGCGTTCCATCAGGGTGAGGGCCTCGCCCAGGTTCTGGGGCAGGGGCTCGATGCCCAAGGCGCGGCGTTCCGCGTCCGACAGGGCCCAGACGTCGTCCTCGGCGCCCGGCGGGAGTTCGTAGCTCTCCTCGATGCCCTTCAGGCCCGCGGCCAGCAGGACGGCGTAGGTCAGGTACGGGTTGGCGCCGGAGTCGATGGAACGGACCTCCACGCGGGCCGAGCCGGTCTTGCCGGGCTTGTACATGGGCACGCGGACCAGGGCCGAGCGGTTGTTGTGGCCCCAGCAGATGTACGACGGGGCCTCGCCCCCGGCGCCGGCCGTGCGCTCCGTGCCGCCCCAGATGCGCTTGTAGGAGTTCACCCACTGGTTGGTGACCGCGGAGATCTCCGCCGCGTGCCGCAGCAGGCCCGCGATGAAGGAGCGGCCGACCTTGGAGAGCTGGTACTCCGCGCCGGACTCGTAGAAGGCGTTGCGGTCGCCCTCGAAGAGGGACAGGTGGGTGTGCATGCCGGAGCCCGGGTGCTCGGAGAAGGGCTTGGGCATGAAGGTGGCCTGCACGCCCTGCTCCAGCGCCACCTGCTTCATCACCAGGCGGAACGTCATGATGTTGTCCGCCGTGGACAGCGCGTCCGCGTAGCGCAGGTCGATCTCCTGCTGGCCGGGGGCGCCCTCGTGGTGGGAGAACTCCACCGAGATGCCCATCGACTCCAGCATGGTGATCGCCTGGCGGCGGAAGTCCATGCCCACGTTCTGCGGGGTGTGGTCGAAGTAGCCCGAGTTGTCGGCCGGGGTCGGGCGGCTGCCGTCGACCGGCTTGTCCTTCAGCAGGAAGAACTCGATCTCCGGGTGGGTGTAGAAGGTGAAGCCCAGGTCGGAGGTGCGGGCCAGGGCGCGCTTGAGGACGTAGCGCGGGTCCGCGAAGGACGGGGAGCCGTCCGGCATGAGGATGTCGCAGAACATCCGGGCCGTGCCGGGGGCCTCCGCGCGCCAGGGCAGGATCTGGAAGGTGGACGGATCCGGCTTGGCGATCATGTCCGACTCGTAGACGCGGGCGAAGCCCTCGATCGCGGAGCCGTCGAAGCCGATGCCCTCGTCGAAAGCCTGCTCGAGCTCGGCCGGGGCCACCGCCACGGACTTCAGGAAGCCCAGCACGTCCGTGAACCACAGGCGTACGAACCGGATGTCGCGCTCCTCCAACGTCCGGAGCACGAACTCCTGCTGCTTGTCCATCTTCCGCTTCCCCATCCTTGCCGGTCAGGCCGCCTGTCTCTCCCGCGCCACGGGAGGCGGTCGGGCACCCGAGCATCCCACCACATCAGCGTTTCACCTGCGTTGCCGACCTTGATCGGCCGTCCGTCCGTGGCCTGAACGCCTGGCGTACGGCAGGTGTACCGCTCGGTCGCCTCTGTCGCCCATCTTGCCCGTTCGGACGGACATCCGTAACCGGCGGGTCCGCCGGACCCTGCGGCGCGTGGGTCCCCAGAGCCGACCCCCCTTTAATTGGAATTTCGGATGCAAGTTTTAATGGGGTCCGGACCAAGCAGTCGAGCCAGAGGAGAACCGATGCTGTCCGAGCAGTCCGCCGCCACGGTCCGCGCCACGCTTCCCGCCGTGGGCGCGAACCTGGCCGAGATCACCGAGCGCTTCTACGCCGGGATGTTCGCCGCCCGCCCCGAGCTGCTGCGCGACCTGTTCAACCGCGGCAACCAGGCCGCCGGCACCCAGCGGCAGGCCCTCGCGGGATCCATCGCCGCCTTCGCGACGTACCTGGTGGACCACCCGGAGGAACGGCCCGACGCGATGCTCCAGCGCATCGCCCACAAGCACGCCTCGCTCGGGATCACCCCCGACCAGTACGCCATCGTCCATGAGCACCTGTTCGCGGCCATCGCAGGCGTGCTGGGCGAGGCCGTCACGCCCGACGTGGCGGCCGCCTGGGACGAGGTCTACTGGCTGATGGCGAACGCCCTCATCTCCGTCGAGAAACGGCTGTACGAGGAGCGCGGCGGGCAGCAGTGGCGCTCCTGGGAGGTCGTCGAGCGGATCACCGAGACCGCCGACGTCGTCACCTTCCGGGTCCGTCCCGTCGACGGGGGGCCGGTGCGGGGCTTCCGCGCGGGGCAGTACGTCTCCGTCCGGGTCGCCCTCCCGGACGGTGCCCGGCAGATCCGCCAGTACAGCCTCTCCGGAGCGCCCGGCCCGGACGAGCGGCGCTTCAGCGTCAAGCGGGTGCCGGGCGGCCCGACCCCCGAGGGCGAGGTCTCGAACCACCTGCACGCGCGCGTGCGGACCGGTGACGTCCTCGAGCTGTCCGAGGCGTACGGCGATCTCGTCCTCGACGCCGACGCGGACACGCCCCTACTGCTCGCCTCCGCGGGGATCGGGGTCACCCCGATCGTCGCCATGCTGGCGGACCTCGCGGAGAGCGGTCACCGCGCCCCGGTGACCGTCGTGCACGGCGACCGCTCCCCCGCGGACCACGCCCTGCGCACCGACCACGAGGCGTACGCGGCCAAGCTGCCCGACGCGTCCGTGCGGTTCTGGTACGAGCAGGACGCGCCGGCCGGTGCGGACACCGGGTACGTCGACCTCACGCGCGTGCCGGTCGCCACGGGCACGCGCGCGTACCTGTGCGGTCCGCTGCCGTTCATGCGGGCGGTGCGGGAGCAGCTGATCGGCAAGGGTGTGGCGCCGGCCGACATCCACTACGAGGTGTTCGGGCCCGACCTCTGGCTGGCGGCCGAGTAGCCGGATCGCCGGCAGGGGGCCGAGTGGTCGGCCCGCCGGCAGGGCGCCGAGTGGTCCGCCCGCCAGACCCCGCGTCTGCGGCGTGATGCGACCGACAAGCCCTAAGCCGGGTCCCGGGAGATGCCCAGCAGGAGCGCGCCCGTCGGGTCCGCGACGATGTCGGACACCGTGACCGGGTCCAGCGAGGCGAAGAACGCCTCCTGGGCCCGGCGCAGGGCACCGCGCAGACGGCAGGCGGGGCTCAGCGGGCAGGGGGCGTTGGTGGGGGTGCCCTCGCAGTCCACGACGTCGTCCTCGCCCTCGAAGGCGCGGACCAGGGCGCCCACGGACGCCGTGCGGCCCTTCTCCGTCAAAGCGAGGCCGCCGCCCCTGCCGCGCCGGGCGGTGAGCAGGCCCATGTGCTGGAGCTCCGCGACGACCTTCGCGGCGTGGGTGTACGGCACGGCCATGGCCTCGGCGACCTCGCGCGTCGTCGGGTGGGAGTGGCCGGCCACGGCGAGCCGCATCAGGAGGCGCAGGGCCAGATCGGTGGAGCGCAGCAGCCGCATGGCAGGCAGCGTAGGTAATACGCATCCAGCGTTCAAATTATCCGGCGGGATTCGGGGAAAATCGATTCGGGAGTCGGTCTCGGGGGTGGGGTCCGGGAGTGCGGTCCGGGGGTGAGCCCCGGAGTGGGTTGCGGGAATGCGGTCCGGGGGTGAGCCCCGGAGTGGGTTGCGGGAGTGCGGTCCGGGGGTGAGCCCCGGAGTGGGTTACGTACGGGAGTGGGTTCCGGGTTGTTTCGCGGTCTTCCCGTCGCGATCGGGACCCGTTCCCGCAGACCACGTGCGGTCCGTTTCCGCCGCCCCCTACGACTCGCCTCGCCTCCCCCTTACGATCAGATCACCCGTTCGTCACACCCACCCCCCGAAGGACATTCCCCATGGGCTCCGCCAAGAAGAGCAGCGCGGCACGCAAGGCGCGCATAGAGGAGATGCGTCGCGCAGAGCAGGCACGCGAGCGCCGCGGCCGGATCCTCACCATTGGCGCCAGCGTGGTCGTCGTCGCCGGTCTCGTCGTCGGCGGCGTGGTCCTCGTCCAGTCGCAGTCGGACGACGACTCCGGTTCGGCGAGCGACGCCAAGACCTCCGGCCGCTTCGTCGCGGGCAAGGACGGCGTGAAGAAGTGGGAGGGCTCGCTGGCCCGCAACCACGTCACCAAGGCGGTCACGTACCCGACGACACCCCCGGTCGGCGGCGACCACAACCCGGTGTGGATGAACTGCAACGGTGACGTGTACACCAAGGAGATCAACAACACCAACGCCGTGCACTCCCTCGAGCACGGCGCGGTGTGGGTGACCTACAACGCCGACGCCCCGAAGAAGGACGTCGACGCGCTCGCGGCGAAGGTGAAGAAGACGCCGTACACGCTGATGAGCCCGGTCGACGGGCAGAAGGACCCGCTCATGCTCACGGCCTGGGGCCACCAGCGTGCCGTGACCGGCGCGGACGACCCCGCCGTCGACGCGTTCCTCGAGGAGTTCGTGCAGGGCAAGCAGACCCCCGAGCCGGGTGCCGCCTGCACGAACGGGCTGGGGCAGTGAGCCGGTGAGGACCCTCGGACTGATCACCGGAGCCGCGGCGGCGGCGCTCGTCGCGGCCGGTGCGATCACCTACGCCGTCGCCGGGGACGAGGGGTCCGACGGAGCCGGCCGAACGCCCACCGCCGACTCCGCCGACGCCGGGTTCGCCCGCGACATGGCGGTGCACCACCAGCAGGCCGTCGAGATGTCGTACATCGTGCGGGACCGGACGAAGGACGAGGAGGTCCGGCGGCTCGCCTACGACATCGCCCAGACACAGGCGAACCAGCGGGGCATGCTGCTGGGCTGGCTGGACCTGTGGGAGCTGCCCAAGGTGTCCGCCGATCCGCCGATGACCTGGATGGGCATGGGCGACACGGCCTCCGGCAAGGACGGGGCGCTGATGCCGGGCATGGCGACGAACGCCGAGATGAAGCGGCTCGGCTCGCTGAGCGGCAAGGAGGCCGAGGTCTTCTACCTCCAGCTCATGACGGATCACCACAAGGGTGGGGTCCACATGGCGCAGGCCTGTGTCAGCGCGTGCGAGGTCGGCGTGGAGAAGCGGCTCGCGCGGGGGATGGTCGAGGGGCAGGAGTCGGAGATCGATCTGATGGCGGGGATGCTGGAGGAGCGGGGGGCCAGGGCTCGGTCCTAGTGGGGGCGCGGCTCACGGGTGGTGCCTCGTGGCCGGGGCCCGGTGTTCCCGGGTAATCCAATCGCGTCGGATTGACGATTACACTGGGCGCGTGCCTCAACTTCGCCTCGCCCTGAATCAGATCGACTCGCGCGTCGGTGACCTCGCCGGCAACGCGGAAACGATTGTCCGCTGGACCCGGCACTCCGCCGAGCAGGGAGCGCACCTCGTGGCGTTCCCGGAGATGGCGCTGACCGGGTACCCCGTCGAGGACCTCGCTCTGCGGTCGTCCTTCGTGGAGGCCTCCCGCGAGGCCCTGCGCTCCCTCGCCGCACGTCTCGCCGCCGAGGGCTTCGGGGAGCTGCCGGTCATCGTCGGCTACCTCGACCGCAGCGCCGTCGCCCAGCCGAAGTACGGCCAGCCCGCGGGCGCGCCGCAGAACGCGGCGGCCGTGCTGTACGGGGGTGAGGTGGTGCTGGGCTTCGCCAAGCACCACCTGCCGAACTACGGCGTCTTCGACGAGTTCCGGTACTTCGTGCCCGGCGACACCATGCCCGTGCTGCGGCTGCACGGCGTCGATGTCGCCCTCGCCATCTGCGAGGACCTCTGGCAGGACGGCGGCCGCGTGCCGGCCGCCCGGTCGGCACGGGCGGGGCTGCTCGTCTCCATCAACGCCTCGCCCTACGAGCGGGACAAGGACGACACCCGGCTGGAGCTGGTGCGCAAGCGCGCCCAGGAGGCCGGGTGCACCACGGCCTACCTCGCGATGATCGGCGGACAGGACGAGCTCGTCTTCGACGGCGACTCGATCGTCGTCGACCCGGACGGCGAGGTTGTGGCCCGTGCGCCGCAGTTCTCCGAGGGGTGTGTGGTCCTCGACCTCGACCTGCCCGCGGCAGACCCCGACGCGCCGACGGGGGTCGTGGACGACGGGCTGCGCATCGACCGCGTCGTGCTGTCCGAGGAGCCGCTGCCCGCGTACGAGCCGGAGCTGACCGGGGGGTACGCGGAACGGCTTGACGACGACGAGGAGGTGTACTCGGCGCTGGTCGTGGGGCTTCGGGCGTACGTCGCGAAGAACGGGTTCCGGTCCGTGCTGATCGGGTTGTCCGGAGGGATCGACTCGTCGCTGGTCGCGGCGATCGCGTGCGACGCGGTGGGCGCGCAGAACGTGTACGGCGTGTCGATGCCGTCCAAGTACTCCTCCGAGCACTCCAAGGACGACGCGGCGGAGCTGGCGCGGCGGACGGGGCTGAACTACCGGACCATGGCGATCGAGCCGATGTTCGACGCGTACATGGGGGCGCTGGGGCTGACCGGGCTGGCGGAGGAGAACCTCCAGTCGCGGCTGCGGGGCACGCTGCTCATGGCGATCTCCAACCAGGAGGGGCACATCGTGCTGGCGCCCGGCAACAAGTCGGAGCTGGCGGTCGGGTACTCGACGCTGTACGGGGACTCGGTGGGCGCGTACGGGCCGATCAAGGACGTGTACAAGACGCTGGTGTTCCGGCTGGCGGAGTGGCGCAACCGGGCGGCGGTGGAGCGGGGGCAGACGCCGCCGATCCCGGAGAACTCGATCAGCAAGCCGCCGAGTGCGGAGTTGCGGCCCGGGCAGGTGGACACGGACTCGCTGCCGGACTACCCGGTGCTGGACGCGATCCTGGAGCTGTACGTCGACCGGGACCGGGGGGCGGACGAGATCGTCGCGGCCGGGTTCGACGCGGAGCTGGTGGCCAGGACGCTGCGGATGGTGGATGTCGCGGAGTACAAGCGGCGGCAGTATCCGCCGGGGACGAAGATCTCGCCGAAGGGGTTCGGGAAGGACCGGCGGCTGCCGATCACGAACGGGTGGCGGGAGCGGGTTCCTGCGACGGACTGAGCCGGGGGCGGAGCCCGTGCCTTCGACGGACTCAGCCGGGGGCGGAGCCCGTGCCTTCGACGGACTCAGCCGGGGGCGGAGCCCGTGCCTTCGACGGACTCAGCCGGTTGGGCGGGAGCCCGTGCCTGCGGCGGACTCAGCCGGTTGGGCGGGAGCCCGTGCCTGCGGCGGTGCCCCGGGAGTGGCGTCGGCGGGTGCGTGCGGCGAGTGCAGCCTGCGGCGAGCTGAGCGGGGTGGGAGTGCACGTCGATGCCTGCGGCGCCTGTGCGGGTTCGGTGGGGGTTGGTGTAGCGCCCTCGGTTCGGTGGTGGGGCGGGGCCGGGTCGGGGGTGTCCGTCCTCGGTCCGGCGCGGAATCGGTCGGCCGGGAAGCGGGGACGTTGACGCGCCGGCCGCTGCGGGCGGGCACCCCCGCCCCGTCCCCTTCCCGCCGTGGGCGCCTTCTCCGACGCCCACTCCGTCCGTGTGTGGTGCGCCGCGTGCGGCTTCGTCCTCGTCCGTTGTGCGCGTGCGCTGCGCGCCGCGTGCCGCTTCACCCACGCCCACTGTTCCCCTGCGCTGCGCGCCGCGTGCCGCTTCACCCACGCCCACTGTTCCCCTGCGCTGCGCGCCGCGTGCCGCTTCACCCACGCCCACTGTTCCCGTGTGCTGCGCGGGTGGTGCGGCTTCACCCACGCCCACTGTTCCCCTGCGCTGCGCGCCGGGTGCGGCTTCACCCTCGTCCGTTGTGCGCGTGTGCTGCGCGGGTGGTGCGGCTTCACCCACGCCCATTGTTCCCGTGTGCTGCGCGGCCGGGGCGGTCATTTGGGGCCCGTTCGCTGCCCCGCCGCCTGTGGGCCACCCCCGCCAACGATGCATGTCGGTGTCACGTCGTGTGCGGCTGCCGGGGAGTCGGGTCGCGCGGGGCCGGTGGCGGGACGGGTGTCAGTCGGTTGGTGGGGCGAGCTTCACGCGGGCGGCGACGGGGAGGTGGTCGCTCGCCGTTGCCGGCAGCGTCCACGAGGTCTCCGGTTCCGCCCCCTTGACCATGATCTGGTCGATCCTCGCCATCGGGAACGACGCCGGCCAGCTGAAGCCGAAGCCGCTGCCCGCCGCGCCCTGGGTGGAGCGCATCTGGGAGGTGACGCCGTTCAGGGCGCGGTCGTTCATGGTGCCGTTGAGGTCGCCGAGCAGCACGACGTTGGTCAGGGGCTCGTGGGCGATCGCCTCCCCCAGGGCGTCCGCGCTCTTGTCGCGCTGGCGGGCCGTGAAGCCGGCCTCCAGCTTCACCCGGACCGACGGCAGGTGGGCGACGTAGACGGCGACCGGACCCGCGGGGGTGGTGACCGTGGCCCGCATCGCGCGCTTCCAGCCCAGGCGGATGTCGACGGCCTCCACGCCGCCCATGGGGTACTTGCTCCACAGCCCCACCGTGCCGACGACCGCGTGGTACTTGTACGTCGACTGCAGCGCCTTCTCGTACGTCGGGGCGGCCGTCGCCGTGAGCTCCTCCAGGGCCAGCACGTCCGCGCCGGAGGCGGCCACCTCCCGGGCCGTGCGGGAGGGATCCGGGTTGTCGGCGTTGACGTTGTGCGTGGCCACCGTCAGGTCGCCGCCGGAGCCGGCCTTGTCGGTGAGCAGGCCGCCGAAGAGGTTCAGCCAGACGACGGCGGGCAGCACGGTCGCGATCAGTGCCGTCGCGGACCTGCGGACCAGGGCGAGCAGCAGTAGGACCGGGACGGTGAGACCCAGCCAGGGCAGGAAGGTCTCGACCAGGCTCCCCAGGCTGCCCACCCTGTTCGGGATGTGGGCGTGCGCCAGCATCACCAGGGCCAGCAGGCAGGCGCAGACGGCCAGGACCAGCCCTCGGCGCCAGATGCGCCGGTCGCCGCGCCAGCCTCTCGCCAGACGGTCCAGCAGGCGCCGGAGCCGGGGGGCTCGGCGCTCGGGCCCCGAGCCGCCGTTGTCCGTCTCCGTCATGTACGCCTGCTGCGCCATACCGTCGCCTCACAACCTGCCGTGCACACCGTGTCCCCGTGTGGCCAAAACCCTAGGGGATGATCGGTTCCTTTCCTGCCGCCCTGGGACGGCCTTACGGGGGCGATGACGTACGGGGCCGTTCCGGGAGTTCCGGGGTGACCGAGGAAAGCGTGCTCTGTGACGAAACGCGCACGACGGGGACGCGGCGGAAGGGGATTGCGAGTTGGCGGGGTCGTGGCCCGAAGGTGCCGTTGCCGGTCCGGCCGGTGGGACGGGCCCACCGGCCGGACCTGGTGTCCCGTCAGGCGAACGGGATGGTGAGGACGGAGCCTCTGCTCACCTGGAGGGTGGAGGGGCCGTTGCCCAGGGCGCTCCAGACCTCGACGCGGACGATGCCACCGTCCAGGTCGCCCAGGGTGCCCGAGGCGGAGTGCAGGCCCTGCCGGGCCGAGGAGTACTCCTCCCAGCCCGGGATCGGGTCGGTGGCGAAGTAGCGGAACGTCTCGACGCGGTCGAACGTGCCGTCGCCGGTCAGGTCGTACGACACCCGGGCCTGCTGAGCGTGGCCGACGGAGGTGCCCGCGTCCACCTTGAAGGTGAAGGCGGTGGAGGAGCCCGCCCTCAGGCTGCCGTTGACGTTATCGACCTCGTAGACGAGCGGGTTTTTCGGAGTTCCGTCGTTGTTGGTGCCTTCGGCGGAGGGGATGGTGTCGGAGGAACCGGTCGCGGCCGCCTCGGTGGCGAGCCCGCCGCCCGGCTGCGGGTAGAAGGTGTCGCCCGTGACCGGCGGGTCGCCCGCGGTGGTCACCTTCAGCGTGCCGCTCGCCGGACCGGCCTGGCCGGCCGTGTCACGGGCCTTGACGCTGTACGTGTACACGGTTCCGGCTGTCAGCCCGGTGTCGGTGTACGTGGTGCCGGTGACGGTGGCGACCTTGGTGGTGCCGCGGAAGACGTCATAGTTCCTGACGCCCTTGTCGTCGTTCGCCGCCTCCCACGTCAGCTCGACGGAGGTGCTGGTGACCTCGCCGGCCACCGGGGTGCCGGGCGCGCCGGGCGGCTGGTCACGCGTGCCGGTGGTGGTGACGGTCACGGTGCCGCCGGCCGGTCCGACCTGGTGGGAGGTGTCGCGGGCCCTGACGCTGTAGGTGTACTCGGTTCCCGAGGCCAGCCCGGTGTCCGTGTACGTGGTGTCGGTGACGGTGGCGATCTTGACGTCGCCGCGGTAGACGTCGTAGTCCTTGATGCCGAGGTCGTCGGTCGCCGCTTCCCAGGTCAGCGCGACGGACGTGTCGGTGATGTCGCCGACGACCGGGGTGCCGGGCGCACTGGGCCTGTCGTCACCCGCGGCGCCGCACAGCGTGCCGAGCTCGGCGTCGTCGCCCGCCCCGGACGCCGTCGACTTCGCCGGGACGTTGAGCACGCCGCCGTCGGAGAAGAGAACCGAGCACGTCTCGGCGCCGTAGTTGTGCGCGGCGTAGGTCTTGGTGCCGTTCTTGGCGAAGACGACGGCCGTCGGCGAGTTGGCCGTGACGGTCATGTCCGGAGCGCCGAGGGAGTTCATCGTGGAGACCCAGTGGTAGGTGTGGGCCTTGGTCTCGCCGGCCTCGGGAACGTACCCGCCGTTGTACTGGTTCCAGGACTGCATGGCCTTGGCAGGGTCGTAGAGGGCCTGGACCTGCCAGAAGATGTCCTTCCACTCGACGGCCGGGCCGCCGTTCTCCTCCTCCATCTCGGTCACGCTGCGGCGCAGCATGTCCTTCTCACGTGCCAGGTGCAGCGAACCGCCCGTCGCAGGAAGGAAGTTGATGCCGTGGATCTCCTCGGGGTTGGCCGTCCACCAAGTGGCGTAGGCGCCGCCGCTGCTCCAGACCATGCCCACCACGTCGTGGGTGAAGTCCTCGGGGTAGACCTGCTGCTCGGCGTCGAACCAGTACTGCGCGATCGACTCCGACTCGGTCGTCATCATGTAGACGCCCTGGTCGCGCAGCGCCTTGTCGCCCATGGCCGAGCCCCACATGATCAGGCCGGCGCTGAGGTTGATCGACTCCGAGGACGACTCCTGGTTGTTGCCGGCGGCGAAGGCCTCGTGGCCGGCGGCCCAGCTGTGGCCCGCGTAGACGTCGAAGCCGCGCAGGAACGGGTACCTGGCGCTGTCCCTGGCCGGGTTGGCGGCGTCCCTGATGAGCTCCTTCACCATGCCGCCCCACTCGGAGTCGGCGGCCCATCGCGGGTCGTACTGCGCCACGATCGCCGCGGCCATGACGTAGTACGAGTAGTGGAAGTGGTGGTCGTTGAGCTCCTGGTCGCTGCCGTAGGAGGCCGGGTAGCCGATGAGCGTGCGCCAGTCCTTGTCGTAGGAGAACTCCGACGGCCCACCGACGGTGAACCACTCCTCCATGCGGCCCTTGAGCAGCTCGACGAGCCTGTCGCGGCTCGCGGTGTCACCGAGCTGGTCGGCGATCGGCACGAGCTGGGCGAGCTTGCCCAGGGCCTTGCCGGTCCAGTAGGTGTCGATGGCGCCGCTGAACGGGTCGCCCTGTGTCAGCACCTCGTTGATGTGCGCCTTGAGCTTGGTCTTGTCGACGCCCGCGGCACTCGGTAACCCCGGCAGCACGCCGTTCACCTTCTGCACGGTGGTGAACGTCCTGCTCTCGCGGACCTTCATCTCGCCGCGCGGGGACACGTAGCGGTAGTCGGTCAGGGGGTCGGAGGTGTGCAGCCATTGGTGGCGGTACAGCGCCTGGAGGGTGCCCGTCTGCGTACCCTCCTTCGCCTCGGTGGTCAACGAGTAGGTCGCCTCGACCTCCCCGTCGCCCTCCCGGTACTCCCAGTCCACCGTGGAGCCGGTCACAAAACTGAAGGCGTACTTCGTGTAGTCGGCCAGCGCTTCCTTGTTGGGCAGGATCGCCAGGGAGAAGTAGTCCTTGGAGCCGAGGTCGGCCTTGATGTCGTTGCCGGACACCGTCCAGTCGCTGCTGCTCGGGGCGAACAGCGCGTAGTGGTGGCCGGAGATGGTGACGCCGAGGACGTTGCCCCGGTCGGCGAAGACGGTCGGCTGGACCGCGGCGCTGATCTGCGCGGCGCCGCCCGTGCCTTCGGCATACACGTATGGCATGCCGTGGCCGATGGTCGTCCGAAGCGTGCGTGTGCCGTCGCTCCAGTACGGGGTGACGGTCCAGTCGCTCCACCCGCCCGCCTTGGCATCGGGCGAGTTGAGTCCGGTGAGGCCGAGGGTCAGGTCGGCCTTGTGCGGGAACTCGTACTGGCGTCCGCCACCGACGATCTGGTGCGTGGTCGGGTAACCGACCTCCAGACCGCCGGACACCGCCTTGTAGGTGAGGGGGTGCCCGTACATGTTCTCCGACCACGGGTTGCTGGAGAACCGCTGGAAGGCCAATGAGGACCACCAGTCGTTGGTCGGCACCGGTTTGTCCGCCATGGCCGGCGTGACCTTCGGCCTGACCGCCTGGCCGCCGTTGTTGGAGGGGCCCTGCCGCCCGGCCGGCCGGACGTCACTGTAACTACCCTTGCCCACCTCGATGGTGGCGGCCGAGGCGACGCCGCTGGCGACGGTGGCCACGAGGCCCCCCGCGGCCATCACGGCTGCCGACAGCAGCGCCAGGGGTCTATGGAGTCTCATGGGCAACCTCTCTGAGAGCGCTCTCAAGGTGGCGTCAACGTAGGCATCGGGCAAAGAACGGTCAATACTTCAAGCACGAATTGGTGCCCGCGGCCCGCGCGACGGCCGACGGCTACGGAGGTGCAGGCCTCAACCAATCGGGTACTTCGGCCGGACCGTCCCGCACACAGGCCGGAGACAGTCGCGGTCGGCGCCGCTTGCGGGCCACTCCGCTGACCTGAAAGCCCTCTCAGACCGGGGTGGGGGAATCTATCCTGTCTACTGGGAGGAGCGGCAGGCGATAGGTGCCGCGCGGCAGACCAGGAGTTCCCTTGCCCGAGCAGACAGCGGCAAACCGTCCGACGCTGGAGGCTGTCGCTGCGCGGGCGGGCGTGTCACGAGCGACGGTGTCGCGCGTGGTCAACGGCGGCGCCGGTGTGCGTCAGCCGCTGGTCGACAAGGTGCGCACGGCGGTCGACGAGCTGGGTTACGTCCCCAATCACGCGGCGCGTTCGCTGGTGACGCGTCGGCACGGCGCGGTCGCCGTGATCATCGCGGAGCCCGAGTTCCGGGTCTTCTCCGACCCGTTCTTCGCGCAGCAACTCCGGGGCATCAGCCGGGAGCTGACCGCCAACGACATCCAGTTGGTGCTGCTGTGGGTGGAGAACGAGTCCGATCACGGGCGGATCGCCCGGTACCTCGCCGGGGGCCACGTCGATGGCGCGATCGCCTTCTCCCTGCACGGCGACGATCGCCTGCCGACGCTGATCACCGAGAGCAAGGTCCCCACGGTCCTCGGCGGCCGTCCGGGGGCCGACGCCGGCTCCCTGCCGTACGTCGACACCGACAACCGGGGCGGCGCGCGGGCGGCGGTGCACCACCTCGTCTCCCTGGGGCGCCGCACCATCGCGCACATCGCAGGCCCGGGCGACCAGACCTCGGCGCTGGACCGGATCGCCGGCTATCACGACGTGCTGATCGATCCCGACCCGGAGTTGCTGCGCGAGGGTCACTTCACCGAGGAGAGCGGCGCCCGGGCCATGGCGGAGCTGCTCGACCGGCGGCCCGATGTCGACGGCGTCTTCGTCGCCAACGACCTCATGGCGCTGGGCGCTCTGCGCGTGCTGCGCGAGCGGGGTCTGCGGGTGCCGCAGGATGTGGCGGTGGTCGGCTTCGACGACATGGACGCGGTGGTGAGTGTCAGCGACCCGGCGCTCACCACGGTGCGCCAGGACGTCGAAGGACTGGGCAGGCTGACGGTGAAGCTCCTGATCAAACTGCTGAACCGGCAGGCCGGCCACGTCCCCGCGTCCGTGATCATGCCGACGACCCTGGTCCGCCGCGCCTCGGCGTGAGGACCGGCTCCCGGGCGGTCCCGGGAGTGCGACATCGTGCCCACTTCCGGCCCCGGGGCGATCGGCCCGACCACGGCGTTCCCCGCGGCCACCGGCCCATCGGGGCCGCACCCGTCACACTCACCGGCGACACGACTGTCCTGCGGTTCCCGGACGGGTTCCGGTGGGGCACCGCCACCGCCACGGCCGCCTACCGAGGGCGCCGCCGCCGAGGACGGCCGCGCGCCCTCCAACCGGGACTTTCAGCCACACCCCCGGCAAGGTCCGCAACGGCGACACCGGCGACATCGCCGCCGACCGCTGCCACCGTATGCACGAGGACGCCTGACGGGTGACAGACCTCAGCCGTCGGCCGGGCGCAGCCCTCCGAGGAGTGTGTCCACCACGCGTTCGGCGAGGTCGTCCGGGAGGTTGGCGTCGGGGTTGAGGACCGTGCGGACCAGTAGAGGGCCCACCACGATGTCGTTGAGCAGGTCGAGGTCGACGTCGGCGCGGAGTTCGCCGTTGTCCCGGCCGCGGCGCAGCACCTCCAGGACGAGTCTGCGGCGCGGTGCTATGACGCTGCTGTGGTAGGCGGCCCAGATTTTGGGGCTGCTCTTCATCTGGGCGTGCACGTTGTGCAGGATCACCGAGGAGCGGCTGGCCAGGCCGCGCCGGCGCAGGGCATCCAGCAGGACGACGAGGTCGTCGCGCATGGAGGTGCCGGGGAGTGCGGGGTCGGGGGGCTCGGCGGCGCGCAGGACGTCGACGAACAGTTCCTCCTTGCCGCGCCAGCGGCGGTAGATCGTGGCCTTGCCGACGCCGGCCGTGCGGGCGACGCGTTCGATGGAGACTTCGGCGAGGGGCACGCCCTCCTCCAGGAGCCTCATCGCCCCCTCGACGATCGCGCGTTCCACCGCCTCGCTGCGGGGGCGGCCGCGCGGGGGGCCGTCCTGCCGGGGACCGGTCTCGGCGAGGCTCACGTCGGTGCGTCCTTTCCGTGGGCTGGGACGATTCTCCCGGGTCGGCCGCCCGCCCGGGGACCCCGGGGACGTCATTCCGCCGCCGGGACCAACTCCTGGTCCTGCTCGCCCCCTTCGGACGCCGGTGTGCGGCCCGGCAGGAACAGGGCGACGACGACCGCGCCGAGCACGGCGATGCCCGCTCCCCACAGCGCCGTGACGTGCATCGCGTGCAGGAAGGCGTCGTTGGCGGGGCCGACCAGGGCCTCACCGCGCGGGCCCATCCGGTCCGCCGCGGCCAGGGTGGCCTCGATGGACTCACCGGCGGCATGGCGTGCGCCGGGCGGCAGCAGGGCGAGTTCGTCCTCGATGCCGAGGCGGTAGGCGGTGGAGAGCACAGAGCCGAGCACCGCGATGCCGAGGGCGCCGCCGACCTGGCGGAAGGTGTTGCTGAGCGCGGAGGCCGAGCCCGCCTTCTCACGCGGCAGGGCCTGCATGATGACGACGCTGACCGGCGTCATGATGTGCGCCATGCCGGCGCCCATGAGGAAGAAGACGGCCTCGAGGATCCAGATCGGGGTGTGCGCGTCGAGGACCGCGAACGCGGCGAGCGTCGCCGCCAGGACCAGCATGCCGCCGGTCGTGGTGGCCCGGTTGCCGAAGCGGTCCACGAGCAGACGGGCCCGTGGGGCGAAGATCATCTGCGCGGCGGCCAGCGGCAGCATCAGCAGACCGGTCTCCAGGGGGGAGTAGCCGCGCACGCTCTGGGTGTAGAACACCGCGAAGAAGGTCACGCCCATCAGCGCGAAGAAGACCAGCGCGATGGCGGCGATCGCGGCGGAGAAGACCTTGTTCCTGAAATAGCGCACGTCGATGGACGGGTGGTCGCTGCGCTTCTCGAAGAGCACGAACAGCACGAGTACGGCGAGTCCCACGCCGGTGGTCGACAGCACGGTGGCGTCGGTGAAGTCGGCGAGCTGGCCGCCCTTGATGATGCCGTAGACCAGCAGGACGAGGCCGACGACGGACAGCACGACGCCGACCGGGTCGATCCGGCCCGGATCGGGGTCGCGGGAGTCGGGCACCAGCCACAGCATCAGGCCGACCGCGAGGAGCACGATCGGCACGTTGATCAGGAAGACCGAGCCCCACCAGAAGTGGTCGAGCAGCGCGCCGCCGGTGATGGGGCCGATGGCGATGGCCAGGCCCACGCCGCCCGCCCAGATGCCGATGGCCTTCGGCTGCTCGTCGCGCTCGAAGACGTTCATCAGCACGGCCAGCGTCGCCGGCATGACGAACGCGGCCCCCAGGCCCATCAGGGCGCGGAAGCCGATCAGCTGGGTCGGCGAGCCGGAGAACGCGGCCAGCGCCGAGCCGATCCCGAACACCGCGAGGCCGCCGATCAGCACCTTCTTGCGGCCCAGCCGGTCGCCCAGCAGTCCCGCGGTGAACAGCAGGCCCGCGAAGACGAGCGTGTAGGAGTTGATCGCCCACTCCAGCTCGCTCTGGGTGGCGCCCAGACCGGTGGGTGCGGGGGTGGAGATCGTCTTGATGGCGACGTTCAGGATCGAGTTGTCCAGGACGACGATCAGCAGGCTCAGCATCAGCACGCCGAGGATCGCCCAGCGGCGCCGGTGCACGGCTTCCGGGGTCCGGGGGGCGGGAGCGGCGGGAGTGGTCATGCGGTCCAGCCTAGGCACACTGCCCGGAAATTTCGATACGAGACCGTCTCGTATCGCAACCCTTTGCCGAGACCTTGCCCCGGCGCGACGTGACCGGGGCAGGACCGAACTCACAGGGGGTCCCCTGGCCCTCGCCCGGCCGAGGTGCCACCATGGACGTGGTCCGGGGACGCCGTCAGGGCGCCTCGAGATGACGTGTTAGGAGCCGTTGCAATGACGCAGCTTTCGGCTGCCCAGACCGTGACGTCAGGTCCCTCCGACGGCAGCAAGGCGCTGTACGGGGGCAAGGGCACGCGCCGCATCACCGTCCGCGACATCGCCGCCGCCAAGGAGCGCGGCGAGAAGTGGCCCATGCTCACCGCCTACGACGCGATGACCGCGTCCGTCTTCGACGAGGCCGGCATCCCGGTCATGCTCGTCGGCGACTCCGCGGGCAACTGCCACCTCGGGTACGACACCACCGTGCCCGTCACCCTCGACGAGATGACCATGCTGTCCGCCGCGGTGGTGCGCGGCACCCGGCGCGCCCTGATCGTGGGCGACCTGCCCTTCGGCTCGTACCAGGAGGGCCCGGTGCAGGCGCTGCGCTCGGCGACCCGGCTGGTCAAGGAGGCGGGGGTGCAGGCCGTGAAGCTGGAGGGCGGCGAGCGGTCGCACGAGCAGATCCGGCTGCTGGTCGAGTCCGGCATCCCCGTGATGGCGCACATCGGCCTCACCCCGCAGTCGGTCAACGCCATGGGCTACCGCGTCCAGGGCCGCGGCGAGGAGGCCGCCCAGCAGTTGCTGCGGGACGCCAAGGCCGTGCAGGACGCGGGCGCGTTCGCGGTGGTGCTGGAGCTGGTGCCGGCCGAGCTGGCCGCCGAGGTCACCCGTGTGCTGCACATCCCGACGGTCGGGATCGGGGCCGGGCCGCAGACGGACGCGCAGGTGCTGGTGTGGACCGACATGCTCGGGCTGACCGGCGGGCGGGTGCCGAAGTTCGTCAAGCAGTACGCCGACCTGCGCGCGGTGATGAGCGGTGCGGCGAAGGCGTTCGCCGAGGACGTCGTCGGCGGGACGTTCCCGCAGGAGGAGCACTCCGTCCACTGAGCCACCGCCGCACCACCGCCGGCCCCGCCGATCGTCCCCCGTCGGCGGGGCCGGCGCCCTGTGTGCCTCCGGTCTGCCGGTGGTGTCGGTGGTCCGTCGGTGATCCGTCGGTGGTCCGTCGGCGGTCTCGGTGCATGTCGGTGGTTCGTCGGGCGGATCCGGCAACGTCGGGGGCATGACGCGAATCGAGAAGAAAGCCGGTGGGGCGGCCGTCACCGTGCGGGGGCTGGTCAAGCACTACGGGGAGACCAAGGCGCTGGACGGGGTCGACCTGGACGTGCGGGAGGGCACCGTGATGGGGGTGCTCGGGCCGAACGGAGCCGGCAAGACCACGCTGGTGCGGATCCTGTCCACGCTGCTCGCGCCGACCGCCGGACGGGCCACCGTCGCCGGGTACGACGTGGTGCGCCAGCCGCGGCAGCTGCGCCGGGTGATCGGGCTGACCGGGCAGTACGCCTCGGTGGACGAGAAGCTGCCGGGCTGGGAGAACCTGTACCTGATCGGGCGGCTGCTCGACCTGACCCGCAAGGAGGCCCGGGTCCGCGCCGACGAACTGCTGGAGCGGTTCTCGCTGACCGAGGCGGCACGGCGCCCGGCCGCCACCTACTCGGGCGGGATGCGGCGCCGGCTGGACCTGGCCGCCTCCATGATCGGCAGGCCGGCCGTGCTCTACCTGGACGAGCCGACCACGGGTCTGGACCCCCGCACCCGCAACGAGGTGTGGAACGAGGTCGAGCGGCTGGTCGGTGACGGGGTGACCGTGCTGCTGACCACCCAGTACATGGAGGAGGCCGAGCAGCTCGCCACCGAGCTGACCGTCGTGGACCGCGGCCGGGTCGTCGCCGGCGGTGGCATCGAGGAGCTGAAGGCCCGGGTCGGCGGCCGCACCCTGCGGATCCGCCCGGCCGACCCGCGCCGGCTGCGACCGCTGGCCGACGCCCTGGACGCCCTGGGCATCACCGGGCTCGCCACCACGACCGTGGACGCCGAGCGCGGCGCGGTGCTCGTCCCCGTCCTCAGCGACGAGCAGCTGACCGCCGTGGTCGGCGCGGTCACCGCGCGGGGCATCACCCTCGCCTCCATCACCACCGAACTGCCCAGCCTGGACGAGGTGTTCCTCTCCCTCACCGGCCACCGTGCCGGTGTCCCGCAGGACAGCGTGCCCGCCGACACCCGCGAGGAGGTCGCCGTATGAGCGCCACCACCACTGCCACCGCCGGCCCCGCCGCGGACGCCCGGATCCCGCTGCGCGGGCATCTGCGCCACACCGGGGCGCTTGTGCGCCGCAACCTGCTGTGGATCCGGCAGGACCCGGAGTCGATGTTCGACGCGGTGCTGTTCCCGGTCGTCTTCACGCTGCTGTTCGTGTACGTCTTCGGTGGCTCCATCGGCCAGGCGCTGGGCGGCGGTCAGGAGGAGTACGTGCACTACATCGTGCCCGGACTGATGGCCATGATGGGCATGAACATGGCCCAGGGGGTGGGCACCGGGTTCAACCAGGACTTCAACACCGGGGTGATGGACCGGTTCCGGTCGCTGCCGATCGGCCGTGGCTCGGTGCTCTTCGCCAAGATCGCGGTGGAGCTGATGCGGATGCTGATCGCCACCGCGATCCTCATGGTGGTCGGCGTCCTGGTCGGCTTCGACATCACCCGCTGGACGGGGCTGTTCGCCGCCGTGGGGCTGTCCGCGGTGTTCGGCTCGGCGCTGATGTGGATCTTCCTCACGCTGGGAGTGGTGATGAAGAACGCGCAGTCGGTGCAGGCGATGGGCTTCCTGGTGCTGATGCCCCTCCAGTTCGGCTCGTCGATCTTCGCTCCGCCCCGGTCGATGCCGGGCTGGCTCCAGACCTTCACCGACTACAACCCGCTGTCCTCGCTGGCGGACGCCGCGCGCGGGCTGATGGTGGGCGGCCCGGTCGCCGACGACGTGTGGATGACGCTGGGCTGGTCGGTGGCGATCACGGCGGTGATGGCGCCGATCGCAATCCACAAGTTCCGGACCAAGAGCTGACGGGCCCGCCCGTGCGGGTCACAGCAGGGCGGCGGCCTCCTCCGCGGTGAGGCCGCCGCCCTCGGCGTACGCGGCTTCGTAGGCGGTGTCGCCGAGGGCGGCCCTGGTCCGCCGTTCGGCGAGGTCGCGTGCCTCGCGTTCGATGCGGGAGGCGACGTGGCCGTCCAGCAGTGCGCCGTCGGCGGCGCCCAGGCAGCGGGCGGCGTCCCGCGCGCGGTGGCCGCCGTCGAGGACGGCGAGGGCCGCGGCGCCCATGACCAGGTAGGCCGGGCGCATGTTCGGCGCCATGGCCGCGGCCAGCGGTTCGGCGGCCCGGTCCACCGCTTCGCGCAGGGTGGCCAGCGCCTTGTCCTCGTGCCCGTCGACCACGTCCATCCAGCCCTCGGCGCCGAGGATGAACGCGTCGAAGACGGCGTAGTGCGCGATGCGGAACTCCTCGCGGAGCGCCCGCAGTTGCTCCCGTGCCTCGGTGGTCCGGCCGGTCACCCCCAGCCAGCCGGCCAGGAACAGCCGGGCGGCGGGCAGGGCCTCGTTGTGCCCGCAGCGCGTGGTGTCGATGACCTCGCGCAGCAGCCGTTCGCCGCGTTCGTCGTCGCCGATCTCCAGCAGCGCGCTGCCCAGGCGGGCGTTGAGCACGGCCACCTGGGCGCGGGCGCCGAGGCGTTCGGCGAGTTCGATGGCCGCCTCGTACTGGCGGGCGGCCGAACGGTGGTCACCGGCGTTCTCGCACGCCTCACCGCGTGCGGACAGGGCCTCGGCGGCGCCCCAGGTGTCACCGATGCGCCGGTAGATCTCCAGGGACTCGTCGGCGTCGCGGCGCGCGTCGCCCGCCCAGTCGCTGCGGTTGGCGAGGAGGTTGGCGCGCATCTGGAGGTTGGAGGCCAGTTCCCACTCGAACCCGGGCGTCTCCCGGCAGGTGCGGACGGCCGCGTCGACGACCCGGCGCAGCCGGTCCATGTCGCCGGTGAGCATCACGGCGAACGACCAGAGCATGCCCGGCGGGCGGCAGGCCTGCGGCAGACCGGGCTCGTAGGCGGTGGCGATGACGCGCAGCCGGTGCTGCGCCTCGGGGGTCTGCCAGTCGTCCAGCTCGGTGTCCATGCACGCCATGTGGGCCAGGTGGACACCACGCCGGGCCTCGGCGAGTACCTCGCCGGTCATCGGGAGCGGGTCGTCGGTGCAGCGCCTCCACAGGGGGGCGGCGGGGCGGACCGGCTCGGCGAACGGGTCCGGGCCGAGGGCCATGACCTCGCGGCACCAGGTGCGGGCCTCGATGCGCAGATCGCGCATCTGCCAGTACCAGGCCAGCGACAGCGTCAGGCACAGTGCCTCCTGCTCGTCGCGCCGGGCGAGGGCGTGGCGCAGGGCCGTGCGCAGGTTCTCGTACTCCCGCTCCAGCCGTTCGATGGCGGCGAGCTGGTCGGGGCCGCGCAGCAACGGGTCGGTGGTGCGGGCGAGTTCGCGGTAGTACGTCAGATGGGCGTGCTCGGCGTCGGCGCGGCCGCCGGCCTCGTCCAGGCGCTCGCCCGCGTACTCGGCGACGGTCTCCAGGAGCCGGTAGCGCATCTCGCCGTCGCCCGAAGGTGCGGCCACCACCAGGGACTTGTCGACCAGGGAGCCGAGCGCGTCGAAGGCGGCCGGTCCGCACACGGCCTCCGCGGCGGCGAGGTCGCAGCCACCGGCGAACACCGACAGGCGGCGCAGCACGTCCCGTTCGTCCTCGTCGAGCAGGTCCCAGGACCAGTCGACGACGGCCCTGAGCGTCTGCTGGCGGGGCAGGACGGTGCGGCTGCCGGAGGTGAGCAGGCGGAAGCGGTCGTCGAGCCGGTCCGCGATCCGGCGCGGGGTGAGCATCCGCAGCCGGGCGGCGGCGAGCTCGATCGCCAGGGGCAGGCCGTCGAGGCGACGGCAGATCTCGGCACAGGCCGCCGCGGTGTCCTCGTCGGCGTCGACGCGGAAGCCCGGGCGCGCGGCGGCCCCCCGGTCCGCCAGCAGCCGCAGGGCGACCGGCTCGGGCAGCGGCTCCACCGGACGCAGCAACTCCCCCGGTACGCCGAGGGGTTCGCGGCTGGTGGCGAGGACAGTGAGGCCGGGGCAGCGTTCCAGCAGGGTCTCGGCGAGCCGGGCGGCGGCCTCGACGACGTGCTCGCAGTTGTCCAGGATCAGCAGCATGCGGCGCCGGCCGCAGTGCTCGGCGAGGCGGTCCACGGGGTCGGCGGGCCGGTCGGTGACCGCCCGCATGGTCTCGGCGCCGACGCCGTGGAGCACGGTCTCGCGGGCTCCCACGGCGGTGAGCACCGCCTCGGGGACGGCGTCGGGGTCGTCGAGCGGGGCGAGCTCGGCCAGCCACACGCCGTCCGGTGCGAGCGGGCGGACGGTCTCGGCGGCCTCCTGCGACAACCGGGTCTTCCCGGAGCCGCCGGGGCCGAGCAGGGTGACCAGGCGGGCGGCGGCCAGGTCCTGCCGGATCGTCTCGATGTCGGCCTCCCGCCCGACGAAGGAGGTCAGCCGGGCCCGGAGATTCCCGGGGCGCGGGGCGCGGGACGGCTCCGGGGCGCCGGAGGTCCCCGGGGCGGGGGACCTCGGCGGACCGGCGGTGAAGGGCGGGCGCGCGGAAGGGGGGCCGGGGTACGGGGGCGGGGGCTCCGACTGGAGCAGTTGGGCGTGCAGGGCGCGTAGTTCGGCGCCCGGGTCGGCGCCGAGGCGGTCGGCCAGCAGGCGCCTCACGTCCTCGTAGGCGGCCAGGGCCTCGGCGGTGCGGCCCGCGTCGCGCAGGGCGCGCAGCCGAAGTGCCTGGAGGGATTCGTCGAGGGGGTGGCTGTCGCACAGGGCGGTCAGCTCGGGAAGGGACTGTTCTGCGTGGCCGAGGGCGAGGGCGGCGGTGTGCCGGGCGCGCAGGACGTCCAGGCGCCGGGTGTCCAGGCGGGCCGCCTCGGCGGTGCGGTGGGGGAGGTCGGCGAGCGCGGGCCCGTGCCACAGGGCGAGGGCGTGGTCCAGCACCGCGCCGGCCTTGGCGGGGTCGCCGTCGGCCAGGGCGCGCAGGCCCTCACCGGCCAGCCGCTCGAAACGGTGCAGGTCGATGTCGTCGGGCGGGGCGGTGAGGCGGTAGCCGCCCTCGACGGACGCCACCGCGCCCGCGCCGAGCGCCCGGCGCAGCCGCCCGACCAGGGCCTGGAGCGCCCCGGTCGCGTCGGCCGGCGGGTCGGCCTCCCAGACCTCGTCGACCAGCACGCTCACCGGCACCGCGCGGCCGGGCCGCAGGGCGAGCACGGTCAAGAGCGCACGCAACCGCGCCCCACCGACGCGTACGGGGGTGCCGTCGGTGCGGAGTGCCTGAGTGGTACCGAGGATGCGATAACGCACGGGGTCCATTGTCTCCGGTGGTGAGAAGGGCCGGCCGACGCCTCCGCGGGGCGGCCCCACGGTGGGGGCGACAGGGCAGCGCGGGCCGGTGGTCTCCGTTCGGGCCGGCCGACGCCTCCAGCCGTCCCTGCGTCACCAGTGCGGTCACGAAACCCGGCCCCGAGGTGCCCCCGGCACGATACTCAAGAGCGCGATGCCGTGGCGGCCGGTCAGGCCGGAGGGCGGCGGCCAGGATCTGGGGCAGACAGCCGACGAGGTACGGGTCGAGGGCGTCCAGCCCGAACCCGTACCCGCGCCGCCCGCCGCCCGCGTACGTCCGCTTCTGCCGCACGGCTCAACGTGGGTCTTGTCGCGTACGGCGGTGTCCTGCCGGACCGTTCCGGAGTGGTGGGCCGGGGCGGGTCGTGCTCAGGGTCTCCAGCAGGGCCGTCAGGTCGGCGGGCGGCAGGTCCGCGGTCTCCGCTCCGGGGCGGGCCCCCTGGTGCGGGATGCCCCGGGCCTCACGGACGGCGTGGGAGAGCCAGGAGTCGGTGCCGGGGACCTCCAGGGTCACCACGGCGGCCGAGTCCACCCGGCGGCGTGCCCGTCCGTCGGGGCCCGGCGTGTCCCTGCGGTCGGCGAACCACTTGGGGCAGCGCTCCACCGGCCGCAGCGACCGCTCCCGGGCCACCGGCTCGAACGCCCGCGAACCGGGCGCGGTCTCGGTGAAGACCTGGGTGAGCAGCTGCACGGCCCGCACCCGCCCCTCGGTCTCCGGCCAGGCGCCGGAGTGCTGCTCCACCTTGAGCAGGCCGACCGCCCGGATCCGGCCCCCAGGGCCGACCTCGTCCCACTCCCCCGGCTCGTCGTCGCAGGAACCGCCGGACAGGGCGACCGTGGGCCCGTACTCGTCCCGCACCAGTCGCATCACACCCACCCCGTCCGTCAGCGCCTCCACCGGGCCGGTGATCTTCGTGAGCTGATCGCGCCAGCCGCCGCCGAGGACGTCGTCGGCGCCGCTGAGCAGCAGCGGCCAGCTCACCTCGTCGCCCACCGCGAACGGCTCCCCGCAGCACTCCATCTGCCAGTTGTCGTAGAACACGTGCCAAAGCCCCATGCCCCCACCCTCGCCGGAACCGGCGGCCCGCGCGAGACGTTTTCCCGGTGCGCCCGGTACGGTCGGGCAGTCCCACGAGTCCCCCGTCTGCCCGAGAGTCCAGGGAGCCCCATGACCACCGCCACCACCCGCCCCGGCGACCGGCGGGTCAGTCCCGTCTTCGTCGGGATCCTGGCCGTGACGGCGGTCACCGGATGGGCCGCCTGGACCGGGTTCGCCGCGCAGCCCGGGGTGGCCGTGTTCCTCTTCGTGACAGCCGCCTGGATCGTCTCGCTGTGCCTGCACGAGTACGCGCACGCCCGCACCGCCCTGCACGGCGGCGACATCTCGGTCGGCGCGAAGGGTTATCTCACGCTGAACCCGGTGAAGTACACGCACGCCCTGCTGAGCATCGTGCTGCCCGTGCTGTTCGTGATCATGGGCGGGATCGGTCTGCCGGGCGGCGCGGTGTTCATCGAGCGGGGGCGGATCCGGGGCCGGTGGCGGCACAGCCTGATCTCGGCGGCGGGTCCGCTGACGAACGTCCTGTTCGCGATCGTCTGCACGGCGCCGTTCTGGCTGGACGCGCTGGACGGCGTGCCGGCGGACTTCCGGTTCGCGCTGGCCTTCCTGGCGCTGCTCCAGGTGACGGCCGCGATCCTGAACTTCCTGCCGGTGCCGGGGCTGGACGGCTACGGGGTGATCGAGCCCTGGCTGTCGTACGGCGTGCGGCGCCAGGTGGAGCCGTTCGCCCCGTTCGGTCTGCTGTTCGTGTTCGCGCTGCTGTGGGTGCCCGCGGTGAACGGCGCGTTCTTCGGGGTGGTCGACTCGCTGCTGGAGGCGCTGGGCGTCCGCGATGTCGACACGTACTGCGGTTTCGAGCTGTTCCGCTTCTGGCGGGGGACGAACGAGTTGTGCTCGGCCGGCTCGTGAGGCCGGTCAGCCGGCGGCGCCGTCGTTCTGCGCCGCGCGGCCCCGCTTCAGGTAGTACCAGGTCATGTTGGACGACAGGCCCGCCAGCAGCACCCACACGACGCCGATGAGGACACTGTCGCGCACGAAGGAGACGACGGCCGCCGTGACGGCGAGCAGGCAGACGGCGAGGGCGTAGAGGGCGAGGCGGGGCATGGCGTCGGCTCCTTCCGGGGGGCGGGGGACACTGCTACGGCGACCAGTGTCCCCCATCGGTTCACACGTCGGTGACGCGGAGCCCGGCGTGTGCCTTGTAGCGGCGGTTGACGGAGATCAGGTTGGCGACCAGCGCCTCCACCTGGTGGGCGTTGCGGAGCCGGCCCGCGAAGACGCCGCGCATGCCGGGGATCCGGCCGGCCAGCGCCTGCACGATCTCCACGTCGGCCCGCTCCTCGCCGAGCACCATGACGTCGGTGTCGATCTCGTCGATCTTCGGATCCTGGAGGAGGACCGCGGACAGATGGTGGAAGGCGGCGGTGACCCGCGAGTCCGGCAGCAGCGCGGCGGCCTGTTCGGCGGCGCTGCCCTCCTCGGGCTGGAGCGCGTAGGCGCCCTTCTTGTCGAAGCCGAGCGGGTTGACGCAGTCGACGACCAGCTTGCCGGCGAGTTCCTCGCGCAGGGACTCGAGCGTCTTGGCGTGTCCGTCCCAGGGCACGGCGACGATCACGATGTCGGCGCGGCGGGCGGTCTCGGCGTTGTCCGCGCCCTCGACGCCGTGACCGAGGTCCTCGGCGGCGGACCGGGCGCGCTCGGCCGCGCGGGAGCCGATGATCACCTTCTGGCCGGCCTTGGCGAGCCGGAGGGCCAGGCCCTTGCCCTGCGGCCCGGTCCCGCCGAGCACACCCACGACGAGCCCGGAGACGTCGGGCAGGTCCCAGGGGTCCTTGGCGGGGGCCTTGACGGGCTGCTGTGCGCTGTCGGTTGAGGTCATGCGCCGACTCTACGTCCGCCCGGCCGGGCTTTCGGGGCCGCGTGAGCCCCGTCACGGGCGGGGCCCACGCGGCCCCGGTGGGACTTCGTACGGATGCGCCCGCCGTGCCCGGATGGGGCGAATGCGCGCCGAACGCCCGGTGCGGCCCCTGGGGGTTGGGGCAGGATGCGGCCGTATGGATGCGGTACGGGTCGCGCTGCTGCGGGAAGTGCTCGCCGGCACCGAGTGGCTGGGGGCCACCCGGCGGTTCGCGGGGGCGCTGCGGGGGTCGGTGGTGTCGCACGGCGGCGGGCTGCTGCTGGTGGGCACGCGGGACTACGAGCCGTGGCACCTGGCGGCGCACCTGGTGGACGAGGCCGCCTGGTCGGGCACGCCGGAGCTGGCGCCGACGCTGGTCCGGCACGACGCCCGCCCCTCGGACCCGGCCCATCTGGCGGTCGGGCTGGGACGGCTGGAGGCGGCGCGGCGGGGCGAGACGCTGCTGGTGGTGGCGCCCGACGGGCCCGCCGACCCGCTGCTGGAGCGCGTGTCGGACGCCCGCCGGGCGGGTGCGACGGTCCTGGCCCTGGGCCCGGGCGAGGGCGCGCTCCCGGCGATGGCCCACGAGACCCTGGCCGTCCCGGACGGCTCCGAGCTGGACCTGGACTCGGTGCAGCACCTGGTGAGCGCGGCGGCGGGGGAGAACGCCCTGCCGGCTCCCCGCGGCCGCCGCCGCTTCCGCGACCGGCTGTCGCGCCTGGCCGACCTCCTGACGGCACCGCCTCCGACCCGCTGGTGACGCGGGCCGGCGCCGGGACGCGCGCCCTCCCCGGCGCCCCGCGACGGTCGCCCCGCGGCGGTGGGCCGCGGAAATCGCGTCGTCGTCGGCGCACGGGGCGGGAGCGGCGCGGAGCCGGCGCCCGGGGGCAGTGCGGTCAGCCGGCACCCAGGGGCGGTGCGGTCAGCCGGCGCCCAGGGGTGGTGCGGTCAGTCGGCGTCCCGTTCGCCCGCGGGGGCGTCGTGCCACTTGGGGTCGTTCTCCCACTGGAGGTTGCGCTCGCGGGCCGTCTCCATCGCGTGCTCGGCCTCCGTGCGGCTCGCGTACGGGCCGAAGCGGTCCTTGCCGGGGCAGTCCGGGCCCTCCTCGACCTTCTTGTGCTCCAGGCAGTAGTACCACTCGCCCGGCTTTCCGACCGTCCGCTTCTTGAACAGGGGCATGACCGGCTCCTTTCGCCACGGAAGATGGTCCCCCATCGCCGCTGACTTAGACTCGCTGGCATGTCTGGCCAGTCGCTGCTCGTCCCAGGGGAGCTGTCTCCCACCCGTTCCGTACCCGGAAACATCCGCCGGCCCGAGTACGTCGGCAAGCCCGCGCCCACGCCGTACACCGGGCCGGAGGTGCAGACGCCCGAGACGATCGAGGCGATGCGGGTCGCCGGGCGGATCGCGGCGCGGGCGATGGCGGAGGCCGCCAAGCACATCGCGCCCGGGGTCACCACCGACGAGCTGGACCGGGTGGCGCACGACTTCATGTGCGACCACGGCGCCTACCCGTCGACGCTGGGCTACCGCGGTTTCCCCAAGTCGCTGTGCACCTCGGTCAACGAGGTGATCTGCCACGGCATCCCGGACTCGACGGTGCTGCGCGACGGCGACATCGTGAACCTGGACGTGACCGCGTACATCGGCGGGGTGCATGGCGACAACAACGCCACGTACCTGGTGGGCGACGTGGACGAGGAGAGCCGGCTGCTGGTCGAGCGCACCCGTGAGGCGCTGAACCGGGCGATCAAGGCGGTGCGGCCGGGCCGGCAGATCAATGTCATCGGCCGGGTCATCGAGTCGTACGCCAAGCGCTTCGGCTACGGGGTGGTGCGGGACTTCACCGGTCACGGCATCAACAGCTCGTTCCACTCGGGTCTGATCATCCCGCACTACGACAGCCCGCACGCGACGACGGTCATCCAGCCGGGGATGACCTTCACCATCGAGCCGATGCTGACGCTGGGGACCCACGAGTACGACATGTGGGACGACGGGTGGACGGTCGTCACCAAGGACCGCCGGCGCACCGCCCAGTTCGAGCACACGCTGGTGGTGACGGACACCGGAGCGGAGATCCTGACGCTGCCGTGACCGCCCGGTTCCGGTGACCGCCGTGGCCCGCTCTCCCCGGAGGGCGGGCCGTTCCGCGCCGTGGGAGGGCAGGAAGTTGCCGACGCCCTGTCGGCAAGGTATTGACTCGGGCTCGCCCCACTCGGAGGATCTGGACTCATGGACTCCTTCTCGACGCTCATCCGCACCGCCTCGCACGAGCAGCACGTGGAGGCGGAGACCTCGGCCTTCATGAGCGACCTGCTGGGCGGCCGACTGGGAGTGGAGGCGTACGCGCGCTACACCGAGCAGCTGTGGTTCGTGTACGAGGCGCTGGAGTCCGGCGCGCGGCGCCTTGCGTCGGATCCGGTGGCCGGGCCGTTCATACGGCCGGAGCTGTTCCGGCTGGCCTCGCTGGAGCGGGACCTGACGCATCTGCGCGGCCCCGGCTGGCGCTCGACCCTGGCCGCGCTGCCCGCGACGCGCGTCTACGCCGAGCGCGTCGCCCACTGTGCGCGGGACTGGCCGGCCGGTTACGTGGCCCACCACTACACCCGCTACCTGGGCGATCTGTCCGGCGGGCAGATCATCCGCGCCAAGGCGGAGAAGACGTGGGGCTTCGCGCGCAAGGGCGACGGGGTGCGCTTCTACGTCTTCGAGGAGATCCCCAACCCGGCTGCCTTCAAGCGGGGTTACCGGGAGCTGCTGGACGGGGTGCGGGCGGACGACCTGGAGAAGCAGCGGATCGTGGCCGAGTGCCGGCGCGCCTTCGCCCTGAACTCGGCGGTCTTCCGGGCCTTGGGCGAGGAGTTCCCGCTGTCGGCGTGACGGTGGGCGTGACGCGGCCGGCTCCGCCGCGGGGAGCGCCCCGGCATTCGCCGCGCCCCGGCTCCCCGCCCGGCGCGTCCCCTCTCCCACCCGGCCCGTTACCTCTCCGCCGCCCGGCGCTTTGCCTCTCCGCCGCTCAGCGTTTTGCCTCTGCGCGGCTCAGCGCTCCAGGTACACCCGCCCGCCGACCTCCGTCCAGCCGTCCGGCTGCGGGGCGGTGAGGATCTGGGAGCCGGTGCCCTGGGTGATGTTCAGGGCGCGGCCCAGGCGGTCGGTGAGCAGGAGGGCGGCGGCACCCGTGGCCTCGTCCTCCTCGATGCCGTCGTCGCGGCCGGGGAAGGCGCGGGCCCGCACCCGGCCGGCCGGTTCGTCCTCCCAGGCCCAGGCGTAGACCCACTCCCCTGGTGGCGGCACGCTCAGGTCGTCGACCTCGGCGGCGGTGACGTACTGGCGCAGGGTGCGCGGCGGCACCCATTCCGCCCGCGCCTCGATCCAGCAGAACTCCCCGTCCTGCCGGGCGCCCACCACCCCGGCCGGGGTGACGAGTTCCGGCACGTCGAGCAGCCAGGCGGTGCCGACGCAGGGGTGGCCGGCGAAGGGCAGGCGCACCGTCGGGGTGTAGATGTCGATCACCCCGCGCTCGGGGTCGTCGACGAACACGGTCTCGCTGAAACCGAGTTTCGCGGCGAGGTCCTGCCGGTCGCTCGGTTCGGGCAGCACGGAACCGTCGCGGACGACGCCGAGTTCGTTGCCGTATCCGCCACGGGGGCCGCAGAAGACGCGCAGCACGTCGTAGTCAGTCACGGGGGCATTCAAGCATCGCGCGGGCGGCGAGGTCGTCCTCGTCCGCGGTCGCCGCACTCCGGCCACCGCACGGCCGCGGTCGGGAGTTGACCTGTGCTTGACCCGCACCGACGATTCCTTGACCCGACCATGGCAACCGTTTTGAGCCACCGTAACCGGCTCGTGCTCATCCACCGTCCATGAGAGGTGGATCACTGTATGAGCGGGTATCGCTGCACCCAGCCTTCGGTATGTTAGGCGAGCCTCACCTTACTCGGGGGGCATCACGTCTTCTTTCCGGCCACCTGGGAGCCTCCATGCGACCCGCCAGACTCTCCGTCCTCACCGCCGCGGCCACCGCGGCCGCCCTCGCCGCCGTCACCGGCTGCACCGAGAAGGGCGCCGGCGGGGACGGCGACCAGGTGGTCGAGGTGACCGCGACGGACGACACGTGCGAGGTGTCGAAGAAGGAGTTCCCGGCCGGGCGCGTCGAACTCGCCATCGAGAACAAGGGCTCCAAGGTCACCGAGGTCTACATCCTGTTCCCCGACGACCGTGTCGTCACCGAGCGGGAGAACATCGGCCCCGGCACCAAGCAGCGCGTCACCGCCGAGGTGAAGGCCGGCGAGTACAGCATCGCCTGCAAGCCGGGGATGCGCGGCAAGGGCATCCGCCAGGCCGTCAGGGCCACCGGCGGCAAGGCCGTCCAGCGCGACCCACGGCTGGACAGGGCCGTGGCCGCCTACCGTGAGTACGTCCAGACGCAGGCCGACCAAACCCTGCCGAAGGCCCAGGAGTTCGCCGAGGCCGTCAAGGACGGCGACCTCGAGGCCGCGAAGAAGGCGTACGCGCCCTCCCGCATCGGCTGGGAGCGCACCGAACCGGTCGCCGAGTCCTTCGGCGACATCGACCCGAAGGTCGACGTCCGCGAGGACGGCCTCGAGGACGGCCAGGACCCGGCGACCGACTGGACCGGCTGGCACCGCCTGGAGAAGGCCCTCTGGCAGGACAAGAAGATCGGCGACCGGGAGAAGGAACTCGCCGGACTGCTGATCACCGACCTCGAGGACTGGCAGAACCGGGTCGGCAAGGCCGAGATCACCCCGACCTCCATGGCCAACGGCGCCAAGGAACTCCTCGACGAGGTCGCCACCGGCAAGGTCACCGGCGAGGAGGAGCGCTACTCGCACACCGACCTCGTCGACTTCAAGGCCAACGTCGAGGGCGCCCAGAAGTCCTACGACCTGCTCAAGCCGGTCGCGCGGGAGAACGACGCCGCGCTGGTGAAGGAACTCGACGAGCAGTTCGCCGCGTTGCACACGCTGCTGGACCAGTACCGCGCGGACAAGGAGTCCTACGACTTCATCTCGTACGACAAGGTCGGCAAGGCCGACCGCAAGGAGCTGTCGGACGCGGTCAACGCGCTCGCGGAGCCGCTTTCCCGGCTCGCGGCCGCCGTCGTGAAGTAGGGGCGGGGGACACGGCCATGACGGACACGGACAGCACTCCGGCCACCCCCTCGCGGCGCTCCCTGCTCGGCTGGGGCGGTGCCGGTCTCGCGCTCGGCGCCGCCGCGGCCGGCGGCGCGGCGATGGCCCGCACCGGCGACGACGCACAGCCGGCCGGGGCCGCGGCGGGCGCGGCGGTGGAGTTCCACGGCCCGCACCAGGCGGGCATCGCCACCCCGGTGCAGGACCGGCTGCATTTCGCCGCGTTCGACGTACGGAGCGACAACCGCGCCGAGTTCGTGCAGCTCCTCAAGGACTGGACGGAGGCGGCCCGCAGGATGACCGCCGGGAAGCCGGTCGGCGAGGGCGCGTACGGAGGGCTCGCCGAGGCGCCTCCGGACGACACCGGTGAGGCGCTGGGCCTCAAGCCGTCCCGGCTGACCCTGACGATCGGCTTCGGGCCCTCGCTGTTCAGCAGGTTCGGCCTCGTCGACCGGCGCCCCGAAGCGCTGGTCGACCTGCCGAAGTTCCCCGGGGACAACCTCGACCGGGCCCGCAGCGGCGGGGACCTGTGCGTGCAGGCGTGCGCGGACGACCCGCAGGTCGCGGTGCACGCGATCCGCAACCTGGCCCGCATCGGATTCGGCAAGGTCGTCGTGCGCTGGTCCCAGCTCGGCTTCGGCAAGACCTCCTCCACCACGCCCGACGCGCAGACACCGCGCAACCTGTTCGGCTTCAAGGACGGCACGCGCAACATCTCCGGCACCGAGAAGGACCGGCTGGAGAAGTTCGTGTGGGTCGGCGCGAAGGACGGGCCGGACTGGATGACGGGCGGTTCCTACCTCGTCGCCCGGCGCATCCGCATGCACATCGAGACCTGGGACCGCACCTCGCTCCAGGAGCAGGAGGACATCTTCGGCCGCGACAAGGGCGAGGGCGCGCCGGTCGGCACATCCAAGGAGCGCGACGAGCCGTTCCTCAAGGCGATGAAGCCCGACGCGCACGTGCGGCTCGCCCACCCCGACGCCAACGGCGGGGCGACCCTCCTGCGCCGCGGCTACTCCTTCACCGACGGCACGGACGGCCTCGGCCGCCTGGACGCCGGCCTGTTCTTCCTCGCGTACCAGCGCGACCCGCGCACCGGGTTCATCAGGATCCAGCGGAGCCTGGCCACCGACGCGCTCAACGAGTACATCCAGCACGTCGGTTCGGCGGTGTTCGCGGTCCCGCCCGGGGTGCGCGACCGGGACGACTGGTGGGGCCGGCAGTTGTTCGAGGGGGCCTGAGCGTGTTCTCCAACTACCTGATCGGTCTGCGCGAGGGACTGGAGGCGAGTCTCGTCGTCTGCATCCTGATCGCCTACCTCGTCAAGACCGGACGCCGGGATGCCCTCAAGCCGGTCTGGACGGGCATCGGGGTCGCCGTCGCCCTGGCGCTCGGCTTCGGCTGCGCCCTCGAATTCGGCTCCCAGGAGCTGACCTTCGAGGCACAGGAGGCGCTCGGAGGCTCGTTGTCGATCCTCGCGGTGTGCCTGGTGACGTGGATGGTGTTCTGGATGCGCCGCACCGCCCGGCACCTGAAGGCGGAGCTGCACGGAAAGCTGGACGCCGCCCTCGCGATGGGCACGGGGGCGCTGGTCGCCACCGCCTTCCTCGCCGTGGGCCGGGAGGGCCTGGAGACGGCCCTTTTCGTGTGGGCGTCGGTGCACGCGGCCGGTGACGGCAGCCCCCGCCCGCTGATCGGGGTCGCCCTGGGCCTGGCCACGGCGGTGCTCCTCGGCTGGTTGTTCTACCGGGGCGCGCTGCGGATCAACCTCGCCAGGTTCTTCACCTGGACCGGCGCCCTGCTGGTCGTCGTCGCGGCGGGCGTGCTCGCGTACGGCTTCCACGACCTTCAGGAGGCGGACTGGCTGCCGGGGCTGACGGACCTGGCCTTCGACGTCAGTGGCGCCGTCCCGCCGGACAGCTGGTACGGCACCCTGCTCAAGGGCGTATTCAACTTCCAGCCCGACCCGACCGTCCTCCAGGTCACGGTGTGGCTGCTGTACCTGGTCCCCACGCTCGCGCTGTTCCTCGCCCCGGTAGGGTTCGCCTCCGGGAAGGGGAAGGTGAAGGAACCGGATGAGCAGGGATCTCGGCCTTCGAAGGCTCCGCAGGCCTGACCGCGGTGCGCTGCTGGCGGCGTCGGTGACCGTCTTGTCGTTGACGGCGAGCGGCTGTGTGGTGGTGCACGGCGAGCGCGAGGTGCTCCCGGCCACCACCCGTGCCGAGGCCGCCGAGGCGCTGCGGGAGTTCACCGCCGCCTACAACAAGGCGGACAAGGCGTACGACAGTTCCCTGGACGCCGACCGCACCACCGGCGCGCTCGCCGACATCGACGCGGCACGGCTGAAGGCGGGGCGGGCCAACAACCCGGGCGGCAATCCCTCCCACGCGCCGCTGGAGCTGACGGACGCGCGGTTCACCATCCCCAAGAAGGCGGGCTGGCCCCGCTGGTTCCTCGCCGACGCGGCGGGCAACAAGGGCGGCGAGGCCCGCTGGCTGCTGGTGTTCACCCGCAACGGCCTGGACGAGACCTGGCAGGTGGCGTATCTGACGCTGGTCGCGCCGGACGACGTACCGGAGTTCAAGACCGACAAGGACGGCTGGGCCGAGGCCGTCCCCGCGAACTCCACCGAACTGGTGGTCAGACCGGGTGAGTTGAGCCGGGAGTACGCGAACTACCTGAAGAACGGCGGGACCGCCTTCGCCCCGGGTGCGCACACCAGCTCCTGGCGGGCGCTGCGCAAGAAGCGGTCGGTGCGGCCGGGCCTCGCCACGCAGTACATCGACGAGCCGGTGACGCGCGGCGCCTACGCTCCGCTGGCGTTGCGCACCGGGGACGGCGGGGCCCTGGTGTTCTTCACCACGCGCCACTTCGAGAAGCAGACCGCCGCCGCGGGTACGTCGGTGCCGGAGCCGAACAAGGACGTGCTGGCGCTCACGACCGGCGAGATCAAGCAGTCGCTGACGATGGAGTTCGTCTCGAACGAGGTGGCGCTGGACCCGGGCGCGGACGCGGGCCGAGTGGAGATCCTGGGGCGGATCCAGGGGCTGACGTCGGCGAAGGGCGAGTAGGCACGCCGCGCTCAGTGGCGCAGGGGCCAGGCCGAGGTCGGGTGGTCGGTGTCGCCGACGTAGCGGGCGCAGGAGTCGGTGAGGACCTCCAGCAGGCTCAGCGGGTCGGGCAGCGGATGCTCCGGGCCGCGCACCCAGTGCACCGACTGGTCGTCGTCACCGGGCAGCCGGGCGGGCGGCACCAGCACATAGGAGCCGCGGCAGTGCCAGCGCAGGCCGGGATGCTCGTCCATGGTCTCCGGGTGGCAGTCCAGCTCGCACGGCCACCACTCGTCCTCGTCCTCGGGGGTGCCGCGGGTGAGGGTGAAGAACAGCATGCGCCCGTCGTCGCTCTCCGCGACCGGGCCGACCTCGACACCGGCCGCGAGCAGGCGCTCCAACGCGGCGCGACCGGCATCCAGGGGCACGTCGAGAACGTCGTGCACCATGCCGGTCGCGGTGATGAAGTTGGCCTGCGGCTGGTGGCGGGCCCAGCGCTCGATCTGGGCGCTGTCGGTGGTGGACTGCGTCTGCCAGGCGAAGGAGACCGGGTGCCGGGCGGGGGTGGGACAGCCGACCCGGTCGCAGGAGCAGCGGTATCCGGCCGGGTGCGCGGCGGGCGCCAGCGGCAGTCCCGCGGCGGCGGCGGCGAGCAGCAGGGTCTCACGGCCGCCTTCGTCGGCGGCCTGCTTCGGGCGGCGTCCTCGCAGCCACTGGGTGAGTTTGCCCTGCCGGCCGGTCCGGCCGCCGAACTCCGCGCTCATCTATCCCCTCGCCTCGCCGTCGTGCGGAACAGCATGCCCTATGGTCCCACCATCCTGCGCATCGGGGGGCCGTAGCGCACAATCCGCCCAGGTGGGACGAGGGGGGCCGCAGGGGACGAGGGGGGTGCCGGTGGGGCGAAGGGGGTGGGCCACGAGGGGGTGGCCGGGTGGAGGGGGGTGAAGCCGGGTGGAGGGGGGTGAAGAAGGGGGTGGCCGGGTGGAGGGGTGAGGAAGGGGGTGGCGGACTGAAGAAGGCGGGGTGCGGTGGGGCGGTCAGCGGGGCGCGAGGCCGTTGAGGGCGTAGTCGACGAGGGTGTCGGTGTACTCGTAGGTGATCGGGCCCGTGTATTGGAGCCAGCGCTGGGCGAGCGGGGAGACGAAGAGCTCCAGGGCGATGCGCGGGTCGATCTCCGGGCGCACCTGACCGGTCTCCTGCGCGGAGCGCAGCCGCTCGACGTACAGCTGCAACTGCGGTTCCAGCAGCCTGGCCACGAACCTGCGCCCGAGCTCCTCGTTGACGACGCCCTCGGCGGCCAGCGCACGCGTCGGCGCCTCGAACGTGGGGTCCCGCAACTCGTCGACCGTGGCGCGCAGGACCAGCTTGAGGTCGGCGGCAAGGTCACCGGTGTCCGGGAAGACGTGCGGCTCCTGGCCGGAGGCCCGGGCGGCCTGCTCGCTCAGTTCGAGGAACGCCTCCAGCAGGACGTCCGCCTTCGACGGCCACCAGCGGTAGATCGTCTGCTTGCCGACGCCTGCGCGGGCGGCGATGCCCTCGATCGTGGTCTTCGGGTAGCCGACCTCCGCGACGAGGGAGAGGGCGGCGGCGTAGATGGCGCGCCGGGAGCGCTCGCTGCGACGGGTGGCGTCGGGAGTCGTCCTGTCGCGGGAGGTGTGCTGGGGGGTGTCTCGGGGAGGCTGCGCGGACTTGGCGGACTTGTTCGGGGCCATGGGTCGAACTTATCAGGTTGACAAGACGCTCCGTCTCGCCGGACAGTGTGAGGGTCGAATGCGAGACGATACGTCTCGTCACTGTGGCGGGATGCAAGGAAAGGGGATCACCATGACCCGAGGCGGAGCCGGAAACATGCTCGGTGTCGGCGGCACCCGGCAGCACCTCGGCCGCGAGGCACTGCGCGGCGGCGAACGCGGCGGCCGCGTCGGCGGCGGCCGGGACCCGCAGGCCCAGAAACGGGAACTGCTGCGCAAGCTCCAGCAGAAACGACAGGAGGACCAGGGGCAGGAGGACCAGGGGCAGGAGGGGCAGAAAACAGGAGGACCAGAAGCGGTAGGGGACCAGAAGCGGTAGACGGACCAGAAGCGGTAGGGGCGACGGGAGCGCCCGCTGGGGGGAGAGCGGCGGGAGCAGCGGCTGGAGACCCGAAGCGACAGGGAGACCCCAAGCGGTGGGGAAACCGCATGGAGAGCGGTGCTCGCCCCGGGGCGTGGCGAGCAGTGCTCACAGTGGTGTGCAGTGCTCATGCGGGGCGGGACGGGGCGAGGTGAGGCGGGGCGCGCGGCGGGTATCGACTCGAGGGTGAGCGGTGCTCGTACCTGCACGCGGCGCCCGTGTCGGCGAGCAGCGGTCTCCGCAGTGAGCAGTGGCCTCCATGGCGAGCGGCCGTCTCGACAACGAGCTGTGCTTCCGTCCCCCGTCCGCCCGTAGAATCGCCAGGTGAACGCCCCCGCCCCCGCCCCCACCGCCGAGACCCTGCGCGGCGCGCTCGCCGGGCTGCTCGACGGTCTCCCGCCGCGGCAGGCCACGCAGGCCGTCGAGCGGCTGATCGCCAACTACCGCGGGGTCACCCCCACCGACGCCCCCATCCTCCGGGACCGCGCCGACGTGGCCGCGTACGCCGCGTACCGGATGCCCGCGACGTTCGAGGCCGTGCGGTCGGCGCTGGAGGCGTTCGCCGAGGCGGTGGCGGGGTGGGTTCCCGGCGGTCATGTGGACGTCGGCGGCGGGACCGGCGCCGCGGCCTGGGCCGTGAGCGCGACCTGGGACGGCGAACGGCCCGTGACCGTGCTCGACTGGGCCGAGCCCGCACTCGCCCTCGGCCGGGAGCTCGCCGCCGCGAACCCCGCGCTGAAGGGCGCCCGCTGGCAGCGCTCTCGCATCGGATCGGCGCTCACCGTCGAGAGCACCGACCTCGTCACTGTCTCCTACGTCCTCAACGAGCTCACCGCCCCCGACCGCGCCGCCCTGATCGACGCCGCCGCGACTGCCGCGCAGGCCGTCGTGATCGTCGAGCCCGGCACTCCCGACGGCTACGCCCGCGTCATCGAGGCCCGTGACCGACTGATCTCGGCGGGCTTCCACGTCGCCGCTCCCTGCCCGCACAGCGCCGCCTGCCCCATCACCCCGGGCGCGGACTGGTGCCACTTCTCGGCCAGGGTCAGCCGTTCCTCACTGCACCGGCAGGTCAAGGGGGGCTCCCTCGCCTACGAGGACGAGAAGTTCAGCTACGTCGCCGCCACCCGCCTGCCCGTCACCCCCGCCCCCGCACGCGTCGTCCGCCGCCCCCAGATCCGCAAGGGTCAGGTCCTCCTCGACCTCTGCGAAACGGACTCCTCCCTGCGCCGTGCCACGGTCACCAAACGCCACGGCGACCTGTACCGGGCGGCCCGCGACGCCGACTGGGGCGATGCGTGGCCACCGGCCGACCATTAGCCGTGGCGGGGACACCCGGTCTACCGCCGTGGGCGCCGCCGTTCTCCCTGCCGGGGTGCTCCCAGGACCGCGATCGCTGACGCGGCCAACGCCCGGGAGCACGTGTGCACCGCTCACACGGCGCGCAGCGGTCGCCGAGAGCACCGCTCAGCTGCAGGAGCAGCGCTCACCGAGGCGACCGCCGCCCGCAGACGTGAGCACTGCTCACGACGCGATCGCCGCCGCATTGCGGAACGCGGGCCGCCACTCCCCGAGACAGACACCGCTCCACACCGCGGGACAGACACCGCTCCGCACGGCTCCACACCGCTCACCAGTAAGAGCATCGCTCACGAAAGCGGCCACCACCCGCGAGGATGAGCACCGCTCACCCAGCGTGCACCCTCACACAGCGCACCCCGTTACCTAGAGCACCGCTCACCGCTCAGCGAGGGCACCGCCCACCGGCAAGAGCACCGCTTACCGAGAGCAGCATCACCGAGAGCACCGCTCACTACCCCCAGCCACCGCCCGCCGGACAGCACCACTCACCCCGCCCCTCACCCCGTCCCTCACTCTGCCCCTCACTCCGGTCCTCCCCTCCCCCACACCGCCCGAGCCACCCGGGTCGCCGCCGCGGCCCGGGGGCCGTTGTCGGGGGTCGGACGTCGGCGGGGGTGGACCGTGTTGGCGAGGAGGATCAGGAACGTGTCCGTGGTCCGGTCCAGGACCAGGGACGTGCCCGTGAAGCCGGTGTGCCCCGCGGCCCCGCGCCCCGCCAGCTCCCCCATGAACCACGGCTGGTCCACGGCGAAGCCCAGGCCCGGCGGCGTGAAGAGCAGGTCGACGAAGTCGCGGCCGAGGATGCGGGCGGGGCCGTAGGAGCCGCCCGCCAGGAGGGTGCGGCAGAAGATCGCCAGGTCGCCGCCGGTGGAGAACAGGCCGGCGTGGCCCGCGACGCCGCCCAGGGCCCAGGCGTTCTCGTCGTGGACCTCGCCCCGCAGCATGCCGCGGTCCGCCTTGGCCCACGGCCGGCGTTGGTCCTCCGTGGCCGCCGCGCCGGTGCAGGGGCCGAATTCCGTGGACGTCATGCCGAGCGGGCGGGTGATGCCGTCGTGGACGAGGGTGTCGAGGGTGCGGCCGGTAAGGCGTTCCAGGAGGTGCTGGAGGAGCAGCATGTTCAGGTCGGAGTAGCAGTACGTGCCGGGCACCCCGACCGGCGGCTCGACGCGCAGCAGCGCCAGGCGTTGCTCGTCGTCGGCACAGTCGTACAGCGGGAGTTCGGGGCGCAGCCCGGAGGTGTGGGTGAGCAGTTGCCGCACGGTGATGCCGTACCGGACGGCCGCTGGGAAGTCCGGCAGGTACGCGCCGACGCGCGCGTCGATGCCCAGCGTGCCCCGCTCGATCTGCTGCACGGCGGCCACGGCGGTGAACAGTTTGGTGAGGGACGCGAGGTCGAAACGGGTGTCCACGGTCATGGGCACGCGTGCGGACGGCGGCAGTTCGACGGGTGCCTCGGCCTCCTCGTCGTACGCCGCGTAGCGCACGGCCCAGCCCGCCGCCTCCTGGACGGCTAGCACCGGGCCGCGGCCGACGACCACGACGGCGCCCGCGGCCCAGGGGCGTCGGCCGGTGGTGAGGGCGTGGACCTCCCGGACGAGGTGCCGGAGCTCCTCGGGGTCGAGTCCGGCGCGTTCCGGTGTGCCGGGACGCAGTCTCGGTGTGCTCAGTTGTCCTCCCCCACCCTCTCGTCGCCGGCCGGGTGCTCCGCGCCCGTGTGCCCGCGTCCGGGGCGGCACATGCCCACGAAGCAGGCGAGCGCCACCAGGGCGGCGGCCAGTTGGACGACGGCCATCGGGACGGCGGTGTCCTCCCCGGCGATGCCGACCAGCGGGGAGGCGATCGCACCGATGAGGTAGGAGGACGTGCCGAGCAGCGCGGAGGCGGAACCGGCGGCGTGCTTGGTGCGCATCAGGGCGAGCGCCTGGGTGTTGGGCAGGGTGACGCCCATCGCGGACATCAGCACGAACAGCGCCGCGGCCACGGGTGCGAGCCCCACCTCGCCGAACACGCCGAGGGACATCAGCAGCAGCGCCCCCGCGGCGGAGATGACGACGGCGAGGCCGAGGCCGAGCACCCGGTCCAGGCGGACACGGCCGACGAGCACCTTGCCGTTGATCTGCCCGGCGACGACCAGGCCGACCGAGTTGAGCCCGAAGAGCAGGCTGAACGTCTGCGGGGAGGCGCCGTGGATCTCCTGGACGACGAACGGGGAGGCCGCGATGTAGGCGAAGAGGGCCGCGAAGGCGAATCCGCCGGCGAGCATGTAGCCGGTGAAGGCGCGGTCGGCGAGCAGCCGGCGCATCGTGGTGAGAGTCTCGCCGATGCCGCCGCCGTGGCGGTCGGCGGGGGCCAGCGTCTCCGGGAGTCTCGCCCAGACCACGGCCGCGAGCAGTACCCCGACGCCGGTGAGGACGACGAAGACGCCGCGCCAGTCCGTCACCCGGAGGATCTGCCCGCCGATGAGCGGGGCCACGACCGGCGCCACCCCGGAGATCAGCATGAGGGTGGAGAAGAAGCGGGCCATGGCGACGCCGTCGTAGAGGTCGCGCACCACGGCCCGGGCGATGACGATGCCGGCCGCGCCGGCGAGGCCCTGGGCGAGGCGGAAGGCGACCAGGAGTTCGACGGTGGGCGCGAAGGCGCACAGGGCGGTGGCGACGACGTAGACGGCGAGGCCGGTGAGCAGCGGGCGCCGCCGTCCCCACCGGTCGCTCAGGGGGCCGACGACCAGCTGCCCGAGGGCCATGCCGGCCAGGCACGCGGTCAGGGTGAGCTGGACCGTGGCGGCGGGCGCATGCAGGGCCCTGGTGACCTGCGGGAGGGACGGGAGGTACATGTCCATCGCCAGCGGGGGCGTGGCGGTCAGGCCGCCCAGGATCAGCGTGACCAGGAGGCTGGTGCGGCCCGCCGCACCGGGGCCCGCGCTCCCCCGGCCGCCCGTGGCCGCGCCGTGGGCCCCGCGGCCCGCGGTGCGGCGGGCCGGGAGGTCGCTGCCCCCGCGGCTCCCGTTTCCGGGGACGGCGGAGGCGGCCGTGTCCGCGTCCGGTACGGCCGCCTCCGGTGCTGCGCTCGATGTCGAGTCGGATATGGACGCCCCACCCTCGGGCATGTGGCCCCTCCCTTTCCGCGTCGTGCGCTCCCTATGCTCTCAGCTCGTACGGAGTGCCCGGCCGACGGCGACGCCATGGGAGCGCTCCCAGTACGCTACGGGCCAGGACACGAGCGAGGGTGGGCGAATGACGAGGCAGAAGGTGCGCTGGGGGATCCTGGCGACCGGCGGGATCGCGGCGACGTTCACGGCGGATCTGGTCCACCTGCCGGACGCGGAGGTCGTGGCGGTGGGATCACGGTCGCGGGAGTCGGCGGAGGCGTTCGCCGGGCGGTTCGGGATCCCCCGGGCGTACGGCGACTGGGAGTCGCTGGCCCGGGACGCGGAGGTGGACGTCGTCTACGTCGCCACCCCGCACTCGGCGCACCGGGTGGCGGCCGGGATGTGCCTGGAGGCGGGGCGGCACGTGCTGTGCGAGAAGCCGTTCACGCTGAACGTGCGCGAGGCGGAGGAGCTGGTCGCGTTGGCGCGCGGGGGCGGGCGCTTCCTCATGGAGGCAATGTGGATGTACTGCAATCCGCTGGTGCGGCGACTGAAGGCACTGGTGGACGACGGCGCGATCGGCGAGGTGCGCAGCGTGCGGGCGGACTTCGGGCTGGCGGGGCCGCTCCCGGCCTCGCACCGGCTGCGGGACCCGGAGCTGGGCGGTGGCGCGCTGCTGGATCTGGGGGTGTATCCGGTGTCGTTCGCGCATCTGCTGCTGGGTGAGCCGTCGGACGTCACTGCGCGAGCGGCGCTCTCGAAGGAGGGCGTCGATCTCCAGACGGGGGCGGTGCTCTCGTGGGAGAGCGGTGCTCTCGCTTCGGTGCACTGCTCCATCGTGGGCGGCACGCAGACCTCCGCGTCGATCACCGGTTCACGGGGCCGGATCGACATCCCGTACGGCTTCTTCTTCCCGGACGCCTTCGTGCTGCACCGGGACGGCCGTGCCCCCGAGGAGTTCACCGCCGACCCGGCCGACGGCCCGCGCGACAGCCTCAGACACGAGGCCGCCGAGGTGATGCGGGCGGTGCGGGCCGGCGAGACGGAGTCCCCGCTGGTCCCGCTCGACGGCACGCTCGCCGTGATGCGGACGCTCGACGCGATCCGGGACCGCGTCGGCGTCCGCTACCCGGGCGAGGCGGGCGAGGCCCCCGGATCCGGCCCGGACACCGGCTCGCAGGGCGATCCGCGGAGCGCCCCGGAGGCCGGCCCCGAGGCGCGGCTCACGCCGGCCTGAGCCCCGGGTTCCCCGCCTCGACGACGAAGGACGCGGCCGTCGTGACCGGCGCGCCGGGCCGGGTCACGTACGGCACCGTCCGGAAGTCGGCCCGCGCCGCCCGCCTGCCGAGCCCGACGGTCACGTAGCCGCGGCGGCCGTCGTAGAACTTCAGGTGCGGGTTGGCGCTCATGTACGTCTGCCAGTTGGCCGGCCGCTCGGCACCTTCCTTGCCGCTGGCGATCGAGGTGGCGACGACCTCGGTGCCGACGGTGCGGGAGGCGGGGTCGTCGAAGTCCTGCTTGATGTCGAAGGCGTAGCCGACGTGCACGTCACCGGTGAGGACCATGAGGTTCTCGATCCCGGCGGCCCGCGCCCCCTGGAGGACGCGGCGCCGGGAGGCGCGGTAGCCGTCCCAGGCGTCCATCGACACCCGGGACGGGCTGGTGAGGTCGAAGTTGCGCTGCGAGAAGACGACTTGCGGCACGACGTTCCACAGCGCACGCGAGGACCGCCAGCCGTCGAGCAACCACCGTTCCTGTTGCGCGCCGGTGATGGTGCGCGCCGGGTCGTCGGACTCGAAGCCGGGGACGCGGGCGCCGTCGCCGTAGGCCTGGTTGCTGCGGTACTGGCGGGTGTCGAGCACGTCGAACTGGGCGAGCCGGCCCCAGTGCAGACGCCGGTAGAGGCGCATGTCGGGTCCGTCGGGCCGCTGGGGCCGGCGCAGCGGCTGGTTCTCCCAGTAGGCACGGTAGGCGGCGGCGCGGCGCAGCAGGAACTCCTCCGGCGGGACGCCGTTCTCCGGGATGTCGCCGGCGTAGTTGTTCTCGGTCTCGTGGTCGTCCCAGGTGACGACGAAGGGGTGCGCGGCGTGGGCGGCGCGCAGGTCGGGGTCGGACCGGTAGAGGGCGTAGCGCAGGCGGTAGTCCTCCAGGGTCACCGTCTCGCGGTTGAAGACGGCGGGCAGGGTCCGGTCGGTGTAGTTGCGGGCGCCGCCCACCGAGTTGACGGCGTATTCGTAGAGGTAGTCGCCGAGGTGGAAGACGATGTCGACGTCGTCGGCGGCGAGATGGGCGTACGGGGTGAAGTAGCCGTCGTGGTAGGCCTGGCAGGACACTGCGGCGAGGGTGAGGGAGCCGGGGGTGCCGTCCGGGGCGGGGGCGGTGCGGGTGCGGCCGGTGGGGCTGATCCAACGGCCCGTCCGGAAGCGGTAGTAGAGCACGCGGTCGGGGCGCAGGTGGTCGACCTCGACGTGGACGGTGTGGTGGAACTCGGGGTGGGCGAGCGCGGTGCCGCGTCTGGCGATGCGCCGGAACCGCTCGTCGTGGGCCACCTCCCAGTGCACGACGACCCGTTGGGCGGGCAGGCCGCCGTCGGGCTGGAACGGAGCGGGGGCGAGCCGGGTCCACAGGAGCACGGAGCCGGGCCCGGGGTCGCCGGAGGCGACGCCGAGGGTGAACGGGTCGTCGGCGATCCGGGCGGCGTCGAGTTCGGCGGCGGCGGCCGTGCCGGCGGTGGGCAGATGGACGGAGAAGGCGAGCGCGGCGGCCGCACCGGTGGTGGTCAGGAATCGGCGTCGGCCGAAGTGGCGTGCCGCCGCGCGGAGTTCGAGGGTGTGCTGGGACTGACGGGCCTCGGGTGTCATTCGGTCCTCCCCTGACGGTGGATGCGGGAAGCATTCGAGCGGCCGCGGACGACGCCTGGTTGACGCGTACACATCATCCGGATGGCGGGTGTATGAGTTCCGCATGGCGGACCCTCCCGTGCGCTGCGGGGCCGTGAATGCCGAGCGAACGGACGGGACGGCGGAGATCACCGCGGTGACGGGGGCGGGTTCCGGTATCGGCCGCGCGGTGGCCGTGGAACTGCTGCGCGGAGGCAGGTCGGTGGTGGCCGCGGGGCGGCGCGCCGAGACTCCGGGGGCGACGGCCGCGTGTGCGGCGGAGGCGGGTGGCGGGAGCCCCGGTGGCGCGGCGGGCGAGTCCCTCGTGGTGCGGACGGACGTCTCACGCCCGCGGGGCGTGGCCGCGCAACTCGCGGCCACGGTGGAGCGCTTCGGCCGGGTCGACCTGCTCTTCGACGACGCGGGGACGTTCGGGCCGGGCGGCGCGCCGGTCGAGGAGCTGTCCTACGACACCTCGCGGCGCGTGGTGGACGCCGACCCTCGACGGGGCGTTCCCGTGCGCACGGGCGGCGTACCGGCGGATGCAGGAGCAGGGCGTGCAGGGCGGCCGGGTCATCGACCACGGGTCGGTGTCCGCCCACGCGCCCGCCCGCGCTCGGTCGCCCGCATTGCGACCGGCACGCGCTGACGGGGCTGACGAAGTCGCTGTCGCCGGACGGGCGCCCGTACGGGATCGCGGCGGGGCCGGATCGACGTCGGCAAGGCGGCGACGGGGAGGACCGAGGACATGCGGACCGGGGGCTCCCGGCGAACGGGGAGGTCGCCCCGGACCGGTGATGGACGTCGCCGACGTGGCGACGTGGCGCGCACGGTGCGGCACATTGGCGGAGCTGCCGCTGGAGGCGAACGCGCGGTGCGCGACGGCGCCGGCGACGGCGATGCCGCACGTGGGCGGGAGACAGCCCGCCGACAGCTCGTCAAGCACCCACCCCTACACAACCGGAATTTGAACATCCGCACCATTGCGGCCGGTAGGGGACTTATGCTCAACTCTTCTACACCAAAGCTTCACATGTGGTGAAGGGCTTTCCGTGAGCCATGTCCAGGGGGGATCAGGGGGGATGCGGCAGCCGTTCCGTGCCACCGGGTGGGGGTGGGCCCGCGGGGGACCGCGGGGACGCACCGGGGCGTGGAACGGCTGCCGCGTACACCGGCGGACCGTGACCGGACGTCACGCCTGTCCGGTCTCGAAGCGGGAGATCCGGCCGTCGGGGTCGACGGTGAAGCTCCAGCGGGTGCGCATCTCGCCCCAGGTGTCGTTGCGGTAGCGGACGAGGAGCCTGCGGCCGCCGTCGGACTCGCGGTCGACCTCCATGTGCCCGTTGGAGGAGAAGATCTCCCGGTCAGTCCAGTCGGCGAGGTCGCGCTCCGAACCGTCGTCCGCCATGGTCGCGCCGGGGGCGAGCAGCGTCATGAACCCCTCGCGGTCGTGGTGGTTCACGGCGGTGACGAAGGCGCGGACGGCGGGGTTGCTGAGGCGGGTGGTCTGAATCGTCATGCCTGTCAGCGTCGTACCGCTCCCGGGGCCACGCCACCCGCGCCACCCGAACGGCGTCCGGCGACGGGCCGGTGGGGACCGGAGATGTGACGGTGAGGTGGCCGGGCGCCGCGGCTCCGACGAGCGCGGCCGAACGACCGCACCGATCGCCCGCACCGACCGCCCGCTCCGGACGACCGCTCCGGACGACCGTGCGGTCGACAGCGCCGATGGACTGCTCCGGGAGACGAGACGTGAACGCTTACGACCGACGTGATCTGGGCCTGCTGCTCCTCCGGCTGGGCACGGGCGGCGTGCTGGCCGCGCACGGCGCGCAGAAGCTGTTCGGCTGGTTCGGCGGCGGGGGGATCGAGGGCACCGGCCAGTTCATGGAGACCATCGGCTACGCGCCGGGCAAGGCGAGCGCGATGGCGGCGGGCCTGGCGGAGGCAGGCGGGGGCGTGCTGCTGGCCCTCGGCCTGGCGACGCCGGCGGCGGGCGCGGCGGCGGCCGGGGCGATGGCCGGCGCGGCGGCGGTGCACACCCCGAGCGGCTTCTTCAACCAGGAGGGCGGCTACGAGTACGCCGCGACCCTGGGCCTGACCGCTGCGGGTCTGGCCATCACCGGCCCCGGTCGGCTCTCCGTCGACCACGCCCTCGGCCACACGGTCAACCGGGGCTGGATGATCCCGGCGGCGTTCGCGGCGACCGCGGCGGCGACGATCGTGGCCGTGGGGGCGCGCAGCAGGCGGCTGCGCAAGTTCAAGGAGGGCGAACAGGAGCCGCTGTTCGAGGAGTAGCCCTGTCGGTGCGCTGTGCCAGGCTCTGCCGCATGAGCGATCGCCTCTCTCCTCCCCCGTCCCCCGCCCCCGCCGGCCTCTGGGAGTCCGTCGACGCACTGTGCGGCTGGCTGGATGCGCGCCGTCCGGCCGACGGCCGCGAGGGCCTGCTGCTGCGCATTCTGAAGCTGTCCGAGGAGGTCGGCGAGGTCGCCGAGGCGGTGGTCGGCGCGACCGGCCAGAACCCGCGCAAGGGCACCACGCACACCTGGGACGACGTGCAGTCGGAGCTGTGCGACGTCGCCGTCACCGCGCTGGTGGCCCTGCGCACCCTCACCCCCGACGCCCGTGAGGTCTTCACCCGGCACCTGGCGAACGTCAGACGGCGCTCGCTGGGAAGCTAGCCGGTCGCGAAGGGCCCCGGTCCGATCGGTACCCCGTCACCCGGGCGCGGCCGTCCCGTTCGCGCGTGCGCCCCGGGACGCGCGAGCGGGGCGGTCCGTGCGGGGTCAGACGCCGAGGCGGCGGGTGAGGGGGTGGCGCCACAGCAGAAGGGCGGTGCCGGTGGCCAGGGCCGCGGCGCCCAGGGCGAGGAAGTAACCGGCGCCGGGGACCTGGTCGCCGGAGACCTTCAGGGCGTTGCCGCCGACGCCGCCGCCGAGCGCGCCGGCCAGCCAGAACAACGCCACCATCCGGCTGACGAAGGTGGCCGGGGCGATGGCCGTGGTGGCGCTCATCCCGATCGGGGCGAAGGCGACCTCGCCGGCGGCGAGCAGCAGGAAGGCCAGCAGCAGCCACAGCGGCGACACCCGCGCGCCGTCCGCGGCGAGGGCCGCGGCGACCGCCATGACCAGGTAGGCGGCGGCCGTGGCCGCCATGCCGGTGGCGTACTTCGCCGCCGTCGGGACGCGGTCGCCCGCGCGGGTCCACAGCCAGGCGAACAGCGGTGCCAGAGCGAGGACGAACAGCGGTATGGCTGCCTGGAACCAGCTGGCCGGCACGGTGCGGCCGAAGACCTCGCGGTCGGTGGCGTGCTTGGCGAACAGCGCGAAGGCCGAGCCGCCCTGGAGGAACAGCGCCCAGAAGACCGCCGAGGCGGCGAAGAGCCAGATGTACGTGCGGACGCGGACGCGTTCGGCGGCGGTCAGCAGCGGGTTGCGCAGCAGCCGCCAGAAGCAGACGACCGGGAGGACGACGCACAACAGGCCGATCAGGGCCATGAGATGGGCCAGCTGGAAGGTGCCGGCGGCGGCGTCGGCACCGTAGACCAGGACGACGAGGGTGGTGACGGCGAGGGTGGCGCGCACGACGCGGCGGCGCTCTGCGGGGGCGGCGCAGTGTTCGGGGGCACCGCCCGTGTCGCCGAAGTGACGGGAGCCGCGGACGTACTGGAGCAGGCCGAGGCCCATGCCGACGGCCGCGGCGCCGAAGCCGAGGTGCCAGTTGACGCCCTCACCGAGCAGGCCGACGACGATGGGCGCGAGCAGGGCGCTGACCTGGACGCTCATGTAGAAGACGGCGAAGCCGGCGTCGCGGCCCGTCCGGTCCTCGCGGTCGTAGAACGCGCTCAGCAGGCCGGCCATGTTGGGCTTGAGCAGGCCGGTGCCGCAGGCGATCAGGAGCAGGCCGGGGTAGAGGGCGGGGCCGACGGGGACGGCCATCGACACATGGCCGAGGGCGATGAGCACTCCGCCGTACAGGACGGCGCGGCGGGCGCCGAGGACGCGGTCGCCTATCCAGCCGCCGGGCACGGAGGCGAGGAAGACTGAGGCCATGTACAGGCCGTACAGCAGCGAGGCGTCGCCGGCGGACATGCCGAGGCCGCCGCGGTCGGTGTCCTCGGTGGCGTAGAGGACGAGGATCGCGGTCATCCCGTAGAAGCTGAAGCGCTCCCAGATGTCGGTGCCGAAGAGGGTCGTGAACCAGCGGGGCCGACCGAGCAGGCCCGGGCGCCGACGGGGCGGCGTGCCGGTCGCGGTGGCGGGGGCGGCAGCTTCGGCGGTTGCGGGGGCGGCGGCGGGGGGTCGGATCGGGGCGGCCATGGCTCCTCCGTGGAGACGTCGGACGTGCGCAGCCGAGCGTGGGCGCGACCGTTCGACACCTGCTCGAGGACGGCTGGGGAAAGGAAGGGCCGGGGACGGCGCGGGGAGGGCCGGGGACGCCCGCGGCCGGCGACCGCGGCCGGCGACCGTGGCGGGCGACCGTGGCCGGTGACCGGGGCGGGCGGCCGGGGCGGGCGGCCGCACGGCGCGGACACCAGGCGGTCGGGACGGGCGGGCCGGGCGAAGACGCCGGCTCCGGAGGGACGCGCGGCGCCCGGCCGGGGGATGTACCGGGCGCCGCGGGTGGGAAGGAGGGGCCGCACCCTCGGGCGACCGCGGTGGACGGGGGATGCCACAGCGGGGCCCTGAGGGGCGGCCCGGCTCCCGGCGCCGCCCGTTGCGCTCGGCAGCCGTTCCCTCACGCCCACAGGAAACCGCCCCGGGCTCGGGACCGACTCGCGCCCGGCTCGCACCGACGCCGCCGAGGCCCTGGTCCGTCCCGCGACGGCGGCCCCATGGACGGCCGGGGGACACGAAGGAGCCCGGGCGCGTCAGGGGCACCCGGGCTCCGGCTCGGATACGGCGGTGGCGCGCCACCGGGGTCACGCGGCCGGCCCTCGCCGGCCGGCCCCCGTCGGCCGCGCCCTCAGTCGTGCTTCTCGATGTCCCAGTGGGGCAGGCGGCGGTCCAGCCAGGCCGGGAGGGTCCAGGCGTGGCGGCCCATCAGCTGGAGGGCGGCGGGGACGATCAGGCAGCGGATGACGACGGCGTCGACGAAGACCGCGACGACCATGCCGAACCCGAACTGCTGGAGCATCCGGTCACCGCCGAGCATGAAGGCGCCGAAGACGGCCATCATGATCGCGCCGGCTGCGGTGACGACCGCGCCGGTGTGCGCGAGTCCCTCGCGGATCGCCGCGGAGGCGTCCTTGCCGCGCAGCCACTCCTCCCGGATGCGGGAGATGAGGAAGATCTCGTAGTCCATCGACAGCCCGAAGACGATCGCGAAGATCATGATCGGCAGATACGCCTCGATCGGCCCGGGCTCCACCCCGAACATGCCCTTCTGGAAGACCAGCGTCATGGCCCCCAGGGACGCCCCGATGCTCAGCAGGTTGAGCAACGCCGCCTTCAGCGGCACCAGCAGCGAACGGAACACCGCGACCAGGATCAGCACCGACAGGCCGACCACGATGGCGATGAACACGGGCATGCGGGCCGAGACCGTGTCGGCGTAGTCGATGACCGCCGTGGTGGAGCCGCCCACCAGGTAGCGGGCGCCGGTCTCCCGGCCCAGGTCCGCCAGGACGTCGTCGCGCAGGGTGTGCACCAGCTCGGTCGTGCGCTCGTCCTGGGGCGAGGTCTCGGGGAAGGCGATGACGGTGTACGCCTTGCCGTCCCCGGCGGGGATGGGCCCCGTGGCGGCGGCGATGCCGGCCGTGTCGTTCAGCTTCCGCGTCAGCGCGGCGCCCGCCGCGGGCTCGCCCTCGGCAACGACGACGAGCGGGCCGTTGAAGCCCGGGCCGAAGCCCTCGGCGAGCAGGTCGTACGCCTTGCGGCTGGTGCTGGCGGGCGGTTCGTTGCCCGCGTCGCCGAAGCCGAGCCGGAGGTCGAGCGCGGGGACGGCCAGCGCGCCGAGCGCGGCGACGGCCAGCAACAGCGAGGCCAGCGGACGCCGCTGCACCGCCTGCGACCAGCGGCGCCAGGCCGCCCCGCCCTCGACGGCCCGGCCCTTGGCGGCGCGCTTGTCGGCCCGGGCCCGGAACTGCCGGGCGAACCGCTCGCCGAACAGCGAGAGCAGCGCGGGCAGCAGGGTGAGCGAGGCGATCATGGTCACCAGGACGGTCAGCGCCACGGCGACCGCGGTGCCCTGGAGGGAGCCGAGGCCGAGGGCGACCAGGCCGAGCAGGGCGACGATGACGGTGCACCCGGCGAAGAACACGGTGCGCCCGGCGAGGTCCAGGGCGCGCCGGCCCGCCTCCTCGGGGCTCGCGCCCCGCACCAGCTCGGTGCGGTAGCGGGCGAAGATCAGCAGCGCGTAGTCGATGCCGACGCCGAGGCCGACCAGCATCATGATGTACGGGGTGTAGCTGGCGATCGTGAAGACGTGCGAGAGCAGGATGATCGCGCCGAGGGTGCTGCCGACGGCGAACACGGCGGTGATGACGGGCAATCCGGCGGCGATGACGGTGCCGAACATGAAGCCGAGGATGACGAGCGCGGCGAGCATGCCGACGCCCTCGGACGCGCCGCCCGACGGTTCGGCGAGGGCGCGGGCCGCCTCGCCGCCGAGTTCGACCGTGAGGCCGCCGGACTGGGCGGTGCGGGCGGTGTCGAGGATGCGCGTGGTGTCGTCCTTGGTCATGTCCTCGGACCGGCCGTCGAGGACGACGGTGGCGTAGCCGACGGTGCCGTCGCGGGAGACGGCCTGTTCGTCCTCGTAGGGGCTGCGCACCTGGGCGACCCCGGGCAGGCCGGCCACCTTGTCGAGCATGGCCGAGACGCGGTCGCGGGTGCCGGTGCCGTCCAGCCCCCGTTCGTCGTGCAGCACGATGTCGAGGGTGTCGCCGGCCTGTGCGGAGCCGTGCCGCTCCATGGTCTCCAGCGCCTGCTGGGTCTCGGTGCCGGGCAGGGAGAAGTCGTCGCGGTAGGCGTCTCCGGCGGCGGTCGCACCGCCCCAGACGGCGAACAGGACGACGACCCAGAGCAGGAGGGCGGTCCACCGGTGCCGCTGGGCGAATCCGGCGGTGCGTTCCAGGAGGGAACGGCTGGGTGGGGGTGGCGGCGGAGTGGGGGTGTCGCCCTGGACCGGAGTAGTGGTCACCATGCTCTCCTTGTTGAGACAGTGTGCCCAGTGGTGTCACGACCGCTTCGTGCGCGGCTCGAGCCGCGCTCGAGTCCGCCCTTGACGTGCGGGTGAGCCCACGGTGCGGCGCCGGTGACCCGCGCCGGCGAGCGCGCTCCTCCAGCGGGATTCGAGCGATCCTCGAGCGCAACTCCCTTTATTGATAGGGGGATTCACTATCCTGACCCATATGTGGTTCATAGGGACTTTGGGGGCTTTTACCGTCATCCTTCTTCCGGCGCTGACGGCCCGGCGGCTGCTCGGCATGCGGGCCGGTGGCCTGCGGGTGGTGGCCGCCGCGCTGGTCGGCGCGACGGTGTCCGGCACGCTGATCGGCACCCAGTTGCAGAAGGCCGGGCGCGGTCCGGCGCTGCTGCCGCTGATGCTCGGCGTCGGTCTGCTGAGCGCGATGGTGTGCCTCGTCCTGCTCGACCTGCTGCTGCCGGCCGGACGGGTCGGACTGCTCGGGCGGGTCCGGGCGACGCGGGCCCGACTGGCTCGCGCGCGCCGCTACTCCGAGATCCTGACCGTCGTGGGGCGGCACGGCCTGGGGCCGTACCTCACCGGCCGGGCCAGAGGGCGCGGCGGGACCCGGCACGAGCAGCTCGCCCGGGAACTGCGGGAGGCCCTCCAGGCGGGCGGCACCACCTTCGTGAAGCTGGGTCAGCTGATGTCCACCCGCCGCGACCTGCTGCCCGAGGCGTACGTCACCGAGCTCAGCCGGCTCCAGGACCGGGTGCCGCCGGCGCTCTGGCCGCAGGTGGAGACCGTACTGACGGAGAGCCTGGGCGCCCCGGCGCAGGAGGTGTTCGCCGAGTTCGACCGGGAACCGCTGGCGGCGGCATCCGTCGCCCAGGTGCACGCCGCCGTGCTGCGGGACGGCACCCGCGTCATCGTCAAGGTGCGCCGGCCCGGCATCGACGCGGCCGTCGAGCGCGACCTGGACATCGTCGGACGGCTGGCCCGCACCCTGGAGAGGCGCACCGGGTGGGGACGCTCCCTCGGGCTCACCGACCTCGCCCACGGCTTCGCGGTGGCACTGCGCGAGGAGCTGGACTTCCGGGTGGAGGCCCGCAACCTCACCGTGGTGCGCCGGGCCGCCGAGGCACGACGGGACACCACGGTCACCCTGCCCGCCCTGTACGAGGAACTGAGCGGTGAGCAGGTCATGGTGATGAGCCGCATCGACGGCGTGCCGCTCGGCCAGGCGCGGCCGGACGGCCCCGAGCACGGCGCCGAACTGGCGCGGACGCTGCTCACCGCGCTCCTCGACCAGATCATGTACGACGGTGTCTTCCACGCCGACCCGCACCCCGGGAACATCCTGCTGATGCCCGACGGCGCCCCGGCGCTGCTCGACTTCGGCTCGGTGGGGCGGCTCGACGGGGGGCTGCGGTCCGCCATGGTGGGACTGTTCCTCGCGGTGGACCGCGGTGATCCGGCGGCGCTGCGCGACGCGCTGCTGGAGGTGACCGAGCGGCCGGAGGACGTGGACGAACAGCGGCTCCAGCGGGCGCTCGGCCAGTTCAGCGGGCGGCACCTCGCCCGCGGCTCGACGCCCGACGTGCGGATGTTCACCGACCTGTTCCGACTGGTGGCCGAGTTCCGGCTGGCCGTGCCGCCCGAGATCGCGGCGGTGTTCCGCGCGTTGGCCACGCTGGAGGGCACGCTGGGGCGGATCTCGGCGGAGTTCGACGTCCTCGACGCGTCACGGTCGTACGCGGCGGCGCGCTTCACCCGGCAGCTCCAGCCCGACACCGTACGGGACGCGGCGCGCGACGAACTGCTGACCCTGCTGCCGGTGTTGCGCAGGTTGCCGCGGCGGCTGGACCGGATCAGCGGGGCACTGGAGGAGGGCCGGCTCGGGGTGAACGTGCGGCTCCTCGCGGACCCGCGCGACCGCCGGGTCATCGGCGAGCTGCTGAGCCGGGTCCTGCTGGCCGTTCTGGGAATCTTCTTCGGTGTGCTGGGCGTGCAGCTGCTGGACCTCACGGGAGGCCCGGAGGTGACGGCGGGGCTGAGCCTCTACGCGGTGATCGGCGGTCACCTGCTGGTGCTGTCGGCGGCACTGGCGCTGCGCACGGTGTACGTCCTCAGCCGGCCGCTGTCCTGAGCCGGGGCCCGGGAGACGGAGTCGGGGGGCGGGGCGCGGGCGGGCGCTCCGCCCCCTGCTGCTTCGGGCGGGGGACGTGGGGACGGGGCGAAGGGCGCCGAGTCCCTCCGGGGGTAGGCCGGACGCTCGGCCTGTGCTGCCCGGACGCCGGGTCGCGCAGGGGCGGTGCGGGTCACGCCGGGGCGAGACGGGAGACGTCGATGGCCTCCCAGGGGTACCGCCGGGCACTCCGCCCCGTACTGCCCGGACGCCGGGTCACACGGGGGCGGTGCCGGTCACGCCGGGGCGAGACGGGAGACGTCGATGGCCTCCCAGGAGTACGTCCGGGCACTCCGCCCCGTACTCCCCGGACGCCAAGTCACGCAGGGGCGGTGCGGGTCACGCCGGGACCGGGCGGGAGGCGTCGGCGGTCGCCCGGGGGAGGACGGCTCCGGGGGCGCCCCGGTGGAGGACGCGCCCGCCGTGCATCACCAGGATCTCGTCCATCGCCTCGAGCCCCTCCGTACGGTGGGTGACGGCGGTGCGGGTCACGCCGGGAGGGGACGAAGCGCGCCGAGTCCCCCCGTGAGTACCACCGGGCACTCCGCCCCGTACTCCCCGGACGCCAAGTCACGCAGGGGCGGTGCGGGTCACGCCGGGACCGGGCGGGAGGCGTCGGCGGTCGCCCGGGGGAGGACGGCTCCGGGGGCGCCCCGGTGGAGGACGCGCCCGCCGTGCATCACCAGGATCTCGTCCATCGCCTCGAGCCCCTCCGTACGGTGGGTGACGAGGACCAGGGAGCGGCCCCGGGTGGCGGCGAGCACGTCGGCCAGGACCGCGTCGGCGGTCGCCGGGTCCAGGCCCTCGGTCGGTTCGTCGAGCAGCAGCACCGGCGGCGCGGCCAGCAGCGCCCGGGCCAGGACCAGCCTGCGGCGCTGGCCTCCGGACAGCCGACCGCCGTCGGAACCGACGACCGTGTCGAGTTGCCCGGGCAGCGACAGCACCCACTCCAGCAGGCCGGCCCGGCCCAGCGCGTCGTGGAGTTCGGCCTCGGTGGCTGCGGGGCGGGCGGGCAGCAGGTTGTGCCGCACGGACGTGTGGAAGACGTGCGCGTCCTGCAGCGCGCCACTGACCGTGCGGCGCAGGTCCGCCTCGGGCACGTCTGCCAAATCCGTGCTGTCCAGCAGGATGCCGCCCCGGTGCGGCACGGCGAACCGGGCGATCGCGGCGAGCAGCGTCGACTTGCCCGCGCCGCTCTCCCCGAGGACGGCCACGCGACGCCCGGGCGGCAGCTCGAGATCGACCCCGCGCACGGCGAACGGCCCACCGGTCCGGTGCCGCACGTACAGGTCCCGCACGGAGAGGTGGCCGACATGTCCACCGAAGGCGGCCTCTCCGGCGGGGAGGACACCGTTGCCGGAGACTGCGGCTCCGCCGGGGGCGGCACCCTCGGCACGGACGGCACCCCCGGCGCGGACGCCACCTGCGCCGGGTACCCCAGCACCGTCGGCGGCGGCGCCCCCGGCGCGCAGGGAGTCTTTGTCGGGGACGACACCTCCGGCGGGAACTCCAGCCCCGCCCGGCACCGCACCTCCGTCCGCAGCGGCACCCCCGCCACGGACGGCACCTCCGACGGGGAGGGAACCCGCGACCGCGACACCGCCTGCGCGGACGCCACCTCCCTCGGGGACCCAAACACCGCCGACGGCAGCACCCCCGGCGCGCACGGAACCTCCAGCGCCCACGGAACCTCCAGCGGGGACGACACCTCCGTCGGGGACGACACCCACGCCGGGGACCGCAGCCCTGCCGGGTACACCCGCGCCGGGGGCCGCGTCCCCGTGGTCGGCACGACCGCCGCCGACGACAGCACGGGGCGGCGGCGTCCTTTGCGTGCCCTCGGCTTCCGCTTCCGTCTCGTCGGGCCGTTCCGGCGGGTCCAGCAACGCCCGGACCCGTCGCGCGCCCTCCGGGAGGGCCATGAGGTGCTGGGCGGCCGTCGGGAGGGGGCTCAGGACCTCGAAGGAGGCCAGGGCCAGCAGCGGGAGGACGACCGAGGCGATTCCGGGCGCGGTGTGCGCGCTGACGACGGCGACCGCGACGGCCGTGCCGCCCTGCACCACGGTGAGGGCCGCCGCGGCCAGCGCCGACAGCAGGGCCGCGCCCCGGTCGTGCGAGCGCAGCCGGCGAGCGGTGTCGACGGCCCCGGCGGTCTCGTGTTCCGCCGCACCGAAGATCCGCAGGTCCGCCGCACCGTCCAGCAGATCGACCGTCCGCTGGGCGAGTTCCGCGCGCAGGGCGGCGCCCCGCCGGGCCGCCCGGGCCGAGGCGGCGGCCGTCAGGACGGGCAGCAGCACTCCTCCGGCCGTAAGGCCGAGCGCCAGGACGAGCGCGGCCGGCGGGGAGACCAGCGCGGCGCAGCCGATCGCCGCGACCGACACGGCCGACGCGGACAGCGCCGGCAGGGCCACCCGCAGCAGCGCGTCCTGGACCAGGTCGACGTCGGCCACCAGCCGGGAGGCGGCGTCCGCGTCCCGTACGGCGCGGGCGTCCTCGTGGGCGGGGCGGCGGGCCAGGGCGCCGAAGACCCGGCCCCGCAGTCGCGCCACGGCGCGCAGGGCGGCGTCGTGGCCGGCCAGCCGTTCCCCGTACCGGAACAGACCGCGGGTCACGGCGAGCGCCCGCACCGCGACGATCGCCACGGACAGGGCTCCCATGGGCGGCTGCTGGGCGGCACGCGCGATGAGCCAGGCGGCGAGGGTCAGCAGGGCCACCCCGGCCAGGTCCGCGGCGAGTGCCAGGCCGGCGGCGGGGAGCAGCCGGCGCAGCGGACCCGCCGTGCGCAGCACCGTCAGCAGATCCTTCACCGGGTCACCTCGTGTTCCCGCACCGTGCCGCCGGACACGTCCAGCCGGCGGTCGGCGCCGTCCAGGAGCCGGGCCCGGTGAGCGACCACCAGGACGGTCCGGCCGGTCATGAGCCGTTCGCTCGCCGCCAGCACCGCCTCCTCGCTGCCCGCGTCCAGACCGGCCGTGGGTTCGTCCAGCAGCAGGAGAGGCGCGTCGCGCAGGAACGCGCGGGCCAGGGCGATGCGTTGCCGCTGCCCGGCGGACAGTCCGGTGCCGCGGGCGCCGAGCCGGGTGGCGTAGCCGTCGGGCAGGACGGTGACGAAGTCGTGGGCCGCCGCGGCACGGGCGGCGCGCACGACGCCCTCGTGGCCGGCGTCGGGGTCGCCGAGGCGGATGTTGTCGGCGACGCTGCGGTCGAAGAGGTACGGCCGCTGCGGCACCCAGCCGAGGGTGCGCCGCCACTCTTCCGGGTCGAGGGTCGCGAGGTCGCGTCCGCCGGCCAGGATTCGTCCCTCGTCGGGCCGTACGAGGCCGAGCAGCAGGGCGAGCAGCGTGGACTTTCCGGCCCCGCTGGGCCCGGTCAGGGCGATCCGCTCCCCCGGTTCGACGGTGAACGACACCTCCCGGAGGACGGGGTGCGGGCGCCCCGGCAGCCGGACGGTGACGTTCTCGAAGCGCAGGCGGGGGGCGCCGGGCACGGGACCGCCGGCGTGCGGCGACGGGGAGTGCGTGGCCGGGCGGGCCGCGGCCGGGAGCGGCGGCGTCGGGCGGGACCCGGGGGCGGGATGCTGCGGGCGGGGTCGCGGGCCGGGCGCCGGTGCGGTGCTCGGGCGCGGCGCGGTGCCGTCCGCGCCGGTCGCGCGTCCGGCCGCCGCCGCGTCCGCTCCCTCGGTGTCCAGCAGGGCCAGTGCCTCGCGGGCCGTCGTCATGCCCTCCGTACCGGCGTGGAACTGGTTGCCGAGCGCACGCAGCGGCTGGTACGCCTCTGGGGCGAGCAGCAGCACCGTGAGCGCGGTCGTCAGGTCGAGGGAACCGCCGAGCAGGCGCAGACCCACGGGGACGGCGATGAGGGCGAGCGACAGGGTGGCGACGGTGTCCAGCACCAGGGTGGACAGGAACGTGATGCGCAGGGTGCGCAGGGTGGCCCTGCGGTGGGTGTCCGCGACCGCGGCGACGATGCCCTCCTGTGCCTCGGCGCGGCCGAAGGTGCGCAGTGTGGGCAGTCCGCGCAGGGCGTCGAGGAAGTGCCCGCCGAGGTGGGCGAGCGCCGCCCACTGGCGGGCCGTGGCGTCCCGGGTGTGCAGCCCGACCAGGGCGCCGAAGACCGGGATGAGCGGCAGTGTGACCAGCAGGATCGTCGCGCCGAGCGGGTCGTGCAGCAGCATCGCGGCGAGGACCGCGGGCGGCACGACGGCGGCGGCCAGGATCTGCGGCAGATAACCGACGAGGTACGGATCGAGGGCGTCCAGCCCCCGGGTGAGGAGCGTGCTGACCTCACCGGCCCTGCTGTCCCCGGCGTCGTACGCGCTGCGGCGCGCGGCGCTGCGGAGGAGCCGGGTGCGCAGTTCGAGTTTGATGTCGGCGGCGGCCCGCTGTGCGGCGGTGGCGCGCACCCAGCCGGCGGCGCCGCGCGCGGCGACGGCCGCCGCGACCCAGGTGACGGCGGCGGCCGTGGGGCCGTGCCCCTGGAAGATGTCGCCGAGCAGCCGGGCCAGCGCCAGTGCCTGTCCGACGGTGCCGCCGGCGCCGAGCAGCACGCCGGCCGCGACCAGCAGTCCCGCGCCGCGGGTCCGGGCGCTCAGCGCCAGCAGCCGCCGCCGCACCGCCCGGTCGCCGTCCCCCGCCGTGCGGGCCCCGCGCCGGCCGCCCCCGCGGCGCGCCGCGCCCCGGCCGTCGAAGGCCCCGTCGACCGGCCCCCGCGGACCGCTCATCGCCCCTCACCCCCTGGTCGCCGTCGAGGTCCGCCGACCTCACCTGACCGGAATCCACCCGAGCCCCTCGCCCGCGCCCGGGCGGCTCGGGTCTCAGAAGTACGCCGGAGACCGCTCGTCGGTCTTGGCACGGTGGGCCCACCACTGCATGGCCTGGAAGGCGAGCAGCACCGGCAGGACCAGGAGCACCACCGGGCCGACGACACTGAGCGTGGACGGGTCGGCGGCGGCCTCGGAGACCGAGACGTGCTCGCCCGGGCCGGCCCGGCTCACCACCGTCTGGGGGAAGTGGGCGGCGCCCAGCAGCAGGACCGGGGACAGCGCGGCGAAGCCGCTGACCAGCTGGGCCCGCAGGCCGGACGAGGAGATCAGCCTCGGGGCCAGCAGCAGGGCGGCGACGGCGAGCAGGAACAGCAGGGCGGCGGGCAGCGGGTTGAGCAGTCCGTCGCGGACCGTGCCGTCGGCGACGGCCGTCAGTGCCGTGAGGACGGCGAGGCCGGCCGCCACCGGCGCCAGCCGACGGGCGAGTTCCGCGGCCCGCCCGGCGACGGGGCCGGCCGTGCGCACCGCGAGGAACACCGCCGCGTGCAGGGCGAAGACGGCGACGGCGGTGAGGGCGGACAGCAGCGCCACCGGGCGCAGCAGCACACCGGCGTCGACGGCGAGATGGCCGTCCTTCACCGGCACCGCCCCGACCAGGGCACCGCCGAGCAGACCCCACATCAGCGCGAGCACCAGACAGGCGAACCGGAACAGGGAGTCGGCACCGTGCCGCCACCGCTCGGTGGCCATCCGGCGGCGGAACTGCAGGGCGGCCTCGCGCACCAGCAGCGCGGCCACGGCGAACACGATCACCGGGTACATCCCGCTGATCACGCCGGACTCCAGGCCGGGGAAGCCGCCCAGGGTGATGCCGGCTGCCGCGACCAGCCAGACCTCGTTGCCGAGGAAGAAGGGCCCCGTGGCCGCGGCGACGGTGTGCCGCTCGACGTCGTCGCGGGCGAGCCGCCTGCCGATGATCCCGGTACCGAGGGTGATGCCGTCCAGGGCGAGGTAGCCCGCCAGGAAGAGACCCAGCAGCGCGTACCAGATGTTGTGCCACACGATGAACTCCCAGTGCGTTCGGCGCTGTCGGGGGCGGGTCAGAAGGTCGGGACCGACGGGGTGGAGGAGGACGCGGCGGTGGAGGCCGTGGCCTGCTGCGGGAGGCCGGGGGCGGCGCCGCCGGTCTCCTCACCGGGCGTGCGGCCGAGGTGGGAGCCGTCGGGGCCGCGCCGGGCGAACCGGAACAGCAGCACCCAGTCCACGACCAGCAGGACGGCGACGAGCGTGCCGAAGACCAGCAGCGAGGTCAGTACCGTGCCGTACCCGAGTCCGGGTGTGACGGCGTCCTCGGTCTTCAGCAGGCCGTAGACGGCCCAGGGCTGGCGGCCCACTTCGCGGAAGATCCAGCCGGAGACGTTGGAGAGGTACGGCAGGACGAGGGCGGCGGTGAGCAGCCACAGCAGGACCTTGCGGCGGATCAGGTTGCGCTTGATCATGAACAGCACGCCGATGACGGCGATCAGCATCATGAACAGCGCCGGGATGATCATCACGAACTCGGCGGTCTGGCTGAACCCGGGCGGGAAGTAGTTGCCGGGTCCGAACTTCTCGGTGAACGTGTCGGCCAGGGCCTGTGCCCGGTCGGAGCGCTGCCCGTACTTGGTGGGGGTCTGCTTCACGGAGTGGCCGATCTGCCAGCCGCCCAGTGAGGCCGTCAGCAGGACGAACACGGGGGTGAGCGGCAGGGCGAGCTTCATCGAGGACCAGAAGAACTCCTCGTGCCCGGTGCGCCGGCGCAGGTGCCAGGCGCTGACGGCGATGATGAAGAACGATCCGGTGACGACCGCGGCGGCGAGGATGTGGGCTGCCGCGGAAAGGGCGTTGGGGTTGGTGAGCAGGGCGCCGAAGTCGGTGAGGCGGGCCTCGCCGTCCTTCATCTCGTAGCCGACGGGGTGGTTGAGGAAGCCGTTCGCGGTCAGGACGAAGAACACCGAGGCGTACGCCGTGAGTGCCACCAGCCACAGCAGGGCGGTGTGCAGGGTGCGGCCCATCCGGTTCCAGCCGAAGATCCACAGACCGAGCAGGGTGGATTCGGCGAAGAAGGCGACGAGGGTCTCGATGGCCAGGGGTGCGCCGAAGACGTTGCCGACGAAGTGGGTCAGTCCGCTCCAGGTGAGGCCGAACTGGAACTCCATCACGATGCCGGTGCCGATGCCCAGGGCGTAGTTGATGACGTAGAGCTGGCCCCAGAAACGGGTCTGCCGGCGGTGGGTCTCCTTGCCGGTGACGGCCCAGCGGGTCTGCATCACCACCAGGTAGGTGACCAGCCCCAGCGTCAGGGCGACGAACAGGAAGTGCGCGATGGCGGTGATGGCGAACTGGAGCCGTGCGAGTACGAGCACGTCGTCCACGATGGTTCTCCTCGGTCGGCTGAGCAGCCGTCTGTCGTGTGGTGGCGGTGCGGTCTGCGGGTGGATGGACGGCCTTCCCACTCCAGCCGAGGACGGTCGCGTACCGCTCGTGCCGTGGTGGAGCCCCGCTCGAGCGCGGGCCGCGGCCGTCCTGCACTGCGGGTCGGCCGCGGCCCGTGCGGGGACGGCCGTTCAGGGGTGGCTGGAGTAGGCGAGTTCGTCGTGTTCGATGGCCATCTCGTCGGTGTAGACGAGGTCGAGGTAGCGCTCCCCCCGGTCGGCCAGCAGGGTCAGGACGCGGCTGGGGCGCGGGAGTTCGGGCAGCAGTTCCTCGACGGCGGCCACCACCGAGCCGGAGGAGCCCCCGGCGAAGATCGCCTCCTGGCGCAGCAGACGGTGGCAGCCGCGGACGGCGGCGGCGTCGTCGATGTGCACCACCCGGTCGATCTCGGCGGGGGTGAGCAGTTCCGGCACCCGGCTCGATCCGACGCCGGGCAGCATCCGCGGGCCCGGCGGGGTGCCGAAGATGACCGAGCCGACGGCGTCGACCGCCACCACCCGCAGCCCGGGCCACACCCGGCGCAGTCCGCGGGCGAGTCCGTGCAGGGTGCCGGTGGTGCTGACGGCGGCCACCAGGACGTCGACGGGTTCCGAGCAGTCCTCGATGACCTCGCGGGCGGTGGTGACCGCGTGGGTCTCCCAGTTGAGGTGGTTGGCGTACTGGTTGATCCATACGGCGTCCGGGTCCTCGGTCAGCAGGTCCTGCACCCGGGCCAGCCGGGTGTGCAGGTAGCCGCCGGCGGAGTCGAGTTCGCGGACCATCTCGATCTCCGCGCCGAACTGGCGCAGGATCCGCAGGTTGGTCCGGGAGGCGTTGGGGTCGACGACGGCGGTGAACCGCAGGCCGTGGCGGACGGCCACCATGGCCAGCGCGACCCCGAAGTTGCCGGAGGTGCTCTCCACGATGTGGGTGCCGGGGCGGATCATGCCGTCGGCGATGCCGCGCTCCACGATGTAGCGCGCGGAGCGGTCCTTGACGCTGCCGCCCGGGTTGAGCATCTCGAGCTTGGCGAGGACCTCGATGTCCCGCTGGGGGAAGAGCCGGCTCAGCCGGACGAGGGGGGTGTTGCCGACGCAGTCGGTGATGGAGTCGTGGATCACGCCGGCTCCCGTGTCGCGGTGGGGGTGTCGTGCGGCTGGGCGCCGAAGAGGGCGCGGCATCCGTCGAGTCCGTGGATGCCGGCCGTCACCTCGGCGGCGGGGCTCAGCTCCCACTGGTCGCGGGTCATGCGCCAGCGGGTGAGCACCACCGGCTCGCCACGCCGGGTCTGCACCTCGATGCCGTCCGGCTGGTAGCCGAGTTTCTTGTTGACGGCGAGGGCGGCGGCGCCGTCCTCGTACACGGCGGAGGTGGCGTACCGGGCGCCGAGCCCCTCGAAGGCGAGGCGCAGCGCGGCGGCGCGCATCTCGGTGCCGATGCCGCGGCCCTGGTGGCCGCGGGCCAGCCAGCTCTCGGTGGCGACCTCCCCCAGTGCGGGGAAGCCCCGGGCCTGCAGGCCCTGGACGCCGACGGGGCGGCCGTCCAGGAAGACGGCGAGGCCGAGGTTCCAGTAGTCGGGGCGGCTCAGGGCGAGCCCCTTCCACAGGTACTGCAGGACCCTGCCCGCCACGACCTGCGGCAGCGCGTTGCTCCAGCCGCCCTGGAAGGGGACGGCGTCGGGGGCGTGGATGCCCTGGTCGGCGACGAGTTCGGCGAGGGCGCGCAGGTCGCTCTCGTCGGGGACGCGCAGCTCCAGCCGGGGGGTGGTGAGCCGGAGCCGGAACTGGGGCGCCCAGACCGCGAGTGCGGACCGGTGGCCGCCGGGGGCGGCCGCCGGTCCGGTGTGCGGTGCGCCCGGTGTGGTCCGGGTGCTTTCAGCGATGTTCTCTGCCATGGGGGAATGCTCCGCAGGCGGTCTCAACGGGTGGTGGAAGACGTCTCGACGTGCGGACGGGCCCGGACCCCGGGGGCGGGGACGCGTGCCTCCCGCCGGCCGCCGGACGCGAGCCGGACGGCCGCGATCACCAGACCGGTCAGGATGATCGCCGGCCACAGCACGTCGGGCACGGCGCCGACCGCTCCGCCGAGGCCGAGCAGTGCGAACGCCCCGGCGCGCAGTCGCCGCAGTCGGGCCGGGCCGGGCGCCGGCAGGGCGAGCAGCACGCCCGCGATCAGCAGGGCCCCGCAGGCCGCCGGGTCGAGCACGGTCAGCGCGTCGAAGGCGTCACCGAAGCCACCGCGTACGGCGGCCAGCGGCGGCACGACCCAGAACCAGGCGAGGCCGGCCGTGGCGAGCGCGCCGGCCGTCCGCTCGGGGGTGCCGTGCCGACGGCCCCGCATGCCGCGTTCGGCGAGGTCGACGGCGTTGAACGGGCCGTACAGCACGGGCCGGCGGCCGAGCAGCAGCGCGGGCAGGGCGGCCAGTTCCAGGCCGCCGTATCCGGTGGCGCCGGCGAGGAGGACGGAGAACTCCACGTAGAGGGCGACGCCCAGGGCGGGTCCGTCGGGGAGCACGCCGATCGGGTAGAGCAGTATCGGCAGCAGGAGCAGCGCGCCCCCGGGCCAGCCGGAGAGCCCGTGCGGGGCACCCCGGGTGAGCAGGGGTCGCAGCAGCGCCAGCAGCCCGGTGTAGCCGACGGCCAGCACGAGGGCCGTACCGGTGGCGGCGAGGATCTCCCCGCCGCTGTGGTCGGGGGCCTTGGTGGTGAGAAGGTGCGTCAGTGCGGCGCCGCCCGCGGCGGCACGAACGGCCCGCCCCGCGGGCCCGGCGTCCCGCCCGAGCACGGGAGCCCGGCGGGGGTCGCCGGGTGCTCGGGTCCGTCCGGGGACGAACGCCCCGCCGGGCGTGCCCGCGGGGCTCACAGCTCGACCCTGACGCCGTAGCGGCGCAGCCAGTCGTTCAGGCCGAGCAGCATCTCGACGTTGGCGCGGGCGACCCAGGCGCGCATGCCGCTGTCCAGGACGGACGGGTCGTCGATGAGGGCCCGGACACCGGCGGTGTCGGCGAGCGGGGCGGCCGGGGCCGCGGGGTCGGCGAGCAGGGCCTCCAGGCCGGCGCACAGGGCGTGGCCGTAGGCCGGGTCCTGGGTGACGGGGTAGGGGCTCTTGGCGCGGTTGACGACGTCGTCGGGCAGCAGGTCGGCGACGGCGGCGCGCAGCAGGGACTTCTCCCGGCCGTCGAAGCTCTTCAGCGACCAGGGGACGTTGTAGGCGTAGCTGACGAGGCGCCAGTCGCAGAACGGCATCCGGGTGCCGAGGCCGGCCGCCGAGCCGAGGGACTCGTCGTGCGAGAGCAGGGTCTCCAGCCAGCGGGTGAGGTGGAAGTAGGTGATCTCCCGCATGCGCAGGGTCTGCCCGCTCTCCCCGTCCAGGCGCGGCACCTGGGCCATGCTGGTGGCGTAGGCGTCGGCGCAGTAACCGTTGAGGTCGAGCTTGCCGAGCAGGTCGGGGGCGAGCAGGTCGCCGCCCAGGCCGTGCCGGCCGCCGCCGAAGCGGGCCATGGCGACCCAGGGCAGCGTGGGGGCCTCGACGAGTTCCCTGTTGTGCACCCAGGCGAACCCGCCGAAGACGGCGTCGGCTATCTCGCCGAGCAGCACCGAGCCGACGTGCTCGCGCACCGCCCGGCACAGCAGGTACAGCGAGGTGTTCATGTTGCCGAGCGGGCTCGGCACGTCCTTGGCGCGCAGCACCGCTGTCCGCACCGCCGGGTCGATGATGTCGCCGGTGTCCAGCACCAGGTCGGTGTGCTCGGTGCCCAGGTGCCGGACGACGGACTGCACGAACGGGGCGTCGGGACTGCCCCAGATCTCGTCCTGCTTGAACTCCTCGGCGGCACCGAAGGAGACGGTGAAGGTCCGCACCGTGCCGCCGCCGCGTTCGGCGAGCGCATGGTGGGCCAGGGCGGTGACGGCGCTGGAGTCGATGCCGCCGGACAGCAGGATGCCGGGGACGGCTCCGGTGCCGAGGCTGCGGCGCACCGAGGCGCCGAGCAGCTCGCGGACCCGGGCGATGGTCTCGTCCTGGTCGTCGGTGTGCTCCTGGGCGGTCAGCTCCCAGTAGCGGTGGGTCCTGCGGCCGTCCCGGGTGAAGCGCAGCACGTGGCCGGGCGGTACCTGCGCGAAGCCCTTGAGGATGCCGTGTCCCGCGGTGCCGGCGTAGGAGAACAGCTCGCGCAGGCCGTCGGCGTCGATGACCGGCTCGACGGCGGGGTGGGCGAGGACGGCCTTGCGCTCGGAGCCGAACAGCACGCCCGAGGCGAGCGGGTAGTAGTGGAGCGGCTGGTTGCCGAGGCGGTCGCGGGCCAGGACGAGCTCCTGGTCCCGCTCGGACCAGATGGCGACGGCGAAGGCGCCGTCGAGGTGTTCGGCGAAGCGCTCGCCCCAGCGCAGATAGGCGCGGCCGACCAGCTCGGCCTGGGTGACGGGGCGGCCGGTGACACCGAGGTCGGCACGCAGGCCGTCGGTGTCGTAGAGCACGCCGGTGACGGCGGCGGCGAGCACGGTGCGCCCGCCCTCCTCGAGCACCCACGGCTGGCGCGGTGCCCCGGTGCCGTCCGCGTCGGACCAGCGGGTGCCGAGGGCGGCCGGCCCGCTGAGCCACAGCCGCTCCCCGTCGGGGCCGCGCTGGGCCAGGGCCGCGGTCATGGCGAGCAGCGTGGGCCGCTCGCGCCGCAGATCCCGTTCGTGATCGATCCATCCTGCGATTCCGGACACGGCGTAGGACTCCTCTCGACGTGGGAGCCACAGGCTGGACGGGTCACCTCAAGTTTCCCTGGACGGCCTCTCCAGCAGCCGTGCGGACGATGCCGCACGGACCGGATCCGCGAGCGGCGGGGCCCGGGCATCGGTACCCGAAGGGAGAGTGGCCGTGGGCAAGGAGCCCGAGGAACTTCAGGAGCCGTCCGAGGTGGCGGGTGGGCCGACGGACGTCCTGATCGTGGGCGGTGGGATCACCGGACTGAGCTGTGCGCTGTTCCTGCGGCACCACGGGGTGCGGTGCGTGCTGGTGGAGCGGCACGCGTCGACCTCCGTGCACCCGCGGGCGTGGGGGTGGTATCCGCGGACGCTGGAGCTGTTCCGGTCCGTCGGGGTGGAGCAGGAGGTGCTGGCGGCCGCCGCGGGCTACGCGGAGCACCGGCGGCAGGCGACCGTCGAGTCGCTGGCGGGCCGCGAGCTGAAGGCGGTCATGCTGCCCGAGCCGGGTGACCTGGGCGCGGTGACGCCGTCCCGGCAGATCTCGCTGGGCCAGGACCGCATGGAGCCGATCGTCCGCGAGGCCGCGTCCCGGGCGGGCGCGGTGCTGCGGTACGGCACCGAACTGACGTCCTTCGAGCGGCCCGAGGGCCCGGACGGACCGGTCGTCGCCACGGTGAAGGACCGGGACACGGGTGAGGAGCGGCGGGTGCGGGCCCGTTGGCTGGTGGCCGCGGACGGCGGGCGCAGCCCCGTGCGGGAGACGCTGGGGATCGGACGGGCCGGCCGCGGCACGCTCCAGCACCAGGTGAGCATCCTGTTCCGCGCGGACCTCGAGGGACCGCTGGACGGGCGCCGGTTCTCCATCTGCCAGATCGAGAACGACGAGCTGAGCGGGGCGGTGCTGGGCCACGACGACACCCTGCGGCGCGGCACCCTCATCCTCCAGTACCGCCCCGAACGGGGCGAGGCGACCGAGGACTTCACCACCGAGCGCTGTGTGCGGCTGGTGCGCTCGGCGATCGGCGACCGGGACGTCGACGTGGAGATCATCGGCGTGCTGCCGTGGGAGCTGGCCGCCCTGTCCGCCGAGCGGTTCCGGGACGGTTCGGTGTTCCTGGTCGGGGACTCGGCGCACGTCATCCCGCCGATCGGCGGCTACGGCGCCAACACCGGTGTGCACGACGCGCACAACCTGGCCTGGAAGCTCGCGGCGGTGCTGCGCGGCGAGGCGGGCGAGGGGCTGCTGGACACCTACGACGCCGAGCGCAGGCCGGTCGCGGAGGCGACGATCGAACAGGCGCAGCTGCGTCTGCTGGTGCGGTCCGGGCGGGCCGACGAGGAGCAGCGCCGGGCCACCGTGGATGTACTGGCCGTGATGCTGGGGCACGCCTATCCGACGGCGGCGGAGCCGGGCGCGCGGCTGCGGCGGTTCCGGGAGCCGGCCGAGCTGTGCGGCGAGCCGGGCACGCGTGCGCCGCACGTGCCGGTGCTGCTGCGCGACGGGGACCGGGAGGAGCCCGGTTCGCTGCTGGACGCCTACGGCTCGTCCCCGGTGCTGGTGTGGGGCGGTCCGGCGGGTGAGGTGTGGCGCGGGGCCGGCGAGGAGGCCGCGCGGCGCGCCGGGGTGCGGCTGGGTACGGCCGGGTTCGGCACGGAGGTGCGGGACCTGTCGGAGCGGGGCTGGCACGAGGCGTACGGGGTGCGGGCCGACGGAGCGGTGCTGGTGCGCCCGGACGGTTTCGTCGCGTGGCGCTCCGCCGGTGTCCCCGCGGACGCCGCCGGCGCCCTGGAGCGGGCCCTGCGCCGGACGCTGGTGAGGGAGAGCGCCTGACGGCACGCGGAAGGGGCCGCCGTCCACCGGGACGGCGGCCCCTTCGTTCGGCGGGGAGGCCGGTGCGGTTCTCCGCGACGGCTTACAGGACGCGGAAGTTGGCCATCATGGCCATGTCCTCGTGCTCGAGGTTGTGGCAGTGGAAGACGAACTTGCCGGTGTAGTCGTCGAAGCGGACCAGGACGCTGAGCCGCTCGTTGGGCATCAGGCGTGCGGTGTCCTTCCAGCCGACGTCCTCGGGCCTGATGGTGGTGGAGCCACCGCGCTTGTACACCTGGAACGGCGACAGGTGCAGGTGGATGGGGTGGTGGGTGGTGGAGGAGAACTCCCAGATCTCGATCTCGCCGCGCCGCACGTCGGCCCAGCTCCGGTCGCTGCTGAACGGATAGCCGTTGATCTTGTAGACGTAGTGGCCGTTCTCCTGGTTGCGGGCGAGGGTGAAGGAGCGGGTGCGCACGGCCCGGGCCGGGTCGAGCCGTTCGACGGTGGACAGGGTGGACGGCACCGAGGTGCTGTCGGTGATCTTCTCCCCCACCACGAACTGCATGATCTCGGCGGTCGATCCGTCACCGAGGCTGTTCTCCATGACGATCTTCGTGCCGGGTGCGTACTTGCCGAAGTCGACGATCACGTCGAAGCGTTCGCCGGGCACCATGTAGAGGGAGTCCATCTCCTGCGGCCTGGCGAGGAGTCCGCCGTCGCTGCCGATCAGGGTGAAGGGCTCGCCGGTGCTCGGCTCCGGGTTCAGCCGGACCCGGTAGCGGCGGGCGTTGGAGGCGTTGAGCAGCCGCAGCCGGTAGCGGGCACCCTTGACCTCCAGGCGCGGCCAGGGCACCCCGTTGACCAGGATGACGTCGCCCTCCATGCCGTTGTGGGCGGCACCGGTGACCCCGGGGGTGGTCTTGAGGGTGGGGTCGATCGACGGGTAGGCCAGGGAGCCGTCGGAGGCGAAGGCCCGGTCCATGATCATGACCGGTACGTCGCGGTCGGCCCTGGGCAGCGGCAGGGCGTCCTCCTCGTCGTCGTGCACGAGGTAGAAGCCGGCCAGTCCGCGCCAGACCTGCGGGCCGGTGAAGTCCATCCGGTGGTCGTGGTACCAGAGCGTGGCCGCCCGCTGGGCGTTCGGGTAGGTGTAGGACCGGCTGCCCTCGGCCGTCTCGCCCTCCATGGCCGTGCCGGAGTGGTGCTGGTGCGCCGGGGCGGTCCAGCCCGAGGTGGGCAGGATGAGGTCGGTGGGGTAACCGTCGCTGTCCGCGGGCGTCTTGCCGCCGTGCAGGTGGGTGACGATCGGCACGGGCAGGTCGTTGCGGGTCCGCACGACCGCGGTGCGGCCCTTGCGGACGCTGAACGTGGGGCCGGGGAAGGTCCCGTTGTAGCTGAAGATCTCCGTCTGCACGCCGGGCAGGATCTGCACCCGGGCGGTGTGTGCCCGCACGTCGAAGTAGTCGGTCGTGCCGTCCGAGGAGGTCGGCGCGATGACCGGCGGGCGTTTGAAGGCGAGGCTGAAGCGGGCGGGCAGCGGCACGTCCCCCGAGTGGACGACCCCGTCGCCGTTGCCGCCGCTGTCACAGCCGGTCGCGAGGGGCAGGAGCAGACCTGTCGAGGTGGCGCCGACGGCACCTATGAAACGGCGTCGGGAAAGAGTCATGTGCCTTCCTAGTCGATGACGATGAGCGAGCGGTCCAGCGTGGTCAGGAGCCGGTTGCCGCCCGGGGTGACGACGAACGGGTCCTCCACATGGACGCCGCCCAGGCCGAACTCGTAGTAGGGCGCTTCGGAATTGACGACTGTTCCGTCCTCGATGACATCCGGGTTGCCGGGTGTGATCAGTACGGGTTCGTAGATCTCCGCGCCGATGCCGTGACCGACGTGGTGCCTGCGGTACTGCGGCACCCCGGCGGCCCGGACCGCCTCCACGGTGCGGTCGAACAGCTCGCCGCCGGTCATGCCCGGCTTGGCGCCGTCCAGGGCGGCCTGCTCGCCGGCCAGCATCGCCGCGTACACCGCCGTCAGCCGGGGCGAGGGCGCGCCGAAGCTGGCGGTGCGCGCGATGTCGGACCAGTAGCCCCGGCTGGTGCAGCCGACGTCGAACCAGAGGGAGTCGCCGCGGCGCAGCGGCCGGTCGCCCGGCCGGGTCTGGCCCAGTACGCCGTCCCGACCGAACTTGATCAGGGTGAACCGGGGCCGGCCGCCCGCCCGCACGACCGCGGTCTCGAACTCCCGGACCATGTCGCGCTCGGTGACCCCCTCGGCGGCGATGCCGAGCGCGGCCCGGACCCCCGACTCGGCGATGGCGGCGGCCTCGGCGATCCGGCCCACCTCGGCCTCGGTCTTGACCTTGCGGACCTGCTGGAGCACGGCGGCGGCCGGGCGCACGGCTCCGCCCGGCAGGGCCTGGCCGAGCCGCTCCAGGAAGCCGAGCGGCGCGGCGTTCTCGTCCACGCCGATGCGGGCCTTCGCCAGTCCGGCGCCGGTGAGGATCCGCACCAGCGCGGCCAGGGCGTCCGCGGCGGGCGGGGCGTCCACCCCGACCTCCTTGAACCGCTCCTCGCGCGCGGTCAGTTCCAGCCCCTCGGGCAGCTCGCGGTGGAAGGTCCCGTAGGCGACGACGCCGCTGAGCGCGGTGGTGGCGTCCAGGAACTGGTCCACGTCGCCGCGCGAGCTGGCGAAGTACGGGGCGTCGGGGCGGTCCCGGGTCACCACGGCCAGCGCCCGGCTGCTGTAGGGGTGGTTCTGGCCGCCGACGCTCGAGATGCCGGTCAGGTACAGGACGTTCTCCGCCGAGGTGGCGACCAGGGCGTCGAGGCCCGCCTCGTCCATGTGCCTCGCCAGGCGCTGGGCCCGGGTCTCCGGGCCGGTCACAGGGCGAGCCGGACACGGTAGTGGTCCAGCCACAGGTTCAGCTGGAGCATCAGTTCCACGTCGGCGCGGGCCATGCGGTCCTTGGTGAGCCGTTCGAGGCTCGCCGCGACGGCACCGGCCGCGTCCAGGTCCATGATCTGCCGCACCGGCGCGTGCGGATCGGCGAGCACGGCCTTCATCGCCCGCTGCAGACCGGCCGGGTAGTCGGGGTGGTGCGACACCGGGGAGGCGCTGCGGTGCCGGTTGAGCACGGACTCGGGCAGCAGGTCGGCTACGGCCGCGCGCAGGACGCCCTTCTCGATGCCGCGGCGGTTGTGCATCTCGTTGGGGATGTTGTAGGCGTACTGCACCAGCTCCGGGTGGTTGATCGGGGTGCGCAGCTGGAGGCCGGCCGCGGAGTAGGAGCCGGCGTCGATGCCGAAGCGGGTGTTCATCAGGTAGGCCACGCGCCGCATGTGACGCTGCCACTCGTCCTCCTCCGGCAGGTACTCCACCTCGGCGACGGCGGTGTCGTACACGTCCCGGTAGTACGTGGGGAAGTCGAGCGCGGCGAGCGCGTCCGCGTTGAACAGGCCGGTGCCGAAGCCGTTGGCGGCCCCGTGCTTCTGGGCGAGCGCCACCCACGGGAACGTACCGGACAGGACCAGGTCCCGGTGGGTGAACCAAGTGGCGCCCTGGAAGTACTTGTCCCCGCCGTACCCGGCGAAGACCACCTTGCAGCCCTCCTGCGCGGCGCGCTGCACCGTCAGGTACTGGGCGGTGTCCATGTCGTACTGCCGGGTGGGGAAGTCCTTCGACTTCAGCATGCCGACCCGCACGATCGGGTCGAGGATGTCGCCGGTCTCCAGCTCCACCAGGGTGTGGTCGGCGCCGATGTGCGCGGCGACCTCGGTGGCGAAGGGGGTGTCGTGGGTGCTGCGCATGACGTCGGCGCGGAACTCGCTGCTGCGGAACTCGATGGTGAAGGCCCGCAGGCTGCCGCTCTGCGAGCGCGCCAGCGAGTCCGCGGCGAGGCCCGCCACGGCGGAGGAGTCGGCGCCACCGGAGAGCATCACCAGCAGCTGCGAGGGGTCCTCGGTCAGGTTGTCCTCGACGCTGCGCGCCAGGATCTCGCGGACCTTCGCGACGGTGGTGTCGTAGTCGTCGGTGTGCGGCTGGGTGTTGATCCCCCAGTACTTGGTGCGCCGGAGGCCGTCGCGGCCCCAGCGGGCGATCTCGGCGGCGCCGATCCGCTCGAAGCCGGAGAAGACACCGCCGTGCGGCAGTGCCTGGGACACCGCCTCGCGCAGTCCGGCCGCGTCGACGACCGGGTCCACCTCCGGGTGCGCGAGGAGCACCTTGCGTTCGGAGCCGAACACCATGCCGGTGGCCGTGCGGGTCCAGTACAGCGGCTGCCCGCCGAGGTGGTCGCGGGCGAGGACCATCTCCTCGGTGCGGCCGTCCCAGATCGCCACCGCCCAGGCGCCGTTGAGGCGGGGCAGGAAGTCCGCGCCCCACTCGCGGTAGGCGTGCGCCACGAGAGCGGTGGGACCGGCCGAGGCGGGCACCCGCACCCCCGCCGCGGCGAGGTCGGCGCGCACCTCGGCGGTGCCGGTCGGCCAGCCGGTGACGCAGGCCACGATGTCGTGCCCACCGGCCGGCAGCACGAACGGCTGCTCGTCCGTCACACCGTCCAGGTGCAGCAGCCGGGCCCCGAGCGCGGCGTGCTCGCCGGTCCACACCGCCTCCCCGTCCGGCCCCCTCTGCGCCAGGGTGGACGCCATCGCCGTGACGACCGGCCGATGCCTGCGCAGGTCCCTTTCGAAGTCGATCCAGCCAACGAGCCCGGACACGCCGTCACCTCTCGTCCTACGTCTGACTACGCCTGATGGGTCACCGGCAGCATCCGCGCGCACGGTCGCGCGCCGGACGCACCGGGCTAGAGGCGCGGTGGACGCGCAGGCCACGGCGGACGGCGCACCGCCGCGGAGGCAGGACGCCACGCAGGGTTCCGGGCCAACGGGGCCGCCCGTGGCGATGAAAGCGGCACCGCGCGCACCGCGGGCCGCAGGCCATGGCGGCACGCGCACGCACGCGGAGGCAAGACGCCACGCACCATAGGGGCCAACGAGGGCCGCCCGTGACGACGGGAGCGACACCCCGCGCACCGCGGGCCGCAGGCCACCACGGGACGGAGCACCCCCGGGGGGGGACGCCGCGAGAGACCGCAGACCACCGCGGACCGCGCACGCACACGGAGGCCGACGCCACGCAAGGTACGGGCCAACGGGGCCGCTCGTGACGACGGGAGCGACACCCCGCGCACCGCGGGCCGCAGGCCACCGCGGAAGCGGAGGGTGCGGTGTGGCCCGGTGCGGCACGTGGGGCGCGGTGCGGCGCGCCGGGGGCGTCGGGGCGATCGGGGCGCCGGCGTCGGGCGTCGGGCGCCGACTGATCCTTGAGTGGTTCTCCGCGGAGGGCTCGGACAGTGGTCCGCCGACGTCGTTCGTGGACTCGAGGAGGCGTACGTGACCACCCAACCGACCGTGCCGAGGAGCTCCTGGCTCGCGCTCGGCGCGGTCCTGCTCGCAGGATTCCTGCACACCTTCGACGTGACCGTGGTGAGCATCGCGGCACCGTCGATCCAGGACGGCCTCGGGGCGTCGGACGCGGCGGTGCAGTGGCTGCTGGCCGGGTACAGCCTGGCGTTCGCGCTGCTGCTGGTGACGGCCGGCCGGTTGGGCGACGCCTACGGGAGGCGGCCCCTGGTGCTGTGGGGCATCGTGGCGTTCACACTGGCCTCGGCCCTGTGCGCGGCCGCCCCGAGCGCCGGGGTCCTCGTCGCCGCGCGGGTCCTGCAGGGCCTGTCCGCCGCCCTGCTCGCCCCTCAGATCGCGCCGGTGATCATCCTGTTGTTCCCCAAGGAGCGGCGGGGCGCGGCGTTCGGGGTGCAGGCCGCGGTGATCGCCGCGGCGACGTGCAGCGGCCCGGTGCTCGGCGGACTGCTCGCGCACGCCGACGTGTTCGGGCTCGGCTGGCGGGCGGTCTTCCTGGTCAACCTGCCCGTCGGGGCGGTCGCCCTGATCCTCGCCGCGCGCTGGCTTCCGGCCGAGCGGTCCGCGCGGGCGCCGGGGCTCGACCTGGTCGGGGTGGCCGTGGCGACCGCCGGTCTGCTGCTGCTCCTGGTGCCGCTGGTGCAGGGCCGGGAGACGGGCCGCCCGCTGCTGCTGATGCCGCTGACGCTGGCCGGCGTCGGGGTCCTCGCCCTGCTCGCGCCCCTCCAGCGCCGGGCCGCGCGGGCCGGACGCACCCCGCTGCTCGCCCCCGGCCTGTTCCGGGGCCGGGCGTTCCCGGCGGGTGCCGCGGTGAACTTCCTGGTGCTGGGCGCGGTCGCGTCCTTCTTCCTGGTGTACGTCGTCCACCTGCAGGACGGGCTCGGGTTCACGGCGAAGGAGGCGGGCTTCACGCTGCTGCCGTTCGCCGTGTCGGCGGCGCTCGCCTCCGGGGCGTCGGTGCCGCTGACCGGGCGCCTGGGGCGTCCCATGCTGGAGTGCGGGGCGGTGCTGATGGCCCTGGGCACGGCCGTCCTGCTCTGGCTGACGGTCTCCCGGGGCGCGGACCTGCGGCCGCTGCACGTCCTGCCCGGCCTCATCCTGTGCGGGGCCGGCATGGGTCTGCTGAGCCCCCCGCTGTACAACCTCACCCTCTCCGCGATGCCCCAGGGCGGCATCGGCTCGGCCAGTGGTGTCTTCTCCACGTTCGGCCAGATCGGCAACGCGTTCGGCGTGGCCCTGGTGGGCTCCGTCTTCTACGGCGTCGCGGGCGACAGGATCGGCTCGACGAGCGCCATCGCCTGGGCCCTCGGCTGCCAACTCGCCATGTACGTCGCGGCCCTGGCCCTCCTGCGCACCGGCCTGCCCCGCCCGTCCCTTCCCGCGACCGCTCCCCGGCCCGCCCCGCGCCCTCCGGTACGGGAACACCTCCCCCGCTGACGCCCCTGCTCTGCTCCGGCCTCCGGTGCCCTCCGCCACCCGGTGGGCACCGGAGGCCGAGTGCTGGGTCGAAGGGCACGGCGGGCCCGGGGCCGGGACGGTAGCCGTGCACCGGTCCGCGCGCCGGGTGCGCGGCTGCCCGCCGGACGGTGACGGGGTCCGTACCGGGGCTCCCTGCCGGCCGTGGGCCCGGGGGCGGTGCGGCAGCCGGCGGCCGGCACCACGACGACGGTGCGGCAGCCGGCAGTCGACACCACGACGACGGTGCGGCAGCCGGCAGTCGACACCACGACGACGGTGCGGCAGTCGGCAGTCGGCACCACGACGACGGTGCGGCAGTCAGCAGTCGCGCCCCGGGCTCTTCCCGATCCCCGGTACCGCCCGATGTCCCGGCACCCGTGGCCGGACAGCTGTCGCCGGACTCCCGGCACCCGGCACCCGGCACCCGGCACCCGGTACCCGGCACCCGACGCCACGGCCCGGGTCCGGGCACGCGAAGAAGCGCCGCCCGCCGGGCACGATGCCTGCGGGCGGCGCTTCGCCGAGCGGTGCCGGGGGTCAGGGGACCGCGGGCACCGGGTCGACGTGGCGGACCAGTTCCGTGACGTTCATCGTGCCGCCCCTGCGGTACGGCTTCAGGCGTCGGCGGTGTTCCACGTGGGCCTCGCTCAGTTCGAAGGTCCGGAAACCGGCCTCGTCGGTCCAGTCGGTCAGGACCCAGTACACGCCCTCCTCCTCGGTGTCCCGCACCAGCGTCTGGCCCAGATTGGCCGGCTCCCGGGAGATCGCCTCCGCCACCTTCCCCCACGTCCGCTCGAAGTCCCCGGCCAGCTCCGGGAAGACCTCCATCCGAAGGATCACCCTGTGCGTCACCGTTTCCCGCTCCTTCCGTCTTCCCGTCCCAGCAGTCGTGCCACCACCGCGCCCAGCGTGTTGCGGGCGAAGACCGGCGCGTCCGCGCAGCGCCAGGCGACCACGCCGTCCGGCCGTACCAGCACCGCGCCCTGTGCCGTCACCCCGTACAGCTCCGGCCAGCGGTCGTCGACGTCGGTCAGTTCCGCCCCGATGCCGTACAGCTCGATCGGCACCCGGAGTTCGTGCGACACCGCCTGTGCCGCCTCGCGCCACGCGCGGTTGTCGGGGCCGGTGAGCAGCACCGGCCGGGAGCCGAACAGGTCCAGCACGGACAGCTCCGCGCCGCCCCGGCGCAGCCGCAGGTGCGGGGCCCTGCTGCCGGGCCGCCCGTCGTTCTCCGCGGACCAGACGCCGTACCCGGGCAGCACGCTCTCGTCCCACGCGGTCACCGCCGAGGAGCGGTACCGCCAGGACAGCCACACCAGCGCGTCCTCGACGATGCCCGGGTGCGCCCGCTGCCGCTCCCCGGACCCGTCGACCAGCCGCTGCCGGTCCCGGGAGCGCAGCACGGCCTGCTCGACGGTGGCCTCGCTGATCGGCCGGCGTTCCTCGTCGTAGCTGCCCAGCAGCGCCGGTCCCGCCCAGCCGTCCAGCACGGCGGCGAGTTTCCAGGCCAGGTTGTGCGCGTCCTGGATGCCGGTGCTGGAGCCGAAGCCGCCGCTGGGCGGCATGACGTGCGCGGCGTCCCCGACCAGGAACACCCGGCCGTCGCGGAACCGGTCCGCGGTGCGGGCGGCGCCCTCCCAGCGGGACACGGACACGATCCGCGGGTCGAGATCCGCCACCCCGGTGGCGGCCCGCACCAGCTCCGCGCACCGCTCGCCGGTGAAGGACTCCGCGTCCGTCGTCGCCGGGTCGTGGGCGACGTGCAGCAGCCAGTCGGTGGCGTTGTCCAGCGGCATCAGGGCGCCGCGCACCGACGCGTTGGACGTATAGCACATCAGGAAGCGGCGGCCGGCGAGCTGCTCGGTGAGGTCGGCGCGGAAGTGGATGTTGACGTAGTGGCCGAAGACCTCGCCGTCGAAGGGAATGCCGAGCGCGTCCCGCACGCCGCTGCGGGCGCCGTCGGCAGCCACCAGGTAGCGGGCCTTGAGGGCCCGCTCGGCTCCGGTGGCATGGTTCCTGACGCGCGCAGTGATCTCCTCCCCCGGAGGGCCGCCCTGCTCGAAGGAGAGCAGCTCGGTGTGGAAGCGCAGGGCGACGCCGAGGCGTTCGGCGCGGCCCCGCAGCACGTCCTCCAGCTCGCCCTGGTGGCACAGGCACCAGGGCGTCGGTGACAGGGAGGCCACGTCGGCCCCGATGTCCATGACGTACTTGTCGTCCAGCACCCCCAGTTCGGGGCCGGCCAGCGAATGGGCCGCGATCACACCGGAGTTGGCGGCGAGCAGCCGGGCCGAGGGCATGGCGCGGATCTCGTCCTCGACGCCGGCGGCGCGCATCAGCTCCATGGCCCGGGGATGGACGCCGCGGGCGCGCGGATGACCGGAGAGCTCGGGCTGCCGCTCGACCAGCAGGCAGTCCACGCCCTGCTGGGCGAGGAAGACGGCGGTCGACAGTCCCGCGATCCCCCCGCCGACCACGAGGACATCGGTGTTCCGCAGCGTGCTGCGGGTGGTGCTCAGCACCATGTCACCCTCCTTGCTTCGGTTGGTGTTCGACGAGGACGGACGCGTCCTTGTCCCCGTCGCCGGCGGCCATCACCTGGGCGAACCGCTCCCGCACCGCGCCCAGCACCGGCATGGCGGTGCCGAGCGCGGCGGCGGCCTCCATCGCGATCCGGATGTCCTTCTCCATCAGCTCGGAGCGGAAGAAGGCCGGCTCGTAGGTGCGCTTGAGCATCAGGTCGGCGCGGAACCGCATCACCATGGAGCTGAAGCCGCTGGCCGAGACGACACTGATCAGCTGGTCGCGGTCGATGCCGGCCGCGGTGCCGTAGTCGACGGCCTCGGCGAGAGCGGCGACCTGGGCGCCGAGCAGCAGGTTGAGGATGAGCTTCAGGGCCGCGGCGGTGCCGGGCGCGCCCACGTGGACGACCTCGCTGCCGATGGCCTCGAGGACCGGGCGCGTCTCGTACAGGTCCTCCGGCGCCCCGGAGACGAACACCCGCAGCTCCCCCTTGCGGGCCTGGAGCGGGTTGCCGACGACGCAGGCCTCCACCCGGCGCAGGCCCTTGTCCGCCAGGCGGGCGGCGGCCTCGCGGGCGTAGCCGGGGGACACGGTGGAGGTGTCCACGACCACGGTGCCGGGCGCGAGGACCGGGACCACCCTCTCGAAGAGGATCTCCTCGACGGCCTTCTCGTCGCTCAGGCTGAGCACGACGAGGTGGTGCCCGGCCGCCGCGCGCTCCGGGGCGTCGGCGAGCCGGGCGCCCGCCTCGACGAGGGGGGACGCCTTGCGCGCGGTCCGGTTGTAGACGGTCAGCGTGTGCCCGGTGTCCAGCAGCCGCCGGGCCATGCCGCCGCCCATGTTGCCGAGGCCGATGAACGCCAACTGGCGGTTTGCCATGGTGACTTCTCTCTCTGTGATCTCGTCGGTTCTCGGGGGTCCCGGAGATCTCTGGAGTCCCATGGATCTCGGGGATCTCTCGAATGCCATGAATCTCGGGGATCTCGGGGACCCGGGGGTCTCGGGGCGGGCCGGTCGGGGCGCGCACACGCACGACGGGGTTCAGTACGTGGCGTCGACCTGGTAGACGGCGAACGGGGCACCGGTGCGGGTGTCGCGGTAGGGCCGCAGCGGTGCCGTGTCCTCGCGGTGGTCCGCGCCGGCCTCCCAGACGCGGAAGGCCTCGAGCGACTCCCAGCGGCTCAGTACGGCGAGCGCGGTCGGGTCGTGGGGGCTGCGCAGCAGCTCGTTGCCGAGCATGCCGGGCACGCCCGCGAGGCGCTCGCTCACCCTGCGGTACGCGGTGCGGACCGCGGCGAGCTGCTCCTCGTCGTACGCGGCCTGGTAGACCACGACCCTGACCTCGCCGGTGCCCTCACCGGGCATCGACGGCCGCCCTGCCCTCAATGCGGTGCAGGACCTCCATGACGTGGAAGGTGCCGCCCTTGCGGAACGGGTGGAGGGTCGCCCGGTGCTCGAGGTGCGCCGGGCTCTCCTCGAACTCGCGGAACCGCGGCTCGTCCACCCAGTCGCTGACGATGACGTACGTGCTGCCGGGGCCGTCCTCCCGGGACAGGGTCTGGCCCAGGTTGGCCGGGTGGCCGGTGACCGCCCGGGTCCCCTCCAGCCAGGCCCGCTCGAAGTCGGCCTCCTTGCCCGGCTCGATCTCCATGCGCAGCATCACCCGGAAGGCCATCAGGAGATCCCCCCGTCGACGCCGATGGTGTTGCCGGTGACGTAGCGGGACAGGTCGCTGGCCAGCCAGAGGACGGCGCCGGCCACTTCGTCGGGGGTGCCGAGCCGGCCCAGGGCGGTCTTGGCGCCGTAGCGCTGCGCCATCAGCGTGCGCTGCTCCTCCGGCATGGCGTGGAAGTTCTCCGTCTCGATGACGCCGAGCGCGACGACGTTGAAGCGGATGCCCTGGGGGCCGAACTCCTTGGCCAGGGACCGGTTGAGGCCGACGAGGGCGGCCTTGGTGGTGGTGTAGTGGGCACGCAGCGGTATGCCGGCGTCGACGGCGCGGGAGCCGATGGACACGACCGAGGAGCCCTCGCCCAGCAGCGGCAGGGCGTGCTGGATGACGAGGTGGGCGCCGGTGACGTTGGTGGCGAGGATGCGCTGCCATTCCTCCAGCGGCAGCTCGGCGTAGGGGACGTGGCTGATGGCGCCGGCGTTGTTGACCAGCAGGTCGAGCCGGTCGCCGTGCAGCTCGCGCACCCGGGTCAGCAGCGCGGCGATCTCCTCGGGCTGCGACAGGTCGGCGCGCACCACGTGGTGGTCGCCGCCGGTCTCCTTCAGTTCCCGCTCCAGCGAGGCGACGTACTCGCTCTCGCGCTTGTAGCAGGTGACGACGTCGACGCCGGCGCGGGCGAGCGCCAGGACGACGCCCCGGCCGACACCTCGGGTGCCGCCGGTGACCAGGGCCTTCTTGCCCTTGAGGCCGAGATCCATGGTGTTCCTCCGTGGGTAGGTGCGGGGCGTACGGCCCGGACGGGCCGTACCGGCCGAGTGGTGGGACGGCCTCAGAGCAGGAAGCCGAGCGCGGCGCAGTTGGCGACGAGGGCCGTGATGGTGAGCAGGCTGCGGCGCCGGTTCCAGGTGCCCCATTCGCGGCGGGGGTCCCGGAAGTCCTCCGGGAGGTTGTGCGGGTCGATGGTCCGCATCCACCGGTTGACCGGGGCGTTCTTGGTGACGGAGATCAGTGCGGTGGCGGCGGCCAGTACTCCGGCGAAGGCGAACAGCGTGCGGGCCGTGGTGTTGGTGGCACCGGCCGCCAGCAGCGCGTCCAGCACGAGCGTGGCGACCAGGCAGATCGGCATCGCCGGGTCGTAGCGCTGCCCGAAGAACGCGTGGGCGTGGACGTAGCGGTCGGTGGGCAGTGAGGCGAGGTAGGGGAAGCCGCCGAGCTGGGTGCCGAACAGGACACCGGCGGCCAGGCCGTTGCACAGCAGGAGCAGCGGAGCGAGGACATTCAGCACGGGGACTCCTCAGCGGGTGAGCACGCGTGCCGCGGCCTCGACCCGCTGCTTGATGAGCGCCATCTGCACCTTGGTGTTGATGTTGAGGTACTCGGTCATGGCGTCATCGGTCGCGGGGGCCTCGGGCTTCATGTGGAAGTCCTGGATCCAGCGCATGCGGACCCCGCCGCCGGGCTCCTCGGTGTACTCCCACTGGATGTGCATGAACGCGAAGGGGCCGGTCTCCACGCGCTCGGCACGCACCGTACGGGTGACCGGGTCGCCGGTCCGCTTCGAGACCCAGCTCCAGACGTTGCCGTCCTCGTCGGGGTGCATGGTGAGCCGGAAGACGACCGTGTCCCCGTCGCGCTCCAGCACCTCGGCGGAGGCGTACTCGCTGAACAGGTTGGGCCAGTTGGGGACGTCGTTGGTCATCTCCCAGACCACGTCCATGGGGGCGTCGATGACGATGTGGTTGTCGGTGTGTCCAGCCATGGCAACTCCTCGGTGGGCAGGGGGATTCGGGCGGTTCAGCGGCCCAGGACCAGGGCGGAGGCGAAGCCTCCGTGACCGCGGGCCAGCACCAGGGCGTGGCGCAGCGGCAGTTCGCGCGGGGCGCCGGTGACCAGGTCCAGGTCGAGGCCGGGGGCCAGGTCGCGGATGTGCGCGGTGTGCGGGACCACGCCCTCGCGCAGCGCGAGCAGCGCGGTGGCCACGTCGAGCGGGGCACCGCCGCCGTACAGGCGTCCGGTGAGCGTCTTCGGCGCGGTGACCGGGACGCCCCGGGGGCCGAAGACGGCGGTGATGGCCTCCGCCTCGTCGCGGTCGTCGGCCGGCACGCCGGAGGCGTCGGCGAAGACGACGTCGATGTCGGAGGGGGCCAGCCCGGCGTCGGCGAGGGCCTGTTCGGCGGTGCGGCGCAGGGCGCGCGGCCGGTTCGATCCGGGTGCCGGGTCGAACCCGGCGGCGTAACCCAGCACCCGGCCGTAGCGGGTGTCCGCGCCGCGTCCGGCGGCGGCCTCGGCGCTCTCCAGGACGAGGATCGCGCCTCCTTCGCCGGGCAGATGGCCCGAGGCTGCGGCGTCGAAGGGCACGTAGGCCCGCTCCGGGTCCTGGACGGTGGACAGCCGCCCGGTGGTCAGCTGCGCGGTCAGGCCGTACGGGCACAGCGAGGCGTCGGTGCCGCCGGTGACCACGAGCCGGGAGCCGCGGCGCACCAGCCGGCGGGCCTGGCCGATGGCGTCGAGGCCGCCGGCCTGCTCGCAGGCGAGCACCCCGCAGGGGCCGCGCATCTTGTGCCGGATGGACAGCTGGCCGGTGGTCGCCGCGTAGAACCAGGCGATGGACTGGTAGGCGCCGACCCAGCTGGGATCGTGCTGGTAGAGCGCGGTCATCTCCTTCTGCCCGAACTCGGTGCCGCCGGATGACGAGGAAGTGACGACGGCCATCTCGTACTCGGGGACGGCGGTGAGGTCGGCGCCGGAGTCGGCCAGCGCGGCCTCGCCGGCGCCCAGCGCGAGGTGGGTCCAGTGGTCGGTCTGCGCGATCAGCCGACTCGGAACACTCCCGGTGGCGTCGAAGCCCGGCACCTGGCCCGCGTGGCGGACGGGGTACGGGGACGGGTCGAAGCGGCCGATGCGGCCGATGCCCGACTTGCCGGCCAGCACGGAGGACCAGTGGGCCTCGATGCCGATGCCGGTGGGCGCGCAGATCCCCAGTCCGGTGACGACGGGGGCGGTCGGCGCGGTCATGCTCACTCCCCTCTGCCCGCGGCGGCCGCGGGCGTGCCGGGCCGGGCGAGCACCATCGCGCTCTGGAAGCCGCCGAAGCCGCTGCCGACGGACAGGACCACGTCCATGGCGTGCTCCCGGGCCGTGACGGGCACGTAGTCCAGGTCGCAGAGCGGATCCTTGGTCCTGAGGTTGGCGGTGGGCGGCACCACCTGGCGGTCCAGCGCCAGGGCGCAGGCGGCCACCTCGATGGACCCGATGGCGCCCAGCGAGTGCCCGACCATCGACTTGATGGAGCTGACCGGGATGTCGTAGGCGTGCTGCCCGAGGCTGCGTTTGAACGCGGCGGTCTCGTGCCGGTCGTTCTGCTTGGTGCCGGAGCCGTGCGCGTTGATGTAGTCGACGGCGGTCGGGTCCAGCCTGGCCTGGTCCAGCGCGACGGTGATGGCCTCCGCCATCTCCCGCCCGTCCGGCTTCAGACCGGTCATGTGGTACGCGTTGCTGCGGCCGGCGAACCCGGCGATCTCGGCGTAGATCCGCGCTCCGCGGGCGAGGGCCGCCTCGCGTTCCTCGACGACCATCACGGCGGCGCCCTCGCCGAGCACGAAGCCGTCGCGCTGCCCGTCGAAGGGGCGGGAGGCGTGCTCCGGGTCCGCGTTGTTGGGGGTGGTCGCCTTGATGGCGTCGAAGCAGGCGGAGGTGATGGGCGAGATGGGCGCGTCGGTGGCACCGGCGATCACGACGTCCGCGGTGCCCTCCTCGATGAGCTGCACCGCGTGCCCGACGGCGTCGAGGCCCGAGGTGCAGCCGGTGGAGACCAGGGCGACCGGTCCCTCGGCACCGGTCTCCCAGGCGACCTCGACCGCGAGGGTGGAGGGGACCATGTAGCCGTACAGGTGCGGTACGCCGTACTCGTGGTCGACGAGCCACTTCCTGCCGCTGTCGGAGAGGGTGACGTACTCCTCCTCCAGGCCCATGGTGCAGCCGACGGCGCTGCCGAGGCTGACCGCCATGCGCTCCGGGTCGACGGCGGCCGGCTCGAGGCCGCTGTCGGAGACCGCCTCACGGGCGGAGACCACGGCGAACTGCGCGGCGCGGTCCATGCGGCGCACCTGGCGGGGTGTCAGCCCCGCGGTGGCCGGATCGAAGTCGACCTCGGCGGCGACCTGCGAGCGGAACGCCGACGGGTCGAACAGGGAGATCCGACGGGTCGCCGTGCGGCCCTCGGACAGCGTCCGCCAGAAGGCCTCGCGGCCCACCCCGCCCGGCACGACCGCGCCGATGCCGGTGATGACGGCGCGTCGGCTCACCGGGCACCGCCCACGTCCGGGTTGGCCTGCTCGGGGCGCTGTGCCTGTTCGGTGTCCACGTGGCCGAACTCGGGGCGCGGCGCGAGCGGGGAGAGGTGGAAGGCGCAGCGGGCCGTGGCGTCGCCGGTGTTGACGAGGCGGTGCCGGACGCCGATCGGCACGAGCAGGGAGTCGCCGGCACCGAGGGTCACGACGTCGCGCCCGTCCAGGGTCATCTCCAGGGTGCCGTCCACGACGTGGATGAACTCCTCGGAGTACGGGTGGTAGTGCTCGGTCACCCAGTCGCCGGGCTCCAGGGTCATGACGCCACCGAAGCCGGAGGCGCAGCCGACGGTCTTGGGGCTGAGGGTGACGCGGATGTCGCCGCCGCGCTTGGTGTTGGCCTCGACCTCGTCGGCGGCCACCTTCACGGTGCGGGTGATGGCGGTGGTCACTGGATCCGCCCTCCGTCCTTGGTCCAGATGTAGAAGGGGTCGGCCATCGCGTCCTTGGGCTCTTTCCAGTCCGGGTCGTAGGGCTCCACGCATTGGGCCAGCCGGGTGTTGATGTCGTCGTAGAGCGGGTGGCTGCGGGCCCGGTAGAGGTTGGCGTTGATGTCCTCGTCTGCCTCCACGAGGTGGAAGTACAGGCCGTGGAACCTGAACAGCGTGCGGCGGCTGACACCGATCATGTGCGGCAGGTCGGTGGAGTCGGAGTCCTCGAAGATCTTTGCGATGTCGTCCGTCTTGTCCGGCCGCAGCTTGGCGACGATCAGGGTGCGGTGCACGTGGTCCCTCCCAACGGGTCGGTGGTCGGCAGTGAACGTCGCACCGCGGTCTGGAGGGATGCTCGAAATCCCCTCCAGCGAGGGGACTTCGAGCGCGGCTGGAGGGGGTGCGGCTGTGCTGGGCGGGGACACCGTCCGCGACGACACGGGCAAGGGAAGAGAGGGCGACAGGCATGCCGTTCGCAGCCATCACCTACGACATCAAGCCGGGTTACGAGAAGGAACTCACCGAGATCTTCGGCAGCTTCAGGCGGGTGCGCAGCAGCCGGGTCGAGGACGCCTCGGGTGAGCAGGCCGGCACGATCCTGGCCACCGCGGTGTTCCTGCGCGACGACACGCTGGTCCGGGTCATCGAGTACACCGGCGACCTGGAGGCCGTCGCCCGGCACATGGCCTCGCAGCCGGGAGTGCAGGAGGTGGAACGGAAGCTGAAGCCGTACCTGACCCGGCCCCGGGACACGGACACGGTGGAGGGCTTCGTCGACACGTTCCGGCGCAGCCTGCTGACCACGATCGCCCAGATCTCCTCCCGCGACGTCCCGTCCCCGGCCTGACCGCCCCACCGCCGACGCCCGCTTCCACCTGCCCGGTCCGGGCCCGGTGGGGCGGGCGTCACCCGTACCCGAGGCGCACGCCGAAGCGGACGGCGGCGGACGCGGGGAGGTGGGGGAGGCCGGAAGGCCGGAAGGCGGGGAGGCGGGGAGGCGGCTGAAGGCTTCCCAAGCACCCCACGCCTCGGCAAGCGCGGCTGGTCCCGGACCCGGGTGGCCCAACGACTCGAGTGGTTCAGGGGCCGCGTGCGCAGGGGCGGCACCGGCCGGTTCAGGGGACCGCGAGGCTCAGGTGACCGTGGGCACGGGGAGCCCGCGGCACGGGAAGCCCGCGGCCCAGAAAGCGCCGCGAGCACACAAAGCGCCGCGAGCCCGGAAGACACCGACCACAGATGCACCGCACGCACAGGAACCGCGGCGGCACCGGAACCCCACCGGCGCAGCAGTCGTCGGCGGGAAGCGCGAGGGCTCAGGGATGCTCCGGGTCGGGTAACGGGCGGGCCGGTTCGTCGGTGACGTGGGCCGTCGCGGCCAGCTCGGTGCGGCGGCCCCGGTAGCCCTCGCTCGCCCGGGCCCGGTCGCAGGCCGCCGCGTCCCGCCACCACAACAGCCCCGTGTAGACGCACGGATCGGCCACCGAGCGCAGCAGATCACTGCCCCCGAAGCCGTCGTCCGCGACGCACTGGCCGACCAGGGAACCGAAGTCCAGCTCGAACCGGTCCGGCTCGCCCGTCACCACCGCCCGCACCAGTACCAGCCGGGCGGCCTCGGCCGGAGTCCCGTTCAGGACCATCCGCCCGACGCTGACCAGCAGCTCGGCCTCCGTACGGATCGTCGCCGCCAGCCCGCGCGGCCCCGCCGGTGCCGCCGGATCCTGGTGCACCACCCGCAGCAGGCGGTCCAGCCCCGTCCACCGTTCCAGGTGCACGTACGCCCCCGGCCGCTCGGTCAGCGCGGCGGTCACCCGGAGGACGCATCCCTTGCGGGACTCCCGGTAGTCGGCGTAGCCGAGGAGTTCACGCTCGAAGACGGGGGAAGCCGATGCGGTCGTGAACCGCTCGACGACGGTCAGCTCTCGGTCGCGCTGGGACACCGGCCCCACCCCCTCCTCGTCCCGGCCATGCGTGCCTCGGGGCATCCGAGCACACCCCGCTCGAATCCCGCTCGAGGCCCGGCACAGCGCCGTAGGCCCGAGAGTTCCTCGAGGGTCCACCGAGCCGCCGCGGCGATCGTGGCCTTCACCCATTCGGAGAAGGGAAGGCACACATGCCCGCAAGCGGACACCACGGCGGCACCGTCGCACGAGTCGCACTCGAGCGGCTGCTGCGGCCCATCTGGAACTCATTGGTGGCCTACGGCTCGATATGGCTGCCGGCCGACCAGACCCCGTTCTGGCAGCAGTACCGGTACGACGTCGCGCCGGACCCGCGGCCGGTGGTCCCGGCGCCCGTCCCCGGCAGGAGCGATGTGACGGAGTCTGGCCGGACGACCTTGAGCGCGTCTTGAACCGTGCCGGTCGCGCAGGGGCTCGTGAGGGCCGCAACGAGGACGGAGGAACGCCATGACCACGGCGATGAACACGGTGGACTCCACGGAGGCCGCCGTCCAGGAACGCATCGCCCGGCTCGAGCACGACTTCTCCGATCTCGACGACCCGGGCAATCCGCTGGGCGCACAGCAGTTCCTCGCCGCCGACGAACGCCGGCAGCTGCTGCCCGCCGCCGAGCGGCTGCTCGACTCCTTCGGGCTGAACGCGGAGTTCGTGCCGAGGGACCTGGGCGGCCGGCTCGATCGTCTGGACACCCTGGCCCGGGTGCTGCGCGCGGTGTTCCGGCGTGACGCGGCACTCGGCCTCGGCTACGGGCTGACCTCGTACCTGGCCGCGGTCGTCGTCTGGGCCGGCGGCTCGGCGCGCCAGCGCCGGGACACGGCCGACCTGCTGCTGTCCGGCGGCCGGATGGCGTGCGCCTACCCCGAGCCGCCCCAGGGCAACGACTTCCTGCGCAACCGGCTCGTCGCGGCGCCGGACGGGGACGGCTACCGCCTCAGCGGCCGCAAGGAGGCCGTCAACAACGCGGCCCGCGCCGAGGCCCTGGTGATGTTCGCCCACACACCGGACGGTCTCAGCGCCTTCCTCGCACCCGGCCCGGCACGGGCCGACGGCCCGGGGATGACGCTGCTCCCCCGCCGGGACACGGTGGGCGTGCGCGGCTGTGCCATCCAGGGGCTCGCCTTCGACGGCCATCGGCTGGCCGCGGGAGGGCTGGTCTCGTCGGCGGGCTGCGGCGTCCGCCTGGCCGAGCAGGTCTTCCCGCTCACCCGCGGCGCGGGGCTGTCCATGGCCCTGGGCTGCGCCGACACGGCCCTGCGCACCACGACCGCGTTCGCCCGCTCGCGCCGCTCCCGCAGCCGGGCCTCGCTGCACTCCGCCCGCACCCGCAGGGCGCTGGTGGACGCCTTCGCCGATCTGCTGGTCTGCGACTGCCTCTCGCTCGTCGCCACCCGGGCGGCGCATCTGCTGCCCCGGGAGAGCCGGACGCTGGGAGCGGTCGCCAAGTACCTGCTGCCGACGATCCTCAACGAGACGATGGACGACCTGTCGATCGTGCTGGGCGCCGAGGCGTATGCGAGCGGCGGCAGTTACGGGATCTTCCACAAGACCGCCCGCGACCTGCCGATGATCGGTCTGGGCAGCGCGGGCACCTCGGCCAGCAGGACGGTGATCATCGCCCAGTTGCTGCGGCTGCCCACGCTCGCCGGGCCGGGCGGCGCCGGAGCGGTCGGCGGGCTGTTCCGGCCCTTCGACGCCGGGCTGCCCCCGTTGCGGCCGGAGGAGCACCACCTCGCCCCCGACCGGGACTCGCTGCTCGGCTCCCTGGAGGAGGCGGCTCGTCCCGCGGCCGGGGAGGCGGCCGGCGAACTCGGCGACGCGCTGGCGGAGGCGGCCGCGGTCCTCGTGACGCATCTGCGGATGCTGCGCGAGGAGTGCGCCCGGCTCGCCGACCGGCCGCGGGGCCGCCCCGTGAGCCCCCGCGCCTACGCCCTGGCCGACCGCTACGCCCTGCTGGTCGCCGGCGCGGCCTGCCTCGGCGTCTGGCGCAACCGCCCGGCCGCCGGCTTCCTGGCCGACCCGGCCTGGGCGGCCACGGCCCTCGCCCGGATCGCCTGCCGCCTCGACAAGCCGGCACCGCGCGTCCCCACGTCCGGCGCGGACCGGATGCTCACCGAACTCCTGCACCGGTTCGACGACGCCCGCAGCTACGACCTGTACGCCACGGCCCTCGGCCGCTAGGGGCTGTCGCCCGGACCAGGACGCGGGGAGGCGACGGCGCCTCGTCGAGGGCGTCGACGCGGAGCGTCGGCAACCGACGACAGCGCCGCAGTTGCGGGTGCCGGACCCCGCGGCGCGATCCGGACGACAGGCCCCTGACCGCACGGTCAGCGCCGCGCCCCGGCACGGGCACCGGCACCGCCACCACCCCGCCCCACCCCGCAAGCGCTCGCTCCCCCCACCCCAGCGCCGCCCCGGCGCACAGCCGCAGGGCGTCGTCCGTTCGAGGAGGTCCACCGGCATGTGTCCCCCAACCCGCCCGTCCGGCCCGCCGGGTGACGTCATGCGGCCGTTGCGGCACCGTGGGCCCGGGGAGCCCTGGGAGCCGGTACGGCGGGCGGTGGCGAAGCACGGCACCTGTGTCGTCTACGCCCTGGTCGACGAGTGGCTGCCGCGCGTGCCGGACCCGCTCGCGCTCGCCGCCGACCTCGGCCCCGACCACGCCCGGTTCGTACGGATGCCCGCCTCCCGCAACCGGGACCGCTTCCTCGCCTCCCGGCTCCTGCTGAAGTCCGCGGCCGGCGCCGTCCTCGGCACCCGGCCCCGCGAGCTGGAACTGGCGTACAAACCCGGCGGTCGCCCCTTCCTGCGCGGCATCGACCTGCTGGACGTCGGGCTCAGCCACACCGATGGACTGCTCGTGGTCGGGCTGACCCGGCTCGGCAGGATCGGCGTCGACACCGAGCCGGCCGACCGCCGGATGCTGGAACTCGGCACCGAGCTCAAGGCCTGCACACCGTATGAGCTCGAGGCGCTGGAACAGGTGCCCGAGGAGCGGCGCAACCGGGAACTGGTGCGGCTGTGGACGCTGAAGGAGGCGTACAGCAAGGCCATCGGCCAGGGACTGCGCTTCCGGTTCACCGAGTTCGGTTTCGGACCGCGCGACCGGCGGGTGCGCATGCTGCGCCCCGACGGCACCCCCGGCACGGGGCAGGAGTGGGCCTTCCACAGTTGGCTGGTGGAGGACGCCTACACCGTCAGTGCCGCCGTCTACGACCCCGGCTTCGGCGACCGGCAGGACCCCCGGCCCGGGCTGCCTCTGCTGCCGGTTCTCTCCGACCCCCGCTCCAGCGCGAGTTGAGCCGGTACCGAGGCCCTGCGGTGACGCTCGGACCGCGCATCTGACCGAAAAGGTGCGGACGAAGGGGGATCCGGGTGCAGCGCTGTCTTGCGGTCCGGCCGATGCCCGGCAGGGACGGGATCCGGCTGTTCTGCTTCCACCACGCGGGGGCCGGAGCCCTGGCCTTCGCCGGATGGCAGCGGCGGGTCGGCGCGGACGTGTCCGTCCTGCCGGTGCGGCTGCCCGGCCGGGAGACCAGGCGCCGCGAGGACCGGGTCACCGACGGCGCGCGGCTGGTCGACGAGCTCCAGAGCGACCTGGGGGAGTTCCTGGACGAGCCGCACGCCTTCTACGGGCACAGCCTGGGCGCCCTGGTCGCCTACCGGTTCGCCCAGTACCGGGTGGCCGCCGGACTGCGTCCGCCGGCCCTGCTGGCCGTCGGTGCGTGTTCCGCGCCGCAGCTGCCCGCCCCGCTGATCCAGACCCTGCTCCGTCCCGAGCTTCCCGACGAGGAGCTGATCCGGTCCCTGGGTGGTCAGGACAGCATCCCCGCGCCGCTGCGCTCCCGGATCGGCTGGCTCAGCGGCACCCTGGCCACCCTGCGGGCCGACCTGCTGCTGGCGCAGAGCCTGCGGCAGCCGCCCGTGACCGCGCTGCCGTGCCCCCTCGACGCCTTCGCGGGCGAGGTCGACCCGCTGGTGAACGCCACGGAGGTGCACGCCTGGAAGCACTGCACCACGAACCGTTTCCGGTTCACGGCCGTCCGCGGCACGCACTTCTTCGTACGGGGCCGGGACGTGCCCCGCGCGGTGGGTGAGGCGCTGCGGTCCGAGGCGTCGGCGCCCGGGGCGGCGCGGCCGGAAGCGGCGCCGCCCCGGGTCGGCTGACCCCACGTATCCGAAGGAGATCCGCGCATGGAAATCAGCGTGCTCGGCCCGTTCCGGGCCACCCTGTCCGGGGTGCCCGTGCACCTCACCGCCGTGAAACCGCGCAAGGTCTTCGCGCTGCTCGCCCTCCAGGCGGGCCAGGTCGTCTCGGTGGCCTCACTGGTGGAGGAGGTATGGGGCGAGAGCCCCCCGCGCAGTGTGCAGACCACCCTCCAGACGTACATCCTGCAGATACGCAACGCCATCGCCGCCGCCCTCGGCGACGACGGCAGCGGCGAGGGCGCCGGCCTGCCGAACGGGGCCAAGAGCGTCCTCGTCACCGAGCCGGGCGGCTATCGGCTCGACATCCACGGCGGGCTGCTGGACGCCCATGAGTTCGACGCCCTGGCGTCGGCCGGGCACCGGGCCCTGGACCGGGGCGACTGGAGCGACGCCTCCTCCTTCTTCGGCCGGGCATTGTCGCTGTGGCACGGCCGGGCGCTGGCCGACGTCCAGTGCGGGCCGCTGCTGGAGGTGGAGGCCACCCGACTGGACGAGTCGCGGATGAGCGTCCTTCAGCGGCGGATCGAGGCAGACCTGAGGCTGGGTCGCCACCATGAGCTCATCGGCGAGCTCTCCGGACTCGCCGCCCGGCACCCGCTGCACGAGGCGATGCACGAGCAGCTGATGCTCGCGCTGTACCGGGTGGGGCGCCGCAGCGACGCCCTGGCCGTCTACCGGCAGCTGCGCCGCTGCCTGAACCAGAGCCTCGGGCTCGACCCCTCCCCCAGCGTCGAGCACCTGCACCGTGCGGTGCTCGACTCCTCGCCGCGGCTCGAGCTGGACGCCGCGGCGCACTCCACGGGCCCGCAACTGGCGAGGGCCAACTGACCCGTCAAGGAAGCGAGAGGAAGCATCGTGAGCGAAATGACCCTGTCCGAACTCGGCGAACTGCTGCTCGAATGCGTCGGCGCCCCGGAGGAGGGCATGGCGCTCGAGGGTGAGCAGGCCCTCGACACCCCGTTCCTGGAGTTCGGTTACGACTCCCTCGCCCTGCTCCAGGTCACCAGCGTGATCAACCGCAAGTACGGCATCGTGCTGGACGACGACGCCGTGGCGGAGGCCGAGACGCCGCGGATGCTGCTGCGGATGATCGGCGTCGCGCCGCGTGCCGGGGCGGTCCGGTGACCGCTGCGACCGGGGCGCGCCGGGTGGTCGTCACCGGCGGGACCAAGGGCATCGGGCGGGCGACGGCACTGGCCTTCGCCCGCTCGGGTGCCCGGCTCGTGGTGTCCTACGGCCACGACGGCGAGGCGGCGAAGACGCTGGCCGCCGAGCTGGACGGGCTGGGCTGCGAGGCCGAGCTGGTGCAGGCCGACCTGACCACCCGGGAGGGCGCCGAGGCGCTCGCCCGGGCGGTCGCCGGCCGGTTCGGCGAGGGCGGTCTGGACGTGCTGGTCAACAATCTGGGCGTGGACGGGCACCGGCCCTTCGCCGAGCTCGACGACACCGAGTGGCGGCGGGTCCTCGACCACAACACCACCTCCGCCTACCTGGTGACCCAGGCGCTGCTGGGGGCGCTGGGCGACGGGGCGTCGGTGGTCAACGTCGGCGCTTCCGTGGCGTTGCGCGGACGGCCGTTCGGGGTGCACTACAGCGCCTCCAAGGCCGCCCTCGTCGGGTTCACCCGGGCCCTGGCCAAGGAGCTCGGGCCGCGCGGCGTCCGGGTCAACCTGGTCGCGCCCGGCGTGACCCTCACCGAACCCGTTGGCGGGCCGCCGCATCCGGTGGCCGAGAAGCTCGCCGCACTCACCGCGCTGGGCCGACTGGGCCACCCCGAGGACGTGACGGGGCCGGTGCTGTTCCTCGCCGGGGAGTCGGCCGCGTACGTCACCGGCACAACCATCGAAGTCGACGGAGGAATCTGATGCCCTACGCAGCCATCCAGTACCGGGTCAAGCCGGGTCACGAGGACGAGATCGCCAAGATCTTCCAGGAGTTCCAGCGGGTCGACACCCCCGACTTCCGCGGGCAGGACGGCTCCGCGGCCGGCCGGCTGCTGGGCACCGCGGTGTTCGTCAAGGACGACGTGGTGGTCCGGGTCATCCACTACGAGGGCGACTTCGCGGCGATCGGCCGGCACATGGCCGCGCAGCAGGGCGTCCACACGGCGGAGGCCAGACTGGCTCCGTTCCTCGCCGAGCCGCGCGACACCAGCTCCCCGGCCGCGTTCGCCGAGTACTTCCGCAACGCCACCATGCGCACGGTCGCGCAGCTCACCGTGGACACCCACCCCGCGGGGGCCGCGGCATCATGACCGAGGTGCTGGGCGTCGCGGCCCTGATCGGCAGCGGCCTCACCGCCGGAGTGCTGTTCGCCGTCGCGCTGAGCGTGCTGCCCGCGCTCTTCGCGATGGAGACCGGTACGTACGTGTACGCGCACCGGCTGCTCGGCCGGAACTGGGACCCCACGATGCCGGTCATCGTGCTGAGCAGCACGCTCGCCGACACCGTGCTGGCGGTGGTGGCCGACGGTGCCGCGCGGACGCTGTTCGCGGCCGCCGCGGTGCTGCTGCTGGGCGTGTCCGGGGTGTCCCACCTGTGCAACGTGCCGATCAACCGTCGCGTCAAGTCGATCACCGACCCGGCGGCCATCCCGGCGGACTGGGAGGATCCGCGCCCCTTGTGGCGCCGCTACCACTATCTGCGCACGACCCTGGCCGTCCTGGCCCTGGCCCTCAACGCGGCGGCTCTGACGGCGATGTGACCCTCGCGCCGAGGCCGCACTCCCCGGATCGTCCCCGGGAGTGCGGCCTCGACGCGCGTCCGCACCGCCGGCACTCCCGTCCACCCGGTCCACCGCGTCCGCCCCCTCCGGCCCCCGAGTGCTTCTCGAGCCGGTGGCGGCAGCATCGGGGCATGGACGATCCCACCGACACGCAGCCCGCCCTCGTCGTCGTCCGCGGGCACCCGGACGCCGTCGAACTCGCCGCCCTGACCGCCGTGCTCCTGGTCCGGCTGCGGGCCCGCACCGAGGCGGAGGAGGCGTACGAGAGCGACGGCGCGCTGGGCACGGCGCCCCGGGCGCCCTGGGGCGCGCCGCGCCGCGTCCGCCCGCGTGTCGGCTGGACGGCGCCCTGATCCGTGCGGCGCTCCCGCGGCCCAGTCGCGGTCGAGTGCCCTTCGAGACGGCACGCCTACGGTCGCGCAGCGGGTGAGCGGGCGCCGAAGACGGGGGCCGTCCGCACCCGTACGACACGCAGGGGGTCACCAATGACCGGCTACCGCACCTTCACCGAACTGATCACCGACAGGGCCGAGCGGACGCCCGAGCGCGTCGCCCTGCTCCTGCTGCCGGACAGCGACGAGCACGGCCGCCCCGCGTCGGTCACGTACCGCACGCTCGACGCCTCCGCCCGCCGCCTGGCAGGCCGGCTGGTGGCCGACGGCGCGGCCGGTGAGCCGGTGCTGCTGCTGCACGCCTCGCCGCGCCAGTTCGCCGTGTCCTTCCTCGCCTGTCTGCACGCGGGTGCGGTCGCCGTGCCCGTCCCGCCGTCCGGCGGTCACCGTCATCACGAGGAGCGGGTGGCCGGCATCGTCCGGCAGGCCGCTCCGCGGGTCGCGCTGACCGACGCCGCGCTGGCTCCCGACGTCTCCCGGCTGCTGGCCCGGCACGGCCACGGCTCGGTGCCGTGCCTGGCCGCCGACGCGGCCTCCGGCCCGGCCGGCACACCGCTGCCCGCGTCCGGCCCGGACACGGTGGCGTACCTCCAGTTCACCTCTGGCTCCACCGGCAGTCCGCACGGAGTGGTGGTCTCCCACGGCAATCTGCTCGCCAACCAGGAGGCGCTGGCCGGTCTGCTGGGCGCCGGCCCCGAGGCCCGGATCGGCGGCTGGCTGCCGCTGCACCACGACATGGGCCTGGTCGGGCAGTTGCTGCATCCCCTGTGGCTCGGGGCGACCTCGGTACTGCTGTCGCCGGAGGCGTTCGTCAGACGCCCGGTGCGGTGGCTGGAGGCGATCGGGCGGTACGGCATCGAGGTGAGCGGCGCCCCGGACTTCGCGTACGACCTGTGCGCGCGGCGGGTCACCGACGAGCAGCTCGAGGGGCTGGACCTGTCCGGCTGGCGGGTCGCGGTCTCCGGTGGGGAGCCGGTGCGCGCCGAGACCCGACGGGCCTTCGTCGAGCGGTTCGCGGGCGTGGGTCTGCGCCCCCGGGCGATGCACACGGCGTACGGTCTGGCCGAGGCGACGCTGCTGGTCTCGGGCGGCCCGGCGGCGGACGGCGAGCGGACGGTCGACGCCGGGGCCCTGGAGCACGGCCGGCTGGGGGAGCCGCGCCCCGGGCGCCCCGCGCACACCCTGGTGTCCTGCGGCACCGAGGCCGGCGCGGGCGGCCGGGTGCTGATCGTGGACCCGGAGACGCACGAGGTGCTGCCGCAGGGCCGGATCGGCGAGATATGGGTGGACGGTCCGGGCGTCGCCCGCGGTTACTGGCGCGACCCCGCGGCGACCGCGGAGCGCTTCGGCGCGGTGACGGCGGACGGCCACGGCGGACTGCTGCGCACCGGTGACCTCGGCGTGCTGGACGGTGGCCGGCTGCACGTCACGGGCCGGCTGAAGGACGTGATCGTGGTCGCGGGGCGCAATCTGTACCCGCAGGACCTGGAGCGGACCGTGCAGCGCGTGAGCACCCTGTTCGGCGCGGGCAGCGCCTTCTCCGTGCCCGGCGAGCGCGAACGCGTCGTGCTGGTACAGGAGTTGCGCACGCACCAGCGGTACGCGCTGGATCTGGAGGAGATCGCGAAGGACGTACGGCGGTGCCTCACCGAGGAGTTCGAGGTGGCCGTGGCGGGTGTGCTGCTGGTGCGGCCCGGCACGGTCCGGCGCACCACCAGCGGGAAGGTGGAGCGGTCGGCGATGCGCCGGCTGTTCCTCAACGGCGGGTTGCGGCCGCTGTACGAGTACCTCGACGAGGACCTCGTGACGTCGGCGGGCCCGCGCCGGCGCGCATAGGCGGGCGGGACCGACAGCCGACGACCGACGACCGACGACGGCATGGAAGGGGGCAGGACGACGTGTGTGCAGCGGCACCGGGCGATCCCGACGAGGGGGTTTTCGCCGCCTGGCTCGCCGAGCGGATCGGCGGGTACGCACGGCGCGAGATCCGCGAGGACGAGGAACTGCCCGACTGGGGGCTCGACTCGGTCGCCCTTCTCGGCCTGTTCGGGGACATCGAGGCGGAGTACGGTCCGCTGCTGGACCCGGCGGACATCTGGGCCCATCCGACCGTCCGCGACCTCGCCCGCTATCTGGCGATGCGGCAGGGCATGGGGCGCCACTCCGATCGGGTGCGGGCGGTGTTCGTCTTCACCGGCCAGGGCAGCCAGCATCCCCGGATGACCGCGGGGCTGCACGACGCCCTGTCCGCGTATCGGCGTCATCTTGCCGACGCCGACGAGGCGATCGGCCCTTACCTCGGCAGGTCGGTCCGCGAGCTCGTGCTCGGCGGTGACCCCCGGGTGCACCAGACGGCGCTGACCCAGCCGGCGCTGTTCGCCGTCGGGTACGCGCTGGCGATGACCCTCCTGGAGGAGGAGGGGGTGCGGCCTGTGGCGGTGCTGGGGCACGGCACCGGCGAGGTCGCGGCGGCCGTGGTCGCCGGGGCGCTGTCCCTGGCGGACGCCGCCCGGCTGGTGTGCTTCCGCGGTTCCTCCATGCAGTACCTGCCGTCGGGCGGCGGGATGATGGCCACCTGCGCGAGTCCCTTCGAGGCCGCCGACGCGGCGGCGGCGGAGCCGGAGGTGTCGATCGGCGCGTTCAACGCGGCGCGGGCGACCGTGCTGTCCGGTGCGGTCGACGGGCTGGAGCGGGTGCGGGAACGGCTGGCGGCGGTCGGTATCGCCAGCACGTTCCTCCAGGTGACGCACGCCTTCCACTCACCGCTGATGGAACCGGTGGCGCCGCGCTTCGAGGAGGCGGCCCGGCACCTGACGGGCGGGGCGCCCGAGGTGCCGTACTACTCCACGGTGTACGGGCGGCGGTACGAGGAACCGCTGACCACCGGCTACTGGACCGGCCAGATCACCGCGCCGGTCCGGTTCGCCGACGCCGCGCGCCAGATGCTCGCCCAGCAGGCTCCCACCCACGTCGTGGAGATCGGCCCCAAGGCGGTGCTGACCCCCTTCCTGCGCCGGATGGCGGGCGCCCGCGGCCCGGTGTGCCTGGCGGTGTGCCGCGACCCGGAGACCAACGCGGTGGATCTGGCGGGCGTCCTGTCCAGCCTCGACGCGGGTCCCCTGGCGCAGATCTGAGCCCTACTCCCGTACCGGCCGCCCGCGTTCAGGGGATCCAGCCCGCCTCTTCCGCGATGCGGATGGCGTCGATGCGGTTGCGGGCGTTGAGCTTGTCGACGATGGCCGTGAGGTAGTTCCGGACCGTCCCGGGGGTCAGGTAGAGGTGGTCCGCGATCTCCCCGGCGTCGGCGCCGCGGGCCGCGAGCCGGAGCACCTGGGTCTCCCGGGGCGAGAGCGGGTTGTCCGGCGCCTCCCAGGCGCTGAGCGCGAGTTCGGGGTCGATGACCCGCTGCCCGGCGGCGACCGAGCGCACCGCCTGCGCCAGCCGGGACGGCGGGGAGTCCTTGAGCAGGAAGCCGGAGACGCGCGCGGCCATCGCCCGGCGCAGCGTTCCCGGCCTGCCGAGGCTGGTGAGCATGAGGGTGCGGCAGTCGGGCACCCGTTCGTGCAACTCCGTCGCGGCGGTGAGTCCGTCCGTGCCGGGCAGGTCGATGTCGATCACGGCGACATCGGGACGGGCCTCGAGCGCCGACGCCACGATGAGGTCGCCCCGGTCCACCGAGGCGACGACCTGGAGGTCCGGTTCCAGTTCCAGCAGGGCGACGAGCGCGCCGCGGACCATGTGCACGTCCTCGGCGAGAAGGATCTTCACCAACCCCATGTTCTCCCCCGATCGATCCATGGCCGCTCAGACAGCGGGTCTGTCCACTTGCCCGGTCCAGTCGGCCGCACTGCCGGCGCCCCCGTGCCGCCGCGGGCGGGATGCCGTCTCCTCGCCCTTCGCCGGTCTGACCGGCGCCACCGCCGTCAGCCGGAAGCGGCCGCCCGGGACGACGCCCGCGGTCAGCTCGCCGCCGATCGCTCTGAGCCGGGTGCACAGGTTCCCCAGCCCGCTGCCGCGGTCCGGTGAGTCGGGGCGGTCCGGTGCGGCGACGCCGTCGTTGACGAGGTCGAGGCGCACCGCCTCTCCCACGATCTCGGCCCTGACGGTGCACTTCTCCACCTTGCTGTGCCGGAGGATGTTCGTGACGCCCTCGCGCAGTGCGGTCGCCAGCACGGTGTCCACCAGCGGGTGCAGCCTGCCGCAGCGGATGTCCACCTCGATGTCCACGTCGGCCGCCGCCATCACCTCGGCCACCGACTCGGCCTCCGCCTCCAGCGACATGTCCCGGTAGCCGCTGGCCACCAGGCGCACGTCGGCGAGCGCCTGCCGGGCGACGCCGAGCACCGAGGCGACCTCGTCCCGGGCCCGCTCGGGGTTGACCGGGACCAGGCGGTGGATCAGCTCGCTCTTCAGCGTGATCGCGGAGAGGCTGTAGCCGAGCAGGTCGTGCAGGTCGCGGGCGAAGCGCAGCCGTTCCTGGGTGACGGCCATCCGGGCCATCTCCGCGCGGGTCTCGTGGACCTCGCGGACCAGTTCGGTGAGCCGGGTCAGGCCGTAGATGACCAGTCCGGCCAGGGCGGTGGAGACGGCGTAGTAGCCCGTTTCCAGGGCGGGTACGCCCTCCCCGGCCGACCAGAGGAGCATCGTCAGCGGAATCAGCCCGTAGCAGGGCCAGGCGAACCGGCCGGGGAGCAGAAGCAGAATCGATCCACCGAGGGGTCCCGCCATGCTTCCCCAGGCGACGCCCAGCCACACCATGGGGCCGAAGGTGAGGACCACCTGGCCGCCGAGGATGAGCGCCTTGCGACGCGTGGTCCACCTGCGGGCGCCGGGCGAGGTGAGGAGGATCTGCACCACGTAGAGCACGACCACCGCTGCCGTGCAGACGGCCAGGGCGGCGGTCCCCGACACCACGTTCTGCACGTTGAGCAGGGTGATGATGCCGTGTCCCGAGAAGACCACCGCGCTGATGCCCTGCGCGAGGCGCGGTGCCAGCAGCTCCTCCCGTGCCCCGCCCCGGATCCCCGCCTCCGCCGCCGCGGAGGCCGGCAACCCCCGCCGCACGTCCGGACGCATCCCCTCCGCTAAGTCGTTGTCGTGATTGAGGTCGTTGTCCGAAGTCCGGAAACGGCCCGCCATGTGTCGACTCCTCGCATGCAGTTGGGGAGTATGCGTGACCGAACTATAAGCCGACACATGGCGGGCCGGGGACCTGTACAACACCTCCACGCGGCCTACAACAGCAGGGGTACCGGGTTCAGTTCCTCGTAGCGGGTCGGCCGGTCGAGATGGCCGAGACGCACCGGTACGTCGTACAGCCGTCCCGGGGCGAACCGGGCGTAGAACGGGCGCAGCCCGGGCACCAGCACCTTCACGGCCGGAACCCCGACGTCCGGCCGGGTCTGGTCCAGCACCAGGAGCTCCATGCCGTGCGCCGCCACGAGGGTCCGGATGTCCTCGACGTCGGCGAGCAGGTCGTCGTTGCGGGCGGCGCGGGGCCACGAACCGGGGGCCCGCTGCGACTGCCCGGGATCGGGAAGCAGATGGGGCTGGTCGGGAGTGCCCCCGGCGCCCCCGGAGGCCAGGGCCGGCAGCGTCTGGACCATCTCGGTCAGCGCGCGGCGCAGCGCCAGCCGGGGATCGAAGTGCGCCCCGAAGCCGTACACGGTGTGCGCGGCGGTGCCGTCCGCGGGCCGGGAGACCGCCGCCACGACGGGTATGCCGAGGTCGGAGGTGAGGTCCAGGGCCCAGATCCGGTGGCCCGCCCGGCCCACGGCGTCCCGCAGCCCGGCCAGCCACGGCGCGTCGAAGGTGTCGAGGTCGATGCCCGGCCGCCGGAGCCGGTTGTACCACCACAGGGCCACCGCGTCCCGCTCGACGAGTTCGAGGAAACCCTGCACCACGGTGTCCTCGAGGCTGGCGCCCGCCGCGTTGCCGTTGGAGTCGGCCCACAGCCCGTCCGGGGATCCACCGGGCGCGCAGTCGAAGTACAGCGTGGAGGTGGGCAGCAGCCGCTGGGTGCCGCCGGTGAGGGACCACACCGGCGTCCACTCGGTGGGCGTGTGCGGGTCGAGCGGCCGGCTCACGTGGTGGAACGGCGTGTGAGAGGTGTTCCAGCGGTCCCGGTCGGCGTACTGCCGCTCGTGGAACAGCTGGTAGGCGTTGGGGTGGACGGCCGCCGCGCCGAGCCCGGCGAACGAGTCGGTGACGGTCGGCTCATCGCCCTGACGCGCGGCGCAGTAGCGTTCCACCGCTTCGCCCAGGGCGCTGGCCCGCGCCTCGACGGCGCTTGCCCCCTTGCCCGAGCTGCGCGACCGCAGCACCCGGCTCACCATGGCCGGCGAGTGCCCGCTCAGCGCGAGGTTGTGCCCGGAGTCGTAGGCGTGCAGCCCCTCGGGCAGCCCCGCCATGGGGCGCACCTGGGTCACGATGCCGGTGAGCGGCCCGATCAGATGGCCGTGGCGGGCGAGCATCTGCTCGGCGGACAGGGCCCGGTCGTTGCTGCCGGAGCCCGGGGCCTTGGGCCGGGAGACCAGGACCACCGGCCGCCGCGTCCGCTCGGCCACGAGCGAGGGGTCGCCGCAGGCCGGGCACTGCGGGCGTCTTCGCACCGGGTGGTGGGTGGTGCGCAGGGTGAGGCCGTCCAGCACGCAGACCGCGCGCTGCTGCGGACACCGCAGGCCCGCCAGCCACTTGGCCGTCTCCAGCACCGCGCCGTGCAGCCCCATGGCCCGTACGGCGGCCAGTGAGGACGCCGGGTGGACCGCGAGGCCGTCGATGCCGAGGGCCTCGCGCACCGACATCTCGCCACGGCGGTGCTCGCGCAGCCGGTGCGCCAGGCACGACCAGCACGCGGCGTCCGTGCCCGGCTCGAAGACCGGCCCGGTCCAGGGCTCGGCCGCGAAGGGCCGGGCCAGCAGCCACGGCCGCCCCTCGGCCCGGAACCGGGCGTCCACGGCCCGCAGTCCGGGCGCCAGGTAGTCCTCGCACAGGACGAGCGCGAAGGGCGCGTCGGCGTCCCCCGCGACCGCGGTGATCCCGGTGGCGCGGCACGCGGCCCGAGCGGCCTCGCCGTCCACGTCCCCGACGCACACCAACGCCACCGGCGTGCCGCGCACGGTGTCCTGCGCGATGGCCCCGTCCAGCCCGGCACGGTCCCAGTACGCCTCGGCCGGAGCGCAGTCCGCACCGGAGGGCGCGGCGGGCCGGGCGCCCCGGCGGTACCCCACCAGGTTGGCCTCGGCCAGGCGTCGTACCACCCGGCCCGCCTCGTCGGCCGGCATGGCCGCCGCGGCCTCGCGGAGCAGTTCGGGGAGGGTGCGGCTGCCGTCGAGCAGCGACACGAGGGTCCGCACGCCCGTACCCCGCACCGCTGTCACGTCCGTGTCGGACCACATGAACACGGCCTCTCCCGGGGCCGACACGGCCCGTACATGACGCTTGAGCGCCACGTACGGGCCGTGTGCCGGGGCCCACCCCTCGCTCACGCACCCACCCGGGTGTCCAGGAGGACGGAGTAGCAGAAGCACCATTCCGCGACCGCCGTGTCCGCGGTGCTCAGGCTCTCGACGGACACCGTCGTCCCGGCCGCGCGCTGCTCGAACCCGGGCTCCAGCCCGGTACGGGCCGCCAGTTCCGCGAAGTGGAGAAGCTCTTCGGTGACGTTCACGACTACCCCCTGTAGATGAACAAACCGGTGCCGGACGGGATGCCGGGCAAGACGCGGCGACGTCCGTGAGGAAAGGGAACCTGCGAGCCGAACCGATGTGCGTCGGCGTCGTGTTCGAGAGTCTGCGGCCGGAATTCGCCCGTCCGGCAGTGCGCCACTCACCGGACACCCATGACATTTTCATGTGCGCGGTCGTGCGCCGCTCACTGGGCCGTGGCCGGTACCCGATGGCAGTCTCGGAGCCGGATTACCAGATGGCCGCCCCGCATCTGCCGGCGGTCTTGGCCCAAGGGGGAGAGGACGCACATGGAGATCCAGGTCCTGGGGTCGCTCGCCGCGCAGGAGCGCGGCGTCTCAGTGGTGCCGAGCGCCGCCAAGCCCCGCCAGCTGCTCGCCCTGCTCGCCCTGCACGCCGACCGTGTGGTGTCGGTACCCACGCTGATGGAGGAGATCTGGGGTGAGCACATCCCCCGCAGCGCCTCCACCACCCTGCAGACCTACGTCCTGCAACTGCGCCGCCGGATCACCGCCGCGCTGGACGGCGACCCGCGCCGCGACGCCAAGGACGTCCTGGTCACCCGGTTCGGCGGCTATCTGCTCCAGGTGCAGCCGGGCCGGGTCGACGCGCACGAGTTCGAACGGCTGGCCGCGAACGGCGGCACCGCCTTCGAGATCGGCGACTACCGCACCGCCTCCGACCTGCTGCGCCGCGCGCTCGCCCTGTGGCAGGGGCCGGCGCTGGTCGACGTACCGGCCGGCTCGGTGCTGGAGCTGGAGGTGCTGCGACTGAACGAGGAGCGCACGACCGCGCTGGAGCGGCGCATCGAGGCGGACCTGCGTCTCGGCCGCTACGGCGAGGTGGTTCCCGAACTCCGGGTCCTGGCCGCCCGCCACCCCCTCCACGAGGGCTTCTGCGCCCAGCTGATGCGCGCCCTGCACCGCACCGGCGGGAGCTGGCGGGCCCTGGAGGCGTACCAGCGCCTGCGCGGCAGCCTGGTCCGCGAACTGGGCCTGGAACCCTCCGCCGCCCTCCAGGAACTCCACCGGGCGGTCCTCTCGGGCGACGCCGACCTCGCACTGCACCCGGCCGCGGCGGACTGAGCCGGGCGGGAGCATCGTCCGCGAGGCCGGGGCCCGTCCCGGCCGGCCGGCGCGCCCCCGGTCGAGCCGTTCTCCAGGAACCGTGTCGAGGACTTCGAGGGTGCGTACCTACGGTGCCGCAATGACGACCTTCGACGAGCTCCTGGCCCTCGCCCCCGCTCCCCCGCCCGATCTGCGGCGCTCCACCGACGAGTTGACACGGCTGAAGGAGGAGCTGAGCCGCGGCCCCGACCCCGAGGCCACCCGGCGCCAGCACGCCAAGGGCAAGCTCACCGCCCCCGAGCGCCTGGAACTCCTCTTCGACGAGGGCACGTTCACCGAGATCGAACCCCTGCGCCGGCACCGTGCCACCGGCTTCGGCCTGGAGGACCGCAAGCCGCACGGGGACGGCGTGGTCATCGGCTGGGGCCTGGTGCACGGCCGTACCGTCTTCGCCTACGCCCACGACTTCCGCGTCTTCGGCGGCGCCCTGGGCGAGGCACACGCCGAGAAGATCCACAAGGTGATGGACCTGGCCGAGGCGGCCGGCGCCCCCGTCGTCGGCCTGAGCGACGGCGCCGGCGCCCGCATCCAGGAGGGCGTCACGGCGCTCGCCGGCTACGGCGGCATCTTCCGCCGCAACACCCGGGCCTCCGGTGTCATCCCGCAGATCAGCGTCATCCTGGGCCCGTGCGCGGGCGGCGCCGCCTACTCCCCCGCCCTCACCGACTTCGTGTTCATGGTGCGCGGCACGTCCCAGATGTTCATCACCGGCCCCGACGTGGTCCACGCCGTGACCGGCGAGAAGATCACCCACGACGGCCTCGGCGGCGCCGACGTGCACGCCACGCTCTCGGGCGTCTCGGGCTTCGCGTACGACAACGAGGCCGACTGCCTGGCGGACGTACGCCACCTGTTGTCGCTGCTCCCCCGGAACAACCGCGAACTCCCGCCGGCCGTCCGCGGCGACGACCCGGCGGACCGGCGCACCGACGCGCTCACCTCACTGGTCCCGGCGGACCCGCAGCAGGCGTACGACATGCGCTCGGTGATCGAGGAGATCGTCGACGACGGCGACTACTTCGAGGTCCACGAGTCCTGGGCCCGCAACGTCGTGTGCGCGCTGGCCCGTCTGGACGGTCAGGTGGTGGGCCTCGTCGCCAACCAGCCCGCCGCACTGGCCGGCGTCCTGGACATCCACGGCTCGGAGAAGGCGGCCCGCTTCGTCCAGACCTGTGACGCCTTCAACATCCCCCTGGTGACGCTCGTCGACGTGCCCGGTTTCCTGCCCGGCGTCGACCAGGAGCACGGCGGCATCATCCGTCACGGCGCCAAGCTCCTCTACGCGTACTGCAACGCGACGGTCCCCCGCATCTCGCTGGTCGTCCGCAAGGCGTACGGCGGCGCGTACATCGTGATGGACTCCCGCTCGATCGGCGCGGACCTCTCCTTCGCGTGGCCCACCAACGAGATCGCGGTGATGGGCGCGGAGGGTGCGGCGAACGTGGTCTTCCGCCGTGAGATCGCCACGTCGGACGACCCGGACGCCACTCGGGCACGGCTGATCAAGGAGTACAGGTCCGAGCTGATGCACCCCTACTACGCCGCCGAACGCGGCCTGGTCGACGACGTCATCGACCCGGGCGAGACCCGTGCCGTCCTGATCCGCTCGCTGGCGATGCTCCGCGCGAAGCACTCGCCGCTGCCGGAACGCAAGCACGGCAATCCGCCGGTGTAGCACGCGAAGGGTGCCCCGGACGTGGCGGAGCCCGGGAGTCGTATCCAGCTCCCGGGCCCCTGGGGATGCCACCCAATTGCGCACGCCGGCGGCGTTTAAGAGGACGGATCAGTCGTCAGGCCGTCGTGTTCTTCCTTTGAACTACCGCACCGGGCAAGAGGTGCAGGCGAGAGTCGAACTCGCATCCGACGGCGCTCGTCCGTCCCCGGTCGATCCGGCGATCGGCGGCGATGCTGAGACTGGAGCGAGAGTCTGAGATTGACACGGCCCGTTCAGCGGGCCGTCTTCAGGCTGGACTTCAGTGTCAGCTTGCGCTCCTCACGCGAACCGGTCCTCAATCCGGCCCGCGCCTGTCGCGCACCCCCGCGCTCGCACGCGGGGGCGATCGTGGAGGCCACCGTGACCGGCGTCAGCCGAACAGGTAGCCGAACACCGCGTCACCGACCCGCTGATCGGTGACCTCGGCAGCGTTGGCCTCCTCACGGGCGAACTTGACCGCCTGCTGGAGCTTCTCGACCCGCTCGACGAGCTCGTTGACCCGCCGCGCGGGGAGCGCCCCGGAGAACTTCACGGTCGTCCAGTACCCGATCGGCACGTCCTCGTAGTACACCTCGACCTGTGCCGGGTGCTTTTCGGTCGCCTCGGCCTTGACGTGGTTGCGCGGCACCTTCTTGGTACGGATGGTGCGCACGGGCTCGGTCTTCCACCAGTCCGTGGACGGGTCGAGCGCCCACGCCTCGGCGGCGTCGAGCACGGGGAGCTTCTTGACGAAGGCGTGCAGGTCGGCGAGCTGCTTCTCCAGGAACAGCAGGTGACTCACCGGCACGTCGGCGAGTACCGTCCGCCCGTCCACGGTGACGTCCGCCCGCGCGGTGCAGTTCGCCCAGTCCTTGGTGGCGGTGACGTCGAACAGCCGCGTCAGCGAGCCGGCCATCTCCCGCAGCACGTCCTCGGCCTGCACCTGCACCCGCGTCGACTCGGGCGGCAGCTGCTCGCCCTCCTCGTCCTTGGGCTGGTAGGTGCGCGAGATCCCGGACAGCAGCGCGGGCTTCTGCACCTTGTGGTGAGCGGCGGTGATGTCCTGGAGCGACCTGCCCTTGACACCCTTCTCGACGGCAATGATCTGATTCAGCTTCGCCACGTTGTCCCCCTCTTCGAACAGCAGGAAGACTGTCACGGGGCGGGGGACGACCGCACACGGTTTTCCGCGCGGGCCAGGACGGCAGGGGGCCCGTGTCACCCCCGATCAGGTCGCGGCCGCCGTGAGGACGCGGGCGAGTTGCTGGCGGGAGTGGACGCCCGCCTTCTGCATGGCGCGGGCGACGTGCTGCTCGACGGTGCGCGGTGACAGGTGCAGGGTGGTGGCGATCTCCCGGTTCGACATGCCGGCGGCCGCGAGTTCCGCCACCTCCGTCTCCCGGGGGGAGAGCACCGCACCGTAGCTCGGGCGTCCGCGCGGCCTGCGTTCCCCGGCCGGCTGGTGACCACGCAGGTCGGCGCGGGTCCGGGCGGCGTCCCAGGTCGCTCCGAGCGCGTCGAAGGTCTCGGTGCAGGACCGGAGTGCGTCCACGGCGGGGCCGCTGTCCCCCTCGAGACGAAGGCGGCAGCGCGCGGCGGCCTCGGTCGTGAGGGCCGCGTGGTAGAGCCGGGGCAGCGTGGCGTGGGCGGCGGTGCTCTGTTCGAAGAGGTCGATGGCCTCCGCCGTGCTGCCCGTGTGTTCGGCGAGGAGTCCCCGGGTCCAGGGCAACGCGGCGTTGGCGGACGGCGCGTCGGTGCCGCGCAGTCCGGCCGCGTACTCGTCGACCATGGCGTGAGCCGTGGACACGTCCCCCGCCCGCAGCATCGCCTCCACCGCCCACGGTGCCAGTTCCGCCCCCCAGGCCCAATTGCCCTTGGCACGCAGCCGCTTCCACGCCGCTGCGGCCTCGGCGGCAGCGGCGGCGACGTCGTCGTGGGCGAGGGCGAGCCGTATCAGGGCGCCGGAGACCGTCGCGGAGATCGGCACGGGACCGGTGTCGAGGTCGGCCGCGTCGGGGCCGCTCAGCCAGTCGACGGCGCCGGCCCACTCACCACGCGACAGGGCCAGCAGGCCGAGGACCATCCGCGCGTCGGAGACGAGATAGGGCATCGTGCCCGCCTCGTCCACGAAGGCCTGCGCCCGCTCGGTGAGACCGGTCCAGTCGCCGGTGGCCCAGTCCAGGACGAGTTCGCAGCCCCGGCCGGTCCACTCGGCGTAGGCCGCGCCGCTGCGCACGGCCAGGTCGACTCCCTCGGCGAGCAGCACACGCGTCTTCTCGTAGTGGCCGAGCCACACCGCGCCGTCCGCCGCGTTGCACAGCCCCCGGGCGGCCTGCTGCCGGCAGCCGACGAGCTCGCTGTCCCGGGGAAGGCGGTCGACGAGGTCCCAGGCGGCGGGGTCACCGGTGTTGAGCAGGACGCTCACCTGGTTGGCGGCGACCGCGGCCTGGACGACGGCGTCACCGGACTCCTCGGCGACCCGCACGGCGCGCTCGATCCAGATGATGTTGTCGGACAGCGACGCATCCGGCCCGTACGGCATGGCGAGCGCCGACATCGCACGGGCCAGGGGCACCGGCCGCTCGGTGAGCTCGTCCACGGCACGCCTGAGCTCGTCCCGCCCCTCGATCACCAGTCCCATCTGGTTGCACAGCAAGAGGCCGAGGTCGAGTCGGATCTCGCCGCGCACGGCATCCGGGAGGCTGGGGTCGGCCACGATGGTGCGCAGCACTCTCACGGTCTCGTCCGAGCGCAGGCCCACCACGGCGCAGCGGGCGAGCAGCGAGGCGAGCCGGGGGCGGGCCTGTCCCGGTACCCGGCCGGTCGCCAGCGCCGACTCCAGTGGAGCCACGGCGCGCTGCTGTTCTCCGGCGGCCTCGTACTGCAGCGCGGCCCGTTCGACGGCGTGCAGCCACCCGCGGTCGTCGCCGCAGGCACGACGGTGGTCGGCGACGCGCTCCCAGGGGACGGGCTGGCGTCGGGCGAGCAGGTGGGCGGCACGTCGGTGCAGTTCCTCGCGGACCGGGCCGGGTGCCGACCGGCGGACAGAGGCGGCGGCAAGCGGTGAGGCGAAGCCGTAGCGGCCGTCGCCCCGCTCCTCGACGGCGCTGACGCCCAGCGCCGCGACGAGGGCCTCCCGAGCGGCTCGCCCGTCGAGTCCCGCCACGGCGGCCAGGTCCCGTGAGGTGGCCGGCTCGTCCAGAACGGCGGCGGCGAACACGATCGGGCGCTGCTGTTCGGGAACGGCAGCGGTGCGCCGCAGGGTCAGGGACTCGAGCCGGGGCGGGACGCCGAGTCGACCCGGGTCGGGCACGGAGGTCAGCCCGCCGGGGTCCTGGCCGGCGACGAGGAGGTCGAGCAGGTCGACCACGGTCTGGGCGATGCCTCCGGAGGCGTGGTGCAGGGCCTCGGCCAGACCTGGCGGGCAGCAGCCTTCGCCCAGCGCGTCGGCGGCCATCCTCCCGACGGCGGCGACGTCCAGTGGGCCGAGCGTGTGCCGCACCACGGTGAGGCCGGCCGGGAAATCGGTTCCGGGACCGAGGACCAGCCCCGGTGTCGGCAGTTCCTCCGGGCGGTAGCTGAGGACACAGGCGAAGAAGCGGGGTGGCCCGGCCAGCAGTTCCAGCAGGGCGTCGATGTCCGCCGCCTTCGAGCGGTGCACGTCCTCACAGACCAGCAGGACCGGCCCGGTGTCCGGCAGCGGTCCGTCGGCGGGGGTTCGACGGGGCGTGCCGGGGAAGGCGGCGGTGAGCCGGTCGACCAGACGGCTCTTGCCCACGCCGGCCACGCCCTCGACCAGCAGCAGCACGGGCCCGCCCGGCTCGTCCCGGGACAGCGCGGACGCGAGCCGCTGCCGCAGCACGTCCTCGTGTTCTTCCGCCGTTCGAGCTGTGCCTGACATGGTCGCCATCCGTTTTCAGGAGCGTCACCCGATTGTTTGCGTATCCGTACTCAGTCTGCCCTGATTGCCGCGCGTCGCGGCGGCCGTGCACCGTGGATCGGGGCAAGGCTACGGGACCCGTGCTCAGGACAGGGAGGCCCGCCGCCGATCGGGACGGCCGCGCAGGCAGGAGTCTGGTGTGAAGAACGTGATCTGTCCGAATGTCGCAGAGGCATCTCTCGCCTCGGCGGAGCCGCTGACGGGCGGGGGACGCGGTGACGCAAGAGGCGTCCGCACGAGGCGGACCCTGGCCGCGGCCGTCCTGCCGGCATCGCCCCGGGAGCTCTGCTGCCTGCGCCGGCTGACCCGGGCAGTGGTGAGGAGCAACGGTCTGTCCGCAGCGGTGGAGGAGGCGCTCACCGTGGTCGTCAGCGAACTGGCGGCCAATGTCGTCCTGCACAGTGGCAGCCCCGACCTCGCGGTGACGCTCCACGCCGACGACAGCGCGCTGACCGTCGAGGTGAGCGACCACGGGCGCTGGCGTCACCGCCCGACGCCGCGCTGTGAGGCGACCGACCTGAACGCCGCCTTCGGCCGCGGGCTCACGCTGGTCGACGCGTACTGCGTCGACAGGTCCGTGCGGTGCTCCGCCCGGGGCACGGTCGTCCAGGCCGTGATCGCCCTGTGAGAGAGCCCGGTGCGGTCGGCCGCCCCGCGACGGGACGCGCCACCGGCCGTTGAACGACGGCCGCGACACCGCTCGCGGCGGTCGGCTGCCGGTCGGGCCCGGATCGGCTGCGCACGATCGGCTGCGCGCGGGGCCCTGCTCCCGTTCCGCGTGTCCCGCAAGGTCCCACGTGTCCCGGGTGTCCCACATGTCCCGCGGGTCCCGGTGTCCCGCGGTCCCCCGCGTGCCGGTGAACACCGTCCCCCCCAGCCCCGTACTCATCAGGTCGGTGGTGAACGGCCCGATGCGGAGGCAGCGGTGGGCAGTCCGGTCCTGAGCTGGTCGATGGTGGCGGTGTCCGTACTCGTGGCCATGGTGAGTGCGGCCCGGACGGCGGCGGCCGTCGGGAGAGAGGCCCGGTTCGCCGCGGGAGGCGACCTGGTGATGGCCGGAGGCATGGCCGCGATGTTCCTGCCCGCGACGTCCGCGAGCTTCGGGGACCACGTCGTCTGGTGGGTGACGCTGTTCGCCGCCGTCGGTGTCGGCGGCGTCGCGCTGTCGGTGCGCTCCGCGCGACGGGACGGCTGGCGTCGGGGCCGCCACTGGGCGCACCACGTCCTCGGCAGCGCGGCCATGGTGATCATGACACTCGCGATGCCCGGCACCACCTCGGGTCCGGTACTCGCGCTGGGCTCCGGACACGGTCACGCTCATGGAGCGGCGAGCGCGGAGGACACGTCGGGCGCGACAGGCGCGGGAGGCGGGACGGCGGGGACGGACCACTCCACGGCCGGGACGGACCACTCCACGGCCGGCATGGACCACTCCGCCGGAGGGACGGGTCACTCCATGGCCGGCAAGGACCACTCCGCCGGAGGGGCGGGTCACGCGGGGACGAGCGGGCACGACATGGCCTCCGTCGGCGCCCAGGCGGCGGTGTCCTCCGGCGCGGCGTCCGTCTGGCGTCTGGTGCTCGCCGGTCTGGCGGTGTACTTCGCGCTCTCCATGGTCGCCGCCCTGCGGACGCGGTTCCGCACCGCCGACCGCACCCCCGCGGCAGCGGGCCGGCGCAGCGGCCGGACCCGCTGGGTCCACCACCTCCTGGCCCTGCCCGACGCGGTGGTCGTGTTCCTGGCGTCACTGGCCGTCTCCGCGTGGGACAGGACCCGGCCGGGCGGCGAACGGCGCCGGGCCCACGCCGCAGCGGGCAGCCGGCGTCGTCCGCCGGGCACGTCACCGGGTGCGGCACTGCTGGCACACGTCGGCATGGGCAGCACCATGTCCGTGATGCTGGTGATGATGGCCGCCTGACCCACGGCATGACGTCCCTGGGTCGAGCAGCGGGCCGCGGTCCGAGTCCGCGGTCCGAGGCCGCAGTCCGAGTCCGCGTTCGAGGACGTCAGAGGTGCGAACCCGGTGGAGCCGGTGGACCCGTTGGCAGTACGAGGGTGAAGGTCGCGCCCCGTCCTCGTCCCGGCGACGACGCGGTGACGTCTCCACCGTGCCCCCGCGCGATTCCCCGGGCGATCGTGAGGCCCACCCCCGAGCCGGAGGAGCGGCGGAGCTGGTCGGGCGCACGGTAGAAGCGTTCGAAGACGCGCTCGATGTCCTCCTGCGCGAGACCCACACCGGTGTCGGTCACGGCGACCTCGGCGTGGCCGCCGGAGCGGCGGGCGGTGATCGTGACGGTGCCCCCGGCGGGGGTGGCCAGCAGGGCGTTTCCCAGCAGGTTGGTCAGGACCTGGGTGATCCGGTCCGGATCGGCGTGCACCGTGACGGCCGTATCGGCGTCGACGGCCAGCGTGACGTGCGCGTCGTCGAACTGGGGTGCAAGTCGTACGGCGGCCTGCCGCGCCAGGTCCGCCAGGTCGGCGGCGACCGGATGCAGGTCGAGACGCTGCTCCTCGGCGCGGGAGAGGCCGGACAGGTCGTCGGCGAGCCGGTGCAGCCGGCGCAGTTCCTCACTGAGCGATGCCAGTGTGCCGGGACTCGCGGTGAACACACCGTCGATGAGTCCCTCGACGTAGCCGTCCAGGGCGGTCAGCGGGGTGCGCATCTCGTGGGCGACGTCGCCGAGCAGCTGGGTGCGCCGCGCCTCGGTGTCGGCGAGGGCGTGCCCGAGGGTGTTGACGTCGCTCGCCAGCGCGGCCAGTTCCGGTTCGGAGGGAAGCGGGACGTCGACCCCGTAGCGTCCGGTGGCGATCCGCCGGGTCGCGGTGCGCACGGCGTCGAGCGGGCGCAGCAGGCGGCGGGTGACGAACGCCGCGAGGATCCCGGCGGCAGCCGCACCGGCCAGGCCGCCCACGAGAAGGGCCGTGTTGACCGCGGTCCGGAAGGCGTCGTGCACCTGTGCGCCGGTCCTCGGGCCACTGCCGGGCATGTCGCCGTGCATCATCCCCATGCGCTGGTCGAACAGGTGCGGGGCGAGCAGCCGGACCGTCACGTAGGCGACGACGGCGCCGACCACGGCGACGGCGGTGTGCGAGGCGAACAACCGCAGGGACAGGCGCGCCTTCATCGGGGCCGGCCCACGAACTTGTAGCCGACGCCGCGCACCGTGGCGATCAGGTGCGGATCGCCGGCGTCGTCACCCAGCCGTGCGCGCAGGCTGCGGATGTGGACGTCCACGACGCGCTCGTCGCCGTAGAAGTCGTATCCCCATACCCGCTGCAGCAGCTGGGCCCGGGAGAACACCCGGCCTGGCGCGTCGGCCAGCGCGGCGAGCAGGTCGAACTCCAGGCTCGACAGCGGCACCGGGTTCCCTGCCACCGTCACCTCGCGTCCGGCCGGGTCGATGGTCAGGCCGTCGAAGCGCAGCGGGACGTCCCGGTCGGCCCGCGCTCCCCGCCCGCGGCGCAGCACCGCCTTCACCCGGGCCGTGACCTCACGGGGGCTGAACGGCTTGGTCACGTAGTCGTCCGCGCCCACGCCGAGCCCGACGAGCTTGTCGACCTCCTCCGTCCTGGCCGTGACGAGGATGACGTACGTGTCGCTGAAGCCGCGCAGCCGCCGGAGCACCTCCAGTCCGTCGATCCCCGGCAGCATCACGTCCAGCAACACCAGGTCGGGGGACTCGCCGCGGACCGCGGCGAGCGCGGCCTCTCCGTCGGCGGCCTCCGTCACCCCGAAGCCGTCGGCCTCCAGATAGCCGCGCAGGACCTTCCGGATATGGGGCTCGTCGTCGACCACCAGCACCCGCTGCACAGGCTCCACCCCTTCAGACGACACCTCGGCCAGTCAGCACCGTACGTGCGGGCCACCGGCCCGTGTCCCACGCCCCGCCCGAGTCGGCGGGCACTCGGCCCTGTCGCCTCCCTGCCGGGCGCCCGCCGCGGGGTCACTTACCGTCCGTCCGCGGGGTCACATACCGTCCGTCCGCATGCTCATCGGGCCGTGGCCTCCACCGTGCCCGTGGGTGGTGTTCACCATCACGTCGATGTGGCGCTCCGCCTGCGCGAGCATCTTCCTCTTCTCGTCGGCGGTCAGCGAGGCATTGTCGTCGAGACGGGCCTCCAGCGCCGCGATCATCGCGTCCTTGAGCCCGGACACCGACTTGCCGCGCTCCTCGGCGATGTCCGCGAGGGACGTGCCGGCATGCAGCCGCGTCTGCAGCTCGGTCCGGCTCAGGCCCAGGTACTTCGCCGCGGCGTCGATGGGCATGTCGTCATGGACCCCCATGCCGCCGTGCCCGCCCCCGTGCATACCACTGTGCATGCCCCCGTGCATGCCACCGCACGCCGGGCCCGGCGAGGCGGACGCCGCGGTCGGCACGGGTGGCGGGCCCGCCGTACCGGCGGACGCCTGCGCGAGGCCGACACCGCCGGCGAGCGCTCCGGCCACTCCGAGCGCCACGAGCCCCCGCGTTGCTCCCTTTCGGCTCACCTTCATCGTTCTCGACCCCCTGAGTCGTGTAACGGCACGTCCTGAGCGGGTACACCGATCGGCTCGGCCTCGCCATCCGAAGCCGGTACCGCCCCGATGTCCCTTGCTGTCCTTGGTCACCAGCATCGGCGCGGGGTGTGAAGCAACGACCGGCTCCTGTATGAAGCGTCCGTGAAGCCCCTGCCCGAACGGGGGGATCGACGTCCCGCCACGCCTGCCGTGGTCAAGGGGGTGGTGAGAGGCCTTCGACGCATGCGATGTTCGATGATCGCCACGGTCCTCACGGAAGAGAAAGGCTGCTCTGCCGCAGACTCGGGCGCAGGCCGAGCCGCCGTTGCCGCCGCGAGACGCCCCTGCACACTCGACCGTTTATGCCATGCAATGATCCCGAACGACATGTTGAGCATGGACCGCCCAGGCAGGTAGCCGTCCCCGGGTCGGGATCTTGTTGAGCAACCCGTACCGCACCCCGCCGCTGACCGACACAGCCGGGTTCCCCGTGTTGGCTCATCTCTTCCCCTGACCGCTCAAACCGTGATTCCGACCATGGTTGTCGCTGCGAGGACGTGCTGGCATTCGAACTGATGTCTCACAGGGAGGACACAGGTTGATACCCCCCACCAGAAAAAGGCGGCGCATAGCCCTCGGCGCGATCCTCGCGATCGTGCTCGGAAGCGGAACCACCGCCACCAGCCACGCGGCCGGCTCCGACAGCCCGCCGCCGGTCCACGGTTCAGGCGCCCGCACAGCAGTTGCAGCCGCCGCGCCGAACACACCCAACGCACCGGAGGCAGGCCCGCCGTTCACGAAGACGGACGGCGTGTGGCAGGTCAACACCACCACGCCGACGTTACGCAACACGGTCACTGCCACCAGCGGCCACAAGACCACCTCGACCTTCGAGGTACACACCACCGATGCCAACGGCAAGCCCACCGCCACGGTCGTCAAGCTGACCGACGACAACGAATGGGGCGTTCTCGTCTCCGGTGAGGTGGACGCGGGCAAACCGGCCTCGGTGAAGGTTCCCGCGGGCAAGCTCAAGAACGGTGTCACATACGCCGTCCGCTCCTCGGGATACGACGCCACCAGCAAGGTGTACGAGGACGACTGGTCCCCATACTCCACGTTCAAGATCAACGTTCCACCGGCCGACAAGCCGTACGTCACCTTCCCTGCAGCGCAGGCCACGTCCAGCATCGACTCAATCGCGCAGACTCCGATCGAGTTCGGGCGCACCGATCCCGGCCCGATCACGGGAGCGCGAAGCAAGGACGACGGCCAGCAATGCTCCGAGCCGGACTCCGAGGGCCGCAAGGTCTGCATAGAGATCAGCCGTGATGCGCCGACCCGTGAAGACGCAGCGGTTGCCAAGCGGGAGGCGGGGGAGGCTCTCCGCGCCGCCGATCTTGTCGCGTGGTGCGCCTCGAAGCCGGACGGCAAGGACTTCATGAACCGGACCGAGGCGTGCCTGAAGAACGTCGGCTACGCCACTCTGATCTTCGTCGATGCCGACGATCTGCCGAGGTTCGGCACCGCCACCTTTGCGCTGTACCAGCAGATCAAGCTGTACAACAAGCAGTCGGACACCGGCACGAACCGGGCGGAGTTCGACCAGCAGCTCACCGTGGTCCCGACACAGATTGACGCCGCAACCGAGGGTGTTCACCTCACCTGGGTGCCGTCCGACAACTGCGACGACTGCACCCGCTCGCAGGTTCAGTGGTCGAGCAACGACGGCCTCAACCACACGCCCCACTGGGCAGTCGGCGAAGTCGGCTCCCAGTACGCCATGACGGCCAAGGTGCAGACGATCTGGAACGGCACCGGCAAGGAGCAGTTCGACCTCGGCTGGCTCCTGCGCGGTTCCGTCGACGCCGGAAACGCGCACGCCGAGACGAGCCTCGGCAGCAGCGGTGACGTCCGCGTCAGGGAACTCGCTCCGCGCTGTGACGACATCGCCGGGGGCACCATCAAGACCGGCTGTGTCTTCCCGTTCTTCAAGCCCACCTGGACGGTCGACACCAACCTGTACCCGGCAGCCGGCGCCTACTACTGGCTGATACAGGAGAAACTTCCCTCCCACCCGGGCAGCCGGAAGTGGGACTCTCTCGTCACCTACCTCGGCCCCGGCAACAACGCCGACCCGAACGGCGGCGACTGGACCGGCGCCAAGAGCCGCGGAAAGATCTGCCCGAGTAGCTGGACTCCGAACAGCGCCACCCCCGGCGGATCGTGCGACGAGTACGCGCCCGCGAGTACGTACGAGAGCGGCGGCATGCCGGGCGGCCTGAACCAGGTCAACTCCGGCAACGAGTGCGCACAGCTCTACACCAAGCCGATGACCGGCGGAACATGGGGCCTGCTCGCTGAGAATCGCAATGGCTACACCGGCCCTAAGTGGAACGAGAAGTGCGGTCGCGCCTCGGTGCCTCAGGACCAGAACGAGGGCGCGTTCCGCGACCTCGGCATCAAGTTCGTCCCGCAGATGCGGCTGCTCGACAAGGACGGGTTCTTCATCAGCAATCCCGGCTTCGAGCACTGCAAGAACGCCGACACGGTCTGTGCGTGGAAGAAGGTCGGCTGACCGACCGTTGACTGACCGATCCGGTGGCCGGAGCACCCCGCGGTGTTCCGGCCACCGCGCTAAGCGAAGCGTTCCCAGTCCGCATCCGACGGATACACAGGCCCGTCCCACACCAAGGCCTGTTCGACGAGTCCGGGCACAGACGTGTCCTGGCGTCCGTCCGCGTACTCCACACCACGGTTCTCGTGCAGGGCATCGGCGACTTCGATGAGGTAGTCGGCGAACGACGGCCACACCCCTAGCTCAGGGACACCGGCCTCTTCGAACGTGCCGATCCGTCCGTAGCCGGGCCCCGGGGTGCAGTCGGTGAACAGCCCGTAGAGCCCGCTGCGGTCGGTCGCGGCGAAGGCGAGGTAGCGCAGCGCGGGGTCGGTCGGCCTGCCGATGGTGTGAGGGCCTTCGTCCCAGCTCGGCAGATGCTGCACCGGGGGGATCGCGTGCTTCATCGGCAGCAGCCACGCTGTCCCCTGGCCCTGAGGCGCGAGCCCGGTCTCGGGTTCGGGCGTCCAACCGAAGTCAGCGGGATGACCGGTGCCGTTGCGGAGGCGGTAGAAGGCCTTGAGGTCTGGTGGGATCGTGAGGTCGAGTTCCTGCTCAACCGCACGGATGTCGGCCTCTGGGGCAGGTGGAGGGAGCATCCGGTGGGAGCGTGGAGCGTTCTTCCTCAGCCACTCCTCGATCCTCGCCCAGGCGCCCGCCACGGCCTGCTCCTGCTGTTGGTCGTCGGTCATGGCCGCGACCCTACGGGTCTCCAGCGCGCACAACTGTGGCCGGCGCCACGCAGTGCGTCGGACGTCGCGAGGGCACCCCGATCAGCGCCTGCATCCGGACAACGCCGGCTCCAGAAACCTCGCAGAACCCTCCCCGGGGTCCGGACACCCCTCCTGAGCCGCCGGAAAAAATGGGCCCCTGGTCCACGTTCTTGTGTTGGTCGACAAGCCGGAAGTACTCCAGCGTGATTTCGGTAAGCACGAAGACACTGATCCTGCGGGACGCGCCGCCGGAGTAGCGTTCCATGGCCCAGCCCAGCATGTCCCGCGTCGCGGCACGGCCGCCGTGACTGCTCCGTCGGACTCAATCCACAACCCGCGCCGTGGAGGCTGAGTGAGGAAGAGTCCGCCGTCGTGGGCCTCGGGCTGGCGGTAAACGACGCGAAGTTGAAGCCTTGGGTGCCGCGCAGCGTGTCCTGGTTGCGCAAATGCGCTCTCCCGGAACAGCCGCTGTTGCACCCCTCAGTGGTGCCGCTCTCCCCCTCACACCTGAGGCACGGACAGCGCTCCCGGCGTGCTACGGCCCTCGCGCTGCGTCCGCCGCTCTCGCTGCCCGAACGGAGTGACGCCCCGCGGCTTGTACACCGCAAGGATCATGGCGAGCAGCAGCACGACCAGCGCAAGTACGGAGTGCAGCACAGGTGAGAAGTTGCGCACCGAGGACAGCTCGGCATCCGGGTCGGCTGCCATGTGCGCCATCGACCTGAAGGTCTCCATGTAGATCAGCAGTACGACGGTGGCAACCGCGTTGATCAGAAGTTTGAACAGCACCCAGTAGTGCCGGAAGAGGCCCCAGGGCGTACCCAGCGACTGGACGATGCCGGTGAGCAGCGCGGCGAAGGACAGGGGGACAAGGGCGTACCAGGCGGCCGGCTCCATCACGAGGTACACCCCGCGTACCGTCGCCGGGTCCTGGCTGGTCAGGCCGATCACGGACAGGGCGAGAAAGGCAAGGACCGCGCCAAGCCAGCCGACCGAGGACGTGACGTGCACGATGAGAGCCACCTTGCGCAGGCGAGGCGGCATCGTCATCCGGTGCCCCCTGCGGCCGGTCCGGCGGATGCAGTGACGCCGACGAGCGGCGCCTGCCCGCCGAAGTGACGGCCCGGACCGTGGTTGCCCGGGATCAGCAGCATGACCACGACGAGAAGGACCACGACCAGCGCGACAAGCCCGGACACCTTCACCCAGCGCGGCACTCCCCCACTCGGGCCGCTGACGGAAGCCTCACCGGTCTTGTCGCGAGCGTCCGGCTCCTGGGACGAATCCACCACGAGGGGTTCTCCTTGTCTCGCCCAGGCCTGGGCGGCGTGCCGTGTGGAGGACCCCAGATTTATCGATACACATTGTCGCTGTCAAACCATAGTGCCGCACAGTCGGCATCGCGTACGCTTTCCGCGTGCCGAAGCTGTGGAACGAGACGATCGAGGCGCACCGCCGGGACGTGCGCGACGCCATCCTGGACAGCACCGCCGCCCTGGCGACTGAGAAGGGCCCGCTGTCAGTGACGATGTCGCAGATTGCGGAGAAGGTCGGTATCGGGCGGGCCACGCTGTACAAGTACTTCCCGGACGTCGAAGCGATCCTGCACGCCTGGCACGCGCGCGTGATCGCCGGTCACCTCGCCCAACTGACGGAAGTCCGGGACCGCACCGACGGACCCGGTGCCCGCCTCGAAGCGGTGCTGGAGGCCTACGCCCTCATCACCCACGAATCGCACGGCCACCACGACACGGACCTCGGCGCGTTCCTGCACCAGGACAGTGGCAACCACCTGGCCCACGCGCACCAGCACCTTCACCACATGGTCCAAGAGCTGGTGACAGAGGCAGCTGGGGTAGGAGACGTCAGGGGCGACATCCCGCCGGCCGAGCTCACGCGCTTCTGCCTGAGCGCCCTCGCAGCAGCACGAACCCTGCCGTCCGAGGCCGCCGTGCGGCGCCTGGTCACGGTCACCCTCACCGGTATGCGCCCTCCACAGCACTGAGGCCTCCAGGGGAACTCCCTTCTGGTGAACGCCTCTTGGCTCGACTACGTACTGAAGGCATCCGTAGACGGCAGCCAGAGGACGACGCACGTCGACGTGCTCGCGCATACGGCGCGGGGCGATTGCCGGTCGACGCGGAGGGCACCAATGGGAAGTCCCGCTATGACCTGGACGCTGGCGGCGGTGGCCGCACTCGTGGCCGTCGTGAGCGCAGCCCGACTGGCCGCTGCCGACAGCGGAGAGGCCCGGTTCGCCGCCGGAGGCGACGTCCTCATGGCCGGCGGCATGGCTGCGATGTTTCTGCCCGCGACGGCCGCCAGTTTCGGGGACCACAGCCTGCGGTGGGTGGCGGCGTTCGCCGCCGTGGGCCTCGGTGGCGTGGTCCTGGCCATACGCCACGCTCGGCTGCACGGCTGGCGGCACGGCCGCCGCTGGGCGCATCACATCATCGGCAGTGCCGCCATGGTCATCATGACGCTGGCCATGCCGGGCAGCGACTCCGGGCCGGTCCTGGCTCTGAGCGGGCACTCGATGGCCGGCACGGGGCATGGGCAGGGGCACAAGCACGGATCCGCCGGGACAGTCCACGGCCACGAGATGGCGGGCATGGCCGGGGACGCGGGCAGCACTGGCCACTCCTCGGGGATGACCGCCCACGACATGACGACCGGCGCCGCCCAAAGCGCCGCCGCGGGAGGATCGGCCTCTGCGTGGCGTGTGGTAGTGATCGCATTGGCCGTGTACTTCCTGCTCTCGATCGTCGCGTCCGTATGGGCGCGGCTCGTCGGCACCGACCGGCGGGCGGGTGCGGGCCGCGGTACAGGCAGGGGCCGCTGGGCGCGGCACCTGCTCGCCCTGCCCGACGCGATCGTGGTGTTCGTCGCATCCCTGGCCCTCTCCGTCTGGGACAAGGCCCGCCGGGGAAGGACCAAGCGCCGGACACATGCGGCGGAGGGAAACCGGAGCCGCCGTCGCCCTCCCGGCACGTCACCGGGCGCGGCCCTGTCGGCCCACATCGGCATGGGCGGCACCATGTGCACCATGCTCGTCATGATGGCCGCGTGACCCCCGTCGCCCCCCGGCATGACGGCCGGCGGTGTCGTCCTTCTCCGCCCAGACGGCGCCTGACCGCTGCCAACAACCTCATCTCGGTTTGGGCGCAAGGCATGGCGGCCGCGGCCTCCGCGAGGATGCATGGACGTGCCGACCCACGTGCGCGGTCTTGCCGGCGGGTCTGTGCGACGAGTTGTCCCGCGTCGTGCCCGCCCGTCGGGGCTGCCGATGGCGTACTCGGCAGGGCAAGCCTCTGTACCGCCTCGTTTCGTAACATGAGTGCTGTGACAGCCCATGCACAGCACCACCGCGCGCCATCACCCCCGAGGTGGTGGCCGGCGCTGCTGGTGCTCGGGCTGCTGGCCGGCTTGTTCGGCATGCACAGCCTCGCACCGGGCGGGACAACCGCCGCCACCGGTCATCACTGCGCCCACTCCTCCGCCGCGCATCATACGGACCCGGTGGTTCTGACCGCGGAATCCGTCTGCCATGGCGACGGTGACGGCCGCGGGCACGCGGAGCATGCCGATGCGACGTGTTCCTCCGGTGCCGTGAGCGCAGGCCCGGTCCTTCCCGCGCCGACGCTCGACCTCAGCGGTCCGGCAGCGGAACTGGCGGGCAGCCACTTGTCCATGGCGGCCGAACCGGAGGGTGGTCGCGCGCCTCCATCGCTCGCCGAGTTGCAACTCCTGCGGATATAGGCCGAGGGCCAACCGTATCCGTCGCTGTCGCGGGTAACGCGGCCGGCGGTCGTACGGCCCTTCGCCATGTCCCGCGCACTTCGCGCACGCCCTCTCACACATCGCAGGAGTTCCCGCATGACCAGCACCCGTTCCCTGATCCGCCGCGCCGCGCTCGGCACGGCGGCCGTCACCGCTGCTTTCGTCCTCACCGCCTGTGGCAGCGACGACGGCAGCTCCGACTCCGGCTCCGCGGCCAAGGAGTCGGCCTCAGCGAGCACTGAGGCCACCGCCGAGGCACACAACGACCAGGACGTGTCCTTCGCACAGGGCATGATCCCGCACCACCAGCAGGCCATCCAGATGGCCCAGATGGCCGAGAGCCGCGCGTCCTCCAGCGAGGTCAAGGACCTGGCCGCGCGCATCGAGAAGGCGCAGGATCCGGAGATCAGGACCATGTCCGGGTGGCTGAAGGCGTGGGGGGAGGACGTGCCCTCGTCCATGCCCGGGATGGACCACGGAGATTCCGACGCCTCCGGCATGCCCGGGATGATGGGCACCGAGGACATGGACGAGCTGATGGACGCGTCCGGCAAGGGCTTCGACTCGATGTTCCTGACCATGATGGTCGAGCACCACGAGGGCGCCGTGGACATGGCCACCACCGAGAAGGAGAAGGGCCAGTACGGGCCGGCCAAGAAGATGGCCGACGACATCATCACCGCGCAGAACGCCGAGATCGAGGAGATGAACAAGCTCCTCGGCAAGAGCTGACGACACCCGCATCGGGGGTTGGGGCCTGCATCCGCGCAGCCCAGCCCCTGTGCGGGCACGTCCTGCGCCGATTCCTGAGTCCTGCTCGCCACTCCTCCTCGCGCCTCACCGAGAGATCCCCAGCATGGGGATTCCTTCCCGCGCGGCCACTGCCATCACCGCGGCCGTCCTCGCGGCCGTACTGGCCGCGTGCTCTCCCAGCTACGACACCTCGTCCGACACGGCTTCGCCCGACGCTTCCGGCAGCCTCGCCGTCAGCCACGTCCATGGCCTGGGTATCGACCCGGCCGACGGACGCCTGTACGTCGCCACCCACGAAGGCGTCATCGCCGTGGCCGACAACGGTACCGCCGAGCGGGTCGGTGACACGGCCGACTACATGGGCTTCACCGTCATCGGCCCGAAGACCTTCCTCGGCAGCGGCCACCCGGCCGAGGGCAGCGGCGGCCACGGCAACCGCGGCCTGATCCGGTCCACCGACACCGGCAGGACCTGGAAGACCCTCTCGCTGGGCGGCACCACCGACTTCCACTCCCTGGAGTACGCGAACGACACCGTCTACGGCTACGACAGCACCCGCGGCGTGCTGCGGGCGGGCGGCCCCAGGCCCTGACCGCCGTCGACGCCAAGCGCATCCTGGCCGCGCCTCAGGACGGCGTGTACGAATCCCGCGATGGCGGCAGGACGTTCAGCGGACGCCTGCCCGTGTCCACCACGGTCGGGCACTGAACGCCGGGGAATGCGGCATCAGGGTCTTTCCATGCCGAGGCCGCTGAGGGCCATGAGCGCAGGGTCTATGCGAAGAGCTGGAAGAACGGGGGGAAGGTTCCGAGGATCCCGAGGGCGATGAGCACGAGGCTGATGAGGAGGGCGCGCACGGTTTCGAACGGCTTGTTGCGCAGTGCGGCATGCAGGACGGCCCAGGCCAGCAGCCACACGACGACGGCCAGGATGGCCTTGCCGGACAGTGGGCCGACCGAGTCGCTCCACTCCAAGCCGTCGTGCACCGCCGTGCTGGCCTCGGTGAGCGTGGTGAGGACGCCCAGTGCGGTGCATCCCACGCCTGCGGCGATGATCGCTGCCGAGATCGGCCCCTCCACCTTCTCGCTACGGGGAAAGTCCTCTTCCCGTCCGCCTCCGGACGGTGTTGCCGCGTTCTTGGCTTCCATGTCGGCGGTCTCCTTTCAGAGTCTGGTCACAGGACGGGTTCCACCTTGGTGATGAAGGCGCCGAATGCCCCGGCCACCGCCGCGAAGGCGAAGGCGAGGACGAACAGGGTGATGGTGGTACGGCGGACCCGGTTGTGCCGGATCAGGCCGGGGCCGTAGTACCAGACGATGAAGACGACGGCGGTGGCCAGGATCGGGCTGAGCCAGGCGATGTGCTCCTTCCACTCCATGCCGAACTCGTGCCAGTCCGCCGTGTCCGGATCGGCGAGCAACTGTGACCTGGGGCTGTCCGGGGTCCTCTCCCGGTACCAGGGATAGACGACCCAGGTGCCGGTGATCACGGTCGCCCATGCCGCCACCGCCATGGCGGTGACACCGATCCGCACCCGCCGCATCCGCTCCACCACTCCCACGCGCGTCATCAGGGCGGGCTTGAGGCTGTACAGCTCGGCGAGCCCGCCGGCGAAGGCGAGCAGGAAGGCGGCGCCGAGGATCATGCCGTGGACGAGGGTCCACCACTCGCGCTCGGTGAAGTTCACAGCCCATCTCCTCGCTTCGGCACTGATGGAAAAGTGGCAATTTGCTCAAATGAGAGAGCAGTGATGACGTTATCGCCATGGTTCAGCTCAGCTGTGCGGGCGCGCCGCGACTACCGTGAGAAGAGGCGGGCCACCGTTGCGCCAGGCCGGCCGACTCCCCCGGAGGGAGGCCCCGGTGTCACCCCGTAACCCAGACCAGGGGCGGCGTACGGCGATGAGGGCCCAGAACCACGTGTCGCGCGCCCTGCAGGTTCGTCGGGCTGAAGGTGAAGTTCTCGATCACAATTCTTGTCCCGCCAGGGACGACACTGCGGGGTTGTTACTGTCACCGTTCGAGCAGCCGACCAGGGTGAGCAGAGCACAGACGTTTCCCATGGCGAGTGCGGTGCGGCCCCGGTGTGGCGAGGTGAGTGACATGCGGGGCCGGCCTTTCGATTCGAGGTTGTCGTCGGCTGGGTGCAGCCGGAGGCGGGCTGGGCGTACTCAGGTTCGCCGTACTTGGGGGCGCCCGCCACGGCGCTACCGCCAACCGCCTTGCGGTTCATCTGAAGGACAACCCGAAGCCGTCGTGGGTGCGGGGGTGTCATCGGGGGGTGGAGGTGCGGCGGAACAGGACGGCCGCTGCGGTGGTGAGGGCGGCCAGCCATGCGAGGGCGATCAGTAGGGGGCCGGTTTCGTCGAAGGTGGGGGTGAGAGCGGCGTCGATCACGACCCGGCTGGCGCCGTAGCCGGGCAGTGCGTGGGCCCAGCCGGGCGGGGCGGAGCGGAGCATCGGGCTTTGTTCGATGCCGAGGTCGATGAAGGGCAGCAGGAAGGCGATGAGTACGCCGCCGACCCGGCCGAAGAGCGGGCCGAGCAGGACGCCGATGAGGGCGTAGGTGAGCGCGATCAGGACGCTTGCGGCGATGTACAGGCTCCATTGGCGGGCATCGAAGACGGTGGCGGTGACGGCGAGGGACGCGGCGGTCACCAGCAGCCCGCCGAGTGCGACGACGGCCAGGCGGGAGGCGAGCAGCGTCAGGGGGCGGAAGCCCGCGAGGGCCAGGCGCCGGTCTCCGGAGCGGGCGTCCAGCACGGTGAACAGCCCGGCCAGCGTGGCCAGGGAGGCGATGGCGATCGGGGCCATGACGCCACCGTGGATGTCGGGCAGCCACGCCTCCTGGGAGAGGGTGCGGCCGCTTTCACGCACGGTCAGGGTGGTGGACTCCTGGGGGGTGGTGGCCACCGCGAGGAGAACGAAGACGACGGGTACGGCGATGAGCAGCGCCCACAGCACCCGGTTGCGGGCCGCTTCCCGCAGCCCCGTCCGCACCCCGACGGACAGTTGTCCCGCAGCTGACCCGGGCCGGGTGCGGTGGCGGGACCGGGCGGTGCGGCTGGCGGCAGTGATCACTGTCCAGCTGATCACCATGGCGGTTGCAGCCCAGGCCAGGGCCCAGCCGAGATCTCCGATGCGTCCGCTGTGCCGGGAGGGCAGCTCCACCATCCACAGGGTCACGAAATGCGTCGGCAGGACACGGGTCACCGGACTGTCGGCCGCGCGCAGCACGGGGCCGAAGAACACATCGAGGATCCACACGAACAGCACCAGCACGGTGCCGTTGACCGGGCTGCTGACCAGGGTGCCGACCAGTGCCCCGATCGCCAGGTAGATCACCGCGTACATCAGCGTTCCGGCCAGGACCCGCCCCGGATCGTCACCGATTCCGGTGCGCGCCGTCAGAGCGAGCAGGGCCGCCGCTGTGGCGATCAGCGCCAGGCCCAGGCCGGTCGTCAGGCGGGCTGCCACCAGCCGTGCAGGGGTGAGCCCGGCCAGGACCAGGCGGCGGTCGGCGGCGCGGGCGGCGCGCATCTGGAAGTACATGGCGATCGCGGCGATGAACCCCGCGGCCCATCCGGCCGTGGCGGTCTGCAGGGCCGGCCCGCCGGGGCCGCCGAGCAGTTCGGCCGCGTCAGCCAAGGGGCGGGCGGCCATCACGACGAACACCACCGGCACCAGGATGAGCACCAGCAGGTTCACGGGGGTGCGGGCGGCCTCGGCCAGGAAGCGCCGTTCGAACAGCGTGGTCGTCATCGGCGCACCGCCCGTCCGTCCCGCAGCTGAATGATCCGGTCGAAGCGTTCTTCGTCGGTAACGAAGTGACTGATGATCAGCACTGAGCGTCCCGTCCGGCGGCGTTCGCCGACCAGCTCCCAGAATCTCAGGTAGGTGTCGAAGTCGAACCCGGCGTACGGCTCGTCCAGCAGCAGCACCTCCGGGTCGGCCAGCAGCGCCAGGGCCAGGTTCAGCTTGGAGCGGGTCCCGCCGGACAGGCGGTCGGTGCGCGTGGGGGCGTACCGCTCGAACCCCAACGCTTCATAGAGCTTCCGGCGAGCGCGGCGCTCGACCTGGTCGGTCAGACCGTAGGCGCGGCCGAAGAGTTCGAAGTGTTCGTCGCAGGTGAGGCGTTCGTAGACGACCGGCTCCTGCGGACAGTAGCCCAGCCGTCCGCTGCGGGTCACCGTGCCGGCGTCGGCGGACAGGGCCCCGACCAGGATCTTCATCAGGGTGCTCTTGCCGGACCCGTTCTCCCCGACCAGGCCGACCACCTCGCCGGGGGCGAGCGCCAGGTCAACCCCTTGCAGCACCCGCACCTGCCGCTGGGCGGGCCACACACCGCGCCGGTAGGATTTCTCTATCCCGGCCGCCACCAGTACCGCCCGGTCGTCAGGTGGCCCGTCGTCACGACGGGCGCCGGCTTCGTTCATGTGTGACCTCCGGACCGGATGACCTCGCCGCCCCTTCACAGACCGGGGGCGCCCCACAGCGGGAACCAGCGGCTCAGGTCCTGCTCGATGCGCAGGTCGTCCTTGATCACTGCCTTGACCTGCAGTTCCAGCGGGTTGTCGCGTTTCTCGCCGGGCAGCGGCGCGAAGGGGTAGAAGGTGCCGCGTTTGTAGAGGTAGACCAACGCCATGGGGCGCAGCTCGGCGTCGCGGAAGGAGACCAGGGAGCACAGCAGTTGCGGTCCGAAGCCACTGTCCTGCAGCGCGGTGTTCACCGCGTGCAGATCGCCCACCAGCGCGGGCAGGTTGTCGGGATCCCGGCGAGAGAGCAGCCATGAGTACCCGTAGTCGTCACGACTGAACTCCACCGGTGCACCAGCCCGTTCGGAGTCCGCGTCCAGCAGGGCCCGTACCTCCTGCTGGACTTGTGCGAAGGCCCCGCCCTCGACGGAGGCGAAGCACACCGAGCCCGCACCGGTCGGGGTGAGACCGATGGCCGCCTGGAGCGTGATCGCCGCCGAAGGCAGGCCGAAGAGTTGGTCCAGGTCGGGCTTGACCGGCTTGGACCGGCCGAGCAGGGAATCCAGGAAGCCCACGGGTTCTCAGCTCCTTCTCATGACGTCCGGCTGCCCGGTTCGCCCAGCTCGGCGGAGATCTCCGCGAGGGCCTCCAAGCGGCGTTCCAGGCTGGGGTGGGTGGAGAACAGGTTGGCCACCACGGTCCCGGGGCCGAGGGCGGGGGTGAAGAAGAACGCGTTGAACGCCTGGGCGGTGCGCAGGTCCTGGCTGGGGATACGGGCGATGTCCCCGCTGACCTTGGTGAGAGCCGAGGCCAGCGCGGAGGGCTTCGCGGTCAGCATGGCTGCGGCGCGGTCGGCGGCCAGTTCGCGGTAGCGGGAGAGCGCTCGGATGAGCAGGAAGCTCAGCGCGTAGACGAGCGCCGAGACCGCCATGACCGCTGCGAGTGCGGCGGCGGTGTTCTGGTCCCGATTGCGTCCGCCGAACAACTGGGAGTAGAAGGCGAAGCGGACGACGAGTCCCGCGATCACCCCCAGGAACGAGGCGATGGTGATCACCGCCACGTCACGGTGCGCGACATGGGAGAGTTCGTGGGCGAGGACGCCTTCGAGTTCCTCGGCCGTCAGGCGGCGCTGCAGTCCGGTGGTGACGCAGACTACGGCGTGGTCGGCGTTGCGGCCGGTGGCGAACGCGTTCGGCAGGTCCAGCTCGGAGAGGGCAACCTGGGGTTTGGGCATGTCCGCGGTGGCACACAGCCGGTCGATGACGCCGTGCAGTTGGGGTTGTTCCTCGGCTGTGACGAGTCGGCCGCGCATCGCGTAGAGGGCGATCCGGTCCGAATACCAGTACTGCGCGGCCAGCAGCCCGGCGGCGATGACGACCACCAGGACAACGGACTTGAGCAGCACGATCAGCGCGGCGATGAACGCCACGTACACCAGCCCGAGCAGGAACATCGTGGCCACCATGCGGGTGGTCAGCTGCCGGTCGGGCTCAAAGCGGCTGCGCATCGCGTCCTCATCCCGGGATCAGGCCCTCGTCGGACAGCAGTTCGCGTACTTGCGTGAGGCTGGTGTCTCCTCGCGCGGGTCCTCGGCCCGGTCCAGCGCCTTGTTGGCCTTGATCCGGAACAGGGCGGCGATGCGGTGAGTGATGCTGGTCATGACAACAGCCTTCCTTTCGCCTCTCCGACTCTGGGTGATAGGGGAGAGACCGGCCGGGCCGTCTGCGCGAACCTGCGCGACGGCACCTGCCATCGCGGCTCACAGCACCGACCATGGTTCTTCCATTGTCGGGGCACACTCCCGGCCTGGCAGCTCCACCCGCCCCGGCCGGTGCGTGCCTCGGGCCGGTCACGGCATCCTCCCGGCCGCTGCCGCGCCCTGCGCGGCGCGGGTATCACGCAGAGTTGTCGTAGACGATGCCCGCCAGGATCAGCGCCCCGGCCAACGATGCGATCACAGCCGCCATGGGCACTCGCCCCCCTTCCCGGGCCGGGCGGTCAGGGCCGCCCGGGCCCGGTGTGGTGGTCGTGCTTGCGCAGCGGGTCCTCATCCCGCTCGTCACGGTGCTGGTCGTGTGCGCCGTGCATGCCCTGGCCGTGCATGCCCTTCATCATGAAGAACATCATCAGCGGGCAGGCAGCGACGAGGGCGAGCCAGACGAGGCTTTCCAGCGATACGCCGACGGTCAGGGCGCCGACGACGACGATCGCAGCGGCGAGAGCGTACATGCCGTAGTTGCGCTTGTCGTTCATGACGGGCCTCCTTCAGGGGGCCGAGGCCACGGGGTGCGGCCGTGTTCAGGGTCGGGTGAGAGGGCCGGCGTGTATCGCGTTCAGGCGACGCCGGTACTCCTCTTCGTCGATCTCCCCGCAGGCGAACCGCTCGCTGAGGATCTGCTGCGGTGTGGGTGCGGCGGGGGTGTGGGTGTGTTCGTGGGACCGGTTGGCGGCACGGAAGACCAGGACAAGTGCTGTGATGATCAGCGCCCAGAACAGGAGCATGCCGATCGACATCCCGAACCAGCCCCACCCGCTGACGTCGTGGTCGTACCAGAACATCATCGCCACTCACCTGCTTCGGCTCTTGTCGGCGGCTGGTACGGGCGCGGAGCCCGCCGTCCGGGGCGAGCTGCTGCTGCCCTCACCTCCATTGTTGTCCCTAACAGGTGGCGCACTTGGGCCGGACGGTCCAGGACCGGCGGGCCGTTCAGCCCCTACCCGGCAGGGGTACAGAAGCGCAGGCTGGACAGTGACCCGCCGAGGGAGGCGAGAAGACCATGGGTGCCGTCGACGTCGCAGTGATCCTGGCCTCGACCGTGCTGGTCGCTGTGCTCGGCTGGTTCTTCTTCGGAACCCGCCGGGCCGGCGCCGCCCGCCTGGAAGGCGGCGTGCAGCGGGTAGAGGTGACAGTGCGGGGCGGCTACAGCCCCGACCTGATCAAAGTCCGTGAGGGGACACCTGTGGAGCTGGTCTTCGACCGGCAGGAGGCCGGCGAGTGCACCTCCCGTGTCGTCTTCCCCGATCTCAAGGTTGGGGCCGGGCTGCCGGCACACGCACGAACCACCGTGCGGCTGAACCCGGACCGGCCGGGCTCCTTCGGTTTCGCCTGCGGCATGAACATGATCCACGGCACGCTGCTCGTCGAACCCGCAGAGGGCTCCGCACCGCCCACCCCGGACGGCGCCGGCACCACGGCTACCCCTCCTCCTGCTCCTCCGACCGGCGGGCCACCTCCGGATGAGGAGCGCACGGCGGCCGAGGCGGAGGCCGCGGACGCCGCCGAACGACAGACGGAAATCAAGGACCTCACCCGCCGGGTACTGCTCGGCGCAGTGCTCACCGCCCCGGTGCTGTTCGCCGTGATGGCGCACGAACTCTTCGGTGCGGACTGGGTGCCGGAATGGATGCTGAACCACTGGCTGCAGCTGGCGCTGATCACACCGGTGATGTTCTACACCGGGTGGCCGATCCATGTGACGGGCTGGCTGACCCTGCGCCACCGCGCCGCCGACATGAACTCCCTGATCACCCTCGGGACGAGTGCCGCCTACGGCTACAGCCTCCTGGTCACCCTCGCCCCCGGCCTGCTGCCCGAGGCCGTGCGCGAGGTCTATTACGAGGCCGTCGGCGTGATCCTGACCCTGATCCTGCTCGGACGGTTGCTGGAGGCGCGCGCGAAGGCCGGCACCGGCGAGGCCATTCGCGCCCTGCTGGGCCTGCAGGCGCGCACCGCACGAGTGGTGCGCGACGGCGCCGAGTCCGAGATACCCATCGAGGACGTCGTGGTCGGGGACGAGATCGTCATCCGTCCCGGAGAGAAGATCCCCGTCGACGCCGAGGTGCTCTCCGGCTCCTCCGCGGTCGACGAGTCGATGGTCACCGGCGAGCCCATGCCGGTGACCAAGCACGCCGGGGACACGGCCATCGGGGCCACCGTCAACGGCACCGGCTCGCTACGGGTGCGGGCGGCCAAGGTCGGCTCCGACACGATGCTCGCCCAGATCATCCGCCTCGTTCAGCAGGCCCAGGCGTCCAAGGCCCCCATCCAGCGGCTCGCCGACGCCGTGTCCGCATACTTCGTGCCCGCGGTCATCGCCATCGCGATCGGCACCTTCGCCGTCTGGTTCACCCTCGGACCGTCGCCCGCGCTGACCCTGGCGCTGGTGTCGGCGGTCGCGGTGCTGATCATCGCCTGCCCGTGCGCGCTCGGCCTCGCCACCCCCCTGTCGGTGATGGTCGGCACCGGCAAGGGCGCCCAGGCCGGCATCCTGATCCGCTCCGCCGAAGCCCTGGAAACCGCACACAAGCTGGACACCGTGGTCCTGGACAAGACCGGCACCGTCACCGAGGGCAAGCCCGTCCTGACCGACATCCACACCGCCGACGGATTCGACGAATCAGAACTGCTGCGCCTGGTGGCCGCCGCGGAGACCGACAGCGAACACCCCCTCGCCCAGGCCATCGTCACCGGCGTCCGCGACCGCGGCCTTCGCCCACCGACGGCGACCGGCTTCGACTCGGTCACCGGCAAAGGCGTCCAGGCCACCGTCGACGGACGCGCCGTCCTGGTCGGCACCGCCCGGCTGCTGGGCGACGTCGGCATCGACACCACCGCCCTGACCCCCGTCGCCGCCCGCCTGTCGGCCGAGGGCAGGACCCCCGTGCTCGCCGCGGTGGACGGACGTCCCGCCGGTGTTCTGGCCGTCGCCGACACCGTCAAGGACGACTCCACCGCCGCCATCGCCGCCCTCCAGCGCCTGGGCATCGACGTCGTCATCATCACCGGAGACAACGCCCGCACCGCTGCCGCGATCGCCGCCCAGGTCGGCGTGGACCGGGTGCTGGCCGAGGTGTTGCCCGAGCACAAGGCCGACGAGATCCGCCGCCTGCAGGGCGAGGGCCGCACCGTCGGCATGGTCGGCGACGGCATCAACGACGCACCCGCCCTGGCCGCCGCCGACGTCGGCCTGGCCATCGGCACCGGCACCGACGTGGCCATCGAGGCCGCCGACATCACCCTGATCTCCGGATCCCTGAGCGGCGTGGTCACGGCGATCCGGCTGTCGCGGGCGACGATGCGCAACATCCGGCAGAACCTGTTCTTCGCCCTGGTCTACAACGCCGTCGGCGTCCCCCTCGCCGCAGGCGCCCTGTACCCGCTGTGGGGCCTGCGCCTGAGCCCCATCATCGCCGCCGCGGCCATGGCGCTCAGCTCCCTGTCGGTCGTCACCAACGCCTCCCGGCTGCGCCGCTGGCACCCCCAGCCGCTGCCCGACGCCCAACTCGATGGCGTCCGGCCCCGGGTCGAGACCTTCGCCGACCGTGCCCCGGCCGAGAGCACGGCCGCCATGGCGGAGCCCGGCCATCACCCTGCCCCAAGGAGCGACGGCGACAGCATGGTCGCGGACCCCGTGTGCGGCATGCAGGTGGACAAGGCGACCGCCGCCGAACACCGGCAAACCGAGCACGGCACCTACTACTTCTGCTCCGCCCAGTGCGCCGCCACGTTCGATGGCGACCCGGACCTCTATACGGCCCCCACTTCCGGCGGTATGCAAGAGGGAGGCGAACCCCGATGACCACGACTCCAGCCACCCCTCGCCACGCGCACGAACGGCACACCGAGGCACCCGGTTACGCCGACAACAAGGCCGACCACCTGGCTCGCCTGCACAAGATCGAAGGCCAGATACGGGGCATCTCCCGCATGGTCACCGACGACCGCTACTGCATCGATGTCCTCACCCAGATCAGCGCCGCCGGCCACGCCCTGCAGGAAGTCGCCCTGGGCCTCCTCGACGACCACGTCCGCGGCTGCGTCACCGACGCCGCCCGCACCGACACGGTCCACGCTGAGGAGAAATTCGTAGAACTCAACGCCACCTTGCGCCGTGCACTGCGTCTGTAGCCCGCGTCATCATGGGTGTTCGCACCTCGCCACTGCCCAGTCGCCCATCTACCCCCAATGCTTAAACGGGTAGGCGATCATCGTGCCGACGGCCAGCAGCAGCGCAGCAAGCGTCGGCGGCCCGCGCGAGCAGCCACAGCCCGACCCTGGACTCCGGTACGGGCACGGCGGTGGCCGGCAGCAGAGGCAGGAAGGCCAGGCCCATGACCGCCAACCCACGCACGAGCGCCTGCCCGGGCTCGTACCGTTCCTTGCACCACGCCGTGAGCCGCGTCTGACCGATGATCGTGCTCAGCCCGGAAACAGCAAAGAGCACCGCGACCGCCGCCGTGCCGAACTCCCCGCCCCCGCCGAGCCGGCGCACCTCCAGCGGCAGCGCCCGTTAGACCTGGAAGGACAGGACGTACGAGCCGATCATGGCGACGGAGAAGAACAGGAACGGCCGGTTGGCGAGGATGCCGCGCCACTGGGCGAGCACACCCTGACCGCCGTCGCTCCCTTGCCGCTTGGTGTCGTGGGCCCGCCGGGCCGGCAGCGCACGGATCTGTACGACGCTCAGCAGCGTGAAGATGCCAGCCGCCACCAGGCAGGTGACACGGAAGTCCACCCCGGTCAGCACCATGCCCACCAGCGGGCCCAGCAGGATGCCCGCCTGGTAGAACACGTTGAACAACGCGAACGCCTCGACCCTGCGCTCCCCCGCGTCGGCCGCGAGGTACGCCCGTACGGCCGGGTTGAACAGCGCACCGGCCAGCCCTGTGGCCGCGGAGGCGGCGAGCAGTGCGGGAAGGGAGTCGACGAGCCCGAGCGTGGCGAAGCCGAGGGTGCGCAGCACGCAGCCGGCGACGATCATCGGCTTGTAGCCCAGCCGGTCGGCGAGCGTACCGCCGACCAGGAACATGCCCTGCTGGCTGAAGTTCCGTACGCCAAGGACGAGTCCCACGATCCAGCCGGCCAGGCCAAGCGTGCACCGGGTCCAGCGGGTGACCTCCTTCTCGTCCAAGCGGCCGATCAGCTCCGGTTCGGGCGCCGGAGGCGAGTCCAGCAGGCCGTGGGCAGCGCAGTAGTCGTCGTCGTAGACCGTTCCCAGGTAATGCTGCGGGCCGTCGGGGAAGATCGCGACGATCCGTGCGTCCGCGGGCATCGTCTGGGCCAGCCAGCCGGCCACCAGCGCGGAAAAAATTGCCTCTGACCTGCGGAAATGCAGAGCGGCAGACGAGTCGGGCTGTACGCCGGGTTCTGTTCCCCGGTTCCCTCGCGGGAGCCGGGGCGACGGCCATCCATCTAGGGCCGGTGTTGCCACCGGCCTCGTGCGGTCTACCCGCGGACTCGGGCGGGCAGCCCTCGAACGTCCGCGCAGAGACGCTTCCGAAGAGGCGTCTCCTCTTGACCTTGCTCCGGGTGGGGTTTACCGAGCTGCCCAGGTCACCCTGGGCACTGGTGGTCTCTTACACCACCGTTTCACCCTTACCGAGGACCGAGGTCCCCGGCGGTCTGCTTTCTGTGGCACTGTCCCGCGGGTCACCCCGGGTGGCTGTTGGCCACCACCCTGCCCTGTGGAGCCCGGACGTTCCTCGGGAAGCCCCCTAGGGGGACTCCACGCGGCCGTCCGCCCGGCTCGTCTGCCGTGTCGACCATGGTACCCGGCGCGGCACCGGCTTCGGTGCGGCGGCCGTGGCCAGGACCGAGCCCGCCAGGATCAGGGTGAAGGCGGCCAGCACCGTCCCGGTCAGGCGTTCGTCCAGGAAGACGGCTCCCGCCGCCACGGCCACCGCCGGGTTGACGTACGTGATCACCGACGCGCGGGTCGGGCCGACCTCCTTGATCAGTTCCAGGAAGGCCACGAAGGCGATCGCCGTGCAGACGATGCCCAGGGCGGCCAGGGCGGCGAGGGTTTCGGCCGCGGGGAGGGCCGCCGGGCGGGTCGCGATCGCCGCGGGGGCGTACACCAGGGCGGCCAGGGCCAGGCAGGGCGTGATGAGGTGCAGGGTCGGGACGTCCTTGAGGTGGCGGCCGGCGATCAGGGGCGCCGTGGCGTAGCCGACGGCCGTCAGCAGTACCTCCGCCAGGGAGAAGGCGTCACCGCCGGTCAGGTGGGGGACGGTGAGCACGGCCACGCCGCCGAGGCCGAGGGCGAGGCCGCAGACGCGGCGGGCGCCCAGGGACTCGGCCGCGCCGAAGAAGCGTGACACCAGGACGGCGGTGATCGGTACGCCCGCTATCAGCAGTCCCGCGGTGGAGCTGGACAGGTGGCGTTCGGCGTCGGTCAGGGTGTACCAGGGCCCGACGATCTCGATGACCGCGAACGCCAGCATCGGCTTCCAGTGCCTGCGCAGGGTGCGGGCGAGGCCCGGCCGGCGCAGGGCGAAGGGGAGCAGGAGGACGGCGCCGAGCGCGCACCGCGCGAACACCACCGTCGACGGGGACAGCTCGTCCACCGCCACCTTGATCAGCAGATAGGGGACGCCCCAGACGACTCCCATCAGGGAGAACAGCAACCAGCCGCGTGCAGTCATGCGGTGAGTGTCGGCCGGTTCAGCGTGCGGCGTCTTGAACGCTGTTGCGGTACGCCGCCGGGGTCACCCCGAGCACCCGCCGGAACCAGCGGGTGAGGTGCGCCTGGTCGGCGAATCCGACGAGGCCGGCCACCTCGGCGGGGCGCAGGCCGGCCTCCAGCAGGCCGCGGGCCCGGGTCACCCGGTACTGGGCGAGCCAGGCGTACGGCGGCACGCCCATCGTCGTACGGAACGCGCGCAGCAGTTGGTACCGGGACAGGCCGAGGCCGGCGGCCAGGGCGGCGAGGGAGGGCGGGTCGAGCAGTTCGTCGGCGAGGCGGTCGCGGACGGCCCGGGCGATGTGCCCGGCGCCGGGCACGGTGTCGTCGCTCGCGCGGGCCGTGGAGTGGCGGCGGGCGAGGGCGGTCAGCAGCCAGGGCAGCCGGGACTCCGCCTCGAGCGGGTCGGGGCAGGCGCTGACGTCGGTGTGGGCGAGGCGGAGGGCGGCCGCGAGCTCCGGGTCGTCGAGCACGGCGTCGCGGAAGTGCGGGACGCCGGGGCCGAGGGTGCCCTCGGTGAGGAGGGCGGAGTCGGCGTACAGGGCGCGGTAGGCATAGCCGTCGGGGGCGGCGGGGCCGCCGGTGTGCATCTCGCCGGGTTCCAGGACGACGATCGAGCCGGGGCCGGAGTGGATCCGGCTCCCTCGGTAGGCAATGACCTCCAGGCCGCCGACGGTCACGCCGATGGTGAACTCGTCGTGGGCGTGGGGCGCGTACTGGTGCCGGCTGAAGCGGGCGGTGAGCAGGTCGACCGGGGGCCCGCAGCGGCCGAGCCGCGCCCTGGCCCAGCGGGCCTGTTCCCGTACGTCCGCGTCCGCGTCTCCGTCTGCGTCTGCCTCTGCGCTCATTCCTCGCACCCCCGCCCCACAGGGGGGCACGCCCCCAGCCACCGGGAGCAACCCCCGCCCACAGGGGATCAGAGGAAGTCGCCGGTGTCCAGGTCGAAGGCGAAGGGCTCGGCGCCCGTCACGGGCGGGGCTGCTCCCTTGACCCTGCCGCGACGTCAACGTCTCTACTGGTCCCATGCGGATCGGAGAACTCGCCGACGCCGTCGGCGTCACCACGCGGACCGTGCGGCACTACCACCATCTGGGGCTGTTGCCCGAGCCGGAGCGGCTGGCGAACGGGTACCGGGACTACACCCTGCGGCACGCCGTCGTGCTGGCGCGCATCAGGCGGCTGACGGAGCTGGGGCTCGGGCTCGCGGAGGTGCGCGACGTCCTCGCGGAGGACGCCGGGAAGGACCTCGTCGAGGTGCTGACGGAGCTGGACGAGGATCTGGCGCGGCAGGAGGCGGCGATCCACGACCGGCGGGCGCGGCTGCGGGCCCTGCTGGGGACGGAGGGCGGACTGACCGCCGAGGGGCCGGTCTCCCCGGAACTGGCCGCGCTGTTCCGGGAGATGGCGGACCTCTCCGACTCCCCGATGGCCGCCAGGGACCGGGAGATGCTCGCACTCCTGGAGACCGCGGCGCCCGCGCAGGAGCGGCAGCGGCTGATGGAGCTGCTGAGCGCTGCCCTGGAGGCGCCGGGCGGGGTGGAGCGGGCGCTCACCGCCTACGCACTGCTGGACGCGCTCGCCGACGCCGACCCGGACGACCCGCGGGTGGAGGAGGCCGCCCGCGCCCTCGCCGGGTGCGTTCCGCCCGAGCTGGTGCCCGAGGTGCCGGGCCTCGACCGGGACCGCAGCTTCCTGCGGGCCTTCTACGCCGACTTCCCTCCGGCCCAGGCGGAGGCGATCCGCCGGACGCTGCGGATCGTCACGGAGGGACGCTCGTGAGGGGGTTGGGGGTGGTCTCGGATCTCGTGCGGCACGAGGTGCGGCTTCTGGTGAGCCTGGGGCTGTGGATCGTCCGGCGTGCGCCCGTCCAACCCGCCGGGGGCAGGGCCTTCGGGTACGCGAGGGGGCAGGGGGCGACGACGTTCGCGTTGGCGTTCGTGTGCGCGGTCGAGACCGCGGCGATGTCCGTGCTGCTGAGCGACTGGCCCACGGTGCACGCGGTGGTGTTCGTCCTGGACGCGTACACCGTCGTCTTCGTCGTCGCGCTGCACGCCGCCGGCGTCGTCCGCCCCCATGTCCTGGACGCGGGTGCGCTGCGGATCCGGCGGGGCGTGCACGTCGACCTGCGGGTGCCACCGGCGCGGATCGCCTCCGTCCGCCGTGAGCTGCGCATGACCCACGAGCGGGCCGAGGGCGAGCTCGACCTCGCCGTGGGGTCGCGGACGACCGTCACGCTGGAGCTGGCCGAGCCCGTCACGCACGTCACCCTTCTCGGGGGCCGCCGGGCGGTGCGCGTGGTCCGCTTCCACGCCGACGACCCGGACACCCTGGTCAGGGCGGTCGCGGAACTCACCCGGGAGCGCGAAGGGAGCGCCTCCGCTTGACCGGGCTCCGCCGTACGCTGTTCGGCGGAGCTCTACCGAAGGAGTACGTGTGCTTGTCCTGCTGCCGCCGTCCGAAGGCAAGGCCGCTTCCGGCCGCGGTGCCCCGCTGAAGCTCGAGTCGCTGTCGCTGCCGGGGCTGACCGACGCCCGGGAGGCCGTGCTCGCCGAGCTCGTGGAGCTGTGCGCCGGTGACGAGGACAAGGCGCGCGAGGTGCTCGGACTGAGCGAAGGGCTGCGGGGCGAGGTCCCGAAGAACGCGGAGCTGCGCACGGCCGGGGCACGGCCCGCCGGGGAGATCTACACGGGCGTGCTCTACGACGCCCTCGACCTGGCCTCCCTCGACGCCGCCGCGAAACGGCGCGCGGCCCGGTCCCTGCTGGTGTTCTCGGGGTTGTGGGGTGCCGTCCGGATCACCGACCGGATCCCGTCCTACCGCTGCTCGATGGGTGTGAAGCTGCCCGGTCTCGGCGCGCTGGGCGCGCACTGGCGGGCGCCGATGGCCTCGGTGCTGCCCGAGGCCGCCGGTGACGGACTGGTGCTGGACCTGCGGTCGGCGGCGTACGCGGCGGCCTGGAGGCCCAAGGGCGCGGTGGCCGGGCGGACGGCGACCGTGCGGGTGCTGCACGCGCCGACCCGGAAGGTGGTCAGCCACTTCAACAAGGCGACCAAGGGGCGGATCGTCCGGAGCCTGCTGTCGGACGGGGTGGCCCCCAAGGACCCGGCCGGGCTGGTCGAGGCGCTGCGGGACCTGGGGTACGTGGTGGAGGCCGAGGCGCCGGCCCGGACGGGGGCGGCGTGGGCACTGGACGTGCTGGTGACGGAGGTGCACTGACGCACCGGCCTCCTGGCACCGGCTTCCTGCTACGGCGCGAGGGCTCACCCGTTGCAGGATGCGCAATGACCTTTGCTGCATGCGCGTCGTGGGCGGCAGGATCTGCGGCATGAGTCTCCCCCTGCCCGCTCAGCCGCTCCCCTCGGTTCTGGACCTCGCCCCGGTCGTGCCCGTCGTCGTGGTCGAGGACGCCGCCGACGCCGTGCCGCTGGCCCGGGCGCTGGTCGCCGGGGGGCTCCCCGCGATCGAGGTGACGCTGCGGACGCCTGCCGCGCTGGACGCGATCCGGGCCGTGGCCGGTGCCGTGCCGGGGGCGGTGGTCGGGGCCGGGACGGTGATCACGCCGGGGCAGCCGGCCGAGGCGGTGGCGGCCGGGGCACGGTTCCTGGTGAGCCCGGGGTGGACGGACGCACTGGTGGCGGCGATGCGGGCGTCGGGGGTGGCGTTCCTGCCGGGGGTGTCGACGGCGTCGGAGGTGGTGGCGCTGCTGGAGCGCGGGGTGCGGGAGATGAAGTTCTTCCCGGCGCAGGCCGCGGGCGGCACGGCCTTCCTGCGGTCGCTCGCCGGACCACTGCCGCAGGCCCGCTTCTGCCCGACCGGCGGGATCGGCCCGGACTGCGCCCCGGACTATCTGGCGCTGCCCAACGTCGGCTGCGTCGGCGGGAGCTGGATGCTCCCCGCGGATGCGGTGGCGGGCCGGGACTGGGCCCGGGTCGAGCGGCTGGCGCGTGCGGCGGCGGGGCTCAGCGCAGGTGCGAGGTGTCGTTGAAGAGCCGGACGCTGGCGTTGCCGTCGGAGTAGTACGCCACGGCCGACAGCGAGGCCGCGGACAGCTCCATGCGGAACAGCGACTCGGGCGGGGCGCCCAGGGCCAGCCGTACGAGGGTCTTGATCGGCGTGACGTGGGTGACGAGCAGGACCGTGCGCCCCGCGTACGCCGCGATCAGCTTGTCCCGGGCGGCGGCGACCCGGGTGGCGGTGGCCGCGAAGCTCTCGCCGCCGCCGGTGGGTTCGGCGCCGGGGTCGGACAGCCAGGTGTTCAGGTCCTCGGGGTGGCGTGCGCGGACCTCGCCGAAGGAGAGGCCCTCCCAGGCGCCGAAGTCGGTCTCGCGCAGCCCGTCGTCCACGGTCACGTCGAGGCCGAGGCGGGCGGCGACGATGCCGGCGGTCTCGCGGGTGCGGGCGAGGGGGGAGGACACGATCGCCTGGACCGTGCCGCGCCGGGCGAGGGCGGCCGCGACCCTCTCGGCCTGCTCGCGGCCGACGCCGGAGAGGGAGGGGTCGCTGCCGCCGCTGCCGGAGAAACGCTTCTGGGGGGTCAGCGGGGTCTCACCGTGCCGCAGCAGGACGAAGGTGGCCGGCGGGCCCATGTCGGCGGGGGCCCATCCCGCACGGGGCGTGGCCACGGCCTGCGCGGCCCGCACATCGGCGTTCGCCCGCCCGGTGCCGTCCGCGGCGGCCCCCTGCGGCGTACCGGCCCCGGCGGCCCCGGGCACGTCCGTGACCGCGGCCGCACGAGTCGCGGGCGCCGTCGGTCCGCTCGCGAGGTCCGCCGTGGACGCCGGGGCCGTCCACCGCTCCCCCCGGCTTCCCGCGTCCATCGCCTCGTTGGCCAGCCGGTCCGCGTGCTGGTTGCGGTCGCGCGGGATCCACTCGTAGGTCACCCGGTCCGGCGGGAACACGCGCGCCGCCTCGGCCGCCAGCGGCTTCATGTCGGGGTGCTTGATCTTCCAGCGGCCGGTCATCTGCTCGACGACCAGCTTGGAGTCCATCCGGACGTGCACCGCGGCCTCCGGGTCCAGCTCGCGCGCGGCGCGCAGCCCGGCCAGCAGGCCCCGGTACTCGGCGACGTTGTTGGTGGCGACGCCGAGGTACTCGGCCGTCTCCAGCAGCGTCTCCCCGGTCGCCGCGTCACTGACCACGGCCCCGTACCCCGCGGGCCCCGGGTTGCCCCGTGAGCCGCCGTCCGCCTCGACGATGAACTCCCGCACCGGTGACCGACCGCCCCTACAGCCCCGACTCGGACGTGCGCACCAGGATGCGGCGGCAGTTCTCGCAGCGGACCACCGTCTCGGGCGCGGCCTTGCGGATCTCGTTCAGCTCGGTGATGGCGAGCTCCTGGCGGCAGCCCTGGCAGGTGCGGGCGTACAGCTTGGCCGCGCCGACGCCGCCCTGCTGCTCGCGCAGCTTCTCGTAGAGCTTCAGCAGGTCGGCGGGCACGGACCCGGCGACGACCTCCCGCTCCTTGGTGACCGAGGCGGCCTCGCCGTCGATCTCCTCGAGGGCCGCGTCCCGCCGGGCGGTGGCGTCGTCGATCTTCGACTGGACGGAGGAGACCCGGTCGGTGAGTTCTCCGACCCGCTCCTGCGCGGACTCGCGGCGCTCCATGACCTCCAGGACGACGTCCTCCAGGTCGCCCTGCCGCTTGGCGAGCGAGGCGATCTCCCGCTGGAGGTTCTCCAGGTCCTTGGGCGAGGAGACGGCACCGGAGTCGAGGCGCTTCTGGTCGCGGGCGGCGCGCTGGCGCACCTGGTCGACGTCCTGCTCGGCCTTGGTCTGCTCGCGGGCGCAGTCGCTCTCCTCGGTCTGCGCGGCGACGAGCAGGTCGCGCAGCTGGGTGAGGTCCTTCGTCAGCGACTCGATCTCGGCGTGCTCGGGGAGCGAGCGGCGCTTGTGCGCGAGCTGCTGGAGGCGGACGTCGAGGTCCTGGACGTCGAGGAGTCGGATCTGGTCGGCGGGCGCGGCGTTCAGTTGGGGGCTCCAGATGGATCGGTGGCGGAGGAGGCCGCGTGGGCGGTCCAGGGGTCGGTGACCGTCCGGGAGACGTGGACCCTCAGGTCCCATCCGTGGCGGTCGGAGATCTCGTCGAGCTGGGCTGCGGCCAGCTCGCACCAGGGCCACTCGGTGGCCCAGTGCGCCGCGTCGAGCAGCGCGAGGGGACTGTGGGCGACGGCTTCGGAGGCCGGGTGGTGACGCAGGTCCGCGGTGAGGAAGGCGTCCACACCGGCGGCGCGTACGGCGTCGAAGAGGCTGTCGCCGGAGCCGCCGCTGACGGCGACCGTGCGCACCGGCGCCTCGGGGTCGCCGGCGACGCGGATGCCCTGCGCGGTGGCGGGCAGCCGGGCGGCGGCCCGGGCGGCCAGGTCACGGACGGTCAGCGGGTGGTCGAGTTCGCACACACGGCCGAGGCCGCGGCGGCCCTCGGGGTCGGTGGGGTCCGGCACCAGGGGGCCCACGACCCTCAGGTCGAGCGCGCCCGCCAGCGCGTCGCTGACGCCCGGGTCCGCCGTGTCGGCGTTGGTGTGGGCGACGTGCAGGGCGATGTCGTTCTTGATGAGGGTGTGCACCACGCGGCCCTTGAAGGTGGAGGCCGCGACCGTGGTGGTGCCGCGCAGGTACAGCGGGTGGTGGGTGACCAGCAGGTCGGCGCCCAGCTTCACCGCCTCGTCGACGATCTCCCGCACCGGGTCGACGGCGAACAGGACCCGGGTGACCTCTTGGTCCGGATCGCCCACGACGGTGCCGACCGCGTCCCAGGGCTCGGCCCGTTCGGCGGGCCACAGGTTCTCCAGCGCGGCGATGACTTCAGACAGACGGGGCACGGGTGCAAGGCTACCTGGCTGTTCGGCGCCGCAGCACCGGCTCGGTCCACCGGGACGGGTGCCGGGGCCCGGCCAGCACACGCGCCCCGGCTCCCTCAGGCGAATCGTTCCTGGAACACCCTTATGTGTGAAGTGGGCTCCCGCCGGTCCCCGGTCTCCGGGTACGAAAACTACGGTCTTCGCCGGAGGTGACCGAACGATGACGGTCTGTTCCATCGAACCTGCCACGGAACACGCGGACACAGCCGCTGCGGCGGGCTGCACCATCACCGCGGACGGCTCCTACGCCGCCCGCCTCGCCCTCACCACCGGACCCGGTGGTCCGGCTGGCTCCGGCGGGGCCCGCTTCCCGGAGCGCTGGACCCTGGACGGCCCCGAGCCGTACGCCGTGCCGCTGCCCGGGAACCGGCCCGAGGAACCCGGGACCGAGGTGCAGCCGATGGGCGACGGGCGGGTTCTCATCCACCGGGTGGCGGACGGACGGCACGCCTTCTCGCTGCTGTACCCGACGGGTCCGGGCACCGGTGAGCTGCCGCTGGGCACGGTCGAGTGCCCGGACGAGGACACCCGGCTGCGGCTGCTGCCCCCCGCACCCGGGGGCGAGCGGGCGTACGCGCTGGCCGTGGGACCGCGGTCGACGGCGGTGTGGCTGGTGGCGGGCGGCGGCTGCGGCCCCGAACACCTGACCGAGATCCCTGGTCGCTGTTCGGGCGGGGTGTGGCTGGACCACGTGGGCCGGATGCTGGCCGTGGACCGGGAGACGGGCGGGCGGACCAAGGCGGTCGTGGTGGACCTGGAGCGCGGCGGCGAGGTGTCCCCCCTGCTGCAGATCGCCGCCGAGAGCGACGACCGGGTCCTGCTCGCCGCCCCGGACAGCGGGCTGCTGCTGGTGCGCTCGGACGCGCCCTCGCCGGGGCACGACCGGTTGGGCTGGGGGGTGCTGGGCAGCACGCTGCCGGTGCGCTTCCCGGAGTGCCTGCGGCTGCCGGACTGCCGGGTCACGCCGTTCGCCGTCCAGCCGGGGCAGGTCCTGACGCCGGAGGGGTGCGCGGTGGCGCTGCGCATCGACGGCCCGGCGGGCACCTGGCTCGGGGTGTGGCGGCCGGCCGAGCGCCGGGTGCACCATCTCCCCGCGCCCGAGGGTTGGTTGACCGGCACCGGGCTGTGGACGGCGGACGGGGTGCTGCGACTGCCGTACGCCACCCGGTCGGTGCCGTGCGGCGTGGCGCGGCTGATCCCGCCGGCGCAGCAGGGACAGCCGGAGGCGGAGGGCGGCGGCGCCCGGCACGGGACGGGGACGGAGGAGCCGGCGGAACCGGAACTCCCGGATCCCGGCGGGCCGGAGGACTCCCCCACGGCCCGTCCGGTGCCGCTCCAACAGGCGCCTTTGGGACAGCTTGTAACGAAGTAGTGGCGGTTGGCGTGGCCGCCTGGATTCGGCCCGTGGTGCACCGGTTACACTCGCCCGGCTGTACGAAAGATCATGTTTACGGGGTGAATTCCTTCCGATGAGCGACACCATGACGAACCAGCCGCAGAGCGCCGAAGGCGGACGGGCCGCGCCCGGGCACGGCAGGCACCGGGGACCGGTCTCCACGCAGGACGCCGAGACGGCCCCGCGGGGCCGGCACCGCCGACCGGCGCAGGAGAACGAGCCTGCGGAAGCGGCCGCCTGACGACACGTCAGACGCGCCACTCGGCGACCGCAACCGGCCCCGCCCGTCGACGACGGGCGGGGCCGTCCGCGTTCAGCGGGGCCGTCCGCGTTCAGCGGGGCCGTCCGCGTTCAGGCGTGCGCGACGACGGTGCCGGCGAGGACGGGAGCGTCCCCCCTGTCGACGGCGGTCACGGTCACGCGCACCTCGTCGGGCCCACGCCACATGCCGACGCGCAGGGTCTCGCCCGGGTACACGATCCCGGCGAACCGGGCGGTGCAGGAACGGACGCGGGTGACGTCGCCGCCGAGCAGGGTGTCGACGACCGCCTTCAGGGTCATGCCGTAGGTGCACAGGCCGTGCAGGACGGGCCGCTCGAAACCGGCGCGCCCGGCGAAGCCGGGGTCGGCGTGCAGCGGGTTCCAGTCGCCGCAGAGGCGGTAGAGCAGGGCCTGGTCCTCCCGGGTCGTCCGCTCGACGGTCCGGTCCGGCGCCCCGGTGGGTTGCTCGTGCCGCGCGGACGGGCCCCGGTCGCCGCCCCAGCCGCCCTCGCCGCGCACGTGGATCCACGCGTCGGTGGTCCACAGCGGGCCCGCGGCGTCCGCTGCCTCGGTGCGCATCACGAGGAGGGCCGCCTCGCCCTTGTCGTACGCGGCGGTGATGCGGTCGGTGAGGGTGGCGGTGCCCTCGGCGGGGACGGGGCGGTGCAGGGTGAGCGACTGGCCGCCGTGCAGGACGCGGGCCAGGTCGACCTCGACGCCGGGCATGGACAGCGCGCCGATCACCCCGGGGGCTCCGCCACCCGCCACGGTGGCGAAGCTCGGCAGGACGTGCAGCCGGGACTCCAGGGTGTAGCGCAGTTCACCGGGGTCGGTGGCGGGGCGGCCCGCGCCGATGCCCAGGTGGTAGAGCAGGACGTCCTTCCGGTCCCAGGAGATCTCCTCGGTCCGGGGTGCGGCGGAGAGGGCCTTGGCGGCGTCGATGGGCATCGGTCTCCTGATCGCCGGAAGCACTTGGCGTCGAGGCTGCCACAGGGAAAGGCAGGGGTAGGGCACCGGGGCAACGGGGCGGCACCGGAGGGCGCCGCGGCGAACCACGATCCCGAAAGCAACGGAAGGAGCGACGGGCACCTACCGGGTGCACGCGCACCCCTGCGGCCTACGCTGCTGTCGTGAACGAAATGCCCCGCGAGTACCGGCCCGCCGGATCCGTCCGGGTTCTGCTCGCGGAGGGACGGGGGGTGGGGCGCGGGGCGCTCGCCGTGCTGCTGGGGATGGAGCCCGGGCTCGAGGTCGTGGCCCAGGTGACGGAGGCCGACGCGCTCGTGGACGCGGTGCTCGTCAACCGCCCCGACGTCGCCCTCCTGGACGTCGAACTGCCGGGCCGGAGCGGCGCGGACGGCCGGGACGGCCTGGACGCCGCCGCCGAGCTGCGCGAGCAGGCGCCCGGCTGCCGGGTGCTGATCCTCACCACGTTCGCCCGCCCCGGCCACCTGCGCCGGGCCCTGGCTGCCGGGGTCGCCGGTTTCCTGGTGAAGGACGGCCCCGTGGGGGAGCTGGCGGCCGCGATCCACCGGGTGCTGACCGGGGAGACGGTGATCGACCCGGTACTCGCCGCGGCCGATCCCGGCACGACGCCCGCCCCGCTCACCGTCCCGGACGACGCGGTGGAGGCGAACGGCCGGGAACCGGCCTGACGCCGGTCGGGTGTCGCGGCGCACCCGCCCCTCCCGCGCCGCGCCCCCAAGCCGCCTACCGCCCCAACACCCGAACGCCGGCTGAACCCCCTACGCCCCTACGCCCCTACGCCACCCTCCCGCCGGAACAGTGCTGTCCACAGGAAGCCCTCGCCGAAGGCCGGCGCGTCCTCGGATTCGTCGCGCATGCGGCGCAGTTCGACCTCCGTCAGGTCGGTGAAGATGCCGCGCAGGGAGTCGTCGGTGTAGGCGAGACCGCCGTGCAGACCGGCTCCGACTCCCCGGTAGAAGGCTGCGTCGGGCAGTTCGGAGCCCATGGCGCCGGCCGCGAAGCAGGTGAGGGCGAACCGGCCGCCCGGTGCGAGGACCCGGTCCAGCAGGGCGAGGTAGCTGATGCGGCGGTGCGGGGGCAGGTGGTGGAAGCAGCCGGAGTCGTAGACGAGGTCGTAGGGGCCGGTGAGTTCCGTGCACGTGAGGGCGAAGGCGTCCCCGCAGTGGAAGCGGACGCCCCGCGTCCCGGTGGTGGCGGCCCGCTCCCGCGCCCAGTCGACCGCTGCCGGGGAGAGGTCGACCGCGTCGACCTCGAATCCGCGTGCCGCCAGGTACAGCGCGTTGCGTCCGGGGCCGCAGCCCAGGTCGAGCGCGCGGCCCGACGCGGGGAGCAGTCCTCGGTCGAGGTAGGACACGAGGTTCTCGTCGGGTTTGGCCACGAAGAACGGCACCGGCCGGGAGCGGTCGGCATAGAAGTCGTCCCACCAGCCCGCGCCGCGCTCCGTCCAGCGATCGGCCTCCGGTGCGAACAGGCCGTCCAGCAGGCTGAGCACGTCGTCGACGGTGCGCACGTTCCGGTCCATCCGAAACCCCCTTCCGTGTCCCCCGAGCGTAGCCGTGAGGGCAACGAAAGCCCAGGTCAGAGCGGGTTCACGGGTGCGGCGGGAGGTGATGGGCGGGCCACTGGACCGCCCGCGCCGACCCGCGAGGGGCACCACACCGACCCCACGGGGAACTGCCCTTCCACACCCCGTCCCAGGCCGTCAGGGCCCTCCTGGGCCGCACGCGGGCCGCGGTTTCTCCGCGCGTTCCGCAGTGCCCCCGCCTCCACTGCTCCCCGCTTCTTCTGCTCCCCGCCTCTCCTCGCGCCCCGGCACTCTCCTCGCTTCTCCGTGCTTGTCCGTGCCTCATCCGTGCTTGTCCGTGCTTCTCCGTGCCCGGGCTCAGTGACCCCCGGCCGCCTTCCGCGGCAGCCACACCCACATCAGCACCGCCCCGACGCCCAGCACGACGGCTCCGGTGCGGAAGGCCAGCGCGTACCCCTCGGTGAGCGCCTCCGGGGTGGCACGGCCGCCCGTACGGGCCGCCGCGATGGTGGACATGACCGCGAGCCCGAGCGAACCGCCCATCGTGCGGGAGGTGTTGACCAGGCCGGAGACCAGACCGGCTTCCTGCGGCGCGGCGCCGGAGGTGGCGAGCGCGGCCAGCGGGGTGGCGGCCAGGCCGCCGCCGAGCATCATCAGGATGCCCGGGAAGAGGATCGCGGTGGGATACGTCCCGTCCGCGCTCATCGTCGACTGCCAGCCGAAGCCGGCCACCGCGATCAGGGTGCCGAGCACGGCCACGGCGCGCGGCCCGGCCGAGCGCATCAGGCGGGGCGCGAGCTGGGAGCCGATGATCACGGCGAGCGAGCTGGGCACCAGCGCGAGTCCGGCCTCCAGGGCGGAGTAGCCGAGGACGTTCTGCGCGTACAGGGTCATGAAGAACCACATGCAGAACATCGCGGCCCCGCACAGGAACATCGCCACGTTCGCCGACGACACCGCCCGTAGCCGCAGCAGCCCCAGCGGCATCAGCGGGGCCCTGGTCCGCGCCTCGACGAGCAGGAACAGCGCGACGAGAGCGGCTCCGGCGAGCAGCGGCACGAGGGTGGCCGTCGCGGTCCAGCCCTCGGCCTCGGTCTGCGAGATGCCGAAGGCCAGAGTGGCGAGGCCGGCCGTCACCAGGAACGCGCCGGGCAGGTCGAGCCGTCGGCCGTCGCCCGCACGGCTCTCGGCGAGCCACAGAACCGCCCCGGCGAGCACGACGGCGCCGATCGGTACGTTGATCAGCAGCACCCAGCGCCAGGACAACACGTCCACCAGCGCGCCGCCGACGAATCCGCCGGCGGCGCCGCCGCCCGCGCCGACCGCGGTCCAGGTGGCGATGGCCCGGGCGCGGGCCGCGCCCTCGGGCACGGAGGCGGTGACGATGGTCAGCGTGGAGGGCGCGAGCACGGCGGCGCCGAGGCCCTGCACCGCCCGCGCGAGCAGCAGCTGCCAGCCCTCCTGGGCGAGGCCGCCGCCGAGCGAGGCGACGGTGAACAGCCCGAGGCCGACGAGGAACATGCGCTTGCGCCCGTAGAGGTCGCCGGCGCGTCCGCCGAGCAGCATGAAGCCGGCGAAGGCGATGGCGTAGGCGTTCACCACCCATTGAAGGCCCTGCTCGCCGAGCCCGAGGCCGGTGCGCATCGACGGCAGCGCGACATTGACCACGGAGACGTCGAGCACGACGAGGAACTGCCCGGCGCACGCGAGCGCGACCAGCAGCCAGGCGGGTGGTGCGCCGCGACGGGTTGTTCGGTGGGCGGTGTCCTGGGCTTCGAGCATGAGCGTCATGCTCTCAACAGCCGGGCGCGCCTCGCACGGGGATTCCGAGCGGCGGCTCGCTGCTGCCGCGCCCCGGCGCCACCAGGTGTTACTCCCCGGTACCCCCGGTCGTCCGCCCGCCCGGGGGTAGGGCAGCATAGGACCGGTCGGAGTCCCGGACGCACGTACGGCCGTACGGTGCCGCGCGTACGTCTCCGCGCTCCCGGCCCCGCACAGGGCGGGACCCACGGCCCAGGAACCCAGCGAAAAGGCAGGCCCCCATGCCCCCGGCACCCGCGCCCGAGATCCTCGCCGCGTTCGAGGCGGCCAAGGGCTTCATGCCCGTGGACGAGGGCCTGGCCCTCTACGCGGCGGCCGTGGAGGCGGGGCGGCTCGGCCTGCCGCTGCTGGAGGTCGGCACGTACTGCGGCCGCTCCACGATCCTGCTGGCCGACGCCGCACGCGCGGCGGGGGTCACCGCGCTCACCGTGGACCACCACCGGGGCAGTGAGGAGCAGCAGCCCGGCTGGGAGTACCACGACCCGGAGACGGTGGACCCGGAGCTGGGCCTGATGGACACCCTGCCGGCCTTCCGCCGCACCCTGCACGGCGCGGGCCTGGAGGACCACGTGGTCGCCCTGGTCGGCCGCTCCCCCGTGGTCGCGTCCCTGTGGAACTCCCCGCTGGCCCTGGTCTTCGTCGACGGCGGCCACACCGACGAACACGCCACCGCCGACTACGAGGGCTGGGCCCCGCACGTCGCCGAGAACGGCCTCCTGGTCATCCACGACGTCTTCCCGGACCCGGTGGACGAGTTCACCGGCCAGGCCCCCTACCGGGTCTACCTCCGCGCCCTCGCCTCCGGCGCCTTCACCGAGACCTCGGCCACGGGCTCCCTGCGGGTCCTGCGCCGCACCGGGGCCGGCACCTGACAGCGCCGTCGACGGCTCGGCCCGCCTTCTTCCGGGGCTTGCACCCCGTGGTCCGGAAGGCCTCGTCGCTCGCAGAGACGGTCACGGTCGTCGGTCCGGCGGTGTTGGCGTTGGCGATGGCGATGGCGATGGCGATGGCGATGGCGATGGCGATGGCGATGATCTCGTCGAGTTCGCCCGAGGTCCCGCTGAGCCGCGCCCAGTAGCAGTTCGGGAAGGCCAAGTCCTCGGGGCTGTCGGTGCGGTACGTACCCGGCCCGATGTCCTCGCCGAAGAGGTGGGTCCCGTCGCCGGGGACCTCATCCGTGGACCCCTGCTGGACGTTCCACTCGCCGGCGGTCTCTCGTCCCTCGGCCGGCGCGGAGGTCGCGGTGGCGTCACGGCGGCCCCCAGCGGCCCGAGGCGTCATGACCGTTCATGGGTTCGGCGTGCGCCGACTCGGGTCGGCTCGCACGGCGGCGAGGGCCGCTGGCGTCCGGCGCGGGAACCCGGTCGGGGTGAGCGGGCCGGTGGATCGTGGCGTGGCCGCTAGGGTGGCACCGTGTCGTACACAGGACCGGACGTCGATCCGCCCCGGCCGCGTCGGTCGCGGCGTCCCGTGGTCGTGGCGTTGGCCGCGCTGGTGCCGGGGGCGCTGCTCGGGTGGGCGGCGTACGCGGCCGTGGGCGGGGCGGGCGACGACCGGGGCGGTGCGGCACGGGCGTCCGCGTCGGGGGTGTCCCGGGCGCCGGGGTCCGTGAGCGCCTCGCCGTCGCGCGGGGACGACGACGGCAGACCGAGCGCCTCCCCGGGCACCGGCGGCTCCTCCTCCGCGGCCCCTCCCTCCGCTTCCGGGCCGCTCGAGGGGAAGGTCGTGGTCATCGACCCGGGGCACAACCCGGGCAACGTCCGGCACACCGACGAGATCAACCGTCAGGTCGACGTCGGAACCCACCGCAAGGAGTGCGACACCACCGGAACGTCCACCAACGACGGTTACACCGAGGCGGAGTTCACGCTGGACCTCGCCCACCGGATGCGCGAACTGCTGCGGAAGCAGGGCGCCACGGTGCGGTTGACGCAGGACGCGGACCGGCCGTTCGGCCCGTGCGTGGACGAGCGGGCGCGCATCGGCAACAGGGCGAAGGCCGATGCGGTGGTCTCCCTGCACGCCGACGGCTCGGGCGCAGGCAACCGCGGCTTCCACGTGATCCTGCCCGCCGCGGTGAACGCGGGCGCCGCCGACACCCGGCCCGTCGTCGGGCCCTCCCGCGACCTCGGCGAGCGCATCGCGGGCCACTTCGTGCGCGTCACCGGCACTCCCCCCTCCAACTACGTGGGTGACGGCACCGGACTCGTCACGCGCCGGGACCTGGGCGGTCTCAATCTGTCAACGGTTCCCAAGGTGTTCGTCGAGTGCGGCAACATGCGCGATAGCAAGGACGCGGCGCTGCTGACCAGCGGTGCCTGGCGGCAGAAAGCGGCGCTGGGGATCTCCGAGGGAATCGTGAGCTTCCTGCGCGGGTAGAGGATCGGCACCTTGATCCCGGCGGACAGCCCGAGTGTGCGGACGATAGTGTCGTCCCCACGACGAGGGGCCACCCCCGCGCTTCACACCGGGCCCGAGGGCGACATGGTGACAGCGAGCCTCTACCGACGACGAGACGACCTACGAAGGACCTGAAGTGAATATCCGCTCCCTCACTCGAGGCGACGGCGTGGTGATCGGAGCAGCGGTGTTGCTGTTCATCGCGTCGTTCCTCGACCTCTACTCGTTCGACGGCGCTTCGGACGACGCCGACATCCCCAGCCTGTGGGGCAGCGGGCCGGTCGTGCTCGGTGTCGTCCTCGCGGGCATCATCGGCGCCGCACTCGTCGTCGTGGCTCGGGGGCTGCCGCAGCCCAAGAAGCTCGCGGGTCTCGAGCTCGGTCAGTTCGGCGTCGCCTTCACCGTCTTCGCCGCCTGGTGCGCACTCGGCAACATCTTCGACCCACTCGGCGGCTTCGACAACGACGGGAGCGGCTTCGCCGACCGGATCGGCGCGGGCACGGGCCTCATCATCGCCCTCATCGCCACGCTGGTCATGGCCGCCGCCGCCATCGCCACCCCCCTGGTCCCCGCCCTCAAGGGCTCCCTGATGCCGGCCGCCCGCCCCGCGGCCCCGCAGCCCTACGGCGCCCAGCCGCCCGGCGGTTACGGCTACCCGGGTGCGCAGCAGCCGGCCGGCTTCGGCGGCCAGCCCCAGCCGGGGCAGCAGCAGGGCCAGCCCGGCCAGCCCTTCTCGGGTCAGCCGCAGGGACAGCCGCAGGGGCAGCCGGCCCAGCCGCCCGCCGGTGACTTCTCGCCGTTCTGGTTCGCGGTGCCGGTGCCCCGGCCGCTGTTCCCGGAGGACGGCTCGCCGACGCCGATCGCCGAACTCGCCCCCGGCACCTGGTACCTGGCGGTCGAGCAGCGCGGCGCGGCGCTCGTCGCCCAGACCCAGGACGGACGCCGCGGTGTGCTCCAGGACACCTCGGGGATCCAGCGCGGCTGACCCAGCGCCGCTTCGTCACGGCCCCTCGCCCTCCGGGCGGGGGGCCGTTGTCGTGCAACGACACTCCCCGCCCGGAAGCACTCCCCTGTGCGGTGTGGCGGTCCGCGGAGCAGCCCGGCTAATTTACACAGGACCCGGTGTTAAATACCAACTCTGATTGGTATTACTCTTCCGGCAAGACGGGACCCCACTCCTCGGGCGTCCGATCTTGAGAAGGGCATGACACATGGGAGCATCAACGACCGGGGGACCGTCCCCCGCGAAGACCGGGGGCAGAGCCCCGGGAGGCGGCGGCACGCCCCCCGGAGGCAGGCGGACACGGATGATCGCCAAGGGCTGGGTCCAGGCGGCGATCCTCGTCACCCTCGGCGGGTTCTTCGTCCTGGGTTTCCTGGCGTTCCGGACCTACGAGGCCCAGCCGCCCATCCCCGACCGCACGGTCACCGCCTCCGGCGAGGTGGTCTTCACCGGTGAGGACGTCCGCGACGGTCAGAAGGTGTTCCTGCGCACCGGCCTGATGCAGTACGGCTCGATCTACGGCCACGGCGCGTACCTGGGCCCGGACTTCACGGCCGACTACCTCAACCGCAGCGCCACGATGGTGCGCAAGTCCTACGGCGGCGAGAAGTCGGCCGACGCCTCCGAGCGCACCGTCGAGGACTACCGCACCAACCGCTACGACGACAGCACCGGGACCCTGGTGTGGAGCGACGCCCAGGCCGCCGCCTTCACCGAGCTGACCGAGCACTACGCCGACATCCTCGGCCGCCCGGACGGCAAGCAGGGCCTCAGGCCGGACGCGATCACCGACCCCGGGGAGATCCACGACGTCACGGCCTACTTCGCCTGGACCGCCTGGACCGCGGCGGCCGAACGCCCCGGCCACGACTACTCGTACACCAACAACTGGCCCTCCGAGCCCCTGGTCGACAACGAGCCCACCGGCCACACCGTCACCTGGAGCGTGCTGTCGCTGATCTTCCTGCTGGTCGGGGCCGGCGCCCTGTTCGCCGCCTTCGGCCGCTGGAACTTCCTCGGCTGGCACCACCGCGACCACCGCGAACTGCGCTTCCACTCCCCCGACCGGGTCCGGCTCACCCCGGCGCAGCGCACCACCGCCTGGTTCTTCCTGGTGATGGCCGGACTGTTCCTCGTCCAGGTGCTCCTCGGCTCGGCCGCCCAGCACTACCGGGCGGACCTCGGCAGCTTCTTCGGCATCCCGCTCGACCGCTGGCTGCCGTACAACCTGGCCCGCACCTGGCACACCCAGCTGTCGATCTTCTGGGTGGTGACCTCCTTCCTCGCGATCGGCATCTTCATCGCCCCGCTGATCGCCCGCGGCTGGGAGCCCCGCAAGCAGGCCCTGCTGAGCCGGCTGCTGCTGGGCGCGCTGGTCGTCGTGGTCGTCGGCAGCCTGCTGGGCGAGCTGGCCGGACAGCGCGGCTGGCTCGGCGACCTGTGGGCCGTGCTGGGCAACCAGGGCTGGGAGTACCTGGACCTCGGGCGGCTGTGGCAGGTCCTGCTGACCGTCGGCATGATGATCTGGGTCGCCATCCTCTTCCGCGGACTGCGCCGCAGGCTCCAGCAGGAGAGCGTCGCCAACATGCCGTGGCTGTTCTTCCTGGCCGCGCTCGCCCTGCCCGCGTTCTACGCCGTCGGACTGCTGGCCACTCCCGACACGCAGTTCACCGCCGCCGACTTCTGGCGCTTCATCGTGGTGCACCTGTGGGTCGAGGACTTCCTGGAGCTGTTCACCACCGCCACCGTCGCCTACCTCTTCGTGCTGCTGGGCGTCGTCCGCGAGCGCGTGGCGCTGTCGGTCATCTTCCTCGACATCGTGCTGTACGGCGCGGGCGGGGTGATCGGCACCATGCACCACCTGTACTTCTCGGGCGAGCCCGCCGAACACCTCGCGCTCGGCGCGACGTTCTCCGCCCTCGAGGTGGTGCCGCTGCTCTTCCTCACCGTGGAGGCGTGGGGCTTCCTCCAGATCGGCGCCCGCCGGCACAGCCCGTCCGGCACCCCGTTCCCGCACCGATGGGCCGTCATGTTCCTGGCCGCGGTGGGCTTCTGGAACTTCCTGGGCGCCGGGGTGTTCGGCTTCCTGGTCAACCTGCCGATCGTGTCGTACTACGAGATGGGCACGGGCCTGACGGCCAACCACGCGCACGCCGCGATGATGGGGGTCTACGGCATGCTCGCCATCGGTTTCGCGGTGTTCGCGCTGCGCTACCTCATCCCCGAGGACAAGTGGTCGGACCGCTGGCCCCGGATGGCGTTCTGGTCGCTCAACCTCGGCCTCGCCTGGATGTCGTTCGCGACCCTGCTGCCCAGCGGCGCCCTCCAGCTCTACAAGGTCGTCGAGAGCGGCTACGCGGACGCCCGCAGCCTCGGTTACCTCCAGGGCGACACCAACGTGTTCCTGGAATGGCTGCGTCTGCCCGGTGACGTGGTGTTCCTGGTCGGCGGCGTACTGCCGCTGCTGTGGATGACCTGGCTCGGTGTGCGCCACCGCATCGGCCGCACCAGACAGCCCGGGGACGCCGAGCTGACCCTGCTGTTCACCGAGGTGGACGACGACGAGACGCCCAAGACCGGCGAGGAGTCCGAGGCGGTGGCCCCGTGAGCGGGGAGACCCTGCTCGCCGCCGGGTACGTGACGGTCCTCCTGCTGGTGGTGATCGGCCTGGACGTCTACGGCCGGCAGAGCACCGGTGCCTGGGAGTCGCGTATCTTCACCGGGTACCACCGGGCGGTACGGCAGACGCCGCGGCGGGTCGGCCCCGACGAGTGGCCGCACTCGGAGGTGCACCGCTTCCACCGGGCCGTCTCGCTGTTCGTCTCCGTGGTCGCGATCGTGCTGGCGGGCGCGGAGGCGGTCCGCCACCACGCGCCGGCGGAGGTCGCCCTGCTCGCGGCCGTGGCCGTCCCGCACGGGGTGCTGCTGGCCCTGCTGGGCCGCAGGCTGCGCCGGGCCAAGGTCTCGCCGCCGGAGTAGGCAGACCTCCGGCCCGCACCGTAGGGGTTAGAGACAGAACTTCCTGTTTCTAACCCCTACAGCTGTATCATCCCCGTATGACCCCACGGCGACAGCTCACCGACCCCGGCACCGGCGCCACGGCACAGCGGGGGCGGCGCGCCGCCGTCCTCCAGGTGCTGCGGGAGGCGGACGGCCCGGTGGGCGTCGCCGAGGTCGCCGAGCACGTCGGCATTCATCTCAACACGGCCCGCTTCCACCTGGACGCGCTCGTCGCCGAGGGGACGGCGGCCCGGGGGACCGCGCCGCGCGACGAGCCGGGGCGTCCGAAGGTGGTCTACTCGGCCGTAGCCGGTGAAGGGCCGGACGGCTCCCGCAGTTTCCGGCTGCTCTCCGACATCCTGCTCGGGGTGGTCTCCGCCTCGGTGGAGGACCCGGTGGCCGCCGCGACCCGGGCCGGCCGCTCGTGGGGCGCCTATCTGACCGACGCTCCCGCACCCACCGAGCGCGTCGGCGCGGAGGAGGGGGAACGCCGGCTGGTGGCACTGCTGGAGGACGTCGGCTTCGTCACCGAGGTCGAGGACGCGGAGACGGGGGACGCGGAGGCCGGGAGCGAGCAGGGCGGGGACGTGCGCGCCGGGGACGTGCAGAGCGTGGGCGCACACGGCGGGGGCGCCCCGGGCGGGGACGTACGGGCCGGGAGCGCGCAGGGCGGTGCCGGTCGGCGGCTGCGGCTGCACCACTGCCCGTTCCGTGAGGTGGCCGAGCGCCGCCCGGACATCGTGTGCGCGATCCACCTGGGCCTGATGCAGGGCACGGTGGAGACCCTGCGGGCCCCGCTCGCCGCGGAGAGCCTCCAGCCCTTCGTCACGCCGCACGTGTGCGTGGCGACCCTGCGCCGCACCGGAGCCGCCTGAGGGTTCGCCGGAGCCTCCCGAGGGCCCGCCGGGGCCCCGGGCCGGGCGGGTGTCAGCGGCCGGCGGGCTCCTGGGCCCCGGCGGACTCGGCGGACTCGGCGGCCCCCGCGGGCGCGTCGTTCCGTGCGGGCGCGTCGTTCCTCGCGAACTGCCCGTTCGTGAAGGGCTCGGGCGCGGCCGGGAGTTCCTCCGTCTCCTGCGGCGCCCGCCGCGTCTCCTCGGTGATGCGGGCGATCAGCCCGTCGAGGACCCGTTCCGCCTGCTCCGGGTCGAAGTCCTCCCCCAGCCGCTTGCGCACCCCGTCGTCGCTGAGCAGATGGTGCACGGTCGGGGTCACGCCGTGCCGGGCGAGGCAGTTGCGGGCGCACTGGAGCACGCATCCGTCGATGGCGACGACCGGGCGGTCGCTGCGGGCCTTGCGCACCAGGCTCGGTACGTCCCCGCCCACACCCGCGATGCACGACATCTCGGCGATGCCGCGCCGGTCGAGCTGGACGGCGATCCAGTTGGTCATCTGGGCCGCGCTCGAACAACCCGAGCAGGAGTAGACGAGCGGTAGATCACGGCGGCGTTTCAATGGGGGGCCTCGCTCACAACGGCAGGGATCGCACGGTGCGTACCCGGCGAGCCTAGGCCGGTGCCCCGACGGGCGCTTGGGCCCATCGGGGCACCGGCCAGGGCCGTTCGGCACCGGTCAGCGCACCCGGAACACTCCGTGCGCACCGCGCTCGGCGTCGGTCATGGCATGGGTGACGAACGGGTAGGTCCCCGCCTCCGGGAAGGACATCTCGACGAAACCGCCCGACGCGGGGGCCAGGTCGAGGACCTGGGCGCCACCGCGCTCGGCACCGCCCGGCCGCAGGTCGTAGGCGCCCTCGCGGAAGACCGTGTCGAACTGGCCGCCCACCACGTGGAAGGCGCTGGACACGTTCGGTCCCGCCGTCAGCACCCAGATCCGCACCCGTTCACCCGTCCTCGCGGTCAGCGGGTCGTGGTCGTACTGGTTGGCGTAGCCGTTGAAGGCGACCATGTCGGGCTCCTTGGCGTTCACCTTGTCCGGGTCGGCCGTGCCGTTCTGCTCACCCAGGTAGAACTCGGACTGCACCAGCACGTATTCACGGTCCACCTTCGGCAGGTCGGGCGGGTCGATGATCACCGCGCCGAACATGCCGTTGGCGATGTGCAGGGACATCGGCATGGTCGAGCAGTGGTACATCCACACGCCGCTGCGGGTGGCCTTGAACCGGTACGTCAGTGACTCGCCGGGCTGGATGGTGCGCATCGGCCGGTCCGGGGCGAGCGCTCCGGCGTGGAAGTCGACGGAGTGACCGATCGTCCCGTCGTTGACGAGGGTGATCTCGAAGGTGTCGCCGACCCGGCCGCGCAGGACGGGCCCGGGTGCCGTCCCGTTGAAGGTCCACAGCGTCTGCCGCACCCCTGGGGCGACCTCCGCCTCGGCCTCCTTCACGGTGAACGTCTTCCTGTGCAGCCGGGGGCCGGACCCCTCGGCCGCGGGCGGGAGTGCGGCGTCGCGGGCGGTGAAGCCGTCGGCCGGCTCGGCCATCGGGTCGAAGGCGTCCGCGGCGGACGTTCCGGTGCCCTTGTCCGCGGCCCGGCCGTGGTCGTGGGCGGTCCCGTGCTCCCTGTCCGATCCGGCGGCGTCCGCCGGGTCCGAGTCCTTGCCCGATCCGGCGGCGTCCGCGCCGGTGGCGCGTACCGCGAAGACCATTCCCATCTGCCGGTGGCCGACCACCGAGCACCAGCCCGACAGGTCCCGGCCGACGACCCCCGCGTCCAGCGTGCCGCGCCTGCCGGGGCTGAGCCGGTCGGTGCGGGCGCCGCTGTCGAGGACCAGGTCGTGCGTGTCGGTGCCGGTGTTGTGCAGCTTGAGCACCAGGCGGTCGCCGGCGGGGACGTCGACGGAGGCCGGGGAGAAGCGCATGCCGCGGACCGTCACGTCCACCGTGGTGGTCCGGCCGGTGGGCTTCACTTCGCCCACGCCGTCCGCGCTCGTGGCGGCGGACCGTTCCAGGACGGGCAGCGACCGCACGTCCACCGCTCCGCCCCCCGCGACCGCGAGCACCACGACCGCGAGCCCGAGGGCCACACCGCCGAGCACCCGGTGCGGGGCCGGCGCCGTCTCGGCGGCGGGTGCCGGGACCGGGGCGGGCGCGGTGTCCCCGCGGGCCGCCCTGCGGCGGTCGCGCAGGCCCCGTACGACCGTGAGCAGGAGCAGGACGAGGAAGTACAGCAGCATCACCAGCAGGAGCAGCGAGCACACCACCCGGACCATGGACGGCACCGGGAGCACGCACAGCAGCAGTGCCGCGTTGGTGATGGCAAGCCGGGCGGGCCAGGCGCGTTCGAGTCCCGCGGTGGCGGCGCGCACGGCCGTGGGGCCACCACCGAGGACCACGGGGACGAGGAAGCTGAGCGCACCGAGCAGCACCTGGGCGATCCAGCCGGCGGCGAGCGGGGCGGTGAGCAGCGAGGTGCGCTCGGCCACCGTGATCCAGGAGGTCGTGGACAGGAGGATGCCGGCCAGGACGGTCAGGGATCCGGTGAGCCAGAGGCAGCCCGCGGCCACCGACCAGGCGGCGAAGGAGCGCGGCGTCTTCGCGCGGGCCTCGCGCAGCCAGGGCCGCCCGGCGACCACGAGTCCGGCGGCGTAGACGGCCACGCCGGGCGCGGCCAGCGGCGGCGGGGCGAGCAGGGCGGCGGCGACGGCCGCGGCGAGCCCGCCGAGCAGGACGGGCAGCGCGGTGCGGCCCGCCCGTTCGGCGCCGTCCGCCACCCGGGTGCGCAGCATCGTCGGCCACAGGGTGATGAGCGTTCCGGCGACGGTCAGGCCGACCCAGCCGAGCAGGTTGATCATCTCGTGGGCCAGCAGCAGGCGGTCGGGGAGGTCGCCGGTCAGGTCGCCGCGGGCCATCAGGACGCCGAGGCCGGCGCCGACGGGCAGCAGGGCGGAGGCGGCTATGTAGTAGCGCACGGTCATGGAGAACCGGCCGGGCAGCGCCCGGCGCAGCAGCCGGACCAGCCACACGGCGTGGGCGGTGACGGCCGCGGCGACCAGGCAGCCGCCCACGAGGACCACGTGCCACCGGTCGACGAGCATGCCGCCGATGACGGCGACGGCACCGGCGTTCAGACAGACCAGCCGCAGCGCGGCCGGGGCGCCGCGGTTCGCCTCCGGCAGCCGCAGCACGGACGCGGCGAAGTGCCCGGACCAGATGACGACCGCATTCGTGACCGCGCCGAGCAGCAGCACGTGCACGAGCAGCCAGAAGGCGTGCGGGAGGAAGTGGTGGGCGGTGGCGACCGCGGCGAACAGCCCGAGCCAGGCGACCACGACCGCGTTCACGCCGAGGTGCCAGAGGGTGCGCGGGGAACGCCCGGGAGGCTTGGGGGCGGGGCCGCTCGCCGTGGGCGGGGACAGGTGCGTGGTCACCGGGGGTTCCTCGGGGTGTCGGAGACGGAGGCGGATGACGCGGGGGCAGGGGCGGCGGTCTCGCCGCGGGTGGGCGCGGATGCCTCACCGGAGGCAGGCTCCGAGGCAGCGCCGCGGGCGGGCGCGGAGGCACCACCGGGGGCCGGGGACGGGGACCCGGCAGGGGCCCCGGCATCGGACCCGGGCGTCGGCGCGGCGGCAGGCGCGGGCTCCCCGGCGAACGCGGACTGCTCAGCAGGCGCGGGCTCGCCTACGGACGCCGACTCCCCTGCGGACGCGGTGCGGGTCGGCCGGGTGGAGGCGGGGCCCGGCGTCCGCACTGTGTGGCGGGTGGCGGCAACGGACGTCGCCGCCGCCGTCAGGACGAACAGCAGGACGGCGGCGATGTTCAGTGCCCCGCCGAGCTGCCACGCCCCCCTGACGTCGCGCAGGTCGCCGATCAGCACGCGGACGGCCAGGGAGAGGTGCAGCAGCCAGGCCGCGACCGCCAGCCCCGGGTGGTAGGGCAGGGGGCGGCGCAGCACGGCGGGCAGGATCACCGGGGCGTGCGCCATGATCATCGACATCACGAAGCCGAGGAAGACGCAGTGCACCACGGCGTCGTAACCGGTGCCCTCGGTGACCGGTCCGTCGAGCAGCCACAGGATGCCCGCGAGGCCCAGCCAGGCGTATCCGGCGAGCAGGCAGGCCGCGGTGAAGCGGGGCAGCCCGGTGGCGCGCAGCAGCCGACGGGCGACGTCGTGGACGACGAGCCAGGCGACGAGGGCGAGCAGGGCGGCGCCGAGGAGCAGCGTGCCCGGGGCGGGCCACATCAGGGTGGTGACGACACCCGTGAGAACGGCCGCGACGCACGCCAGGAAGGTCGGTTCGGCCGCGGGGGTCAGGGCACCCACCCGGGCGAGTTCCAGCCGCTCCCCCGCGATGGTCAGGACGAGGAACGCGACCAGCCAGGGCAGCATCCGCGGGACGTCGAGGCCGCCCAGCCACAGCAGTGCCGCACCGAGGGCCGCCACGGCGCCGGCGCCCTGGGCGAGCAGGGCGGCGCTCGGCTGCCGCTGCCAGAAGCGCAGGTACAGGGCGACCAGCGCGGCGGATCCGGCGACGAGCAGCAGCCGCGGCACGACCGGACCGACCGGGGTGAGCAGGAGCAGGCCCCCCGTGCCGAGGAGGGCGGGGGCGAGGAAGGGCAGGCGCCCGCCGAGGGCGACGGCGCGTTCGAGGGCCACCAGGGTGCCGGCGAAACCGAGGACCAGCAGGACCCCGTGCACCGCGGGGAGCCGTTCACTGGTGACCGGGGCGGGCAGCCCGAGCAGCTGGAGCGCGGCGTCGAGCCCGGCGAGCAGGCAGAGTCCGGCGGCCATCAGCAGCGGCGCCCGCCGCGCACCCGCACGCCGAGCGGCGGCCCGGCCGGCGACGGGGGTCACCGGTCCTCCCCGGACGCGGCGCGGCCGGGACGCCCGGCGGTCCCCGGACCGGTGCCGGCGTCGCCGGCCCGCACGTCGGAGCCCCGCACGTCCCGGACCCCCGTGTCCAGGTGGAGCCGGCACGCGTCCGGGTCGGCGAAGGGCAGCAGTTCGATGTCCTGGGGCGTCTCGCCGAGCGCGGCGAGGCTCGCGCGGGCCAGGCCCTCGTGGACGCCGCAGATGACGCCGGGGTGTTCGCGGGCCGTCTCGACGAAGGGGCAGCGCCGCAGCCGCACCCGGCGGGCGTCCGGGTCCGCCTCGGGCGCGAAACCGATCTCCTCGAGGAGTTCCAGCAGCCGGGCGCGGGCCAGTCGCGGATCCGCCGTCGGCTCCCGGCCGGCGGTGAGCACGCGCCCCCAGTCCTCGCCCGCGGCGAGGGCGTCCGCGCGCGGATCGGTGCTGGAGCGGGCGATCTGGGCGGCGAGCACGGCGGCGAGCCCGGCGTATTCGCGGGCCGGGGACTCCTGCGGCGGTCGGGCCCGGTAGCGCCAGGCGGGACGGCCGCGCCCCGAGGGCGCCGACCGTTCGCGCACCGCGAGACCGTCGTCCACCAGGGCGTCCAGGTGCTCCCGGACGGTGTTGACGTGCAGCGCGCACACCTGCGCGAGCGCGGTGGCGGTCACGGGGGCGGCCTGGCCGCGCAGATACTGGAGGACACCGCGGCGCTGCCGGGACAGCGGTACGCGGTTCGATCCGCTGCCGGGAAGCGGCCCGTTATTTTCCACGGTCATGCCCGTACTATATTGCAGGTATCGGCCCGGTCCGACCGGGACGGGCCGTCTACTGCTGGAAGGACGTCCCCCCATGAGCACCCTGACCATCGCATCGGACCCCCAGGACGCGGCGGCCGCCGAAGCCGTCGAGGCCCACCACACCCAGCTCGCGGGTGAGCTGGCAGGGCGGGTGGCCATGCTGATCGCGGCCGCCGAGCGCGACCCGGCCGCCGCCGGGGCCGTCCGTTCCGGACTGGTCGAGTTCTGCGACCGCGACCTCGTCCCGCACGCCGCGGCCGAGGAGGAGACCCTCTACCCCGTCGCCCGCGACCTGCCCGAGGCCCGGCTGCTGATCGACGGCATGCTCGGCGAGCATCGCCGGCTGATCGCGCTGGTCGAGGCGTTGCGCGGGGCGAACTCCGCCGTGCAGGCGGCGGCCGACGGCCGGGCGCTGCAGGTGCTGTTCGAGGAGCACCTGGAGAAGGAGAACAAGCTGATCCTGCCGCTGCTGGCCGGCTCCGCGGACATCTCCCTCGCCGGTCTCCTCGCGGGCATGCACGAACTGCTCGGCCATGAGCACGGCGAGGAGGGCACGGCCGGGTCCGGCGGCGGCTGCGGCGGCTCCTGCGGCTGCGGCGGCTCGGACGAGACCGACGTGCCCGAGCTGGACGTGCGGGACGTCCCGCACTCGCTGCGGCACGCCACGGTCTTCGGCGCGATCGCCGCCGTGCCCTCCGGGCGGGCCATGATCCTGGTCGCGCCGCACGACCCGCTGCCCCTGCTGGCCCAGATCGAGGACCGCCACCCCGGCGCGTTCGCGGTCGAGTACCTTCAGCGCGGCCCGGAGGCGTGGCGCCTGCTGCTCACCCACCGCTGACCGCGGCGGACCGGCGACGACGGCCGCGCGGGCGCTCCTGGGAGGGCGGTGCACCGCCCAACTCCCGCGGGCGCCCGGGCCCTTACGGGTTTCGACCGGGGATCGGCGGCAACCCGCAGGGTATGTCCCCTCGATATCACAGCGGCGCCAGCCAGGCGGGACGCGTGGTCGCGATCATCGCCGACGTCATGGCCCTGATCCTGGGCCTGTGGATCCTGATGTACCTCCTGGACGCCAACCGCGCCAACGACTTCGTGCAGTTCGTCCACGACACGGCACGCTGGCTCGCGGGCTGGTCCCACGACCTGTTCACCTTCGACGAGGCCTGGGCCCGGGTGGTCGCCGGCTACGGACTGGCCGCGGTGGTCTACCTGTTCGTGGGCCACGCCGTCGCGGGCCGCCTGCACCGGCACTGAGCAGCGGGCCGCCCGCACCGGCACCGGGCAGCCGCCGGACCCGCCGGTTCAGTCGCAGCAGTCCGGGTCCAGTCCGGTCGGCAGGTGCTCCCCGCCGAACACGGCGCAGGTGGCCTCGTGCCCGCCGAGCGCGGCCACCGCGAGCAGCAGGGAGCCCGCCGTCCACGTGGTGAGCTCGCGCGGCCAGACCGCGTCGTCGTCGAAGACGTAGCCCGTCCAGTACAGACCGGACTCCGGGTCCCGCAGGTGCTGGATCGACTGGAGTATCTCCAGCGCGCGGTCGGACTCGCCCATCGCCCACAGCGCCAGGGCGAGTTCGGCGGACTCGCCGCCGGTCACCCACGGGTTGGGAACCACACAGCGCACCCCGAGCCCGGGCACGACGAAGCGCTCCCAGCCCTCCTCGATACGGGACTTGGCCTCGGCGCCGGTCAGCGCACCGCCGAGCACCGGGTAGTACCAGTCCATCGAGTAGCGGTCCTTGTCCAGGAACCGCTCCGGGTGCCGCCGGATCGCGTGCCGCAGCGCACCCGCCGCCAACTCCCAGTCCGGCTGGGGCTCTTCGCGCTGCTCGGCAAGGGCGAGCGCGCAGCGCAGCGCGTGGTGGACGGAGGAGGAGCCGGTGAGCAGCGCGTCCGCCGTGGCGGTGCCGTCGTCGTCGCGCCGCCAGCCGATCTGCCCGCCCGGCTGCTGGAGCCGCAGCACGAACTCCACCGCCGCGTACACGGTGGGCCACATGCGGTCCAGGAACGTGTCGTCCCCGGTGGACAGGTAGTGGTGCCACACGCCCACGGCGATGTAGGCGACGAAGTTGGTCTCCCGGCCGCGGTCGGTGACGTCGGCGAAGTCCCCGTCGGCGTAGGCCGCGTACCAGGAACCGTCCTCGTTCTGGTGCCGGGCGAGCCACAGGTAGGCCCGTTCGGCGGCCTCGTGCTCTCCCGCGGTGTCCAGGGCCATCGCGGCCTCGGTGTGGTCCCACGGGTCGAGGTGGTGACCGCGGAACCACGGGATCGCGCCGTCCACCCGCTGCACGCGGAGGATCCCCGCGACGGTCGCGGCGGCCTGCTCGGCGGTGAGGACCCCGGGCAGGACGAGGTGTTCCGTCCGGGGAGTGGTCACGTGGCGTCCGCCTCGGCCTCGGCACGCGGCAGGTGCGGCTTGGTCGCGTACGCCACGAAGCTCTTGCCGATCAGCGGGTTCAGCGCCCGCTCGGCGACCCGGGTGGCCAGCGGCTTCTTCATGATGTCCCAGACCAGCAGCTTGTGGTACGCCCGCACCGGCAGCGCCTTGTCGTTGTCCACGCCGAACGCGCACTTCAGCCACCAGTACGGCGAGTGCAGCGCGTGCGCGTGGTGCGTGCCGTAGGGGCGCAGACCGGCCTCGCGGATCCTGGCCAGCAGCTCGTCCGCCCGGTAGATGCGGATGTGCCCGCCCTCGACCTCGTGGTAGGCGTCGGACAGGGTCCAGCAGACCTTCTCGGGGCCGTAGCGCGGCACGGTGATCGCGATCCGGCCGCCGGGCTTGAGCACGCGGACCATCTCGGCGAGGACGCCCTTGTCGTCCGGGATGTGCTCCATCACCTCGGAGATGATGACCACGTCGAAGGACTCGTCGGGGAAGGGCAGCGCCAGGGCGTCGCCCTCCATGGCGGTGGCGGTGGCCCCGGCGGGCGCCTCACCGGCCTCCTTCATCGCGGCGAACCACTTGGCGACCTCGCGGATCTCCTCGCCGTTCTGGTCCAGCGCCACGACCCGCGCGCCGCGCCGGTAGCACTCGAACGCGTGCCGGCCGGCCCCGCAGCCGAGGTCCAGGACACGGTCGCCCGGGGCGAGCGGGAACCGGGAGAAGTCGACGGTCAGCACGTGGCCCTGCTTTCGGGAGAGACGGCTTCGGGGTGGGGGGAGGCTGCTGTGGTGGCACCGAGGACGGCCACGTCCTCGGTGGCGGCCGTGGAGCGGCCGGGCGGTGGGGGCGCGGACCGGCCGGGGGCGGCCGGCGCGGGGCCGCCGGGCGGGGTGGGTGCGGAGCGGGTCATCGCCTCGCGGTAGTGGGCCACCGTGCCCTCCGCGGCCCGGGCCCAGGTGAAGCGCTGCAGGACCCGCTCGCGGCCCGCCGCGCCCAGCCGCGCCCGCAGCTCCGGGTCGCCCAGCAGCCGGCCCAGCGCGGCGGCCAGTGCCCCCGCGTCGCCGGGCGGCACCGCCAGGCACGTCTCGCCGTCGCGGCCGGCGACCTCAGGGATGGCGCCGCCGGTGGTGGCGACCAGCGGCGTGCCCGTGGCCATCGCCTCGGCCGCCGGGAGCGAGAAGCCCTCGTACAGCGACGGCACGCACGCGACCTGCGCCGAGCGCACGAGGTCGACCAGTGCCGCGTCCGAGATGCCCTTCACGAACTCGACGGCGCCCTCGAGCCCGTACCGCTCCACCGCCTGCGCGACCGGGCCCTCCCCGGGCCGCTTGCCGACGACGACGAGGTGGGCGTCCGGGTGCTCCACGCGGACCTTCGCCAGCGCCTCGACGAGGAAGACCAGGCCCTTGAGCGGCACGTCCGCGCTGGACGTGGTCACGATCCGGCCGGGCACGACGGGCACCGAGGGGTCCGGTGAGAACAGGTCGGTGTCGGCGCCGATGTGGACCACGTGCACGCGGTCCCGGCGTACGCCGAGGTGGTCGGTGATCTCCTGGCGGGAGGTGCCGGAGACGGTGAGCACGGACGGCAGGCGGCGCGCCACCCGCTTCTGCATCCGCGTGAAGGCGTACCAGCGGCGCACGGAGCAGCGCCGCTTCCAGTTCCCGGCCGCGTCCAGCTCCAGCTGCCGGTCCACGGTGATCGGGTGGTGGATGGTGGTCACCAGGGGCGCGCCGAGGTCGCCCAGCAGCCCGTAGCCGAGCGTCTGGTTGTCGTGCACGACGTCGAACTCGCCGCGCCGGGCGCGCAGATGGCGCCGGGCGCGCAGGGAGAAGGTGAGCGGTTCGGGGAAGCCGCCGGTCCACATGGTGGCGACCTCGAGCGCGTCGATCCAGTCGCGGTACTCCTCGCGCCGCGGGGTGCGGAAGGGGTCCGGCTGGCGGTAGAGGTCGAGGCTGGGCAGTTCGGTGAGGCCCAGTCCGCCGAGGCCCTCGTCGAGGACGGGGTACGGCTGGGATCCGATGACCTCGACGCGGTGCCCGAGCCGGGCGAGTTCACGCGAGAGGTGGCGTACGTAGACGCCCTGGCCACCGCAGAACGGGTTTCCCTTATAGGTGAGGAGTGCGATGCGGAGCGGTCGCAAGCCGTCGGCGGCGGGACCCTCCGGGGGCCCGGCCTGACTGGCCTCAGCGGTCACCCTGGGCCCCCTTCTCCCTGCACTGTCCCGCGAGGTTACGCCGGGACGCTAATGTAGAACAAGTTTCAGAGTTGATCGTTCAGGAGCATCCGAATCTACCGGCAGGTAGGGGTGCTGTGAGCAGTGGATCAGGTGATTCACGCCACGGCGGGCGGCGTGCCATGCTGTCCGGTCATCCACCCTCACCGACTGTCACGGAACGGGACCCATGCCTGCGGAAGCCAGCAGCCACAAGGCACCTTCCCCGGCCTCCCCGCTCACCGAGCGGCAGGAGGCACGTCGGCGCCGCATCCTGCACGCGACCGCCCAGCTGGCCGGCCGCGGCGGTTTCGACGCGGTGCAGATGCGCGAGGTCGCGGAGTCCTCCCAGGTGGCGCTCGGCACCCTCTACCGCTACTTCCCGTCCAAGATCCATCTCCTGGTCGCCACCATGCAGGACCAGCTCGAGCACCTGCACACCACGCTGCGGAGGAAACCACCGGCCGGCGAGACGGCGGCCGAGCGGGTCGCCGGGACCCTGATGCGGGCGTTCCGGGCACTCCAGCGCGAACCGCACCTGGCCGACGCGATGGTCCGCGCCCTGACGTTCGCGGACCGCAGCGTGAGCCCGGAGGTCGACCAGGTCTCCCGCCAGACCACGGCGATCATCCTGGACGCCATGGGTCTCGAGGACCCCACCGCGGACCAGCTCTCGGCGGTCCGCGTCATCGAGCACACCTGGCACTCGGCGCTGATCACCTGGCTCTCCGGCCGTGCGTCCATCGCCCAGGTCAGGGTCGACATCGAGACGGCGTGCCGGCTGATCGACCTGACGGACCCGGACCGGGGCGACCCGTAGCGGGCACTGCCGAGGCCCGGCCGGCCGGCCCGCACCGCGACTCCCGCGGCGGCGTGAGCCGTTTCACACCGCCGGCTTCCGCTTCCCGACGCGCGGCAACTCCTCGACGCCGCCCGGGATTCACCCCGGCAGGGGCCCCAAGTGGCCCCCGGAGCACCTCCCTACGGGCGGGTAGAGTGACCGCGTCGTCATCACACCCGTACGGGGGGAAGCCGGTGCAATTCCGGCGCTGACCCGCAACCGTGAGCCGCCCGCCCGGGCGGTGAGCCGGACTGCCCCACACGGTTCGTGACCGGCTCACGTGCCCGGCGCGCGCCGGAGCACGGCACCGTCGAGGTATACGGAGCCGAGCCGCCGGGGTGTCCCGAGCTGCCCGACTCCCTGCAGGGAGAGGCATCCACCCGTCATGAACGTCCGCCGCAGCGCAGCGGTCCTGGCCGCCGTCGCCGTGTTCGGCGCCGCCGCACCGGCCGCCGCCGACTCGTCCCCGTCCCCGTCGCCGTCCCGGGCGCTCCCGTCCGCCCTGTACGGCGACGGCGACCCGCAGTACGACGGCGTGTGGCGCCAGTCGCTCGCCCTCCTCGCGCAGGACGCGGTGGGCGTGAAGCCGCCCCGCTCCGCCGTCGGCTGGCTGACCGGACAGCAGTGCGCCGACGGCTCCTTCGCCCCCTACCGCGCCGACACCACCGTGCCGTGCGACGCCAAGACGATGGTGGACACCAACCAGACCGCCGCCGCCGTGCAGGCCCTCGCCGCGCTCGGCGGGCACGACGCCGTGACCGGCAAGGCCGTCGCCTGGCTGAAGTCCGTGCAGAACAAGGACGGCGGCTGGGGCTACCTGGCGGGTGGCGCCAGTGACGCCAACTCCACCTCCGTCGTCGTCGGCGCGCTGGCCGCGGTGGGCGAGAAGCCGGCCGGAGTCAGGAAGGGCGGCAAGTCGCCCTATGACGCCCTGCTGAAGCTGGCGCTGCCGTGCGTCGGCGACGGCGCGGGCGCCTTCGCCTTCCAGCCGGACAAGAAGGGCGGGCTCGCGGCCAACGCGGACGCCACGGCAGCAGGCGTGCTCGGCTCCCTCGGCAAGGGCCTGGTGGCCGAGCCGGGCAAGGCCGGTGCGGCAGCCGCAGGGTGCGAGAAGGCCGGCACGCCCGCGCGGGCCGCGGCCAACGGCGCCGCGTACCTCACGAAGGCGCTCGCCGAGGACGGCCACCTCACCTCGGCGCTCCCCGGCTCCGAGGACCAGCCCGACCACGGCAACACCGCCGACGCGGTGGTCGCGCTCGCCGCCCTGGGTGCCACCGGGCCGGCGGAGAAGTCCCTGGCCTGGCTGGAGAGGAACTCCGCCGACTGGGCGGCGCAGAGCGGCCCCGCCGCTTACGCCCAGCTGATCCTCGCCGCCCGCGCGACCGGCGCCGACCCGCGCGACTTCGGCGGCACCGACCTGGTGCGGCAGCTCACCGCGACCGGCCCGGCCGGGACGGCCGCGAAGGGCGGCGAGGCGGTGCGGGCCGACGAGGAGGAGAAGGACGACTCCGGCTTCGGCGTCTGGTGGTACGTCGGCGTCTTCCTGGTCGCGGGCATCGGCATCGGCTTCCTGATCAGCGGCCGCGCCAAGAGGCAGCAGCCGTGACCCGACGGATGGTCGTGCTGTTCCTGGCCGCGCTCCTGCCGTTGACGGCGGGCGCGGGCCGGGCGGAGGCCGCCGGCTACCGCTACTGGTCCTTCTGGGAGCGCGACGGCGGCTCGTGGACGTACGCCACCCAGGGCCCGTCCACCGCCCGCCCCGCGGACGGCGACGTCCAGGGCTTCCGCTTCTCGGTCAGCGAGGACTCCGCCGACGCGGCGCGGCCCCGGGGGACCGCCGGCTTCGACGCCGTCTGCGCGAAGACCCCGGCGAAGGACGGCACCAAGCGCGTGGCCCTGGTCCTCGACTTCGGCACGCCCGCCGACGCGCCGTCCGGCGAGACCCCGCCCGCCGGCCGCACGGCCTGCGCGCGGGTGCCCGAGGACGCCACGACGGCCGAGGCCCTGGCCTCCGTTGCCGGGCCCCTGCGCTACGGCTCCGACGCCCTGCTGTGCGCGATCGCCGGTTATCCGGCGAAGGGCTGCGGCGAGCGGGTCCCCGGCGACCGCGAGCCCGTTCCCGGAAAGCAGGAGCGGCAGCGGGGGGACAGCGCGCCGGACTCCTCCGGCGGCGGCCCGTCCCTGGGTCTGTTCGCCGGGATCGCCGCGGTGGCGGCCCTGGGCGCGGCGGCGGCCTGGCAGGTACGCCGTCGTGGTTAGGGGGTGCCCCGCGGGTCCCGCCGGGGGCGCGCGGGCCGGCGCCGGCCCGATCCTGCGGTGGGGCTTCGGCGGCGCCCGACCGCGGCACCGCACCGGCACCGGCACCGCGCGGGTGCCGGTGCCGCCCGGCGCCCCCGCCACCGGGCGGCGGACCGGCACCCCGCTCCACCCCGGCGCCTGGTGGCTGTGGGCCCTCGCCCTCGGCACCGCGGCCACCCGCACCACCAACCCCCTGCTGCTCGGTCTCCTGGTAACCGTGTCGGCGTACGTCGTCGCCACCCGCCGCCCGGACGCCCCCTGGGCCCGCTCCTACGGCGCGTTCGTCAAGCTCGCGCTCGCCGTCCTCGTCGTCCGGCTGCTGTTCGCGGTCGTCCTCGGCTCGCCCATTCCCGGCACCCACGTACTCGTCGAGCTGCCCGAGGTGCCGCTCCCCGGCTGGGCACAGGGCATCCGCCTCGGCGGCCGGGTCACCGCGGAGGGCCTCGCCTTCGCCCTCTACGACGCCCTGCGGCTGGCCGCGCTGCTCATCTGCGTCGGCGCCGCGAACGCGCTCGCCAACCCCTCCCGGCTGCTGAAGTCGCTGCCCGGCGCCCTGTACGAGATGGGGGTGGCCGTCGTCGTGGCGCTGAGCTTCGCCCCGAACCTCATCGCCGACGTCCAGCGCCTGCGCGCCGCCCGTCGGCTGCGCGGACGCCCCGACCGGGGCGTCCGCGGCCTGCTGCAGGTGGGACTTCCGGTCCTGGAGGGCGCGTTGGAGCGTTCCGTGGCCCTCGCCGCCGCGATGGACGCCCGCGGCTACGGCCGTACCGCCGAGGTCCCCGCCCGCGTGCGCCGCACCACCGCCGCTCTCACCCTCGGCGGGCTGCTCGGCGTCTGCGCCGGCACGTACGGGCTGCTCACCGCGGCGGGGGGCACCTACGGCCTGCCCGTCCTGCTCGCCGGGCTCGCCGCCGCCCTCGCGGGTCTGTGGCTGGGCGGCCGGCGCACCGTGCGCACCCGGTACCGTCCGGACCGGTGGGACGCCCGCGCCTGGCTGGTCGCCGGCTCCGGCGCGGCGGTCGCGGCCCTGCTGACCGTGGCCGCCACGCGCGATCCGGCGGCGCTGCGCCCCGGCGTGGTACCGCTGGTCGCGCCCATGCTCCCCCTGTGGCCCGCGGCGGCGGTGCTGATCGGCCTGCTGCCCGCCTTCGTCACACCCGCACCCGACGACCGCCGCGAGGAGCCGTCGTGATCCGCTTCGAGAACGTCTCGGTGACCTACGACGGCGCCGCCGAACCCTGCGTGCGCGACGTCGACTTCGAGGTCCCCGAGGGTGAACTGGTCCTGCTGGCGGGCCCGTCGGGCGTCGGCAAGTCCACCGTCCTGGGCGCGGTCGGCGGCCTGGTCCCGCACTTCACCGGCGGCACCCTGCGCGGCCGGGTCACGGTGGCCGGGCGCGACACCCGCACCCACGAGCCGCGCGAACTGGCCGACGTGGTGGGCACGGTGGGCCAGGACCCGCTCTCCCACTTCGTGACCGACACCGTGGAGGACGAACTCGCGTACGGCATGGAGTCGCTGGGCCTGCCGCCGGACGTGATGCGCCGCCGGGTCGAGGAGACCCTGGACCTGCTGGGCCTGGCCGGACTGCGCGACCGTCCCCTGTCCACCCTCTCCGGCGGCCAGCAGCAGCGCGTCGCGATCGGCTCCGTCCTCACCCCGCACCCCCGGGTGCTGGTCCTGGACGAGCCGACCTCCGCGCTGGACCCGGCGGCGGCCGAGGAGGTGCTCGCGGTGCTGCAGCGTCTGGTCCACGACCTCGGCACGACGGTGCTCATGGCCGAGCACCGTCTGGAGCGCGTCGTCCAGTACGCCGACCAGGTGGTCCTGCTCCCGGGCCCGGGCGAGCCCCCGCTGCTCGGCCCCCCGGCCGAGGTGATGGCCGTCTCCCCCGTCTTCCCGCCGGTCGTGGACCTGGGCCGGCTGGCGGGCTGGTCCCCGCTGCCGCTGACGGTCCGCGACGCCCGCCGCCGGGCGGCCGCCCTGCGCGAACGACTCGCCGACGCGGCACCGCCGGCACGGCGGCCCCTGCCCGGCCCCCCGGCCACCCCCGCCCCCACCCGCACCCGCACCCGGCTCCTCCGCCGCACCGCGGGCGACCGCACGACCGCCACCCCTCCCCCCGTGGCCGAGGCACGCTCCCTCGCCGTCCGCCGGGGCCGTGTCCAGGCCCTGCGCCACGTCGACCTGACCGTCACCGCGGGGGAGACCGTCGCCCTCATGGGCCGCAACGGCGCCGGGAAGTCCACCCTGCTGGGCGCCCTGGTCGGCCTCGTCGAACCCGTCTCCGGAACCGTCCGCACCGGCGACGCGGTGCCCCACCGCACCCGCCCCCGTGACCTCGTGCGCCGCGTCGGCCTGGTCCCGCAGGAACCCCGCGACCTGCTCTGCGCCGACACGGTCGCCGCGGAGTGCGCCGCCGCCGACCGGGACGCCGAGGCCGAGCCGGGCACGTGCCGCGCGCTGCTCTGCGAGCTGCTGCCGGGGGTGGCGGACGACACCCACCCCCGGGACCTGTCCGAGGGCCAGCGGCTGACCCTGGCCCTGGCGGTCGTCCTGGCCGCCCGCCCGCCCCTGCTCCTGCTGGACGAGCCGACCCGCGGGCTGGACTACGCGGCCAAGGCCCGTCTGGTCACCGTCCTGCGCGGGCTGGCCGCCGAGGGCCACGCGATCGTCCTGGCCACGCACGACGTGGAACTGGCCGCGGAGCTCGCCGACCGCGTGGTGCTGCTGGCCGAGGGAGAGGTGATCGCCGACGGCCCGGCGGCGGAGGTGGTCGTGGCGTCCCCGTCCTTCGCGCCGCAGGTGGCGAAGATCCTGGCGCCGCGCCCGTGGCTCACGGTCACCCAGGTACGGGAGGCACTGTCATGACCGGCACCGGTGTCCAGCGCCAGGCCCGGCCGGTCCGCCTCGGCCCCCGCTCGCTGACGGCACTCGTCCTGGTGAGCGCGGTGGGCGTGGCCGGTTTCGGCTGGCCCTTCCTCGCCCCGCCCGCCTCCACGGTCAACGCCCACGCCCAGGACGCGCCGTGGCTCTTCGCGGGCCTGCTGGTGCTGCTGGTCGCGGTCATGGGGGCGACGATCGCGGAGTCGGGGCTCGGTCCCAAGGCGGTGGCGATGCTGGGCGTCCTCGCCGCGACCGGAGCGGCCCTGCGCCCCATCGGCGCCGGGACGGCCGGTCTGGAACCCATGTTCTTCCTCATGGTCCTCAGCGGCCGGGTCCTGGGCCCCGGCTTCGGCTTCGTGCTCGGCTCGGTGACGATGTTCGCCTCCGCGCTGCTCACCGGCGGGGTCGGACCGTGGATGCCGTTCCAGATGCTGGCGATGGGCTGGTTCGCGATGGGCGCGGGCCTGCTCCCCGGCGCCGACCGCCTGCGGGGCCGTGCCGAGGTACTGATGCTGGCGGCGTACGGATTTCTCGCCGCGTTCGTCTACGGCACGGTGATGAACATGCAGGGCTGGCCCTTCATGAACCGCCTCGCCTCGAACATCGCCTTCGACCCGGAGGCGGAGGTGCCCGCGAACCTGGTCCGTTTCCTGGCGTACTGCCTGGCCACCTCCCTCGGCTGGGACCTCGGTCGGGCCCTGCTCACCGTCGTGCTGACCCTGGCCCTCGGCGCCCCGGTCCTCAAGGCACTGCGCCGGGCCACCCGGAGGGCGGCTTTCGAGGCGCCCGTCACCTTCGGTCCGCACCCCTGAGTGGGCGGTCGTACGCGGTCCGTGGCGACGAGGGTGAAGCACCCCACATGACCTGGATCACGTACGAAGCGCGACCGTAGCCGCGCACCCCGCCCCTCGACCCCGGGTCCGCCGTCCTGACCTGCGTCTCCATCCCCGGCTCCGGAACGGGCGGGAACCCCCGAATGCGACCAGGGCTAGTAAAAGGGGTCTTTGCGGACACACTCCGGACCTGTTTCCGTGGGACGCGTCGCCAGGCGCCGACGTGCCCCCCGGGGCCGCGGCGCCTACGTATGCCCCGCCGCCCAGGACGCGGCAAGGGCCTGCCGCGACCCCACCGCTCCCGACCGAAAGGCCGCCCGTGTCCGCCGCTTCCCTCCTCCGCACCCTCGCCACCCCGAAGAAGGCCCTCGCCGGTGCCGCCCTCGCCGCCGCTGCCTGCGGCACGCTGATCGCCGCGCCCGCACAGGCCGCCACCACGGGGGCCGCCTCGGCCCAGGCGACCGCGAAGAAGATGATCGGCAACTCGGCCCAGTACCAGTGCTTCTCGAAGATCGTGCAGCACGAGAGCAACTGGGACGTCAACGCCACCAACGCCTCCAGCGGCGCCTACGGCCTGGTCCAGGCTCTCCCCGCCTCCAAGATGGCCTCGGCCGGTGCCGACTGGCGCACCAACCCCGCCACCCAGATCGAGTGGGGCCTGGACTACATGAAGGACCGTTACGGCAGCCCCTGCGGCGCCTGGAACTTCTGGCAGTCCAACGGCTGGTACTGATCCCGGCCCCACCCCCCGTACCGAAGGCGGCGGCCCCCTGATCCCCGGGGCCGCCGCCTTCGCCGTACCCGGGCACCGGCCGGGCCGCCAACCCGCCCGCCCCGCGATGAACGCCGCCGCCCCGTTCCACGTCTACGCAACCGTGCCCCCTGCCGAACTCACCCTGATCCAGCGCGCGGACACGGCCACTCGGCGGAACCACCCCCTCCGCCAGCTGTACCGACGTCATCGCGTCCCCCTGCTGGCCACGCTGTCGACGCTCCCCCTCTACGCCGTGTGGTGGGCGTTCCTCGCCACCGGCGGCGGGGACCTCGCCGCCCAGTACGCGTGGGCCGGGTTCGCCGCACGGCACGGGGACTCCGCGTACGGCCTCTTCTGGTACGGCGGGATGCACACCGCCAACTACAGCGTGCTCTCGCCGTACCTCATGGCCGCCCTCGGGGTCCGGACGGTCACCGTGCTCTCCGGGGTCGCCGGCGCGTGGCTCGCTGCCGTCCTCGTCCAGCGGAGCCCGGTGCGAAGACCCCTCGGCCCCGCTCTCCTCGCCTCCCTCGGCCTGTGGTGCAACGTCGCCTCCGGGCGGACCACGTTCGCCCTCGGGGTCGCCTTCGGGCTGGCCGCCTGCCTCTTCCTCACCGGCCGGAAGCGGCTGGTGCTCACCGCCGGGTACGCCGCCCTCGCCACCATGGCGTCGCCGGTCGCCGGGCTGTTCCTCGCCGTCGTCGGGGCCGGTTTCCTGCTCGACCGGCGGCCGGCCCGCGCGCTCGTCCTGCTGCTCCCGCCCGCCGCCGTGGTGGGGGCGACCAGCCTGCTGTTCCCCTTCGACGGCGAGCAGCTCATGCCGGCGGGCCGCATATGGCCGCCCGTGCTGCTGGGCCTGGCCGTCACCGCGCTGGCCCCGCCCGCCTGGCGCGTGGCACGGTGGAGCGGGGTCGTCTACGCCGCGGGGACCGTGCTCGCCTACCTCGTCCCCTCCCCCGTCGGCACGAACATCGAGCGGTTCGCCGAGTACGCCGCACCGGTCGTCCTCCTCGTCGCCCTCCTCGCCCAGCCCGGCCTGCGCGCCCTGCGCCGCGGCCTCCTCGTCGCCGTCCTGGTCTTCTCCGTCGGCTGGACGGGGCAGAAGACCGCCGACGACCTGACGGTCTCCACGGCCGTGCCCGCATGGGCCGCGAACACCCATGGGGTCGTGCGTGCCCTCCACGGGCTCGGCGCGGACCGCACCCGCGTCGAGGTCGTGCCCGCACGCAATCACCGCGAGGCCGTCGCGCTGGCCCCGCACGTGCCGCTCGCGCGGGGGTGGAACCGTCAGCTCGACATGGAGCGGGCCCGGCTGTTCTACGACGGTTCGTTCTCCGCGGCGACCTACCGCGCGTGGCTGGACCGGTGGGCGGTCGGGTTCGTCGTGCTGCCCCGTGCGAGGCCCGACGGGTACGCCGCGGCGGAGGCCCGGCTGGTGCGCGACGACCGTCCCGAGTGGCTCGTCCCCGTCTGGCGGGACGCCCACTGGCAGGTCTTCCGCGTACGGGACGCCGTGCCGCTCGTCTCCGCGCCGGGGACCGTCGTACGGACCTCCCGCGCCGACCTCGTCCTGCGGGTGTCCCGGCCGGGTCCGGTGACCGTGCGGATCGCGTACTCGCCCTGGCTGCGGGCCGACGGCGGATGTCTCTCCCGCGCGGGCGGGTTCACCCGGCTCACGGTGTCCGCGCCCGGCGAGTACCGGATCAGCTCGGAGTACGGTCCTTCTCCCGTACCACCGGGCCGCTGCTGACCTCGGTGGCGACGGTCGCCGTGACCGCGCGGGCGCGCGGCCCCTGGAACAGGTACGCCAGCCCGAAGCCGGCGCCCACGACGATCGCGCCGCCCACCGCGTCCAGCACCCAGTGGTTTCCGGTCGCCACGATCGCGGCGGCCGTGCACAGCGGGTGGAGCAGGCCCAGCGCCTTCATCCAGGTCCTCGGCGCGATGATCGCGACGATCAGACCGCACCACAGCGACCAGCCGAAGTGCAGCGACGGCATCGCGGCGTACTGGTTGGTGAGGGCGGTGAGGGTGCCGTAGTCCGGCTCGGAGAAGTCCTGCACGCCGTGGACCGTGTCGATGATGCCGAGCGTCGGCATCAGACGCGGCGGGGCCAGCGGGTAGAGCCAGAAGCCGACCAGGGCGAGCAGCGTGGTGAAGCCGAGAGCGGCGCGGGCCCAGCGGTAGTCGACGGGGCGGCGCCAGTACAGCAGGCCGAGCACGGTCAGCGGGACGGCGAAGTGGAACGACGTGTAGTAGAAGTCGAAGAAGTCCCGCAGCCAGCCGACCTTCACCACGGCGTGGTTGACGGCGTACTCGATGTCCAGCCGGAGCACGCGCTCGAGGTCGAGGATCTGGTGCCCGTGCTCCTCGGCCCGCGCCCGGCCGGCCGAGTTGCTGCCGCCGGTGGCCGCCAGCCGCACCTTGGAGTAGGCGGCGTAGGTGACGCGGATCAGCAGCAGTTCCAGCAGGAGGTTGGGACGGGTCAGCACCCGGCGCAGGAACGGCACCAGCGGGACGTGCGGGAAGCGGGCCGGGACCGGTGGGGCGTACCGGGTCGGGACCGGCCTGTCGAAGTACGGCGAGGTGGTGGAGAGGAACGGTACGAAGGTGGCGGCGGCGAACGCGGCGAGCAGCACGACGTTGTCCCGCACGGGGTACAGGAATTCCACGTTCGGCAGCATCATCTTGGCGGGCAGCGTCATCACCAGGACGACGGTGACGGGCCACACCGGCCGGTCGGAGGCGCGGCTGCCGACCCGGCCGACGACGGTGAGCAGCATCCACAGCAGTTGGTGCTGCCAGGCGGTCGGGGAGACGACGACGACGGCGCAGCCCGTGACGGCGACCGCGAGGAGCATCTGCCCGTCGTGCGCGTAGCGCACGGCCCGGCGCAGGCCGAGTGCCGCGACGGCCGCGCCGAGCAGCAGGAACAGGCCGATCTCGAGCGGCCCTTCGAGGCCGAGCCGCAGCAGGGCGCCGTGCAGGGACTGGTTGGCGAGGCCGTCGGCCCGGCCGCCGAGGCCGACGCCGGCCATGTGGTGCACCCAGTAGGTGTGGGAGTCGCGCGGCATCGCGGCCCAGGCGAGGGCGGTGCTCGTGGCGAAGGTGACGCCCGTACTGAGGGCGGCCGGGCGGCGGCCGGTGAGCCACAGCAGCGGAGCGAACAGCAGCAGGGTGGGCTGGAGGGCGGCGGCCGCGCCGATCAGGACGCCGCAGGTGCGCTGTCCGCGCGCGACGAAGCAGCCGACCAGGACCAGGAGGACCGGGACGACGCTGGTCTGGCCGAGCCAGAGGGTGTTGCGCACCGGCAGGGACAGCATCAGCAGGCTGACGGCGATCGGCGCGGCCAGCAGCGCGGTGCGCCGCCCGACCGGCCGGGGCAGGGCCCGCACGGCGACCAGGCCGAGGGCGACCACCAGCAGCAGCGTGCCGAAGGTCCAGCCCCAGCCGAGGGCCTGTTCGGCCGACCGGGTCAGGGGTTTGAGGACGAGCCCGCCGAAGGGGGTGCCGGTGAACCGGGTGGAGTCGTAGAGCGAGCCGTTGACGTGCAGCACACCCTCGGGCCCGACCCAGGTCTCCAGATCGGTCAGCCGTTCCCCGCGCGGGCTGCCCAGGACGACGGCCACCTGCCGTACGGCGAGGACGGCGGCGAGCAGCCACAGTCCGAGGCGGGCCGCGCGAAGGCGCGCCCCGGTGCCGCCGACGGCCGTCGCACCCAGTGCTTCCCCCGGTCGCCCGCTGTGCTCCGCATTCACCACGCCTCGTCGGCCTCCCACCCCGGTCGTTCCCCACGTTGTGCGTGCGGGGGATCACTCAACGGACCCGTGCGGCCCGCACCCCCCGTACGAAGACGCAGGCAACCCCTGCTTCACCTGTCGTCCGTCCCGCTTTTGTCCGAATGACGATAGTCCGCGAGGGGCCCGGTTGCCCGTCGCGGACGCGAGATGACTCGCAGAAAGACGCGGCCGAGGACTGCGGACCGGGCCCTGCGCGCCTGCCCCATGACGGCGGCGGCCGTGATCGCGGGTGCGCGGTGTGGCGCGTGCCCGAGTCGGCGGGACGCCCGCTGCCCGGTTCGCCCCGGCGCCGGAGGCGGGGCGGGAGACCGGCCCACGACCGTGACCGGGACCGGGACCAGCACCGCGACCGGTGGCGGGGGCGGCGCCGCGACCGTGACCGCGACCGGGACCGGGACCAGGGACGGCTCCGCGACCGAGTGGGGAGCCCCGGACCGGACACGCTCGGGGTCGGCGGGAATTCCCTGTCGGGCGACCGGCGCGCCACTATCTTCGTTGGCGACGCCAGTTGAGAGCCTGACCGGCCCGACGGAAGGTACAGGTGCATGAGCGAGTCGCAGCTCTGGCACGAGGTGGACGACTACTTCGCCGCCCGCCTCGCGCCCGACGACGAGGCCCTGGCGGCCGCCCTGCGCGACAGCACGGCCGCCGGTCTCCCGCCCATCGCCGTCGCGCCCAACCAGGGCAAGCTGCTCCAGTTGCTCGCGCAGATGCAGGGAGCCCGCCACGTCCTGGAGATCGGCACGCTCGGCGGCTACAGCACCATCTGGCTGGCGCGCGCCCTCCCGGCCGACGGGCGGCTGATCACCCTGGAGTACGACCCCTGGCACGCCGAGGTCGCCACCCGCAACATCGCCCGCGCGGGCCTGGACAGGATCGTCGAGGTGCGGGTGGGCGCCGCCCTGGAGTCGCTGCCCGGCCTGGCCGACGAGAACCCGCCGCCGTTCGACCTGGTCTTCATCGACGCCGACAAGGCCAACAACGCGCGCTACGTGGAGTGGGCCCTGAAGCTCACCAGCACCGGCAGCCTGATCGTGCTCGACAACGTGGTCCGGGGCGGCCGGGTCGCGGACCCCGACAACACCGACCCCGACGTGGTGGGCACCCGCGCCGCCCTCGACCTGATCTCCGCACACCCGCGGCTCAGCGGCACGGCGGTGCAGACCGTCGGCACCAAGGGCTACGACGGATTCGCACTGGCCCGCGTCCTGGAGTGAGGCCGGCCGCGGGACTCACACCTCGTGGTAGAAACCCACGTTGACGCTGCGCGGGGCGGCGCGGTCCAGGATGACGACCTCGCCGCTGCCGCCCCGGGGCAGCGGCACGGTCCCGCCGTACGGGACCGGGTGGGCGTAGTCCCCGAGGCTCAGTCGGACCTCGGAGGACGGCTCGGGCAGCGAACCCCGCAGCCAGGTCAGCTGCCAGGTGCCGTCCTGGCCGCACCGGAACTCCAGGTGGACCCGCGAGACGAACAGCCAGTCGTCCGGCGTCGCGAGCCGGCACGCCGACCGGTCCCGGCCCACCCGCAGCACGGCACCCGGCTCGCTGGGCGCGTCGGCCATGAGCATGCCGGCCGTGGCACCCGCTTCCGCCGCGGACACGGCGGCCATGGTGAGTTCGAGCACGTGCGCTCCTCCTGAGACGTCCTGGCGGGCCGAGCGACACCCGGACCCGTCGGCCGGAACGGCCTTGAGCGGCGGCCGGTTCGACTCGCTGCCGCCGCATGATAAATCGCCCGGCCGTGCGGCGTCCGGCACAATGGCTGCATGACCGAGCGGAAGCCGCCCGGCGTCGACTTCGGAACCTGGGCGGAGAAGCAGATCCGGGACGCGGCGGCACGGGGCGAGTTCGAGCGGTTGCCGGGGGTGGGCAAGCCGCTGCCCCGCGAGGTCGAGGCCACGTACGACGAACTGTGGTGGGTCAAGCGGAAGATGGCCCGCGAGGGGATCTCGATGCTGCCGCCGGCGCTGGCCCTGCGCAAGGAGGCCGAGGACGCGCTGGCGGCGGCCTACGCGGCGCCCTCGGAGCGGGTGGTCCGGAAGATCCTCACGGACATCAACGCCAAGATCCGCGACATGATGTTCAAGCCGCCGCCCGGCCCCCCGCTGGGCAGGAAGCCGTACGACGTCGAGGACGTCGTACGGCAGTGGCGGGAACGCCGGGCGGCGGGCGGGTCAGACCTGTAGCAGCCGCTCCGCCAGCTCGCGGTAGTCCCGCAGGGCCAGGCGCAGCTGCTCGGTGTCGGTCGCTGCGGCGGCCCCGCCCGCACCGGCCGCCTGCCAGGAGCGGCGCAGGGTGCGGCGCCGCTCGGTCACCGCGTCGGCGAAGCGCGCGGTGATCTCCTGGAGCACGTGATCGGCCTCCTCCACGGCATCGCGCGGCGCGTCGACGAACCCGGCCACCGCGTGCTGCAACTGCGCGGCGAGCTTGTCGGTGTCGTCGTGGGACAGGAGGCGGGAGCCGATGCCGGTGCCCGTGCCGTCGTGGCGGGGCTCGTGACCGACCGGCATGTCCCCGGTGGCCACGGTGTCGGCGGCGCCCGGGGTGCCGGTGGGGTCGCCGCCCGTGGCGCGGGCGCCGGCCGGCTGCGGCTGTGCGGCCGACCGGGGCTCCTCGCCACCGGTGCCGGGGGCGGTGCCGCCGGTCCCGGGGGCCGGCTCGCGCCTACCGAAGGCGCGGGTGCCGTCGCCGGAGCCGGAGGGGCCGGTACCGGTGCCGATGCCGGTGCCGGTGCCGGTGCCGGTGCCGGTGCCGATGTCGGGTGCGTCGGCGGCGGTGCGGTCGCGCTCGGGGGGCAGTTCGTCGCCGGTGCGCCGGGTCAGGTCGGACATGCGGCTCAACTCTCCTTCGCCTGGTGCCGGTGGAAGAGCGACGGCGCGTGCCCGCGCCCGGACTTCCGGCGTTCGCCGTCCGTCGTGACGGCGCGGTGCCGTCCGCCCTCGTGGTGGGACGGCTGGACCAGATCCTCGAACAGGGCGCGGGCGTCGACCATGGCCTCGCGCATCTCCTCGGTCCCCGCGCCGTCAGCGTGCGCCTGCGCCACGCGGTGCACGCGCCGGTAGCCCTCGACGTGGTGGGCGTGGTGCACCGACAGCGCGGCGAGCTGCTCCTCGTAGCGCCCGCCGTCGGGGAAGCCCCGGGCGCCGGCCACCTCGGCGATCAACCGGTCCGCCTCGGCCACCGCGTCCTGCGGCGAGTCGACGAACCGCTCCTGCACGGCCGTCCAGCGTGCCTCGTACTGCTCCCGCTCGGCGGGCTCCAGCGGCCGTGCCCGAAGGTCGCCGTGGCGCTCCACGCGTTCGGTGAGCTCACGCTCGGCCGCCTTGGTGTCGCCGTCGTGCCGGGCGACGGCCCGGTCGTACTCGGGCCCGAAGCGCCGCTTCAGGTTCGTGCCGTGCCGCGGGCCACGGGCACGCAGGGTCAGAACGGCCGCGACGACAACGACCGCAACAATCACGATCAAAGCAATGATCAGGCCTGTGGACATGGGTGCCTTCCGGAGTCTGGGCCCAACCGGCTCTCCTCGCAAGCCGGCCTGCCGATACGGGTTGCCCGCAGTCCCACCGCCAAACGGCCCCCGGATGCGCCGGACCCGGCGTGTCGATCCGCGCCCCGCCCGGTCGACGCAAGGGTGAAGGTGCGCAGAAGCGCCCCGATCGATCCAGGAGGTCGTCATGAGCGAGGTCGTCGCCCAGCTGTCCATGTCGCTCGACGGGTATGTCACCGGGCCCGACCCGGGGCGCGCACACCCCCTCGGCGTCGGTGGGGAGCGGCTGCACGAGTGGGTGTACGGGCTGCGGTCGTGGCGGGCGGCGCACGGCCTCGACGGTGGCGCGGGCGGTCCGGAGGACGAGCTGGTCGCCGAGTGGACGGCCCGGCCCGGCGCCGTCGTGATGGGCCACACCATGTACGTCTGCGGCGAGGAGCCGTGGGGCGACAACCCTCCGTTCCACATGCCCGTCCACGTCGTCACCCACCATCCGCGCGAGACGCTGGTGAAGGAGGGCGGCACCGCCTTCCACTTCGTCACCGGGGGCCCCGAGCGGGCGCTGGCCCTCGCCCGGGCGGCGGCGGGCGACCGGGACGTGTCGCTGGCGGGCGGGGCGGACCTCGTGCGGCAGTTCGTCCGGGCCGGTTGGCTCGACGAGCTGCTGCTGCACATCGTGCCCGTGCTGCTGGGCGGCGGGCGGCGGCTGTTCGACGGGCCGCTGGACGGGCCTGCGGGCACGCCCGTGGAGTGGCGCAGGACGCAGGTGTTGGACGGGACCGGCGCCACGCATATTCGGTTGCGCACCCGGTGACGGCTGCCCGCAGAATGCGGTCATGACCTGGACCGTCGCCCCGGAACCGTACGACTCCCCCGTGGCCGCCGCCCTGTGGCGGGCCTACTACACGGAGGTCAGCGACCGCTGGTACCTGCTGCACGAGGGACGCCGCACCGACCCGGCGGAACTGGAGCGCGAGATCGCCGCCCGGCCCGGCACCGACCTGGCGCCGCCCCGGGGCCTGCTGCTGGTGGCGCGGTACGCGGGCGAGCCGGCGGGCAGCGCGGGCATCCGGCTGCTGGACGAGTCGACCGCGGAGCTGACCCGGGTGTTCCTGTACGCGGGGCTGCGCGGCAAGGGCGGCGCGGCGCTGCTGGTGCGGGCCGCCGAGGAGGCGGCCCACGCGTCCGGCGCCACCCGGATGATCCTCGACACCCGCGGCGATCTCGTGGAGGCCCGCGCCCTGTACGCACGTCTCGGCTACACGGAGACCGCCCGCCACAACGACGACCCGCACGCCGAGCACTGGTTCACCAAGCCCCTCACCCGGCCGGCGGCCGGCCGGGGGCGGGGCCCGGTGTCACCGCGCGGAGCCGCACGGCCGAGGTGAGCCCACAGCCCCGCTCGCACGATGCGCACGCGGCACCCGTTGGGCACCCCGGCACCCCCAGTGACTCACCCCACCGCCCGCCGTCTCCTGCCGCTCCGTCATGCCGTGCGCGTCCCCGGCCGTGAAGACCTCCCGTGCTTCCGTGTCCCCACCATCGTGATCGGTGTGACCCGGTATGGCCTGTTGGGTCCCCGCGGAAGTCCACATTCCGGGGGCGCCCGGACCGGGGTGTGGAGATGATCTGCATAATCTCTGGAGTTCGTGAGGGGGGACGCAGCGTGGAACAGCCGAACGGGATGCCGTGCCCGGAGTGCGGTGCGCCCAGGAACCGGGACAACACTCCCTCCTGCACCTGTGCTCTGCGCGCGTCCGACGCCCTGCGCGACGCCCGCACGGCCGAGGCGGCGGCGGCCGAGGACTTCGACCCGCTGCGGATCCGGCCGTACGTCGAACTGAGGGGCCGCAGGGGGCGCACGCCGGCCGACGCGGCCCCCGAGGCGCGTGGTGAACACGTCAACGACCCCGCGGACGGGGGCTGTTCACTGACCGAGCCGGGCCCTGCCGGGCAGACCCCGCGGTCGCCCGGCGCCCGGGGCCCCGCGCAGGCGGCCGACGCCACCGTGCCCCTGCGCGCCGTCGCACCGGGCGGACCGGGAGCCCCGGACCCGGTCCCCGGGACATCCGGTGCCGAGGACGCCACCTCCGTGCTGCCCACACCGCTGGCGCCCTCGGCGGCCCGGCCGAGCGACACCGATCTGCACCTGTTCGAGGCCGCGCGCCCGGCCGGGACGGGTCCCGCCGCGCCGCAGACGGGGGCGGGCGGCGGCGACGGGACCGGCGGGGGGCCGTCGCGCCGCCGACGGCGTGCCGCGTTGCTGGTGACCGCCGGGGCCGTCGTCGCGGTGATGGGAGCGGCCGGGCTGGCGAGCGGGCTGTTCGCCTACGAGACGCCGTCACGCGACAGCGCGCTGCCGGACGACATCAGGGCCCGCGTCCCGGACCCCGCGTCGGTCGTGCCCTCCGCGGTGCCCTCGGCGAGCGCGTCGCCCACCGCGTCGGCGTCCGCCTCCTCCTCGGCCTCGCCGTCCGCGAGCGCGAGCCCGTCGGCCTCGCCGTCCTCCTCGGCGTCCAGCGCCTCCCCGAGCCCTTCGGCGACCGCCGAGCCGTCCGACACACCGACGACCTCCGTGCCCACCGGCACCCCCGCGCAGTCCGACGAGGGGCGTGAGGACTCCGGCCCCGTGCTGCGGCGCGGGGACCGGGGTGGCGAGGTGGCCGAACTCCAGCACCGGCTGCGGCAGCTGTACCTCTACAACGACGAGATCAACGGCAACTTCACACCTCCCGTCGAGGACGCCCTGCGCAACTACCAGTGGTCCCGCGGCGTACGGGGCGACGAGCTCGGCGTCTACGGCCCGGAGACCCGCTCCCGCCTGGAGTCGGAGACGCGGGAGCCGTAGCCGGCGGCGGGCGGCGCGGGCGCCGTTGGCCGGAGACCCGGGAGCCGCAGCCGAAGCCCGGGGGCCCAGCCGGGGCTCGGGAGCCGCAGGCGGCGGCGCGGGTGCCTCTGGCCGCACGCGGAAGCCGCAGCCGGAGCCCGGGAACCGCAGCCCTGGCCACGGGAGCCGCAGCCGACGACGCGGGCGCCGTCAGCCGGAAACGCGGAAGCCGCAGGCGGAGCCAGGGGAGCCGCAGCCGAAGCCCGGGAGCCCAGCCGGGGCTCGGGAGCCGCAGGCGGCGGCGCGGGTGCCTCTGGCCGCACGCGGAAGCCGTAAGTCGGAGCCCGGGAGCCGCAGTCGGCGGTGCGGAAGCCGTGCGGGGAGTGCGGAGCACGGGAGTCGCAACGGGAGCGCGGGGGCCGTGACGGAGCCCGGAAGCCGCGACGGCCGCCGCTTCGCGTGCGGGCCCCCGGGCCTCACCGGCGCTGCGCGTCCGGGTCCTCGCCCTCTGTGACGGACAGCCGGATCGTCCCGTCGTCCGCCGCCTCCACGCGCACCCGGGTCAGGTCGCGCACGACCACGTCCGGTGCGTGGACGGCGGCCCGCGGCCCGATCCCCACGACCTTCATCCCGGCCGCGCGCCCCGCGGCGATGCCCGCGCCGGAGTCCTCGAACACCACGCAGTCCTCGGGGGCGACGCCCAGTTCCGCCGCACCCTTGAGGAAGCCCTCGGGGTCCGGCTTGCTCGCGCCGACGGACTCCGCGGTGATCCGCACCTCGGGCAGGTCCAGCCCGGCGGCGGCCATCCGCGCGGTGGACAGCGCGACGTCGGCGGAGGTCACGAGCGCGTGCGGCAGGCCCGCGAGCGAGGCGAGGAACGCACGCGCCCCGGGGATCTCGACGACGCCGTCGGTGTCCGCCGTCTCCTCGGCGAGCATGCGGGCGTTGTCCGCGTGGTTCTGCGCCATGGGCCGGCCGGGCAGCAGCAGGGCCATCGAGGCGTATCCCTGGCGGCCGTGCACCACCTTCATGACCTCGTCCCCGTCCAGCCCGTGGTGGTCGGCCCAGCGCCGCCAGACGCGCTCGACGGAGGCGTCGGAGTTGACGAGGGTGCCGTCCATGTCCAGCAGGAGGGCGCGGGCGGTGAGTACGGCGGTGGCCGTCATCGGCAGCTCCAGGGCGCGGAGGGGAGGCGGGCCGGGCGCGGGGCCCGGGCGGAACAAGGCGGCCCCGCCCGCCGGTCAGGGAAAACGGGCGGGAGCCACTTTGTTCATCCACGGTACAAAACAAACCGGTCCTCGCGCCACCGCAGGCGCCGGTTTTCGCCGACCGTTCACCATCCGCCGGCCCGCGCCCGCCCCGGCGGGCGGCATCACGCGGTGACCGCCTCCCACAGGCTCCACACCCCGAGGCCCAGCATCAGCAGCGCCGCGATCTGGGTGATCAGCCGCAGCGGCACCTTCTTCATCAGCGCCTTTCCGCCGACGATGCCGAGCGCGGCCACCGACCACAGGGCCAGCACCGCACCCAGGCCGACGGAGAGCGGGTCGTCGTAACGAGCGGCGAGGTTGGCCGTCATGATCTGCGTCAGATCACCGAACTCGGCCACCAGGATGAGCATGAATCCGGCACCGGAGACCTTCCAGAAGGACTGGTTCTCGGGCTTGCGGACCTCCTCCTCGTCCTCGTCCTTCTTGAACAGCAGCATCGCCGCGCCGCCCAGGAAGAGCACACCCGTGAGCGCGTGCACGATCTGCTGCGGCAGCAGCGTCAGCACGCTTCCGGCCGCCACCGCGAGCGCCACGTGCAGCGTGAAGGCGGCGGCGACGCCGGCGAAGACGTAGGAGGCGCGGTAGCGGGTGCCGAGGACGAGGCCGGCGAGCGCGGTCTTGTCCGGCAGTTCGGCGAGGAAGACGACGCCGAAGACGACGGCCGTCACGGTCAGGCTGATCACGGTTCCTCAATCGGTCGGGGCCGCCCCACCGAGAGTGTTGTGCGATCCACGGGACACCTCGGCGCGGCAGCACACACGGGACCCGTGCCGTACGGCACGGGCGTGCACTGCTTTGCCGAAGGTCTCGCCGGCCGACCCCGCGGGTACGGGGTCCGCCTCCGGGCGCCGGCTCAGGCGGGCTGAGCAGTATGTCGACGGTCCGGCGAAGGGCTACTCCCCTTCTGCGCCCCCCATGGTACGCGAGCCCCGAACGCACCGGTGGACACCCGTGCGCCCCCGCCCCGGCATAGACGTGTCATGCACACGTCACTACCTTCTTACCGAGGACACACCCGTCCGCAACTCGGCGTGGTGAGTATTCCCCTGCTCATCTTCCCAACGCCCCCATCCCACAAGGAAGTTCACACATGAACAGATTCTACGCGCGTCGACGACTCGGCACGGTCGCGGCGATCACCGCCTTCATAGCCTCCGTCGGGCTGTTCAACGGCCCGAGCGCCTCGGCCGCGCTGCCCACGCCGATCAGCGGCGCCACCGCCCGCAGCTACCTCGCCACGCTCACCGTGGCCACCGAGGACCGCACCGGCTACAGCCGGGACCTGTTCCCCCACTGGATCACCATCAGCGGCTCCTGCAACACCCGCGAGACCGTCCTCAAGCGCGACGGCGCCAACGTGCAGACGGACTCCTCCTGTTACGCCACCAGCGGCAGCTGGTACTCCCCCTACGACGGCGCCACCTGGTACGCCGCCTCCGACGTCGACATCGACCACCTGGTGCCGCTCGCCGAGGCCTGGGACTCCGGCGCCGACTCCTGGACCACCTCGCGCCGCCAGGCCTTCGCCAACGACCTGACGCGCCCTCAGCTCCTCGCGGTCACCGACAACGTGAACCAGGCCAAGGGCGACCAGGATCCGGCGACCTGGATGCCCTCGCGCACGGCCTACCGCTGCACCTACGTCCGTGCCTGGGTGCAGGTGAAGTACTACTACGGCCTGTCCGTCGACTCGGCCGAGAAGTCCGCGCTCCAGAGCCACCTCGCGAACTGCTGAGTGCGGAAATCTCCCCGCTGACCTCCGTCGTTCCGTACCGTACGGGGCGACGGAGGAAGGGGTCACCATGACCGGACTGCGCCTCGGGCCACTGCTCAGGTACGTCGACGGCACGTCCGCGACCATCTGGGTCGAGACCGCCCGCCCCGGCACCACCGAGGTGCGCTGCCCGGGCGGGGCCGGCGGCAGCGCCGGCACCTTCCAGGTCGCCGGGCACCACTACGCCCTGGTCCCGGTCACCGGCCTGACGCCGGGCACGGCGACGCCCTACGAGGTGTTCCTCGACGGCACCCGCGTATGGCCGCTGCCCGAGGACCCCTACCCCTCCCTGCCGCCCTCCGTCATCCCCACCCCCGGCGGCGACACCGTGCGCGTCGCCTTCGGCTCCTGCCGCTGGGCCGCCCCGCCCACCGGCGAGCACGACCCGGTGGGCCCCGACGCGCTGGACACCCTCGCCGCCCGCATCGCCGCCGACCCCGGCGGGGAGCGGCCCGACGTCCTGCTCCTGCTGGGCGACCAGGTGTACGCCGACGAGACCTCCGACGCCACCCGCGCCTGGCTGGCCGCCCGCCGCGACCTGGGCGACCCACCCGGCAGCCAGGTGGCGGACTACGAGGAGTACACCCACCTCTACTACGAGTCCTGGCTCGACCCCCAGGTGCGCTGGCTGCTGTCCACCCTCCCCACCTGCATGATCTTCGACGACCACGACGTGATCGACGACTGGAACACCTCCGCGTCCTGGGTCGAGGACATGCGGGCCACCTCCTGGTGGCGTGAGCGGGTGCTCAGCGGCCTGACGTCCTACTGGGTGCACCAGCACCTCGGCAACCTCTCACCCCGGGAACTGGCGGCCGACGCGCTGTACGCCGCCGTCCGGGAGACCCCCGACGCGACCGACCTGCTGCGCGCCTTCGCCGCCCGGGCCGAGGCCGACGCGACCTCCGTGCGCTGGAGCTACCGGCGCGACTTCGGCCGGGTCCGCGTGCTGATGGTGGACAGCCGCGCCGCGCGCGTCCTGGAGGAGGGCAGTCGCTCCATGCTGGACCCGGGCGAGGCGGCCTGGGTCCGCGAACAGGCGCTCGACGACCGGGGCTCCTACGACCACCTCCTGATCGGTACGTCCCTGCCCTGGCTGCTCCCCCACCTGGTGCACGACATCGAGGCGTGGAGCTCCGTGCTGTGCCGCGGCGACAAGGGCCCGCGCTGGGCGCGCCTCGGGGAGAGGCTGCGGCGCGGGGCGGACCTGGAGCACTGGGCGGCGTTCCCCGAGTCGTTCGACGCGCTCGCGGACCTGATCGCGGAGGCCGGCACGGGGCCGGACGCCCCGGCGACGGTGTGCGTGCTCTCCGGGGACGTCCACCACGCCTATGTGGCCGAGGCGGGTCGGCCGGGTGCCGCGTCCGACGCGCGCGTGGTGCAACTGACCTGCTCCCCGGTGCACAACTCCATTCCGCTGTCGATAAGGCTCGGCTTCCGCTTCGGCTGGAGCGCGAGCGCCCGCCTCCTGGGCCGCGCCTTCGCCCGGCACGGCGGCTGCGGGCGGCCGTCGGTCGGCTGGCGCAGGACGGGCGGGCCCTGGTTCGGCAACCAGCTCATGACGCTGACCATGCGCGGGCGTTCGGCGATGCTGCGGCTGGAGCACGCGGTGGCGGGCGAGGAGGGTGCACGGCTGCGGACGGTGACGGAGACCGAGTTGAGCCGCTGAGCACCGCGAAAACCCATTGCGAACAGGACCCTGACACGGTGTGGGGTCCGTCACGTCGTTGAGGGCGGGACGGGCCGCTTCCGTACGCACCGGGAGTGGCCGTCGGGCGCCCATCGGGTCGGGGGCGCCCCCATGGCCGAATGTTGAACTTGCAAGTATGGGTTAGGGAGACCTAACGTGGGGCCATCGACTCGGTTCCGTTTCCACCGGACCGGCCCCGCCGGGTCGGACCCGACCGAAGGAGACCCGCCACATGACCGGCTTGACCGGGCGCCTCGACGGCGCACAGCCGTATGCCCTCGGACTGTTCCGCATCGTCGTCGGACTGCTCTTCGCCTGCCACGGCGCCGTCGCCCTGCTCGGCGTGCTCGGCGGCGTGGACGGCAAGGGCGGCACCGTCGCCACCGGCACCTGGCCCAACTGGTACGCCGCCGTGATCGAACTCGTCGGCGGCAGCCTCGTGATGCTCGGCCTCGGCACCCGGGCCGCCGCGTTCGTCTCGTCCGGCGCCATGGCGTACGCGTACTTCAAGGTCCACCAGCCCGAGGCGCTGTGGCCCCTGCAGAACGACGGCGAAGGCGCGGCCCTGTACTGCTGGGCCATGTTCCTGCTGGTCTTCACCGGCTCCGGGGCCTTCGGCCTGGACCGGCTGCTCTCCCGGCGCACGGCGGCGGAGGAACGACGACCGGCGGACAAGAGCCCGGTCACGGCCTGAACGCACACCGCACCGTGCCCTCCCCGCCCGGGGAGGGCACGCGTCGTTCCGGAGGAGACGGATGCCCCTGCCGGGAGGGCAGGCGGCTTCCCGGCAGTACCCGCCACCTGCCTCGACCCGGCGAACGCGGGGCTCCGGACACCCGAACACCGCACGAACCCCCCGTGACCCTTTCGTCACTGACCACGCGTACGCTGTATGGCTGTCATGGGCCACTCCTGCCGCTCCCCCCGCGACACCGCGGCAAGGTCTGGCCCACGGGGGAGTCACGGGGAGTTCGGGTGGATGATTTCGGGTCGCTGATCGGCAGCCCATGGATCTATGCGGTGGTGGCCCTCTCGGTCCTCCTCGACGTCTTCCTTCCGGTACTGCCCAGTGGGGTCCTGGTGATCACCGCGGCCACGGCGGCGGCCGCGGGCACGGCGACCGACGTCCCCGACATCCTCGTCCTGACCCTCTGCGCCGCGACGGCCTCCGTCCTGGGCGATCTGGTGGCCTACCGGCTCGCCTGGCGCGGCGGCGCCCGCCTGGACCGGGCGATCGCCCGCTCGCGCCGGCTGACCACCGCGCAGGAACGTCTCGGCGCCGGGCTGGCACGGGGCGGCGGCGCCCTGGTCGTCCTCGCCCGGTTCGCCCCGGCGGGCCGCTCGGTGGTCTCCCTGGGCGCCGGCGCCGCGCGCCACCGGGCCCGCGACTTCCTCCCCTGGTCGGCCCTGGCCGGCCTGGCCTGGGCCGCCTACAGCGTGGCCCTCGGCTACTTCGGTGCCCACTGGCTGGGCGCGACCTGGCTGGCGACGGCGGTGTCGGTGGGCGCGCTGTTCGCGGCGGGCGCGGGCGCGGCGTACCTGGTGCGCCGCCCCCGCCCCTCGGAGGTCTCCTAGCGCGGAGGTCTCCCAGGAGGATCCCCGGCGGGACGTGCGGTCGCGTACGGCCCGCTATCCCGCCCGGCGCGCCGTCCCCGCGCCCCGTACCTCCAGGCCGGCCAGCAGGTCGGCCGTGGCCTCGGCGACGGTGTCGACGGCGCGGTCGAAGACCTCGCGGTTGTGGGCGGCCGGCATGCGGAAGCCGGACACCTTTCTGACGTACTGCAGGGCGGCGGCCCTGATCTCCTCCTCCGAGGCCTCCTCGGGCAGCACGGGCGGGCGAAGGGTCTTGATGCTCCGGCACATGCCCCCAGTCTCACCCAAGGGGCCCTTGCGGACCAGGAGTCCGAAGCCTGCGATGATCCCCGCAGGCGGCCACCGTCCTGGGGCCGACCGACGAGAGGAGCCTCTCCATGACGAACGCACTCACCGTGGCCGTGCTCGGCCCCGGCGGCGTGGGCGGTCTGCTCGCCGCGCTGCTGAGCCGGGCCGGCCACCGGGTGATCTGCCTGGCCGGCGACGAGACCGCGGCGACCCTGCGCGCCGACGGCATCGCGGTCCGCAGCGAGCGGTTCGGCGACTTCACCGCCGGTGTCGAGGCGGACACCGAACTGCGGGAACCCGTCGACGCCTGCCTGATCACCGTCAAGCACACGGCGCTCGACACCGCGCTGTCCCGCGTCCCGGCACCGGTTCTCGGCGACGGGCTCGTCGTCCCGTTCCTCAACGGCGTCGAGCACCCGGCCGCCCTGCGCGCCCGGCACCGCGCCGACCGGGTCGCCCCCGCCGTCATCCGCGTCGAGTCCACCCGGGTCGCCCCCGGTGTCGTCGAGCACGGCAGCCCGTTCGCGGAGATCGACCTCACCGGTGATCCCGTGCCCCGCGCCCGGCTCGACGCCCTGGCCGCCGCCCTCACCGGTGCCGGACCCGCCACCCGAGTCCTGGAGGACGAGACGGCGGCCCTGTGGGCCAAGATGTCGTTCCTCGCCCCGCTGGCCCTGCTGACCACCCTCCACGGCGTACCCCTGGGGGACGTGCGGACCCGGCACCGGGAGGAACTGACCGCCCTGGTGACGGAGACGGCGGCGATCAGCCGTGCCTGCGGTGGCCCCGCCGACCCCGCGCAGGCCCTCGCCCGCTACGACGCCTTCCCGGCGCGGACCAGGTCGTCGATGCAGCGCGACGCCGAGGCCGGGCGACCCCTCGAACTGGACGCCATCGGCGGCGCGTTGCTGCGCGCGGCCGAGCGCCAGGGCGTGCCGGCCCCCGTCACGGCGCGCGTGGTGGCGCGACTGGCCCGGACCGCCGCGTAAGGGCCCCCGGTCCCCCGGCGTTCGGGCCGGGCCGCCCGGGTTCGATGCCCCTCGCGCGCCGCCGTGGTCGCGGTCTTCCACGATCGGATGAACCGTGGTGGAGACCCTTCCGCACCGCGCGAACCAAATTCGAACAGGCGTATTATTGGACCGTGGCTGCGACCTATGACTTTCCGAGTGACCTCCTCGCCGGTCAGGAGGAACTGCATCAGGTCCGGGCCGAGCTGTCGGCCCTGCTGAAGCGGCTCCCCTGGTCGGTCGAACCCCTCGACGGCTTCAGCGACGACAACAGCTGGCGCAAGGTCGAGCGCCCCGCCTCCCCCGGCTGGTCCGCCGACGAACAGGCCGAGGTGGAGAAGCTGCGGCGGCGGGAACACGAACTGGCGGTGTTCGTCAGCACCCACCGCTACTGGTCCGAGCTCACCGGCCCCGACCGGGTGCGGGCCCGGTCGGGGCTCAAGCACGCCCACGAGGATCCCCCGGACGGGACGTCCGACTCCCCGTGACGGGCGCCGTACCCCGGCCGGGACGGAAGGACCTTCCGTCCCGGCCGGACGGGCGGCGGCTCGGACTCAGCCCTTGCCGAGCAGCTCGTTCATCTCGGTGATCTCCGCCTTCTGCGCGGTGATGATGGCGTCGGCCAGGTCCTTCGCCGGTCCGTGGCGGCCCTTGGTCTTCTGGACCTCGGCCATGTCCACGGCGCCCTCGTGGTGCTCGACCATCAACTCCAGGAACGCGGCGTCGAAGTCCTTGCCCGTGGCCTTCTCCAGAGCGCCCATCTCCTGCTCGCTCATCATTCCCGGCATGCCGCCGTGGCCCGATGCCGAGTGGTCCGTGCCGTGGCCGCCGTGCGCGCCGGCGTCGGCGGCCGGGACGTCCTCGCCCCAGCTCTCCAGCCAGCCGGTCATGGTCGTGATCTCCGGGTCCTGGGCCTTCTCGATCCTCCGGGCGAGGTCCTTCACCTCGGCGGAGGAGGCACGGTCGGCGGCCATGCGGGCCATCTCCAGCGCCTGCCGGTGGTGCGGGATCATGCCCTGCGCGAAGGCGACGTCCTGCGCGTTGTGCGCCCCGGCCGTGGCCTCGGCGCTCGCGGAGGACCCGTCGCCCGAGGCGGCCCGGTCCTGCGTCCCGCCGTCGCCACCACAGGCGGACAGGGCGAGCGCGGCAGTGGCCGCCACCACTCCGAGGGCGGCACGGCGGGCGAGGGTACGCGTACTGGTCTTGCGGGTCATACGGGGAACTCCTGTGGTGCGGAGGGATGTGCGGACACGTCGGTGCGCCACGCCTCCGGCCGGGGGCGCGGTGCCGAGCGGTGTCTAGATCCGCAGCAGCTGAAGTTCGGCCAGCGACGGCGGGGCGCGGGCCCCGTCCGGCTCCCCCGACGGGTAGGCCCGGAGTGCGTCCTGGTCCGCGGGGAGGACCGACGGGGCGGCGAGGGGGGCGGGCAGCACCGGCGGGCCGCTCACGGCGGCCGCCGCGCAGGTGGGATCGGCGTGCTGGAGGTGGCCGCCGCCGTGCCCGTCGTCGTGGCACACGCCGGGGCCGGCCGCCGCGAGTGCCTCGGCCCGCGCGTGGTGGGCGGGGTGGGTGTGGCCGGGGGCGGCGGCGCCGGGCACCAGGCCGTGCATCCCGAGCAGTCCGGCCAGCAGCGCGAGCACGCACAGCGCCCGGGGCGACCACCGCACGGGGGATCGCCGGACACGTCGCTCGAAGCCGCTCACGGCCGCCAGCTTAGGGAACGGCACACTCGGGCACCCGCAGGGGTCCCCGTACGGGTGACGGCGCGGCGGATCGGCGGCGGGACTCACCACCACAGGTACGAAAGCGAGGGCCCCCGGTGCTCACCGGAGGCCCTGTTCCGTCCCGACGTCGTCCGACGTCCTCGGTCACGGTGGGCGCGGACGGTTTCGAACCGCCGACATCCTGCTTGTAAGGCAGGCGCTCTACCCCTGAGCTACGCACCCGGGTCCCGGGCGGCGCGCCCAGGTCGAGTGGACAGCCTACATGGCCCGTGGCACGGTCCGGCACACCCGTGTCCCCGGGTACGGCCGGGGGTTGTCCCCACCCCTGGTCCGGGAGCTTCCCGGATCCCCCGGTGGCCCCCGGATCCGTACGGTCGAAGAGCGCCACGGGGCGCCACCGTCCGTACCGAGGGGGAGACCGCCATGGCCCGCAGCACCCGCACCGCACGCACCGCCGCGCCGGCCGGCCCCGCACGCACCACCACGCACCGGCGCGCGGTCGCCGTCGCCGGGGCCGCCGTGGTGCTGGTCGCCGGGCTGAGCGCGTGCGGGGCCTCGGCCGGGGACGACGAGGACCCCGAGCACCGGTCCTTCGACCTGCCGAGCCGCACCCTCACCGTCGACTCCGACGACTCCGCGCTCGAGATCGTCGCCGCCGACTCGGCACCGTCGGGCAGGGTCGAGGTCACCCGCTGGTTCGAGGGCACCGTCGCCGTCGGCAAGGACCCGGAGGTCACCTGGTCCCTGGACGGCGACCGGCTGGTGCTGCGGACGGACTGCACCGGCATCGTCGCCGACTGCTCCGCCAGGCACCGCATCCAGGTCCCCCGCGGTGTCACCGTCACGGTGGAGGACGGCGACGGCAGCGTGCGGGCGCGGGGCTTCCGGGACGCGCTGAGCATCCGAACGACGGACGGTTCCGTCCGCGTCACCGACTCCACGGGACCGCTGGACCTGCGCACCGGCGACGGCTCGGTGCGCGCGGAGGTCTCCTCGCGGCAGGTGCGGGCCCGGTCCGGCGACGGCTCGGTCCACCTCGAACTCGGGGCCGTACCGGACCTGGTGGAGTCCAGCAGCGGCGACGGATCCCTGACGATCGACCTGCCCCCGGCCGCCTACAGGGTGACGACCGGGACGGGTGACGGCGCCGAGGACGTGTCCGTGCCCCGCGACGACTCCAGTCCCCATGTGGTCACCGCACACACCGGCGACGGCAAACTCACCGTCCGCACGGTGAACTGACCGCCCCGTGTGTTCGTCCTCTACCGGTGGGAGAATGACACCGGGCAGGGCGAACGACAGTACGGGAGAGGGATGTGACGGCGACACCAGCGCAGCCGCACTCGCCGTCGCTCTCGCGCGTGCCCCGCGCACGCATGCGGCAGGCCCGCAGGACTCCTCCCGGAGCCCTGCGCGACGCGCTCGCCCTGGTCGCGCTGCCCCTGGTCGCCGTGCTGGTCCTGCCCGCGGCGTTCACCGGTGGCGGCACCCGGCGCTGGTTCGGCGGACGGGCCGACAACCAGCGGGCCGAGGCGCAGGCGGCCAAGGACGCGGCCGCCGCCGCGTTCTACGAACTCGACACCGCCCAGCGCGATCTGCGGATCTCCATCGAGACGATCACCGCGGTCGACGACTCCCCCGCCGCCCGCCGCGCCGTCGAGGGCTTCGAGGCCCTCGGGCGGCGCATCGACGAGGCCAGTCACCGCTACATCGGCGCCGTCGACGCCCATGACCTCGACCGCGACGACCTGGAGGCCGCGACCGCCTCCCGTGCCCGCGCCGAACTCACCGCGGCCAGGGAGGAGCTGGACCGGGTCAAGCAGGAGCTGGACCGCTTCGCCGACGGCCTCGGGCCCCTGCTCGGCAAGGCCGAGACCCAGCTGGCCCGGCTCGCGCCCGCCGTCGAGCGCGCCCGCCAGTCCCTGCTCGCCGCCTCCAACGCCCTCGACACCGCCCGCGGCACGGGTCTGAGGGCCGACGACCTCGCCGCCCGGCTCGCCGCGCTCTCGCCGGAGCTGACCCGGCTGAACCAGGGGGCGGGGCAGCACGGCGTGCCGCAGACCCTGGAGCGGGCCGAACGCGTCACGCGCGAGGCCGAGGCCGTCCGGGCGGAGGCCGAACGGCTGCCGGAGCGGGCCGCCGAGATCGACCACCGGCTGGTCTCCCTGCGCACCCGCGCCCAGGCCCTCACCACCCGCTCCGAGCAGGTCGAACCGGTGCTGAGCGAACTGCGCCGACGCTTCACCGCCGCCTGCTGGCAGGACCTGCAGCACGTCCCCGAAGTGGCCACGGAGAACGTCCGCCGGGCCGAGGCGAAGCTCGCCGAGGCGCGGGCCGCGCGCGACGAGCAGCGCTGGGCGGACGCGACCGCCCTGCTGTCGACCGCACGGGCGCTGCTGAACACGACCGACGAGGCGGTGTCGGCCGCCGGTGACCGGCTGCGGCGGCTGAACGCCGTGCAGAAGGACCCGGGGCAGGAGATCGAGCGGACCCGCTTCGCCATCCGCGACGCCCAGCGCCTCGCCATGGCCGGACGCAACACCCCCGACCCGCGCCACGCCCGCCCCCTGGACGACGCGGTGGCCCGCCTGGAGCGCGCCGTCGCGGCCCTGGAGGGCCGTCACCCCGACTACTGGCACTTCCTGACCGAGACGGAAGCGGTACGGGGCGCGGTGGCCCGCGTGGTGGCCCGGATCCGCGAGGAACGCGGCGCGGCGGCCCACTGAGCCGCCCGGGCTCGTCCGCCCATGGTGCGCCGCGCCCGCGGAAAAGGTCTCCGTACGCATCCGCGTGACGCGTCCCCGCACCACGCACCGCGTGCCGCGACCGGTGAACCGCTGTGCCCGCGCCGGTTAACCTGTGCCCATGCCTCGCTACGAGTACCGCTGCCGGACCTGCGGCGACACCTTCGAACTGAACCGCCCCATGGCGCAGTCCTCCGCCCCCGCGTCGTGCCCCGCGGGCCACGACGACACGGTGAAGCTGCTGTCCACGGTCGCCGTGGGGGGCACCGCGTCCGCCCCCGCCCCGGCCCCCCGCGCGGGCGGCGGTGGCGGCGGCTGCTGCGGCGGGGGCTGCTGCGGCTGACGCTGCGGCGCAGGTGAGCGCGCGGCGCCCGCCCGCGCGCCGGCCGGCCCTCAGCGAATCTTCAGGTCCGGTTTCCTACCGTGCACGGCATGACAGCCGTCTCGACCGGACCGCAGTGGGTCGACGACCTCATGGACGCCATGGGCGCTCCTGGGGCCGGCCTCGCCATCGCCCTGGAGAACCTCTTCCCTCCCCTGCCCAGCGAGGTGATCCTGCCGATGGCGGGTTTCGCCGCCGCCGGTGGACGGATGGGCCTGCTCGCCGTGCTGCTGTGGACGACGGCCGGGTCGGTGGCCGGCGCGCTCGCGCTGTACGGGCTGGGCGCGCTGCTCGGCCGGGACCGGACGGTGGCGGTCGCGGCGCGGCTGCCGCTGGTGAGGCTCGCGGACATCGAGCGGACGGAGGCGTGGTTCCTGCGGCACGGGACCAGGGCGGTGTTCTTCGGACGGATGATCCCGGTGTTCCGCAGTCTCGTCTCGGTGCCGGCCGGTGTGGAGCGGATGCGGCTGCCGGTGTTCCTCGCTCTGACCACGCTGGGCAGCGCGGTGTGGAACACGGCGTTCGTGCTGGCGGGCTACGCGCTGGGCGACAACTGGGAGCGGGTCGCGGCCGTCGCCTCGGCGTACTCCACGGTGGTCCTCGGTGCCGCGGCCCTGGCGGTGTCGGCGTTCGTGGTCGTACGGCTGCGCCGCCCGGGGCCCGGGCGGCGGCGTGCCGGGCGGAGGAACGCGCCGGACGCGGTGGCCGGGGCGGACCGCCGCCGGTGACGTGTGCCCCGCCCGGGTGGGGGGCGGGGCGCACCGCGCCCTGACGCGGTCAGGTGGCCGAGCGCACCGTCCGCAGGAACTCGCGCAGGATCCGCTCGCCGGCCAGGACGCCCCGCTCGGGCAGTGACCTGATCGTGGGGGCCGACCAGCCGGCGTCGGCCAGCTCGCCGTGGCCCGGGCGCCAGCCCTGGTCCGCGGCCAGCAGCAGGTCGGCGTCCAGGAGGGAGTCGCCGGCGGCGAGGGTGAGACCGGCCCCGGTGCGGCGGGCGACCTCGTGCAGGGCCGCGCTCTTGGTGAGCGGCCCCGGCACGGCGTAGATCTTGCGGCCCTGGAGCGAGACCGTCCAGCCGCGGTTCCCCGCCCACACCGCGAGCTCCTTCACCCAGTCCTCGGGCAGCAGTTCGCGCTCGACGACGAGGTAGGCGAAGAGGTCCTCGGCGACCCGGTGCTTGCGGACCCAGACCGGGTCGGCGGTCCGCAGCAGGTGCTCCTGCACCTCGGCCAGCGGGGCGCACTCGTCGGCCAGCCGCGCGGTCACCCGGGCGTGCCAGTCCGGGTCGGAGACGCCGTCGACCAGGATGTGGCCGCCGTTGGCGCAGATCACGTAACCCGGCGGCGGTCCGGGCAGGTTGATGCGCTGGTACTGCTTGCGGGTCCGGGTCGTGGACGGCACGAACAGCGCCGCGTCGCCGAGTTCGGTGAGCAGGTGGGCGGCCGTCTCGGTCATGAATGACAGCGGGCGGCTCTCGTGGACCTCGACGCACAGCAGCCGGGGCGCCCGCGCGTCCGGCATCGTCAGGGCGAGGGCGGCGGCGGAGTAGATGAGGGTGCGGTCGAGGTCGCTGGCGACGAGGACGGGCATCACGACGTCACCGCCCGGCCGTCGGCACCGGTCGCGCCCCGGGTGTAGCGGGGGTGGATGAGACCGACGCAGGTGTACGGGAGGTCGGCGACCTCCTCGACGGGGACGCCCCGCTGTTCGGCCAGCAGGCGCACGTGGTCGAGGTCGCGGCCCGCCCCGGACCGCGCCAGCACCTTCCACGGCACGCGGCGCAGCAGGACGCGGGTGGTCTCGCCGACGCCCGGCTTGACGAGATTGACGTCGTGGATGCCGTACTCCTCGCTGATGCGCTCGACCGCGGCCCAGCCCTCCCAGGTGGGGGTGCGGTCGGTGGCGACCAGGTCCTTGGCCTGGGCGCAGGCGGCGTCCGTGACCTCGGGGAAGCGGTCGGAGACGGCGTCCAGGAAGGCCACCGAGACGTCGGAGCCGGCGAGTTCGCGGTAGAACTTGGCGCCGTGGAAGTCGTGCGGGCCGACCAGGTCGGCGCGCAGCACGGTGCGCGATATCAGGCCGGAGACGGTGGAGTTGAGGCAGGCGGAGGGGACGAGGTAGTCCTCGCGGGTGCCGTAGGTCCGCACGCAGGAGCCCGGGTCGGCGAGGACCGCGATCTCCGGGTCGAAGCCGGTGATGCCCTCTTCCTTCTCGAACTCCTCGACCGCCTGGGCCAGTTCGCGAGTGATGGCGCCCTTGCCGGTCCAGCCGTCGACGAAGACGACGTCGCGGGGATCATGGTGCGCGGCCAGCCAGCGCAGGGCGTTGGCGTCGATGCCCCGGCCGCGGACGATGGAGACGGCGTAGTGCGCGAGCTCCAGCTGGTGCCGGTACTGGGCCCAGCGGCGCATCAGGATGCCTACGGGGGTGCCCGCGCGGGCCAGGGAGACCAGCACCGGTCGGGGGGACCGCTCGGCGAGCACCGTCTCGGTGACCACGCCGACGGCGTGGGCCACGCGGTCCGCGGAGCTCTCCAGGGCCGCGGAGAACAGTTCCTGGTACTGCGCGGTGGGCTGGTACTCGACGGGCAGCGACTCGGCGTAGTGGGCACCGCCGCTCTGGACGGCCTCCTCGCGCTCCTCGGTCGGCGCCTCCAGCGTCACGTCCGAGAGGTCCTGGAGCAGCCAGCCGACCTCCTCGGGCGCGTACGAGGAGAATGCGGGGCCTCTGAGGGGCTCGGGCAGCATGGTGGCGGGCCTTTCGGGGGCGTCCGGTGGATCCGGCGCGATCCTGGCAGCGGGTACGTACGACGGTACGACCGCGAGGAGGACCTGCGGGGTGTGGGCGGCGAGCCGGGCCAGTAGGCCGTCGGGCGCGTGCAGTTCCGGCGTGTCGGCGACCGAGTCGACGACGGCGACGACGGTGTCGAAGCCGGCCCCGGCGACGTTGTAGGCGTACCGCTCGCCGGGGCCGTCGGCCGGGTCGTCGTGGGCGGGGAAGACCAGGCGGGTGCGTATCGCGTAGCCGGGGTCGTCGACCGCGAGGACGGGCGAGCGGGTGGTGGTGGAGTAGCGCACCTCGGTGCCGGTCGCCCGCTCCTCCAGCGCGTGGGCGAGGCGGAGCGGGGCGTACATCAGCTCCTCGAAGCCGAGGACCAGTACGCGGCGGGCGTCGGCGGGCAGCGCGCCGGCGAGCCGCGCGGCCATGGCGGGCAGCGTCCCCTCCAGCCGCGCCCGGTGGGCGGGGGTGAAGCCGTGCCGCCCGCCGTCGGGCAGACCTTCGGGCCAGCCCAGCTCGACCCGCGTGATCACCCCGGGCGGGCCCGCGGGCACTTCGGGGCCCGGCCCGGCCGCCTCCTGGCGGGCGACCAGTTCGCGGCCCTTCTCCAGGACGTTCCCGGGCAGCCGCACGGTGCCCGAGCCGGTCGCGACCAGATCGACGCGGGCGCCGATCTCCCCGGCGAAGGCCTCCAGACGTCCGGCGTCGGCGGGCGAGCGCATGTCGACCAGGGCGACCACCACGTACCGGCGTCGCGGATACCGTCCGTGGAGGTCGCGGACGGTGTTCAGCACCGTGTTCCCCGTGGAGAACTCGTCGTCGACCAGCACCAGTGGGCCGTCGCCGGCCAGCAGCCGGGGGTTCTCCGGGAGCAGCAGGTGGGAGGTGGCGTGGGAGTGCGACTCCTCGAAGCCGCCCGCCGCCGCGACTCCGGGAACCGGACGGCGGGTGGAGTGCAGGTAGGGCGCCACGCCCAGACCGTCGGCCACCGCGTGGCCGAGTCCGGTGGCGGTCTCCGCGTAGCCGAGGACGACCGCGCCGTGCGCCTCCTCGCCCAGCAGCTCGCGCACCCGGCGGCCGAGCGCGACGCCGTGGCCGTACACGACGGACGGCGACTGCGGCACGTGCTTGCCGAGGACGTTGGACACCAGCAGGTGAGCCCGCTTGGGGTTGCGGCGCAGGGCCAGCCCCAGCAGCTCGGTGAGCCGGTCGTCCCCGGTCAGCTCGACCCCGAGCCGCTGCGCGACCCAGCTCCCGGACCAGACGTCGCCGCCCGTCCGGGCCCCGTCGCGCACCTGCCGGCGCGCACCCTCGTTCACTGCCTTCTCCATGGATTCCTTGCGGTCGATGCGGTCGGTCCGGCCGGTGCGACCGGTTCCGGGCGGGCCGTCGGGCCGTCGGTCACTCCCCGAGGCCCGCGGCGAGCAGTTCCACGAAGCCGATGTCCTCGTGGGCCACGCCGAAGACCTCGGCGCGCAGCAGGGTGCGCTCGGCCCAGGCGCGGTGCGGCTTCACCTCGTTCATCTTGTTCGTGTACGCCGACCTCAGTACACCCCCACCGCCGCGTTCCGGCCGGAGGATGTCCTGGGCGTCGCTGAACTCCTCGTGGCTGACGACGGACAGCGCGTGCACCGGCAGCACGTGGGAGGGGTGGATGCAGGTCTTGCCCAGCAGGCCGTTGGCCTGGTCCAGGGAGATCTCGCGCAGCAGGCCGTCCATGGCGTGTTCGATCAGCTTCTCGCGCAGCTCGACGGCCTGCACCTCGAGGAAGGGGCTCTGCCGCAGCAGCGGCTTGAACATGCGCTCCTGGACCCGGAAGTACTCCCACACCGGCCCGGTGACCGTGAACCCGGTGCCGTCGGCCCGGCCCAGCATGTTCACCACGTCGGCGATCACGGAGGCGACGATCTGGACGTCGTACGCCGTCATGTCGGGGCCCCGGCGCAGCCCGTAGGAGGAGCAGAAGTCGGTGACGCCGAGGCGTAGGGCGAGGACGCGGTCGCGGTACTTGTCGACCGCGCGGACGATGCCCTCGAGGGTCTCCACGCGCGTCTCCCGGTAGAGCAGCTCGGGAGACTCCAGCACGGGCATGGCGAACAGCCGGCGGCCGCAGGCGTTCTCGGCGGCGTCCAGCGCCTCCAGGTAGGGCATGCCGCGTTCCTCGGTGAACTTCGGCAGTACGAAACCGGACAGCAGCCGGACGGAGGGGCCGAGACGCCGCACCAGGTCGGGGATCTGCCCCGGGGCCCGGACCCGGATGAACAGCAGCGGGGGATCCGCGTCCGGGCGGGCGGCGAGGGCGGTGAGCTGCCGTACGAGGTTCTCCTCGCCGTCGCTCACGTCGGCGTCGTCGATGGAGTCCTCCAGGCACAGCACCATGGAGACCACCCCGCGTGCGGCCTGCTTGACGATGTCGTCGGCGAGGCGGGGGCGGGTGGCGGGGCTGTAGAGGGTGGCCCCCAGGGCCGCGGACAGCAGCCGGGCCGGTGAGTCCGGGGTGAAGGCGGTCGGCTCACGACAGAAGAGACGTTTCCGCACCGCAGGGGCTATGTGCCCGAAATGACGCATTGAACTCCCCCGTGGGTGCTGGGCAATCCGTGGAATGTCGGCAGGTGGCCGGTAATAGTACGTAGAGATCGATGTCGGAGGTTCCCGTCGGGCATGAACTTCAGGTAACCCCGCCGTGGCGGGCCCACACCCGCGGCCGTGGCGGTGCCGCACCCCGCGTTGTCGTGACCAGGACGGAGAGGGCAGGATGACCGCATGACGCACGCGATGCTGAAGGGGTCGAACGTCCCTCTGGAAGCCACCACGGTACGCGCCGTGCTGCGCTGGTCGCCCGGGCAGGGGGTTCCGGACGTCGACGCCTCCGCGCTGCTCCTCGGCCTCGACGATCGTGTGCGCTCCGACGAGGACTTCGTCTTCTACAACCAGCCCCGACACCCCTCCGGGAAGGTCTGGCGGCTCGGCAAGAAGCGGGTCGCCGAGGGCCTCACCGACACGATCCAGACAGATCTCGTCGGTGTCGAGTCCGGCGTGGGCCGGATTCTGCTGGTCGCGTCGGCGGACGGCGTCACGTTCGACCGCGTACGGGCGCTGCGCATTCTGCTGTACGACGCGCAGGCCGCGGACGGGGAAGCGCTGGCGTATTTCGACATCAAGCCGGAGACGGGCCGGGAGACGGCGCTGATCTGCGGGGAACTGTACCGGCGCGGGGACGGGTGGAAGTTCCGGGCGCTGGGCGAGGGCTACTCGAACGGGCTGAAGGGCCTGGCGACGGACTTCGGCATCTCGGTCGACGAGTCGGAGGCGGCGGAGGAGCCCCAGCCCGCGGAAACCCCCCGCCAGTCCCCCGCACCGGACACCCGGGCGACGCCGACGCCCTCCACCGCACAGCCGCCGTCGCGGCAGCAGGTGCAGCCCGAGGCGCCGACGCAGCCGCACGTCCCTGCGGCGGCCCCGCCGGCACCTCCCGAGACCTCCCGCCCGCTGCCGCCGGAGCAGCCGGCCGGCGTCCCGGCCCAGCCCGGCTACGGCTATCCCCCGCAGCAGTCGGCCGCCGCCCAGCCGGCCTACGGCTACCCGCAGCCGGCCGCGCAGCCCGCCTACGGCTACCCGCAGTCCCCGCCCGCGACGGCCGCCGCCCAGCCCGCCTACGGCTTCCCGCCGGCCCCGGCGCCCCTGGACCCGGACTTCCGCCTGCCTCCCCAGGGCCCCCAGTTCGTCGGCCGCTGAAGGCGCCGCCGCGGGGCCGGGGCCCGGCGGCTCACCGCTCCCCGCGGCGCACCGTGCTGCCGAAGCCGGGTGGTCCGCAAGGCCCGGCCCGCAGGCCACCGGGAAGGTCACCGGTGGCCCACGGCCCCGCTCCTCGGGGCAGCCGACGCCGCGGCCCCGGGAACCGGTCGCCCCTCGGCCGCGGGGCGGGCGAGCCCCTCCGGGGTACGGGCCCCCACTACGGCCGCCCGGAACTTCAGACGCCCGGCGGGATCCCCCGCGCCCGATCCCCCCACCGGCTCCCGGCCCCGCGGCGTCCGCGATGCCGGCCCGGCCCGCGCCGGAGGGGCACTGGCACCGGCGTGCGCGCCCCTCCCCGGGGCCCCCGGTGCCCGGACCTCACCGGCCCGCGGGGCCGGTGAGATACGTCCCGCACCCCGCGGGGGCGGGTCCTCAGCGTTCCACCTTCGTCTTGAAGCCCCGGCCCCACTGGAGGCCCCAGCCGTAGAGGCGGTCGAGTTCGGCCTGGAATCCGTAGACGAACTTCACCTCCCGGCGCACGATGATCTCGTTCTTCACGTTCTCGATCATCACGACGGCGCAGGAGCGGGCCTGGGGATGGCGTTCGTCGAGGCCGATCTCGATGCGCGGGCCGTTGCTCGGGTAGAGCGTGACCATGGCCTGGGTGCGGTCGAACGCGGGGGTCTGGTCGTAGATGTAGGCGAAGACCAGCAGGCGCTTGATCTTCTCGCGCTGGTCCAGGTTCACGTAGATCGTCTCGCCGGACGCCGAGCCGAACCGGTCGTCGCCGCTCAGCTTCACGTACGGCGGCGCGTTGACCTCGCCGAGGAGCCCCCCGAGCGGCTGCACCACGCCCTTGGTGCCGTCCTGCAACTCGTACAGGCACCCGAGGTCGAGGTCGACGTTGACCATGCTCTGGCTGTGGCCGATGACCTCCGGCGGCTTCAGTGCCCTGAAGGGGTGCCGCAGCAGGCTCTCGCGCTGCGAGCCGCCGAAGTCGGAGGTCCGCATCCGCCAGCTCAGATTGATCCGCAGATGACCGGTGGCCGCCCCCTGCTTCGTCAGGGACACCTGACCGTGCCGCTTGGTCAGCTCGATCGCGTTGGTCGCCGCGCTGCCCGAGTCGAAGTCGGTCCCGCGTCCGCGCCACAGTCCGTCCAGGAAACCCATTCCCGCCCCAAGTCCAGTCGTCGAACCCCGCCCGGGCCGCCCGCGGCCCGAAGAGGGCCGGACGGCCGACGGGGCGGCCCCGAGGAGTGGTCCTCGGAGGCCGCCCCGTCCAGAGCGTTCCTCACCCGGGGTGTCGTCACACCCCGGAGGAGACCTCGGTCTTCTCGTCCGCGTCCCGCTCGGCCGCCGCCAGCGCGCGGTTGCGGCGCACGGAGGACCAGAAGGACCAGCCGATCAGGACGACACCGATGAGACCGGTGATGATCTCGTTGATCTCGTACTGGATGGTGACGAGCAGGATCATGGCCAGGGCACCGATCGCGTAGTGCGCGCCGTGCTCCAGGTAGACGTAGTCGTCCAGGGTGCCCTGACGGACCAGGTACACGGTGAGCGACCGGACGTACATGGCGCCGACACCCAGGCCCAGGGCCATCAGGACGATGTCGTTGGTGATGGCGAAGGCACCGATCACGCCGTCGAAGGAGAAGGACGCGTCCAGGACCTCGAGGTAGAGGAACATGAAGAACGCGGCCTTGCCGGCCAGGGCGACCGCCGAGCGGGGCTTCCCGGCGCGCTCGGCCTTCTCCTCCTCCTCGTGCTCGCGCTCCTCCTCCTCTTCCAGCTTGTCCTCGAAGAAGCCGGACAGACCGCCCACGATCATGTAGGTGATCAGACCCGCGATACCGGAGAGCAGGACCGTGTCCGCCTTGTCGACGTGCGTGCCGCCGTGCTGGTGGGCCTGGGTGGCGAAGGTCATCGCGGAGATCAGCAGGATGATCAGCGCGATGCAGACCGACAGCATGTCGATCTTGCCGAGCTTGGCCAGCGGGCGCTCCAGCCAGCCGAGCCACTTGATGTCGCGGTCCTCGAAGATGAAGTCGAGGAAGATCATCAGCAGGAACATGCCACCGAACGCGGCGATCGCGGGATGCGCGTCGGTGACGAGCTCCTGGTAACGGTCCTTGTCGGTGAGCGCGAGGTCGACGGCCTCGATCGGCCCGAGCTGGGCGCTGACGGCGACGATCACCACGGGGAAGACCAGTCGCATGCCGAAGACGGCGATCAGAATGCCGATGGTGAGGAAGATCTTCTGCCAGAAGGCATTCATCTTCTTGAGGATGCCGGCGTTGACCACCGCGTTGTCGAAGGACAGCGAGATCTCGAGGATGGAGAGGATCGCCACGATGCCGAAGGCGGTCCACCCCCCGTAGAGGACCGCTGCGACCAGGCCGAGCGCGGTGACCGCGAACGACCAGCCGAAGGTTTTCAGAACCACTGGCTACCCCATCATGTCTGTACGGGTCTCCCCCGCCGCCGTGATCGGCTTTACGAAACGTTGACTCCGAAGTCTAGAGCGATGCCCCGCAGTCCCGACGCGTACCCCTGACCCACGGCACGGAACTTCCACTCGCCCTGGTAGCGGTACAGCTCGCCGAAGATCATCGCGGTTTCGGTGGAGGCGTCCTCACTCAGGTCGTAGCGGGCCAGTTCCTGGCCGTCGGCCTGGTTGACGACGCGGATGAAGGCGTTGCTGACCTGTCCGAAGGTCTGGCCCCGCTCGTCCGCCATGTGGATCGAGACCGGGAAGACGATCTTGTCGCACTGCGGCGGGACCTTGGACAGGTCGACCAGCAGGGACTCGTCGTCGCCGTCGCCCTCGCCGGTGAGGTTGTCACCGGTGTGCTCCACCGAGCCGTCCGGGCTCTTGAGCTGGTTGTAGAAGACGAACCACTCGTCGCCCATGACCCGGCCGCCGGTGCACATCAGCGCGCTGGCGTCGAGGTCGAAGGGGGCTCCGGTGGTGGAGCGCGCGTCCCAGCCGAGCCCGACCATCACCTGAGTGAGGTTCGGTGCGGCCTTGGACAGGGAGACATTGCCTCCCTTGGCGAGCGTGACGCCCATGATGCTGGTCCCTCCCCGGGTGGTGTTTCTCAAGGTGGTCCTGCGCGTCCGGCGCCGCACGCAAACCGTGCGGCGCCGGACAGTACGGCCGTGCGCGGCGGTCACGCCCGGGCGTGACCGCCCGGGACGTGACCGTCTCAGACGTTCACACCGAAGTCCTGCGCGATGCCGCGCAGGCCCGAGGCGTAGCCCTGGCCGATGGCCCGGAACTTCCACTCGGCGCCGTGCCGGTACAGCTCGCCGAAGACCATGGCCGTCTCGGTGGAGGCGTCCTCCGAGAGGTCGTAGCGGGCGATCTCGGCGCCGCCGGCCTGGTTGACGACGCGGATGAACGCGTTGCGCACCTGACCGAAGGACTGCTGGCGGTTCTCGGCGTCGTAGATCGAGACCGGGAAGACGATCTTCTCGACGTCCATCGGGACGGTCGCGAGGTTGACCTTGATCTGCTCGTCGTCACCCTCGCCCTCACCGGTGAGGTTGTCACCGGTGTGCTCGACGGAGCCGTCCGGGCTCTTGAGGTTGTTGAAGAAGATGAAGTGCTGGTCGCTGGCGACCTTCCCGGAGTTGTTCAGCAGCAGCGCGCTGGCGTCCAGGTCGAAGTCGGTGCCGGTCGTGGTGCGGACGTCCCACCCCAGACCGATGATGACCGCGGTCAGGCCCGGCGCCTCCTTGGTCAGCGATACGTTGCCGCCCTTGCTGAGGCTGACTCCCACGAGTCCTCCATTGGTGTCCAGGGGCGGGATGCCCCGTAGTGCGTGGATGTCGGATCAACGAGTCGATCCTAGTGACGGGTTCCCGGGACCCGCAGGCCCGCGGGGCGAAGAATCACAGGGTGTCGGGCCGGATCACAGCGTGTCGAGCGCCTTGATGTACTCGTTCAGGTCACGCGCGTCCGGCAGGCCGTTGACGACGGTCCACCGCACGACGCCCTCCTTGTCGATGACGAAGGTGCCGCGCACGGCGCACCCCTTGCCCTCGTCGAAGACGCCGTAGGCGCGCGAGACGTTGCCGTGCGGCCAGAAGTCCGACAGCAGGGGGTACTCCAGGCCCTCCTGCTCGGCGAAGACGCGCAGGGTGTGGATGGAGTCGTTGGACACGGCGAGCAGCTGGGTGTCGCGGTCGGAGAACTGCGGCAGGTTGTCGCGCAGCTCGCACAGCTCGCCGGTGCACACACCGGTGAACGCGAACGGGTAGAAGAGCAGCACCACGTTCTTGGAACCGCGGAAGTCGGACAGCCGCACGGTCGCGCCGTGGTTGTCCTTGAGCTCGAAGTCGGGGGCCTTCTCGCCGACCTGGATCGCCATCGTCGTGTTCGTCCCTTCGGAGGTGTTCGGTTCGCGAGAACACCCTACGCAGGGTGCACGACACGCCGACGGACGGGCTGACGCGGTCAGCCCGTCCTGGTGCGGCTCCGGGGGGCGAGGGCAGGGCCCTGCCGGGCGCCGTGCGGCGCCGTGTGGCCCGATCTACCTCTTGGCCTTGGCGGACTTCGGCGTGGCCAGCCGGCTGCCGCTCCAGTCCTTGCCGACGCTGACGCTCTTGGACGCGGTGAGACCCGCCGTCGTCGCGGCTTCCGAGATGTCGCTCGGCTCCACGTATCCCGCCCGGCCGGTCTTCGGCGTCAGGAGCAGGATCGCGCCGCCCTCCTCGATGTACGTGGTGGCATCCACCAGCGCATCCGTAAGGTCGCCGTCGTCGTCACGGAACCACAGCACAACGGCGTCGGCCACGTCGTCGTAGTCCTCGTCCATGAGGTCGCCCTCGATGGCTCCCTCGATGGCCTCGCGGAGGTCCTGGTCGACGTCGTCGTCGTAGCCGATCTCCTGGACCACCTGCCCGGGCTGGAACCCCAGCCTGGCGGCAGGGTTCGTCCGCTCCTCCGCGTGGTCCGCGGTCGCGCTCACGGGTTGCCTCCTGATCATGTCTTTGGAAATAACTCAGCCACGCGCGTGCGCGAAGCATTGGCCGTAGTCCACACGTGCGGGACGGATCGCGCAAGTACCCGGCCGTTCAGACCGCCGAAACGGTGACGATCCTGGCCGCTTCACCGCAACTCCAGGCACACCATCCCGACCTTTGGTGACATACACCACTCCCTTCTGCCCTCTTTGGGTCTTCGGGAACCGTCTGCGGGTACGGGAGTCGAACGACATCACCCCACGGTGCGAGGTGTCCCGTGATGCGCTGCGCCGATCGGGTTACCGCTCGGTAGAGATGACGTTTGCGGCGCCGAGGTAGACCATGGGGAGCGGCGCATACCCGGCCATTCAGTGAAACCGCGGCCCCTCACGGCCCTCTGACAGTTAAGGAACAGCGTGGCTTCCGCATCCGATCGCAACCCGATCATCATTGGCGGCCTTCCGAGTCAGGTTCCTGACTTCGATCCCGAGGAAACCCAGGAGTGGCTCGACTCCCTCGACGCCGCCGTCGACGAGCGCGGCCGGGAGCGGGCCCGCTACCTGATGCTGCGGCTGATCGAGCGGGCCCGCGAGAAGCGTGTGGCCGTGCCCGAGATGCGCAGCACGGACTACGTCAACACGATCCCCACCCGCGCCGAACCGTTCTTCCCGGGCAACGAGGAGATCGAGCGCCGGATCCTCAACGCCACCCGCTGGAACGCCGCGGTGATGGTCTCCCGCGCGCAGCGGCCCGGCATCGGGGTCGGCGGGCACATCGCCACGTTCGCCTCCTCGGCGTCGCTGTACGACGTGGGCTTCAACCACTTCTTCCGCGGCAAGGACGAGGGCGACGGCGGCGACCAGGTCTTCTTCCAGGGGCACGCCTCACCGGGCATCTACGCCCGCGCGTTCCTCCTGGACCGCCTCTCCGAGCGGCACCTGGACGGCTTCCGGCAGGAGAAGTCCAAGGCGCCGTACGCCCTGTCGTCGTATCCGCACCCGCGGTCGATGCCGGACTTCTGGGAGTTCCCGACCGTGTCGATGGGCCTCGGCCCGATCGGCGCGATCTACCAGGCGCGGATGAACCGCTACATGCACGCGCGCGGGATCGCCGACACCTCCGCGTCGCACGTGTGGGCCTTCCTCGGCGACGGCGAGATGGACGAGCCGGAGTCGCTCGGTCAGCTCACCCTCGCCGCCCGCGAGGGCCTGGACAACCTGACCTTCGTCGTCAACTGCAACCTCCAGCGGCTCGACGGCCCGGTGCGCGGCAACGGCAAGATCATCCAGGAGCTGGAGTCGGTCTTCCGCGGCGCCGGGTGGAACGTGATCAAGCTGATCTGGGACCGCTCCTGGGACCCGCTGCTCGCCCAGGACCGGGACGGCGTCCTGGTCAACAAGATGAACACCACGCCGGACGGCCAGTTCCAGACCTACGCCACCGAGACCGGCGCCTACATCCGCGACCACTTCTTCGGCGACGACCACCGGCTGCGCGCGATGGTCGACGGCATGACCGACCACCAGATCCTCATGCTGGGCCGCGGCGGCCACGACCACCGCAAGATCTACGCGGCGTACAAGGCGGCGGTCGAGCACAAGGGCCAGCCGACGGTGATCCTCGCCAAGACGGTCAAGGGCTGGACGCTGGGCCCGAACTTCGAGGGCCGCAACGCCACGCACCAGATGAAGAAGCTGACGGTCGACGACCTCAAGCGCTTCCGGGACCGCCTCCACCTGCCGATCTCCGACAAGGACCTGGAGTCCGGCCTGCCGCCGTACTACCACCCCGGCCGGGACTCCGAGGAGATCCAGTACATGCACGACCGCCGCAGGTCGCTCGGCGGTTACGTGCCGACGCGCGTGGTGCGGTCCGAGCCGCTGGCCCTGCCGGACGACAAGACGTACGCGACCGTGAAGAAGGGCTCCGGCCAGCAGTCCATCGCGACGACCATGGCCTTCGTGCGGCTCCTGAAGGACCTCATGCGGGACAAGGAGCTCGGCAAGCGGTTCGTGCTGATCGCGCCGGACGAGTACCGCACCTTCGGCATGGACTCGTTCTTCCCGAGCGCGAAGATCTACAACCCGCTCGGCCAGCAGTACGAGGCCGTGGACCGGGACCTCCTGCTCGCCTACAAGGAGGCGCCGAACGGGCAGATGCTGCACGACGGCATCTCCGAGGCCGGCTGCACGGCCTCGCTGATCGCCGCCGGCTCGGCGTACGCCACGCACGGCGAGCCCCTCATCCCGGTGTACGTCTTCTACTCGATGTTCGGTTTCCAGCGCACGGGCGACCAGTTCTGGCAGATGGCCGACCAGCTGGCGCGCGGTTTCGTCCTGGGCGCGACCGCGGGCCGCACGACGCTGACCGGTGAGGGTCTCCAACACGCGGACGGCCACTCCCAGCTGCTGGCGTCCACGAACCCCGGCTGTGTCGCCTACGACCCGGCCTTCGGCTTCGAGATCGCGCACATCGTTAAGGACGGCCTGCGCCGGATGTACGGGCCGGACAGCGAGGACGTCTTCTACTACCTGACCGTCTACAACGAGCCCATCCAGCACCCGGCCGAGCCGGAGAACGTGGACGTCGAGGGCATCCTCAAGGGCCTGTACCGCTTCGCCGAGGGCACCGCGGGCTCGATCCCCGCGCAGGTCATGGCCTCCGGCGTCGCCCTGCCGTGGGCGATCGAGGCGCAGAAGATCCTCGCCGAGGAGTGGAACGTGAAGGCCGACGTCTGGTCGGCGACCTCCTGGAACGAACTGCGGCGCGAGGCCGTGGCCTGCGAGGAGCACAACCTGCTGCACCCGGAGGAGGAGCAGCGCGTGCCGTACGTGACGCGGAAGCTGGCCGGGGCGCAGGGCCCGGTGGTGGCCGTGTCCGACTGGATGCGCTCGGTGCCGGACCAGATCGCGCGCTGGGTGCCGGGGACCTACCAGTCGCTCGGCGCCGACGGCTTCGGCTTCGCGGACACCCGCGGCGCGGCACGCCGGTTCTTCCACATCGACGCGCAGTCGATCGTGGTGGCGGTGCTGACCGAGCTGGCCCGGGAGGGCAAGGTCGACCGCTCGGTCCTGAAGCAGGCCATCGACCGCTACCAGCTCCTCGACGTGGCGGCGGCCGATCCGGGGGTGGCGGGCGGCGACGCGTAGCGGTCCACGGGGTGCGGGGGGGGGCGGGCGGCCCGCCCCCCGCACCGTCCGCGCTCAGGCGCCGTCGTCCGGTGATTCCGCTGCGTCGGCGCCGCTCCGGCCGTCGTCCCCCTGACGCGGCGGCGCGGCCTCGTCGTCCGGGGCGGCTCCCTCCGGCCCGGCGGGCCCGAGGGCCGTGCGTTCCGGTTCGTCCCGGCGCCATGTGACGCTCACCTTCAGGGTGGCCTTGGCGCCCAGGTCCGTCAGCACGCTGACCAGCTTCCCGCTCTTGCCGACGACTTCGATGCCGAACTCGAGCGACACCTCGTCGGGTGCGGCTGCCCGAAGTCCCTCCCGCACGCTCCGGGTGACCGCCTCCAGCGTCCCGGGCAGATCCTCCAGCCGTCGGGCAACCGACTGGCCGAATCCCGTGTCCCTGGGTCCGTCTTCGTCGTCATCGACACGTACCCACACGGCGGCGCCGTCGGACAGGACCGCCTGGACCAGGTCGGACATCCGCGTCTCTCCCTCCCGGCGCGACGCACCGGCTCCCTACTGATCATTTACGGGTTCCCAGCATGCCCCAAGACGGCAGACGCGCAGTGCGTTTTCTCCCTAGAATCAAGCGAGTTGGGCTGCGACGAGGGGGCGGGGACCATGGCCGAAGCGACATCTGTGCCGGTACTGGAGAAGGTCTACCTCTCCGACGTCGAGATCCACCGGCAGTCCCCCATCGCCAGCGCCGAGGACCTGCGCGCCCGTGTGCTGTTCCACGTCCTCTTCTCCGACGAACTGCTGATCGGGGACGCCCAGTGCCTCAACACCCCCTTGTTCCGTGCTCTGGTCCACCCTCCCGAGGCGTCCGCGACGTCCGTACGGGCCGACCTGGGCGTCCTCCTCGACAACGGCCGCATCCGCGTGGCCGTGCGCGAGGGCATGACCCTGCGTGAGGTGAGGGACTCGCAGAAGTCACGGGACGTGGAGCACGTTCCCGGGCTCGCCTACGCGGAGGAGATGGACCGCCGGACACGGCGGTATGCCGTGCCCTACAGCTTCGGAGCGGTCAGCGGGGCTTTCAAGTCCGTGCTGCTGTCCCTGCTGGAGGAGCACCTCGCACGCGCGGAGGGCACCACCCGCCGGGTTCTTGAGGAGTCACGGGAGTGGATCCGCGGGCAGGAACCGCTCTACTACAAGTCGTTGCGCGAATGGGAGGCGGAGTATCCCCGAGACGCGCACGGCACACCCACCGAGATCGTCCTGGTGCTGGACGCCATCGACCGCGCCGCGGGAGAGGCCTACCGTCGGGCCCTGCCGACCGCCCTGGGCGCCGCCACGGCCGCACCTCGCGGTGGAACCACCCTCACGGCCCCCGCCTCGCGCCGGCTCCTGGCGGAGCGGATCGCACTGCCCGCCCACATGCTCGACCCGTTCCTCCTCGGCCGCCTGCCCGTCGACGTGCTCCTGGAGGCCACCGAGCAGCCGTCCCGGACCGCCCTGGTGCAGGAGCTGTCCGTCCTCCGGAGCGGGGCGGAGCCGGACCTGGGACTCCTCCAGGACGCGGTGGAGGAGTTCAGCGGGTGGATCCAGGCAGCGTTCGAGCGGACCTTCCGCGACACGGACGAGAGCGCCTGGGCGGTCCTCGGCCGGCAGCGCAACCTCATGCGCTTGCAGGTGAGCGAGGACATGCTGACGGGGACGCTCGGCGTCGGCTTCGACATCCCCCCGGAGGACGAGGAGGACGGCTACCTCGACGTGCACTTCGCCGAACGCGGGCTCCCGGACACCTACGGCTACGACCCCGACGGCGACGCGGGGAACCCTCGGGCACTGCTGCGCCGGACCGTCCTCGGAGCACCGGTCGGCTGACCGGACGCGGCCCCGGGCCGGTCCGTCAGCGGCCGACCTGGCCCCCGCCCCCGTCCTGCGCGAGGGCCAGGGCGAGCGCCGCCAGGGTGACCGCACAGGTGATCCGGCCGGAGCGGAGCCACCGGTGCACCTGGTCGTGCGGGACCCACACCGGATCGGTGAGGGACTCCATGGTCTCGGGCCGTGCCGCCACGGCCGCGGTCCGTTCCACCTCGGCGATGAAGACATGGATGCCCGACTCGATCAGCCCCGTGTCGGCGTGCAGCACGCCCAGCGGCCGGAGCGAGGATTCGGTGCAGCCGTATCCCATCTCCTCCTCCAGTTCCCGCACCGCCGCGATCCGCGGGTCCTCGCCCGCCTCACAGCCTCCCCGGGGGAATTCGAGGGAGACCTTCCCCACGGGGTACCGGAAGGCGGGGACGAAGGCCCAGCCGCCCGGGCCCGTCGGCACGACGACGACCCCCTCCTGGGACCACTTCCACCGCAGGTACTGCCCCGGCGAGCCGCCCGGTGAGACGACGTCGTCGTTGTAGAGCGTGCCGAACCGGTTCCGGAAGACCTCCACGGCCCGGCTGCGCCTGATCGGTGGGGGACAGGCCGGAACGGACGGTCCGTCACTGATCGGCATGACGCTCCCAGGATGCCTCGGAGCTGTCCACGGCGGACAGCATCTGCACCCAGGATGATCTTTCGTGGCTCATTTCGTCCAACTCTTCGCTGAGTCGGACGAGAACGGTCAGCACACGGCGCTGCTCCTGCAGTCCGGCGGGATGGTGCCGTACCAGCAGCGCGCGGCGCCGGGCCGCTTCGCGCAGGGCGAGGTACGCCTCCTCGCTGCGGCCCGCTCCGGCGAGTCCCAGTCCGTGGCGCTGCAGGACGTCCGGCAACCGGGCGAGGTAGCGCGCGGGCTGCCGTTCGGCGAGATTCCTCACCAGGTCCACCGCCTGACGGGACGCCGCGAGCCCGGGCTCGATCCGGCCGGTGCGGTGGCGGCACTGGGCCAGGACCTCGAGGCACAGCAGCAGGACGTCCTGCTGTCGTGGGCTCGCACCGGCCTCCTCGCAGCGGATGACCCCCTCGGCGGCGTCGGCCGCGGCACCGTTGTACTGGTGGTCGTCGAGCCGCAGCAGCGCCAGTGTGCTCAGGGCCGCCGCGGTGTCCAGTAGGCGCTGTCGGTCGTGGGCGCCGGCGCGCTCCAGGAGCCTTCGGTTGAGGACGACCGCTTCGGCGGCCAGTTCCAGGGCCGCGTCGGTTTCTCCCGTCCGGCGGCGCATCAGGCTCAGGTTGACGAGCGCGGCGGCGTAGTCGCGCTCGTGGCGCTCCGACCGGCGGACCAGGTCACGGCTGAGCAGGACCGCCTCGTACGCCGCGTCGAGAGCCTCTGCCTGGCGTGCCGTCTCCTCCAGGCGCCGGCTGTAGCGGACCAGCCGGCGAAGCCGTGTCAGCAGGTGGTCCTCACCGTCGTTCGCGTCGGGACCGGCGAGCAGCCGCCCGAGGACCAGTGCCCCGATCACGGAGAGTCCACCCGGGTGGCCGGGCAGGCACTTCTCGGTGCGCAGGAGGATGTCGAGGTCACAGCTCTCCGCGACCGGCCGCATCACCTCGGCCAGAGGTTCGGCGTGCGGCACCCTGCCGCCCACGGTGGCGAAAGCGGGCAGGAGCGCGGGGTCCCCCGCGAGCACCTCGCCGAGCACCCGGTCGAGAACGGCGTGCGCCGGGTGGTCCGCGAGGCGGCCCGTGGCCGTGCAGCCGCGCGCCCTGGCCAGGGCGTCCAGCGTCTCCAGCACGGCGTCCGTCCGCCGTGCCCCGGGCAGCCCGGAGACCTCGAGCACCGCCGAGACGTACGCCCGCCCGCCGTCCCCGCCGGAACTCTCCGGCTCGCTGAGCACCCGGCGGATCAGGATCTCTCCGATCCGGTCCGGTTCCAGCGGGGCGACGCCGTCGGGTTCCGCGGGGTAGAGCATCCGCAGGCAGGTGTGCACCGCCGTCCAGTTGAGCGGCGCCTGGCCGGGGAACCCCGCCTCATGCGTCCTGCGCAGCAGCGTCGTCAGCTCCGGTCCGGTCCGGCCGCGCGCCAGTGTGGGCACGAGCAGCAGTCCCTGCGACAGGAGCGGACCGGTACGGCCGGAGAGGGGGCCGTGGGCGCCGACGCGGTCCGTGAGGGTGGTGTGCCATCCGCGCGTCTCGTGCCGGCAGACGCGCACCAACGGGTCGTCGCCCTCCGCCCAGGTGTCTCCCTGCTTCAGGGTGAGGACCGCGTCCAGGGCGCACGCCAGCACCCCGAGCACGGTCCTCTGGGCACGGGCGCGTTCCTCCAGTTCGGCCGGCACCGGCAGCCACGAGCAGTCGAGTCGACGGGAGAACTCGTCGAACGCCCGGGCGGCGAGCGCTCCGGGCTCCGTGCCGCCGAGTCGGCTCGCCAGCCGGTGCACACTCGCCCCGCCCAGGGCCCAGTCCTCGATGTCGAGGTCCTCCAGCTGCTCACGGAGCGTCTGCCACAGCGGCTCCGCGGACCGTGCGAGCAGCAGGACCCGCAGGCTGCTCCCGCCCGCCCGGCGGCGCACGTGTGCCAGCAGGTCACAGATGTCGTCCTGGCGGGCCTGTGCGTAGTCGAACACCGCCAGGACGGAGTATCCGGCGTCGAGGGCCGACGTCAGGTCGTCCAGCCACCGGGCCCGACGCACAGGGTCGCGGAAGGCGTCGCGTTCCACGAAGCCCGCGAGCCACCCGTGCTCGTCGAGCCGACGGCACAACTCCGCCGCGAGCCTGGTCTTGCCGGAACCGCCCGGGGCGTGCAGGAGCCGCAGCAGGAAGTCCGGTGCTTCCAGGCACCAGGCCTGCAGATGGGCGAGCTCGGGCCGGTCCACGAAAGGCATCGCTCCATGGGCGAGCATCTGCGCCGGCGTCGTCCGCGTGTTCCCGCCGTCGCGGACCTCGCCGAAGAGAGCGGACCGCAGTGCGCGCCAGCCGCGCACCAGGTCGTACCACCCGGTCCCCGGCCGGTGCGCTGCGGCGTTGCGCCCGAGGAGCCCGGGCGAGCACAGCTCCACGGCATCGACGGGGACGAGCCAGCCTCCGAGCACCGCCTTCTCGCTCCGGGAGGCCTTGAGGACTCCGCAGATCCTGCCCGTGCGGAGACTGAGGACGGGGCTGCCACTCAGCCCCTGGACGACCTGGTCGTCCTGGAGTCGCACGAACCGCCCGCTCGGACCCACCACCCGCAGATGCAGGCTGTCGGGCTGGATCCCGGATTCCAGGGTGCGTCCGCTGAAGCCGGAAACGGCGACGTACTCGCCGGGGGCCGGCGGCTTCTCGTCGAGCCACACACCCTCGTGCCGGAGCGGTTCGCAGAGCCGTAACTCCGCGAGGTCGGGGAAGGCGTGCACGGGCTCCTCTCCGGGATCTTCGGGTTCCGCCCGGACGACGACGGCGGTCAGTTCCACGTCCTCCGCGATGACCCCGAGCGGTGCGCCCGCACGGCCCCGGACGACGTGGGCGCACGTCACCACGGTGTCGGCCGAGACCAGGAAACCGGTACCCAGGAAGGACGAGCCGGAGTGGAGGCGCACCACGTGCCGTGCGGTCAGGGCCAGCAGTTCCCGCACTGTGGTCTCGTCCGTTCGTCCGGACCGGTCCGTCAGCACCCTGCTCCCCCGCTTCGCGTGTCCTGGCGGCACTCCGGCGCACAGTATCCCGTGCCCGCACACCGCCCGTGCGCGGCCACCCCCGGCAGTCTTCCTACCATTGCGGCCATGAAAGAGCAGCCGGCCCGCATACGGTGGGAACAGCAGACGCAGCGGCCCCTCCTCGGTCTGGCCGTGGCCTTCGCCGTTGCCTACGCCGTGCCGATCGTGCGGCCCGACGCGGGCGAGGACGTCGTGGCCGCCTGCGCCGCGGTCGAGTGGATGGTGTGGGGGGCGTTCGCGCTGGACTACGGTGTCCGGGTCGCGCTCGCCGAGCGGAGGCTGGAGTTCGTCCGCGCCCACTGGCTGGACCTGTGTGCGGTGCTCCTGCCGCTGATCCAGCCGCTTCGGCTGCTGCGGCTGGTGTCGACGCTGCTGCTCGTCGGGCAGCGGGCGCGCATGGCGTCGCAGATCCGGCTCACCACGTACGTCGCCGGATGCGTGGTCGGGCTGATGATGTTCGGGTCGCTCGCCGTGCTCTCCGTGGAGAGGGACTCGCCGGACGGGAACATCCGGAACCTGGGCGACGCCGTGTGGTGGTCGTTCACCACCATGACGACCGTGGGCTACGGGGACCACGCGCCGACGACCGGCCTGGGGCGGGTGCTGGCGGTGGGGCTGATGCTGGCCGGGATCGCGCTGCTGGGTGTGGTGACCGCGAACATCGCCGCGTGGTTCATCGCGCGGTTCGAGAAGGACGACCTCGAGGAACGGCGGCAGACCGAGGCGATCGAGCTGCTCACCGAGGAGGTACGGGCGCTGCGGGCCGAGGTGGCGGCGCTGAAGGCGACCGCGGAGCCGTGACGGCGCCCAGGGGCGGGCCCCCGGTGGGACCGCCGGCCGGGGGCCCGTGACCGCTGGTTCCCCGGGTCACATCATGCCGTAGCCCGGGGTCGCCCCGGCCAGCCAGATGACGGCCAGGAGCGTGTCGATGGCGCCCAGGACGAGGGCGACCACGGCCGTGACCGGGCGGGAGCCCGCCCAGGTGCGGCCCATGGCGAGCCAGCCGCAGACGATCGCCGCGGGTCCGAGAACGATCCCCAGTACGAAGAATCCGGCGACCGCGCAGATGACTCCGATGATCCCGAGTGTCGCGCGATCCGGCCCGGTCCGTGACCACGTCCGGCCACGTGAGCGGGGGTGCCTGCGCGTACCGTGTCCAAAGCTCGCCATCATCAACTCCCTGAACCCCTTGGTTGGTTGGGGGTGCTCGGGGTTCCTCGTGATGGCGGGTACCCCCGCTTCGGCGGTGAATTCACGCCCACACGGCGGCCGTGGCCCTGCGCCGCCGGTGCGCTGCCTCTGCGGCAGCGCACCGGCGGTTCGCCTCGACGAGCGGATCCGGGCCGGGGCGGGCGGACGTGGCGGCCCGTCAGATGTGGCCGACGCCGGCACCGGCCTCGGCGTTCTCGCCGCGCTTGGTGAGGAAGGCGACCAGCACCGCCACCGCGGCGACACCGGCGGCCACCAGGGACGCCAGGCTCATGCCGGAGATGAAGGTGTCGTGGGCGACATCGGTGATCTTCGCGGCGATCGCCCCGGGCGTGCCCTCGGGCACCGGGGGCACACCGACCTGGACGGCCTCGGAGGCCTTGCCGAGCTGTTCCGGGGTGAGCGGCGGCAGACCGGCCTCCTTCCAGTTGCCCTCGAGGTCGCTGTCGACCTTGGAGGCCATCACGGCGCCGAGCACGGCCGTGCCGAGGCTGCCGCCGATCTGCATCGCGGCCTGCTGGAGACCTCCGGCCACACCGGACAGCTCCATCGGCGCGTTGCCCACGATGACCTCGGTGGCGCCGACCATGACGGGCGCGAGGCCGAGGCCCAGCACGGCGAACCAGAGCGACATGACACCGCTGCCGGTGTCCGTCTCCAGCGTGGACATGCCGTACATGGCGACCGCGGTGAGCACCATGCCGCCGGCCAGCGGAACCCGGGGCCCGAACTTGGTGATCATGATGCCCGCCAGCGGCGAGCCGACGATCATCATGCCGGTGAGCGGGAGCAGGTGCAGACCGGCGTCGATCGGGCTCATGCCGTGCACGTTCTGGAGGTAGAAGGTGACGAAGAACAGGCCGCCCATGAAGGCGATGGCCATGAGCACCATGAGCGCCACACCCGCGGACAGCGGGACGGAACGGAAGAGCCCGAGCGGGATCAGCGGCTCCTTGACCTTCGTCTCCCACAGGGCGAAGACGGCGAAGCCGGCGAACGAGACGAGGACGAACCCCCAGGTCCAGATGTCGCCCCAGCCCCACTCTGGGGCTTTGATGAGGGCCCAGACCAGGCAGAACATCGCCCCGGACAGCAGCGCGATGCCGGGCACGTCGAAGGAGCGCGGGGCGTTCTCCGCGCGGTGGTCGAGCAGGATCCACACGCCGAGGACGACGGCGAGGACACCGACCGGCACGTTGATGAAGAACACCGACTGCCAGTTGACGTGCTCGACCAGGACACCGCCGAGGATCGGGCCGCCCGCCGTGGAGGCGCCGATGACCATGCCCCAGATGCCGATCGCCATGTTGAGTTTCTCGGCCGGGAAGGTCGCGCGCAGCAGGCCGAGCGCGGCCGGCATCAGCAGCGCGCCGAACAGGCCCTGGAAGACGCGGAAGGTGACCACCAGCCCGATGCTGCCGGACAGGCCGATGGCACCGGAGGCGGCGGCGAAGCCGACCACGCCGATGAGGAACGTCTGCCGGTGGCCGAAGCGGTCGCCCAGCTTGCCCGCGGTGATCAGGGAGACCGCGAGGGCGAGGAAGTAGGCGTTGGTGATCCACTGGAGCTCGGCCAGGCTGGCCTTCAGGTCGTCACCGATGGCCGGGTTGGCGATGGCCACGATGGTGCCGTCGAGGGCCACCATCATGACCCCTACGGCAACGGTGACGAGGGTGAACCAGGGGTGGCCGCGCAGGCCCCTGCCCGGTACCGGGCCCGCCGTGGCCGCGGCGGCCTCGTCGCCCGGGCCCGTCGTGTCGATGGTGGTCTGACCAGTCATGTGTTCGAGGTTAGTGACAGCCGCTGACACTTGACAAACGAATTCAGAAGTCGGTCACTGACATGAGGTCCGGGGGTACTGCCCTATAGCCTGAGCTGGAGGAAGGCTCGAGGAGGCCACATGGAGACGACGGTCGACGCCGACCGGGCGGCGCCGCGGCCGGGTCTGCGGGAACGCAAGAAGCGGCGCACCCGGGACGCGCTGCTGCGGGCCGCCCTGGAGCTGTTCGTCACCCGGGGGTACGAGGGGACGACCGTCGACGACATCGCCGCGGCCGTGGACGTGTCCCAGCGCACCTTCTTCCGCTACTTCGCCAGCAAGGAGGACGCGGCGTTCTTCGTGCCGAGGCTCGCGGAGTCGCAGGTGATCGGGGCGGTGCGGGCGCGCCCGCCCGGCGAGCCCCCGCTGGAGGCGCTGCGCCGGGCCGTGCTGGAGAGCTGGGAGACCATCAACGAGTCGGTCGAGCAGCTCGTCCCGCTGGAGCTGCACATGCGGGTCTACCGGATGATCGAGTCGACGCCCGCGCTGCTCGCCGCCCATCTGCGGCGCGCCACGGAACTGGAGGAGGAGCTGGCCCGGATCGTCGCCGAGCGCGAGGGCCTCGACGTGGACGCCGACCCCCGGCCGCGGATCCTGGTCGCCGCCTTCGGTGGGGTGATCCGGGTGACGGAGCGGATGTGGTCCACCGGGGACGACACGACCCTCACGGCGCTGCGCGACCTGGTGGGGACCCACCTCGACCTGGTGGGACCGGCGCTGGCGGGAGACTGGCGGGAGAACTGACGCGCGGCCACTCCCCGAAACGGCGCACCGAAACGTGATCCCCATCACTTGATTCACGCGAGACCCTCTCGTTCTCCTAGTGTGTCCTTTCAGTGACTTCCTTCGACACCCCCCCGCACCTGAACGTCTCGCGTGCCCTGCTCGCGCTCGTCGTGGTCTTCGTGATGCTGGCGACCACCGGCTGGACGGCGCTGCGCAACCAGCGGGGCCCGGCTCCGCTCGAGGCCTCGCTGAGCGCCTGGGAGCACGGCACCCTCGGCGGGCGCCCGCTGCCCGATCCGCGGTCGGCGTCCACCCGGCTGGCCCGGTTCTTCGCCTCCCTCACCGAGGGGCAGCGCGTGAGTCTCGCCCGCCGCTATCCGCTCGCCGTCGGCAACATGAACGGCGCCCCGGTCGAGCTGCGCTACCGGGCCAACCGCTTCGCGCTGGGGGACGCCCGCAAGGTCGAGCTGGAGCGGATCCGGGACAAGCGCCTCACGCCCTCCGGCCAGCAGCAGGCGAGCCGCCGGCTGGACCGCATCGAGGCGCTGCTGCGCCCGGGCCGCCGCATCCTCGCCTTCGACCCGTCGGGGCCGGGCCGGGTCGCCGAGGTCCTCGGCGACCTGCGCCGGGCCGAGCGGGTCTCGGTCGTCGTCCCCGGTGTCGACACCCGGCTGCTCACCTTCCAGCGCAGCCACCGCAAGTACTCGGCCCCCGCCGGCATGGCCGAGGCCCTGTACGCCGCCGAGCGCGAGGCGGCCCCCGGGACCCGTACGGCCGTGATCGCCTGGGCCGACTACACCGCGCCCAGCGGGCTCGGCATGGACGCGGCCACGGCGATGCGCGCCGAGGACGGTGCCGTACGGCTGAACTCGCTGCTCCACGGGCTGCCCGGGAAGGCGCCCGTCTCGCTGTTCTGCCACAGCTACGGTTCCGTGCTCTGTGGGCTGGCCGCCCCCTCACTGCCCGGACGGGTGAGCGACATCGCGGTGGCCGGCAGCCCCGGTATGCGGGTGGAGCGGGCCTCGCAGCTGCACACCTCCGCGCGGGTGTGGGCGATGCGGGACGCCGACGACTGGGTGCAGGACGTGCCGTACCTGGAGGTCGGCGGGCTGGGCCACGGGGCCGACCCGGTCTCCGCCGGGTTCGGCGCACGCGTGCTGTCGGCGCGGGAGGCGGAGGGGCACGGCGGCTATTTCGAACCGGGTACGGACAGCCTGCGGAACTTCGCCGGGATCGGCGTCGGCGCGTACCGCGCGGTGCACTGCGCGGCCGGGGACGACGCCTGTCTGGCCGGTTTGTCCGGCACGGCGGCGACCGGACGCGCGTAGAGGCGGAGAAACCGCGGTCCGCGCGGAGAGGGGACGATGAAGCTCGTGCCGCATACGATGAGCCGCATGGGTGACGTACTGGCCGGATTTCATGCCGCCTGGGAGTTCGAGTCCGACTCCGTGCTCATCCGTTACGAACGGGGGATTCGAACACCCAAGCTGTTCCAGGCACTCGGGGAGCGTCGCATACCGCTGGAGGCGCTCGAGGGGGTCACCCTGACCCCCGGGAAGCGCGGCACCGTCGTGCTGCGCGCCGAGCCGCGGACCGGTGCGGATCCGCTGATGGAAGCGGCCGCCGGGCAGCTCAAGGAGAGCTGCGACCCCTATCGCCTGGTACTGCCCGCCGAACGCGAGATGCTCGCCGAGTACTACGCCGACGAACTGCGCGCCCGCCTCACCGAGTCGGGTCCTTCCGAACGGCACCTGGTGGCCGCGCCCGAGGCGCCGCTCCAGTTCAAGGCGTACGACGGCAAGGCCGCCTTCGACGGTACGGCGGTGTCGTTCCGCTGGTTCTGGACGGGCGCGTCGTCGGCCAAGTGGAAGGCGGGCGACCAGCGTTTCCCGGTCGCCGACCTGAGCGGGGTCGAGTGGCGCTCCCCCGAGGTGTTCGAGGGTCATCTGCGGCTGCTGCGCCGGGACGCGGAGGCGCCGGCGCAGCCGGACCAGGACCCGGCCGCGGTGGTGTTCGGGCTGGGGTACGGGCCGGTGCACGAGTCGCTGCCGTTCGCGGCGGCGGTGCTGGCCGCCGTGCGGACCTGCGGGCCGGTGCCGGCCATGTCCGCGGGATCGCGGCGCGACCCCGCGGACATCGCGGAGCGGATTCGTCACCTCGGGGAACTGCACCAGGCGGGGCTGGTGACGGACGAGGAGTTCTCCGTGAAGAAGGCGGAGTTGCTGGCCGAGCTGTAGCCGTCCTTCAGGCGGAGTCGTAGCGGCGCTTCAGGGGGAGACCTAGCGGCCCTTCAGGCGGCGCTCTCTCCCCTCCCGGCGCTACTCCCTGCTCGCGGACGTGAACGTCATGTCCCCGTAGCGGTTGCCCGCCACCTTCGAAGCGATCGGCTCCAGTCGGGCCAGTTCGTCCTCCGTGAGGAGGATGCGGGTCGCCGCCGTGTTCTCCTCCACCCGGGTCGGTTTGCGGGTGCCCGGGATGGGGACGACCGGGAGGTCGTGGACCGTGGCCCGCTGGTGGACCCAGGCCAGGGCGATCTGCCCGGGGGACGCACCGTGGGACTCGGCGACCGCGCGGACCGGTTCGAGCAGGGCGGCGTTGGCCGCGGCGTTCTCCCCGGTGAAGCGGGGCAGTTGACGACGGAAGTCGTCGGCGGTCAGCTCGCGTTCGGCGTCGGTGAAGGAACCCGTCAGGAAGCCCCGGCCGAGCGGGGAGTACGGCACCAGGGTGACGCCCAGTTCGCGCGCCGCCGGGACCACCTTCTCCTCGATGTCCCGGCTGAACAGCGACCACTCCGACTGCACCGCGGCGATGGGGTGCACGGCGTGCGCGGCCCGCAGTTCACCGGCCGTCACCTCGCTCAGTCCCAGCTGCCTGACCTTGCCCTCGCGCACCAGCTCGGCCATGACGCCGACGCTCTCCTCGATCGGCACGTTCACATCGCGCCGGTGCATGTAGTAGAGGTCGATGACGTCGACGTCCAGACGCCTCAGGCTCGCCTCGACGGCCTCGCGGATGTACGGTCCGTCGTTGCGGATGATGCGCCGTGTCGGGTCGTCCGGTGGGACGGACAGGGCGAACTTGGTGGCGATGACCACCTCGTCGCGGTGCGCCTTGAAGAACGGGGCGAGAAACCGCTCGTTCTCCCCCGCGCCGTACGCGTCCGCCGTGTCGTAGAGCGTGACGCCGAGTTCCAGTGCCCGCTCCAGGGTGGCCCGTGACGCGTCCGCGTCCGCGGGGCCGTAGGCGAAGCTCATGCCCATACAACCCAGGCCCTGCACGCCCACCTCGGGGCCGCCCCTGCCCAGTGCCGCCCGTGTGATCCTGCCGTCCGTCATCGGGACCCCTCCGACGCCAGGGCGCGCCCGGCGTCCGCGTAGAAACTGATCTTCCGGTCGAGCACGGCGAGCGTGCCCTGGAGCTCGGCGATCCGGGACAGCACGTCCTCACGGGTCGCCTTGAGCAGTTCGAAGCGCTCGGTGTACGTGTGGTCGCCCTCGCGCACCAGTTCCGCGTACCGCACCATGTCGGCGACCGGCATACCGGTCAGCCGGAGCTTGCCGACGAGGGCGAGCCAGTCGAGGTCGCGGTTGCTGTAGCGGCGCTGGCCGGTGTGGGACCGGTCGATGTGCGGCATCAGCCCGATGCGCTCGTACCACCGCAGTGTGTGTGCCGTGAGCCCGGTGAGGGCGGCGACCTCGCTGATCGTGTACTTGTCCTCGCCGTCCGGTCGCCCCTCGCGCCGCTGTGCCGGTCCGGCGCAGGTGTCGGTCCTGGTACCCGTGGTCTCCGTCACCGTCATGAGCCACACGCTAGGACCCTTGAGTGCACTCCAAGCAAGCGTGGGTGGCAAGAAATCGGCAGGACGGCCCCGCTGCCGGCCGACTGGCGTGCCGGCATGGTCTCCGTACCGACCTCCGTACCGGTCCCCGTGCGCCGCGCGGTGCCCGAGGACGCGCGGGAAGTACTGCGGCTGCGCCAGGTGATGCTCGACTCGATGGGCCGCACCGGCTCCACCCACCGCGTGGCAGGTCGCGTCCCTCCCGCTGCTGCGCCGCAGACTGGCCGACTCCGACGGGGACTTCGCGGCGTTCGTCGTGGACCACCCCGTGCGGACGGGCGCGTCGGCCGCGCTGGTGGCCGGGACCGTCGAGTACCGCATCGGCGGTCCGAGCGATCCGCACGGCACCGTCGGCCATGTCTTCAGCGTCGCCACCGACCCGGACGCCCGCCGCCGGGGTTACGCCCGGGCGTGCGTGGAGTCCCTGCTGGAGTGGTTCCGCGGGCGCGGGGCGCGGCGGGTCCGGCTCACCGCGTCGGCCGAGGCCGCGCCGCTGTACGCGTCCCTGGGCTTCCGCCCCAGGCCGGACCCCTTGCCGGAGCTGTCCCTGTCAGCGCTTAGGCTCGACGCCATGTCGCTGAAGAGCCTCGCGCTGATCGAGAACTGGCCGGTTTCCACCGCCGCGGCGGGTGTCGTACGGGCGGACGGCACCGTGCTCGGCACCCACGGCCCGGAGGGTCAGCGCTTCCCGCTGGCCTCGGTCACCAAGCCCCTCACGGCGTACGCGGTGCTGGTGGCGTACGAGGAGGGAGCGGTCGAGCTGGACGAGCCGGCCGGCCCGGAGGGCGCCACGGTCCGGCACCTGCTGGCGCACACCTCGGGGCTCGCCTTCGACGAGCACCGGGTGACCTCGGCGCCCGGGGAGCGGCGGCTGTACTCCAACGCCGGGTTCGAGCAGCTCGGGGACCATGTCGCGCGGGCGACGGAGATCCCGTTCGCCGAATACCTGCGGCAGGCGGTGCTGGAGCCGCTGGCGATGACGGCCACCTCGCTGGAGGGTTCACCGGCGAAGGACGCGGTGTCGACGGTCGCGGACCTGCTCGGGTTCGCCGCCGAGATCCAGGCGCCGCGGCTGCTCGACCCGCGCACGGTCGCGGAGGCGATGACGGTGCAGTACCCGGGCACCAAGGGCGTGCTGCCGGGCTACGGCCATCAGAACCCCAACGACTGGGGCCTCGGCTTCGAGATCCGCGCCTCCAAGTCACCGCACTGGACGGGAGGTTCGTCCTCGCCGCGGACCTTCGGCCACTTCGGCCAGTCCGGCACGTTCCTGTGGATCGACCCGGCCGCCGGTGCCGCCTGCGTGGCGCTCACCGACCGGGCCTTCGGGCCGTGGGCGGTCGAGGCGTGGCCGCCGTTCACGGACGCGGTGCTCGCGGAGCTCTGAGGGGCTCCACGGGCGCCCGCATCTCCCACAGCAGCAGCTCGGCGGCGGTCACGGCGACCGCCTCCGCCTCCCTGGCGTCCGTGATCCGGGCCGCGTCCCCCGCGCCCAGCGTCTCGCCGCCCAGGGTGACCCCGCCGCGCACGACGTGGGCGTACACGTACGCCGCGTCCGGCACCGCGGTCCGCTCCCCCGCGGCGAGCCGTCGCACGTGCAGCATCGCTCCCGCCTCCGGGACGGCGTAGGGCGTGGAGTCGGCGATGCCGCGCACGACCTCGTAGGAGGGTTCGCCGCCGGGCCGGAGCGGGGCCAGCCACATCTGGAGGAAGGTCAGGGGCGCGGTCCCGTCGTTGCGCTCGACGTGCCGCACCCCGGACGCGGCGCTCAGACGCTGCACGTCACCGGGGCGGACGGTCGTCTCGTGGCCCGTGGAGTCACGGTGCGTCAGCTCGCCCGCCACCACCCAGGTCACGATCTCGGTGTGGCTGTGCGGATGTTCCTCAAAGCCGGCGCCGGGCGCCAGGTGCTCCTCGTTGCAGGCGATCACCGCGCCGAAGCGCAGGTTGTCCGGGTCGTAGTGGGCCCCGAAGGAGAACGCGTGCCGCGTCTCGATCCCGGCCGCCGGATCACCGCCCTGGTAGCGCTCGTGAGCGCGCCGTACGTCCATCACCCGACCCACGGTAGCCCCGCCCACGACCGCCCCGGACCGGCATGCGGCAACGGCCCACCGACGCCCACCGTCCCCACGCGCCGGCCGCGGGGGAGCCGCAGGGGGCGCGCCGGTGCCGAGAGGGCATGGGGCACCTCCCGCTCGAGCGAAGCCGAGAGTGGGGAGCGCGGAGGCGCGCAGCACCGAGCACGGCCGCCGTCTCGGCACCGGAGCACGGCGCCCCCGAAGGCGACCGAGCCATCGAACACGGCCCGAGTCGTCAAACACAGCCCGAGTCATCAAGCACAGCCCCGGCGACACGCCCGCCCGTCCCGATAAGGCAGTCTTGTCCACGTGCCCGAACCAGAAACCAGTACGACCGCACCCGCAGCACGCCCCGCCCATCCGCATGCCGCGACGCTGAAGCGGCTGGAGAAGTCCTCCGGCAGCCTCGCCGCCCAGGCCATCGCGCGGATGGACGAGACGCTGCCCTGGTACCGGGCCATGCCCCCGGAGAACCGTTCCTGGATCGGGCTGGTCGCCCAGGCGGGCATCGCCGCCTTCACCGAGTGGTTCCGGCGCCCCGACGCCCCGCAGGCCATCTCGACCGACGTGTTCGGCACCGCGCCGCGGGAGCTGACGCGGGCCATCACGCTGCGGCAGACCGTGGAGATGGTGCGGACCACCATCGAGGTCATGGAGTCCGCCATCGACGAGGTGGCGGCGCCGGGCGACGAGTCCGTGCTGCGCGAGGCGCTGCTCGTGTACGCGCGGGAGATCGCCTTCGCCACCGCCCAGGTGTACGCGCAGGCCGCCGAGGCACGCGGTGCCTGGGACGCCCGCCTGGAGTCCCTGGTGGTGAACGCCGTCCTCAGCGGCGAGGCCGACGAGGGCGCCGTCTCGCGCGCCGCAGCCCTCGGGTGGAACTCGCCCGAGCACGTGTGCGTGGTGCTGGGCACCGCGCCCGACGGCGACTCGGAACTGACCGTGGAGGCGATCCGGCGGGCCGCCCGGCACGCCAAGCTCCAGGTCCTCACCGGGGTGCTGGGCGACCGGCTGGTGGTGATCGCGGGCGGCAGCGACAACCCCATGGGCGTCGCCAGGTCGCTGATCGGGCCGTACGCGCCGGGGCCCGTGGTGGCCGGCCCGGTGGTGCCGGACCTGCTGGCCGCGACCCGGTCCGCGCAGGCCGCCGCGGCGGGCCTGAAGGCGTGCTTCGCCTGGCAGGACGCCCCGCGCCCGGTGCTGGCCGACGACCTGCTGCCGGAGCGCGCGATCGCCGGGGATCCGTCGGCCCGCGAGCAGTTGGTGGAGGAGATCTACAGACCGCTGGAGGAGGCGGGGGCCGCACTGCTGGAGACGCTCAGCGTGTATCTCGAGCAGGCGAGCAGCCTCGAGGGAGCGGCGCGGATGCTGTTCGTGCACCCCAACACCGTTCGTTACCGGCTCCGACGTGTGACTGACGTCACCGGCTGGTCGCCGTCGGATGTACGCTCGGCCTTCGCCCTGCGGATCGCGCTGATCCTGGGGCGTCTGGCCGATGCCGATCTTCAGCCCTAGTCTTTTGTCGGGGCTCCACAAACCCCGCCCGTGTTCTTCGTCCCTGTCCCCACGGGCGGCTTCGCCCGTACCCAAGAGAGAGTGTGAGAGTGCTCGTACTCGTCGCTCCCGGCCAGGGCGCCCAGACGCCCGGCTTCCTGACTGAATGGCTCGACCTCCCCGGTGCCGCGGACCGTGTCGCCGCCTGGTCCGACGCCATCGGACTCGACCTCGCCCACTACGGCACGCGGGCCGACGCGGACGCGATCCGGGACACGGCTGTCGCCCAGCCGCTCCTGGTGGCGGCCGGGCTGCTGTCCGCCTCGGCACTCGGTGACATCGCGGACCTCGCCCCCGGTGCGGTCGCCGGCCACAGCGTCGGTGAGATCACCGCCGCCGCCTTCGCGGGCGTCCTCGACGACACCGCCGCGCTCGGCCTGGTCCGCAAGCGGGGTCTGGCCATGGCCGATGCCGCCGCGATCACCGAGACCGGCATGGCGGCGCTGCTCGGCGGCGACCCCGAGGTGACGGTGGCCCACCTGGAGAAGCTGGGCCTGACCCCGGCGAACATCAACGGCGCGGGCCAGATCGTCGCGGCCGGCACCGAGGAGCAGCTCGCCGCGTTGGAGGCGGACAAGCCCGAGGGCGTGCGCCGGGTCGTCCAGCTCAAGGTCGCCGGCGCCTTCCACACCCACCACATGGCTCCCGCGGTCGACACGCTGGCCCGGGCCGCCGAGGCCCTGACGCCCGCCGACCCGAAGGTCACCTACGTCTCGAACAAGGACGGCGCGACGGTCGCCTCCGGCGCCGAGGTGCTCGAGCGCCTGGTCGGCCAGGTCGCGAACCCGGTGCGCTGGGACCTGTGCATGGAGACCTTCCAGGAGCTCGGTGTCACCGCCCTGCTCGAGGTCTGCCCCGGCGGTACCCTGACGGGCCTCGCCAAGCGGGCGCTGCCGGGCGTCAAGACGCTGGCGCTGAAGACCCCCGCCGACCTCGACGCGGCCCGCGAGCTCGTCGCCGAGCACGCCTGACGCCTTTAAGGAGCCGACCGCATGGCGAAGATCAAGCCCAGTAAGGGCGCCCCGTACGCGCGCATCCTCGGTGTGGGCGGCTACCGTCCCACCCGGGTCGTGCCGAACGAGGTGATCCTCGAGAGGATCGATTCGTCCGACGAGTGGATCCGCTCGCGTTCCGGTATCGAGACCCGGCACTGGGCTTCGCCGGAGGAGACCGTCGCGGCGATGTCGATCGAGGCCTCCGGCAAGGCCATCGCGGACGCCGGGATCGACGCCGAGCGGATCGGCGCCGTGGTCGTCTCGACCGTGTCGCACTTCAGCCAGACCCCGGCCGTCGCCACCGAGATCGCCGACCGGCTGGGCACGGACAAGGCCGCCGCCTTCGACATCTCGGCCGGTTGCGCGGGCTTCGGCTACGGCCTGACCCTCGCCAAGGGCATGATCGTCGAGGGTTCCGCGGAGTACGTCCTCGTCATCGGCGTGGAGCGGCTGAGCGATCTGACCGACCTGGAGGACCGGGCCACGGCCTTCCTGTTCGGCGACGGCGCGGGCGCGGTCGTGGTGGGCCCCTCGCAGGAGCCGCACATCGGTCCGACCGTGTGGGGCTCGGAGGGCGACAAGGCCCAGACCATCAAGCAGACGGTGCCCTGGACCGACTACCGCGACGGCACGGTCGAGCGGTTCCCCGCGATCACGCAGGAGGGCCAGGCGGTGTTCCGCTGGGCCGTGTTCGAGATGGCGAAGGTCGCCAAGGAGGCCCTGGACGCGGCCGGGATCACCTCGGACGACCTGGACGTCTTCATCCCTCACCAGGCCAACGAGCGGATCATCGACTCGATGGTGAAGACTCTCAAGCTGCCGGAGCACGTCAAGGTCGCCCGCGACGTGCGCACCACCGGCAACACCTCGGCCGCCTCGATCCCGCTCGCGATGGAGCGGCTCCTGGCGACCGGCGAGGCGAAGAGCGGCGACACCGCGCTCGTCATCGGCTTCGGGGCGGGTCTCGTCTACGCAGCGACGGTCGTTACTCTCCCCTAGGCACTCCGTGCCGGATCATCCGGTCCGGCACGGGCACCGCAACACCTGCCGCTGAAGCGGCGGGCGCCACACCCTCTGGAATCACAACGAAGGAGCGCCACCATGGCCGCCACTCAGGAAGAGATCGTCGCCGGTCTCGCGGAGATCGTGAACGAGATCGCCGGCATCCCGGTTGAGGACGTCCAGCTGGACAAGTCCTTCACCGACGACCTGGACGTCGACTCGCTGTCCATGGTCGAGGTCGTCGTCGCCGCCGAAGAGCGCTTCGACGTCAAGATCCCGGACGACGACGTCAAGAACCTCAAGACCGTCGGTGACGCGACCGACTACATCCTCAAGCACCAGGCCTGAGTGACTGCTTAGGCCGGGAGCCCCGGCCCCGCCACCCGGCGGTGGCGCCGTTGTCCCCGCCCCGAGCGGGGTTGTCCTCCTCGAATCCGTTGGAGAAAGAATTCCCGTGAGCTCGACCAATCGCACCGTGGTCGTCACCGGTATCGGCGCAACCACACCGCTGGGTGGCGACGCAGCCTCTACCTGGGAGGGCCTGATCGCCGGACGTTCCGGTGTGAAGCCCCTGGAGCAGGAGTGGGCCGCCGAGCAGGCGGTTCGCATCGCGGCCCCGGTGGCCGTGGAACCCACCGAGGTCATCCCCCGGCCGCAAGCCCGCCGCCTGGACCGGTCGGCGCAGTTCGCGCTGATCGCCGCCCAGGAGGCATGGGCCGACGCGGGCTTCGAGGGCAAGGCCGGTGAGGACCCGAACATCGACCCGGACCGGCTCGGCGCGGTCATCGCCTCCGGCATCGGCGGTGTGACGACCCTGCTGGACCAGTACGACGTGCTCAAGGAGAAGGGCGTCCGCCGCGTCTCCCCGCACACCGTCCCGATGCTGATGCCCAACGGCCCCTCGGCGAACGTCGGACTGGCCGTGGGCGCCCGCGCGGGCGTGCACACGCCGGTCTCGGCCTGCGCCTCGGGCGCGGAGGCCATCGGCTACGCCATCGAGATGATCCGCTCCGGCCGCGCCGACGTCGTCGTCGCCGGCGGCACGGAGGCGGCGATCCACCCGCTGCCGATCGCCGCGTTCGGCAACATGATGGCGATGTCCAAGAACAACGACGACCCGCAGGGCGCCTCGCGGCCCTACGACGTCGCCCGGGACGGCTTCGTCCTCGGCGAGGGCGCCGGTGTCGTCGTCCTGGAGTCCGCCGAGCACGCCGCGGCGCGCGGCGCCCGCGTCTACGCGGAGGCGGTCGGCCAGGGCATCTCCGCCGACGGCCACGACATCGTGCAGCCCGAGCCGGAGGGCCGCGGCATCTCGCACGCCCTGCAGAACCTGCTGGACCGCACCGACCTGAACCCGGCGGAGATCGTGCACGTCAACGCGCACGCCACCTCGACGCCGGCCGGCGACATCGCCGAGCTGAAGGCGCTGCGCAAGGTGTTCGGCGACGACGCCGACCACATGGCCGTCTCCGCGACCAAGTCGATGACCGGCCACCTCCTCGGCGGTGCCGGTGGTGTGGAGTCGGTGGCGACGGTGCTGGCCCTGTACCACCGGGTGGCTCCGCCGACCATCAACGTGGAGAACCTGGACCCGGAGGCCGAGGCGTACGCCGACGTGGTCCGCGGTGAGGCGCGCAAGCTGCCCGTGGAGGGCAGGATCGCCGCGCTGAACGACTCGTTCGGGTTCGGCGGCCACAACGTGGTGCTGGCGTTCCGTACGGTCTGACGTTCCGCGCCGCAACGGCGAGTGGCGCGCCGGCCCGCGAGGGCGGCGGGGCCCCCCCCCGGGGGGGGCGGGCCGGCCGAACCGACGGAACCCCCCCCCCCCCA